>NZ_SRTD01000001.1:0-353357 GCF_004792105.1 Mesorhizobium sp. M8A.F.Ca.ET.161.01.1.1 | reverse complement strand
CGGAAGGCACCGAGATGGTGATGCCTGGCGACAACATCACGGTCGATGTCGAGCTGATCGTGCCGATCGCCATGGAAGAGAAGCTGCGCTTCGCCATCCGTGAAGGCGGCCGCACCGTCGGTGCCGGCATCGTCGTCACCATCAAAGAGTAATTTGGACTTAAACCGATCTGTCGCGGGCGCCGGAGTTGCCCGCGCCGCGCCAGAACAAGGAAGTGACGCATGAACGGACAGAATATCCGCATCCGCCTGAAGGCGTTTGATCACCGCGTGCTCGACGCCTCGACGAAGGAAATCGTGTCGACGGCCAAGCGCACTGGTGCAAACGTCCGCGGCCCCATTCCGCTGCCGACGCGGATCGAAAAGTTCACGGTCAACCGGTCGCCTCACGTCGACAAGAAGAGCCGCGAGCAGTTCGAGATGCGCACGCACAAGCGTCTGCTCGACATCGTCGATCCGACCCCGCAGACCGTCGATGCTTTGATGAAGCTCGATCTGGCCGCCGGCGTCGACGTCGAGATCAAGCTCTAAGGGAATGAGAGCGCGGTAAGGGGCGGTGTCCCTGGCCCGGAACTCTAAAGGAATTGAACCGATGCGTTCAGGTGTGATTGCAAAGAAGGTGGGAATGACCCGCATCTATAATGATGCCGGGGAACATGTTCCCGTCACCGTTCTCCAGATGGAGAACTGCCAGGTCGTGGCACAGCGCACGCAGGAGAAGAATGGCTACACCGCCGTTCAGCTCGGCGTTGGCCTCGCCAAGGTGAAGAACACGTCGAAGGCGATGCGCGGCCATTTCGCGACCGCTTCCGTCGAGCCGAAGGCGAAGGTCGCCGAGTTCCGCGTCTCCGCCGACAACATGATCGATGTTGGCGCCGAGATCACCGTCGAGCACTTTGTCGCCGGCCAGAAGGTCGATGTGACGGGCACGACGATCGGCAAGGGTTTCCAGGGCGTCATCAAGCGTCACCACATGGGTGGTGGTCGCGCGACGCACGGTAACTCGGTATCGCACCGTACACACGGTTCGACCGGCCAGCGTCAGGACCCGGGCAAGGTGTTCAAGGGCAAGCACATGGCTGGCCACATGGGCGACACCAGGGTCACCACGCAGAATGTCGAGATCGTCTCGACCGACGCCGACCGCGGCCTGATCCTGATCCGCGGTGCGGTTCCCGGATCGAAGGGCGCCTGGATCCTGGTCCGCGACGCGGCCAAGGTGGCGCTGCCGGCCAATGCGCCGAAGCCCGCCGCGATCCGTGCTGTTGCGGCAGCTGCGAAGAACGAGGCTCCGGCCACAGAGGGAGCGGAATAATGGATCTCAAGATCACAACGCTCGGCGGTAAAGACGCCGGCAAGGTGGAACTTTCCGACGGAATTTTCGGCCTTGATCCGCGCGAAGACATCCTGCAGCGCGTCGTGCGCTGGCAGCTTGCCAAGAAGCAGCAGGGCACGCACAAGGCCAAGGGCCGCGCCGAAATCGCGCGCACCGGCGCCAAGATGTACAAGCAGAAGGGTACGGGCCGCGCCCGTCACCACTCGGCACGCGCTCCGCAGTTCCGCGGCGGCGGCAAGGCCCACGGCCCGGTCGTTCGCAGCCATGAGCATGAACTGCCCAAGAAGGTTCGTGCGCTTGGCCTCAAGCATGCTCTCTCGGCCAAGGCCAAGAGCGCGTCGATCATCATCATCGACGAGCTGAAGCTGACCGAGGCCAAGACGAAGGCGCTGATCGCGAATTTCGCGACGCTGGGCCTGACCAACGCCCTGGTGATTGGCGGCGCCGAGCTTGACAAGAACTTCAAGCTGGCAGCCACCAACATCCCCAACATCGACGTGCTGCCCATCCAGGGCATCAACGTCTACGACATTCTGCGCCGCGGCACGCTGGTCCTTTCGAAGGCCGCCGTCGAGGCTCTCGAGGAGCGCTTTAAATGACCGACCTTCGTCACTACGACGTGATCGTCTCGCCGGCGATCACCGAAAAGTCGACCATGGCCTCCGAGCAGAACCAGGTCGTCTTCAACGTCGCCAAGAAGGCGTCGAAGCCGGAAATCAAGGCCGCCGTCGAAGCGCTGTTCGGCGTCAAGGTGATGGCCGTGAACACGCTTGTCCGCAAGGGCAAGATCAAGCGCTTCCGCGGCACGATCGGCCGCCAGAGCGACGTCAAGAAGGCGATCGTGACGCTGGCCGACGGCCAGTCGATCGACGTCGCGACGGGTCTCTGAGCAAGGCCGCGAGGACAGGACAATGGCACTTAAGAAATTCAACCCGATAACGCCGAGCACCCGCCAGCTGGTCATCGTCGACCGCTCGGGCCTCTACAAGGGCAAGCCCGTCAAGGGCCTGACCGAAGGCCTGACCAAGTCGGGCGGCCGCAACAATTACGGCCGCATTACGGCCCGCTTCATCGGCGGCGGTCACAAGCGTTCGTACCGCATCATCGACTTCAAGCGCCGCAAGTTCGACGTCGTCGGCACGGTCGAGCGCATCGAATACGATCCGAACCGCACCGCCTTCATCGCGCTGATCAAGTATGATGACGGTGAGCTGTCCTACATCATCGCTCCGCAGCGCCTGGCTCCCGGCGACAAGATCGTGGCGGGCGAAGCCGTCGACGTGAAGCCGGGCAACGCGATGCCGCTGGCCTCGATGCCGGTCGGCACCATCGTCCACAACATCGAGCTGAAGCCGGGCAAGGGCGCCCAGGTTGCCCGCTCCGCGGGTGGTTACGGCCAGCTGGTCGGCCGTGACCAGGGCATGGCGATCCTGCGCCTCAACTCGGGTGAGCAGCGTGTCGTTCACGGCTCCTGCATGGCCACCGTCGGTGCCGTGTCCAATCCGGACCACGGCAACATCAATGACGGCAAGGCCGGCCGCACGGTTTGGCGCGGCAAGCGTCCGCACAATCGCGGCGTGACCATGAACCCGGTCGACCATCCGCACGGCGGCGGCGAAGGCCGCACCTCCGGTGGCCGTCATCCGGTCAGCCCGTGGGGCAAGCCGACCAAAGGCAAGAAGACGCGGTCCAACAAGGCGACCGACAAGTTCATCCTGCGCTCGCGCCATCAGCGCAAGAGCTAAGAAGAGGTAACGCCAAGTGACTCGTTCTATTTGGAAAGGCCCCTTCATCGACGGCTACCTTCTCAAGAAGGTGGACAAGGTTCGTGAAGGTGGTCGCAATGAGGTGATCAAGATGTGGAGCCGTCGCTCCACCATCCTGCCGCAGTTCGTCGGCTTCACCTTCGGTGTCTACAACGGCCAGAAGCACGTTCCCGTCGCGGTGAACGAGGACATGGTCGGTCACAAGTTCGGTGAATTCGCTCCGACGCGGACCTATTACGGTCACGGCGCGGATAAGAAGGCGAAGAGGAAATAATCATGGGCAAGGCCAAAGCTCCGCGCAGGCTTGCTGACAACGAAGCGCGCGCCGTGTTGCGCACGATCCGTATCAGCCCGCAGAAGCTGAACCTGGTTGCCGCGCTGATCCGCGGCAAGAAGGTCGCGACAGCGCTTTCCGATCTCGAATTTTCGGCCAAGCGGATTTCCGGCACGGTCAAGAAGACGCTGGAATCGGCAATCGCCAACGCGGAAAACAACCACGACCTCGACGTCGATGCGCTGATCGTGGCGGAAGCCTATGTCGGCAAGTCGATCGTCATGAAGCGGTTCCACGCTCGTGGCCGCGGTCGCGCCAGCCGTATCGAGAAGCCGTTCTCGCACCTCACGATCGTCGTTCGTGAAGTCGAAGAAAAAGGGGAGGCCGCATAATGGGCCAGAAAGTCAATCCGATCGGTCTTCGCCTCGGCATCAACCGCACCTGGGATTCGCGCTGGTTCGCGAACACCGGCGAGTACGGCAAGCTGCTGCATGAGGACATCAAGATCCGCAAGTATCTTGAGAAGGAACTCAAGCAGGCCGCGATCTCCAAGGTCGTGATCGAGCGCCCGCACAAGAAGTGCCGCGTCACCATCCATGCCGCGCGCCCGGGCCTGATCATTGGCAAGAAGGGCGCCGACATCGAGAAGCTTCGCAAGAAGCTGATGGAGATGACGAAGTCCGAGACGCACCTCAACATCGTCGAAGTGCGCAAGCCGGAAATCGACGCGACCCTGGTCGCCCAGTCGATCGCCCAGCAGCTCGAGCGCCGCATCGCGTTCCGCCGCGCCATGAAGCGTGCCGTGCAGTCGGCCATGCGCCTCGGTGCCGAAGGCATCCGCATCAACTGCGCCGGCCGTCTTGGCGGCGCCGAGATCGCGCGCATGGAATGGTACCGTGAAGGTCGCGTGCCGCTGCATACGCTGCGCGCCGATGTCGACTACGGCACGGCCGAGGCGAATACGGCCTACGGCATTTGCGGCGTCAAGGTCTGGGTATTCAAGGGCGAGATCCTCGAGCACGATCCGATGGCTTCGGAGCGTCGTGCGACCGAGGGCGATGCCGCGCATGGCGGTGGTGGTGATCGCGAACGCGGTCGTCGTCGCGAAAACGCCTGAGACATTTAGGAATTTGGAGTTAGAACGATGCTGCAGCCAAAGCGCACAAAGTTCCGCAAGCAGTTCAAGGGCCGTATCCATGGTACCGCAAAGGGCGGCACCAACCTGGATTTCGGTGGTTTCGGGCTGAAGGCGCTTGAGCCGAACCGCGTCACCGCGCGTGAGATCGAGGCGGCCCGCCGCGCGATCACTCGCGAAATGAAGCGCGCTGGCCGCGTCTGGATCCGTATTTTCCCGGACGTGCCGGTCACGTCGAAGCCGACCGAAGTCCGCATGGGCAAGGGCAAGGGCGCGGTCGACTACTGGGCGGCGCGCGTCAAGCCGGGCCGCATCATGTTCGAGATCGACGGCGTCAATGAAGAAACCGCCCGTGAGGCGCTGCGTCTCGGCGCGGCCAAGCTCTCGGTCAGGACGCGCTTCGTACAGCGCATCGCAGAATAAGGACGGGCTGATCATGAAAGCCGAAGACATCCGGACCAAGACCCAGGACCAGCTGACCGACGACCTGGCCAGCCTGAAGAAGGAGCAGTTCAACCTGCGCTTCCAGAAGGCCACCGGCCAGCTCGAAAAGACCGCGCGCGTGAGGCAGGTTCGCAAGGACATTGCGCGTATCAAGACCATCGCTGCGGAAAAGTCCGCGGCCAAGAAGGCTTAAGGACGAAAACCATGCCAAAGCGCATTCTGCAGGGCACCGTCGTCAGCGACAAGAACGAGAAGACGGTTGTCGTCAAGGTCGAACGGCGCTTCACGCATCCCGTGATGAAGAAGACCGTGCGCATGACCAAGAAGTACAAGGCGCACGACGAGAACAACGCCCACAAGGTCGGCGATCAGGTGTTCATCCAGGAATCGAAGCCGATTTCCAAGGATAAGCGCTGGATCGTCGTATCCTCGGACCAGGCGTAAACAAACGAATTTTGGACAGACCGGGGAGGGGCTTCGAGCCCGTCCCGTTAGGAAAGAAGAAGGCGGCCAGTCATGATTCAGATGCAAACAAACCTCGACGTGGCGGATAATTCCGGCGCGCGTCGTGTCATGTGCATCAAGGTGCTGGGCGGCTCGAAGCGGAAATACGCTTCCGTGGGCGACATCATCGTGGTGTCGATCAAGGAAGCCATTCCGCGCGGCCGCGTTAAGAAGGGCGATGTGATGAAGGCGGTCGTGGTTCGCACGGCCAAGGACATCCGCCGCCCGGACGGCAGCGTGATCCGTTTCGACAAGAACGCGGCCGTTCTCGTCGACAACAAGAAAGAGCCGATCGGCACGCGTATCTTCGGACCGGTTCCGCGCGAACTTCGCGCCAAGAACCACATGAAGATCATCTCGCTCGCGCCTGAAGTGCTGTAAGGAGCCGGACCAATGCAAAAGATTAGAAAAGGCGACAAGGTCGTCGTGCTGGCCGGCAAGGACAAGGGCCGTTCGGGCGAAGTCCTTTCGGTTCAGCCGAAGGATGACACCGCGCTGGTGCGCGGCGTCAACATGATCCGTCGTCACCAGAAGCAGTCCCAGTCCCAAGAGGGCGGGATCATTACCAAGGAAGCGCCGATCCAGCTGTCGAACATCGCGCTGGCCGACCCGAAGGATGGCAAGCCGACCCGCGTCGGTTTCATCTTCCAGAAGGACGGCAAGAAGGTGCGCGTCGCCAAGCGCTCGGGAGAAGTCATCAATGGCTAAGGCTCAAACCAAGCAGGCGACTGCCAACAACACGCCGCGCCTCAAGCAGGTCTACAACGAGACCATTCGCAAGGCACTGCAGGAGCAGTTCGGCTACGACAACGACATGCAGGTTCCGCGCCTCGACAAGATCGTGCTGAACATGGGTGTCGGCGAAGCGACCGCCGATTCGAAGAAGCCTTCGGTCGCCGCCGAAGACCTGGCGATGATCGCCGGCCAGAAGGCCGTCGTCACCCGCGCCCGCAATTCGATCGCTGGCTTCAAGGTCCGCGAGAACATGCCGATCGGCGCCAAGGTCACGCTGCGCAAGGAACGTATGTACGAGTTCCTCGACCGCCTCGTGAACATCGCGCTGCCGCGCGTCCGCGACTTCCGCGGACTGAACCCCAAGAGCTTCGATGGCCGTGGCAACTACGCCATGGGCATCAAGGAGCACATCGTGTTCCCGGAGATCAACTACGACAAGGTTGATCAGATCTGGGGCATGGACGTCATCGTTTGTACGACTGCGAAGACGGACGACGAAGCCAGGGCTTTGCTCAAGGCTTTCAACTTCCCCTTCCGCCAGTAACGGCAGCGAGAAAAGGAAAAATCTGAAATGGCAAAGACCAGCTCAGTCGAGAAGAACAACAGGCGCCGCAAGCTTGCCGACCAGTACGGTCCCAAGCGCGCTGCGCTGAAGGCGATCATCATGGATCAGTCCAAGCCGATGGAAGAGCGCTTCCGCGCTCAGCTGAAGCTTGCTGCCCTGCCGCGCAACTCGGCCAAGATCCGCATCCGCAACCGCTGCGAAGTCACCGGCCGTCCGCGTGCCTACTATCGCAAGCTCAAAGTATCGCGCATCGCGCTTCGGGATCTCGGCAACAACGGCCAGATCCCGGGCCTGGTCAAGTCGAGCTGGTAAGGAGGACATAACATGTCATTGAGCGATCCTCTCGGCGATATGCTGACCCGCATCCGCAACGCCTATGGCCGCAAGAAGTCGAGTGTCTCGACGCCGGCCTCGCGTCTGCGCACCCGCGTCCTCGACGTGCTGAAGGCTGAAGGCTATATCCGCGATTACAGCCAGACCGACTTCGACAACGGCAAGTCCGAGATCGAAATCGAGCTGAAGTATTTCGACGGTGCTCCGGTCGTGCGTGAAATCGCCCGCGTTTCGAAGCCCGGCCGCCGCGTTTACGTTTCGGCCAAGTCGATCCCGCACGTCGCCAACGGCCTCGGCATCGCCATCCTTTCGACACCGAAGGGCGTGATGGCCGACCACGAAGCACGCGAGCAGAACGTCGGCGGCGAGATCCTCTGCCAGATCTTCTGATCTGGCAGCTCACCGCAAATTGGAATCCGGTCTTCGGATCGTTCCGAAGACAGAGACCTGAAACAAGAGAAGTGACGAGGACAACAAAATGTCTCGTATTGGAAAGAAACCCGTTTCGCTGCCGCAGGGCGTGACCGCGACCGTCAACGGCCAGACCGTGACGGCGAAGGGCCCCAAGGGCGAGCTGAAGTTCGTGGTGAACGACGAAGTGCTGGTCAAGATGGAAGGCAGCGAGATCGCTGTCCAGCCGCGCGACCAGACCAAGACCGCCCGGTCCAAGTGGGGCATGTCGCGCACGCAGATCGTCAACATCCTGCAGGGTGTGAAGGACGGCTTCGAGAAGAAGCTCGAGATCACCGGCGTCGGCTATCGCGCCGCTTTGCAGGGTAAGAACCTGCAGCTGGCTCTTGGCTTCAGCCATGATGTCGTCTACGAGACGCCGGCCGGCATCACGATCACCGTGCCGAAGCCGACCGAAATCACCGTGGCCGGCATCGACAAGCAGCAGGTGGGCCAGGTTGCCGCGGAGATCCGCGAATACCGCGGTCCCGAGCCTTACAAGGGCAAGGGCGTCCGTTACGCTGGCGAGAAGATCGTCCGCAAGGAAGGCAAGAAGAAGTAATCGGCTTGGCTTGGAAAAGTCGCGGACTTTTCGGACAGGACCAAGCCACGGAAGTGGAACGCCGCGGGGAGCGGTCGCGGGAGGCGCTTCGCCTACCGCATATGACGGCCCCCGTTTTTTGAAGGCAAGGAAGACATCATGGGTACCAAGGAAGCCATCCAGCGCCGTGCGCAACGCGTCCGTCGCCAGATCAAGAAAGTCGCCGGCGAACGTCCGCGTCTTTCGGTGCACCGCACGTCGAAGAACATCTACGTTCAGGTGATCGATGACGCCAAGGGCCACACCATCGCTGCCGCATCGACGCTCGAGAAGGACCTCAAGGGGTCGCTCAAGACCGGCGCCGATACCGCCGCCGCCGCCGCAATCGGCAAGCTGATCGCCGAGCGCGCCACCAAGGCCGGCATCAAGGAAGTCGTTTTCGACCGTGGCCCGTACATCTATCACGGCCGCGTCAAGGCGCTGGCCGAGGCTGCCCGTGAAGGCGGTCTCAGCTTCTGATTTTTCACCGTCGGCGACCCAAAGTGGCGCCGGCAATCAGCAACCCGTGCTTCCGGAAAAGAACAAGGAACAGGATATGGCACAGGAACGTAGGGAAGGCGGCCGCGGCCGCGAGCGTGAAGAGCGCGATGACGGCATGGTGGACAAGCTCGTCCACATCAATCGCGTCGCCAAGGTCGTCAAGGGTGGCCGCCGCTTCGGCTTCGCCGCGCTCGTCGTCGTCGGCGACCAGAAGGGCCGCGTCGGCTTCGGTCATGGCAAGGCGCGCGAAGTGCCGGAAGCCATCCGCAAGGCGACTGAATCGGCCAAGCGCGACATGATCTTCGTGCCGCTGCGCTCGGGCCGCACGCTGCATCACGACGTCGAAGGGCGCTGGGGTGCGGGCCGCGTTCTGCTGCGCGCCGCCAAGCAGGGTACCGGCATCATCGCCGGCGGCCCGATGCGCGCTGTCTTCGAGACGCTCGGCATGCATGACGTGGTCGCCAAGTCGATGGGGTCGTCGAACCCCTACAACATGGTTCGCGCCACCTTCGACGCGCTGAAGAGCCAGATGCATCCCAAGGATGTGGCTGCCGCGCGCGGCATCAAGTATTCGACCCTTCAGGCCCGCCGCGGCACCGCCGTTGCGGCTGAAGAATAGTCGATCTGACCAGGGATTTTGACCATGGCCAAGAAAGCAACCAAGACCATCACCGTTGAGCAGATCGGCTCGCCGATCCGTCGTCCGAAGGAACAGCGCGCGACGCTGGTCGGCCTCGGCCTCAACAAGATGCACAAGCAGCGCACGCTGGAAGATACACCCTCCGTGCGCGGCATGATCGCCGCCGTCCAGCATCTCGTCCGCGTCGTGGACGAGGGCTGAGCCAAAGCGCAGGAGAAGCAAGATGAAACTCAACGATCTGCGTGACAAGGACGGCGCGACGCACTCCAAGAAGCGTCTCGGCCGCGGCATCGGCTCCGGTTCGGGCAAGACCGCCGGGCGCGGCGTCAAGGGCCAGAAGGCGCGCTCCGGCGTCGCCGTCAACGGCTTCGAGGGTGGCCAGATGCCGCTTTACCGGCGCCTGCCGAAGCGTGGCTTCAACAACATCTTCGCCAAGAGCTTCGTTGTCGTCTCGCTGGCCCGCATCCAGGAAGCCGTCGATGCCAAGAAGCTCGACGCCAAGGCAACCGTGACGGCCGAGGCGCTTGTCGCCGCCGGCGTCATCCGGCGCGTCAAGGATGGCGTGCGCGTGCTGTCCGACGGCGAACTCAAGGCCAAGCTCGCCTTCGACGTCGCCGGCGCCTCCAAGGCCGCGATCGAGAAGATCGAAAAGGCCGGCGGGTCGGTCAAGCTGCCGGAAAAGGCAGCTGCCGAGTAATGGCAATTTGAAGCGCGGTCGGCAAGAGTGGCATCCGTTTTTGCTTTCGATCGCGCTTTGATCTGCTCAATTTAGCGGCCGCGTCAACGCGGCCGCTTGCATGTTTACAGCCCGGAGCTTATCTCGTGAGCTTCGGTGAAACGCACCGCCTGACCTCACGGGCCATCAAGCGTTACCAAGCGGAGAATCAGGCATGGCTTCGGCTGCTGAACAACTAGCCTCGAATCTGAATTTCTCGGCCTTCGCCAAGGCGGAGGACCTGAAGAAACGCATCTGGTTCACCATCGGCGCGTTGCTCGTCTATCGCCTCGGCACCTACATCCCGCTTCCCGGCATCAATCCCGATGCCTTCGCCCAGGCCTTCTCCTCGCAGAGCAAGGGCGTGCTCGGCATGTTCAACATGTTCGCCGGCGGCGCCGTGCAGCGCATGGCGATCTTTGCGCTCGGCATCATGCCCTACATCTCCGCCTCCATCATCATGCAGTTGATGACATCGGTCATTCCCTCGCTGGAAGCGCTGAAGAAGGAAGGCGAGCAGGGCCGCAAGGTCATCAACCAGTACACGCGCTACGGCACCGTGCTGCTGGCGCTGGTGCAGGCCTACGGCATTTCGGTGGGGCTGGAGAACGGCAACGGCATCGTCAGCGACCCCGGCATGTTCTTCCGCATCTCCACCGTCGTCACGCTTGTCGGCGGCACCATGTTCCTGATGTGGCTCGGCGAGCAGATCACCGCGCGCGGCATCGGTAACGGTATCTCGCTCATCATTTTCTCCGGCATCGTCGCTGGTCTTCCGCACGCCATTTCCGGCACGCTGGAACTCGGCCGCACCGGCGCCCTGTCGACCGGCCTGATCCTGGCGATCATCGTGCTGGCCATCGTCGTCATCGCGCTCATCGTCTTTTTCGAGCGCGCCCAGCGCCGCCTGCTGATCCAGTATCCGAAGCGCCAGGTCGGCAACCGCATGTTCCAGGGCGATACCTCGCATTTGCCGCTCAAGCTCAACACGTCGGGCGTCATCCCGCCGATCTTCGCGTCGTCGCTTCTCCTGCTGCCGGCCACCGTCGCCGGCTTCTCGCAGACGACCAACATGCCGGCCTGGGCGAGCACCATCCTGGCCTCGCTCGGCCACGGCCAGCCGCTCTACATGGCATTCTACGCGGCGATGATCGTGTTCTTCGCCTTCTTCTACACTGCGATTGTCTTCAACCCGAAGGACACCGCCGACCAGCTCAAGAAGCATTCGGGCTTCATCCCGGGCTATCGCCCGGGCGAGCGCACCGCCGATTATATCGATTACGTTCTCACCCGCATCACCGTCGTCGGCGCCATCTATCTGGTGCTGGTGTGCCTGCTGCCGGAGTTCCTGATCTCGGCGACTGGCGTACCATTCTACCTTGGTGGCACATCGCTTCTGATCGTGGTCAGTGTCACGCTCGATACGGTTGCGCAGATTCAGGGTCATCTGATCGCGCACCAGTATGAAGGCCTGATCAAGAAGTCGAAGCTGCGCGGGGGGAAGAAAGCCAGATGAGGTTGATTTTGCTTGGGCCGCCGGGGGCGGGCAAGGGGACACAAGCACAAAGACTGGTAGAAAAACACGGCATTCCCCAGCTCTCGACGGGTGACATGCTGCGTGCCGCCGTCCAGGCGGGTACCGAGGTCGGCAAGCGCGCCAAGGCGGTGATGGATGCTGGAGAACTGGTATCCGACGCCATCGTCAACGCCATCGTCGCAGAACGTATCGATCAGGCCGACTGCGCCAAGGGGTTCATACTCGACGGCTACCCGCGTACGCTTGTGCAGGCCGATGCGGTTGAATCGATGCTCTCGGAGCGCAGCATTGGTCTCGATACGGTTATCGAACTGGTCGTCGATGACAGGGCCTTGGTCGGCCGCATCGTCAAGCGCGCCGATGATGCCAAGGCCGCCGGCCAGCCGGTGCGCAAGGACGACAATCCCGCTGTGTTCGAAGAGCGCCTGCGGGAGTACTACAAGAAGACCGCTCCGCTGACCGGCTACTACTATGCCAAGGGCAAGCTCAAGACTGTGGACGGCATGGCCAGTATCGACGCGGTGACCGCCGAGATCGAGACCGTGCTGGCAGCGGCCGCGAAGGCGCGGTAAGGGAATTTAAAGATTAAGCTTGACGGAAACGGTTCGCTGCGGTATGGCGGCCCGTCTTCCTATCAGGTGCGCACTTTGCTTGTCCGCAAGGGCAAGGCAGTCGCTTTGAACTGGAAACTCCCGCAAGGGCCGGCCTCCACCGGACGCGGGGAAATTTGAACAGCGCCGGGATCTACCTTGTTGAAGGTTGTCCGGTCCACATGGAGAAGAGAAGAACATGGCTCGTATAGCCGGCGTCAACATTCCGACCAACAAGCGCGTCGTCATCGCGCTTCAGTACATTCACGGCATTGGCAAGAAGTTCGCCCAGGAGATCGTCGACAAGGTCGGCATCCCGGCCGAGCGCCGCGTCAACCAGCTGACCGACGCGGAAGTGCTGCAGATCCGCGAGACCATCGACCGCGATTACCAGGTCGAAGGCGACCTGCGTCGCGAAGTGTCGATGAACATCAAGCGTCTGATGGATCTCGGCTGCTACCGCGGCCTGCGTCACCGCCGCTCGCTGCCGGTTCGCGGTCAGCGCACCCATACCAATGCACGTACCCGCAAGGGCCCGGCCAAGTCGATTGCCGGCAAGAAGAAGTAATTTTTTAGGGGAATAAGGGAGTAGGGGAGTAAGGCAGTAGGGAATGCCCGTCGATCGGGTCGCATTTTTCCCTACTCCCTTACTGCCCTATTCCCCTACTCCCTTAGTAAGGTGGAGCCGCTGGCATTACGGCGGTGTAGAGATCAACTGAAAGGACTACCATGGCCAAGGAAGCCGCACGTGTTCGCCGCCGCGAACGCAAGAACATCTCGTCGGGCGTTGCCCACGTCAATTCGACCTTCAACAACACGATGATCACCATCACCGACGCGCAGGGCAATTCGATCGCCTGGTCGTCGGCCGGTGCCCAGGGCTTCAAGGGTTCGCGCAAGTCGACCCCGTTCGCCGCCCAGATGGCTGCCGAGGACGTTGCCAAGAAGGCCCAGGAACACGGCATGCGCATGCTCGAAGTCGAGGTCTGCGGACCGGGCTCGGGTCGTGAATCGGCGCTGCGCGCCCTGCAGGCGGCCGGTTTCACCATCACCTCGATCCGTGATGTGACGCCGATCCCGCACAATGGCTGCCGCCCGCGCAAGAAGCGCCGCGTCTAACATTATTGAACGCCGCGCGAACGCTTACGAAAGCGTTCCTCCACGGTATTCCAGGTCGCCCGCCACGATTGGATGGTGGCGGGTCAACGGAAGGAAAGCATCATGATCCAGAAAAATTGGCAGGAACTGATCAAGCCGAACAAGATCGAGTTCTCGTCGAAGAAGAAGACGCTGACCACGCTGGTCGCCGAACCGCTCGAGCGTGGCTTTGGTCTTACCCTCGGCAACGCGCTGCGCCGCGTGCTTCTGTCTTCGCTGCGCGGTGCGGCTGTCACCGCCGTGCAGATCGACGGCGTCCTGCATGAATTCTCGTCCATCGCCGGTGTGCGCGAGGACGTGACCGACATCGTCTTGAACATCAAGGAAATCGCCATCCGCATGGAAGGCGACGGCCCCAAGCGCATGGTCGTGCGCAAGCAGGGCCCGGGTGCGGTTCTCGCCGGCGACATCCAGACGGTTGGCGACGTCGAGATCCTCAACCCCGACCACGTCATCTGCACGCTGGACGAAGGCGCTGAAATCCGCATGGAATTCACCGTCGACACCGGCAAGGGTTACGTGCCGGCCGAGCGCAATCGCGCCGAGGACGCGCCGATTGGCCTGATCCCGGTCGACAGCCTCTATTCGCCGGTCAAGAAGGTCTCCTACAAGGTCGAGAACACCCGTGAGGGCCAGGTTCTCGACTATGACAAGCTGACCATGACCATCGAGACCGATGGTTCGATCTCGGGCGAGGACGCGGTGGCTTTCGCCGCCCGCATCCTGCAGGACCAGCTTGGCCTGTTCGTCAACTTCGACGAGCCGCAGAAGGAAGTCGCCGCCGAAGCCGTCACCGAGCTCGCCTTCAACCCGGCGCTGCTCAAGAAGGTCGACGAACTCGAGCTTTCGGTGCGTTCGGCCAACTGCCTGAAGAACGACAACATCGTCTATATCGGCGATCTCATCCAGAAGACCGAAGCCGAGATGCTGCGCACCCCGAACTTCGGCCGCAAGTCGCTGAACGAGATCAAGGAAGTGCTGGCGGCTATGGGCCTGCACCTCGGTATGGAAGTGCCGGACTGGCCGCCGGAAAACATCGAAGACCTCGCCAAGCGTTACGAAGACCAATATTGAGCATGAACTCCAAGGATCGGCGGCGTGAGCCGCTCGATCCGACGGTCATGCGGAAAGCCATCAGAGGCCGTGGCCTCTTGAACAACTGAAGAAGGAAAAGAGCCATGCGCCACGGTTTCAAAGGCCGCCGCTTCGCCCGCAGCATAAGCCACCGCAAGTCGATGTTCGCCAACCTGGCGGTGTCGCTGCTCGAGCACGAGCAGATCGTCACCACCTTGCCGAAGGCGAAGGACTTGCGTCCGATCGTCGAGAAGCTGGTCACGCTCGGCAAGCGCGGCGACCTGCACGCCCGCCGCCAGGTGATCGCGCAGATCGGCAATGAAGGCGTCGTCAAGCGCCTGTTCGACACCATCGCCCCGCGCTATGCCACCCGCAACGGCGGCTACCTGCGCATCATGAAGGCGGGCTTCCGTCACGGCGACAATGCCGCGATGGCCGTCATCGAGTTCGTCGACCGCGACACCGACGCCAAGGGCGCCGGCGACCGCGCCCGCCTTGAGGCGGAAGGCACGGACGAAGCCGCGGCCGCATAAGGCTTCGTCCTTTCCAGATTGAATTAAAGGGGCCTGCGGGCCCCTTTTTCATATTCTGTGCGCGCCAAGCCGTGCCCAAAACTATTGATTGGCGCGAAAATAATCGGATTTCAGCGGCTTAGCCTTTCATTTTGCACATTCGTCGGGACAATGCGCCCGAACTCGCCTTGGAGGATTCGCGAATGCTCGCCAAAAGACTGTCCCTTGTTCTGCTTTGCGCCTTCATGGTGTTCGCAGCCGCACCGGCAGTCCGGCAGGCGCTGGCCGAGGACGCCGCCAAGCCCGCCGATCCGGGGCTCTCCGATGTGCTGACCGACCTGCTGCATGGCGTTGAAGGCGAGAATGCCACTTCAGGCCCGGACAAGCGCGTGCCGTTCGGTCGTGAGGAAGTGCAATTGTCGTTCGCGCCTCTGGTCAAGCAGACCGCGCCGGCCGTGGTCAATGTCTATGCCTCGCAGACAGCCAAGGTGACATCGCCTTTCGAAGGCGATCCGTTCTTCGAGGAGTTTTTCGGCCGCGCCCAGCCGCGTGCTCAGTCTTCCCTGGGCTCGGGTGTGCTCGTTGATCCGAGCGGTGTCATCGTCACAAATTTTCACGTCATCAAGGACGCCGACGAGGTCAAGGTGGCGACCGCCGATGGCCGTGAATTCGCCAGCAAGGTGATGCTGAAGGACGAAACGCTCGACCTTGCCGTGCTCAAGATTGAGTCCGACAAGCCGTTCCCGGTGATCGCCATCGGCGATTCCGACGCGCTCGAAGTCGGCGACCTGGTGCTGGCCATCGGCAATCCCTTCGGCGTCGGCCAGACCACCACCAGCGGCATCGTTTCCGCCCTTGCGCGCAGCCATATCGGCGTCTCGGACTCGGGCTATTTCATCCAGACCGACGCCGCCATCAATCCCGGTAATTCCGGCGGCGCGCTGATCAACATGGGCGGCCAACTGGTCGGCATCAACACCGCCATCTACAGCCGCAGCGGCGGCTCGATCGGTATCGGCTTTGCGATCCCAGCCAACATGGTGCGGGCTTTCGCCGATGCCGCCAAGGCCGGCCTCGATTTCTTCGAACGGCCCTATATCGGCGCCGAGTTCGAAGCTGTGACGCCGCAGATCGCCGAATCGCTCGGCATGGAAAAGCCGACCGGGGCGCTGGTCTCGTCCGTCGACGCGACAGGCCCCGCCGGCAAGGCAGGACTGAAGCCGGGCGATGTCGTGCTGCAGATCAATGGCAAGCCGGTCGAGAGCATCGAGGCGCTCGACTATCGCATGGCGACGCTGTCGATCGGCGCCAAGGCGAATTTCGCGATCCTGACCAAGGGCCAGCAGGCAGCGATGGATATCGCGTTGGAGCGGGCGCCGGAGGGTGCGAAAGCCTCGGAAGTGACGCTGCATGGCCGCAGCCCGTTCTCGGGCGCCAAGGTCTCGGAACTGTCGCCGCGGCTTGCCCAGAAGCTCGGCCTGCGCACGGACCTCAAGGGCGTGACGGTGATCGACATCAACCGTGATTCGCCGGCCGCCGATTTCGGTTTCCAGCCGGGCGACATCGTGCGCGAGGTCAACGGCACCAGCATCGACACCGCCGCAACGCTGGCGCAGGTAGCCCAGCAGGATACGCGCTGGTGGCGCTTTACCGTCGAGCGCGGCGGGCAGATACTGCGCCAGGTGTTGCGTTACTGAGTTCGATCTGAAGGATCGCGCTCCAAACCAAAAGAAGTGCATGGCCGATCTGTTCAGTGTCGATGAACCGGAAAAGGTGCCGCCCGGGCGGCCGCTGGCCGACAGGCTGCGGCCGAAAAACCTTGGCGAGGTCGTCGGCCAGGAGCATCTGACGGGTCCCGATGGCGCGCTGACCCGGCTGATCGGTTCCGGTTCGCTGGGGTCGATGATCTTCTGGGGTCCGCCCGGCACCGGCAAGACCACGGTGGCAAGGCTGCTTGCCGGCGAAACCAGTCTTGCGTTCGAGCAGATATCGGCCGTGTTTTCCGGCGTCGCCGATCTGAAGAAAGTGTTCGAGGCGGCCAAGCTGCGCCGCGCCAACGGGCGCCAGACGCTGCTCTTCGTTGACGAGATTCACCGCTTCAACCGCGCCCAGCAGGATTCTTTCCTCCCCGTCATGGAGGATGGGACGGTGGTCCTGGTTGGCGCCACCACCGAAAATCCATCCTTCGAACTCAACGCGGCCTTGTTGTCGCGCGCACGGGTCATGGTCTTCCATTCGCTCGGCGAAGACAGCATCGCCAAGCTGATGATAAGGGCGGAGGAGACGGAGGGTAGGGCGCTGCCGCTCGATGACGAGGCGCGGGCGATGCTGATCCGCATGAGCGATGGCGACGGACGTGCATCGCTGACATTGGCCGAGGAAGTCTGGCGTGCAGCCAAGCCTGGCGAGATATTCGATCCCGAAGGGCTGCAGCGCATCGTCCAGCGCCGTGCGCCGATCTACGACAAGGGCCAGGATGGCCATTACAATCTGATCTCGGCGCTGCACAAGTCGGTGCGCGGCTCGGATCCGGATGCCGCGCTCTACTATCTGGCGCGCATGTTCGATGCCGGCGAGGATCCGCTCTATCTTGGCCGCCGGCTGGTGCGTATGGCGATGGAGGACATCGGGCTGGCCGATCCGCAGGCACTGGTCGTCGCCAACGCCGCCAAGGATGCCTATGACTATCTCGGCTCTCCCGAGGGCGAGCTCGCTTTCGCCGAGGCCACCGTCTATCTCGCCACCGCGCCGAAATCCAACGCCGTCTATACGGCCTTCAAGGCAGCCACGCGGGCCGCGAAGGAACATGGCTCGCTGCTGCCGCCCAAGCATATCCTCAACGCGCCGACCAAGCTGATGAAAGAGGAGGATTACGGCGCCGGCTACCGTTACGACCATGATGAGCCGGACGCCTTTTCAGGCCAGGACTATTTTCCCGAAAAAATGGGTCGACAGACCTTCTACGATCCGCCCGAACGTGGTTTCGAGCGCGATATCAGGAAGCGGCTCGACTACTGGGCAAAGCTGCGCAAAGAACGGGAATAGCCGGTTTGCGGAGTCCGGTAGCCTTGGCGGTGCGAAACGAGGCCTCGCCCTGGGGGATTTCCACTTCGGTTCTCCTGCACGCGCTGCTCGCCGCCACGGTTATGTTGATGCCACTGCCGAAGCCCCCGAGCCGGCCCGAGGAGGAGGAGCGCGTGTCGGTCACATCCTGACGCCGCAGCAGTTCGAGGCTTCGACAAGACCCCCTTCATCGCCCGCTGAGGAGGCGCCCAGCGCGCCCATGCCTGAGGCACCGGTGCCGGCGCCAAGCGCTCGTCAGTCTCCCGCCGCGCCGGCCATGATTCGCCCGACGCGGATGCTGTCGGCCAAGACGCTCGCCGATCCGCGCAGCAAGCAGGCCCGCGCCGATCTCGAGGCCTTCGCGCCCGACGAGCGCATGGTGCAGCTTTGCAATCTGGAGGCCATGGATCAGATCCGCCAATGGCGAGCGGATTTCCAGCCGGAGCGAGTGGTGCCCTACGCAACCGCCGAGGAAAAGATCACCGGCACGACGATCGCCGCCGATGGTGCGGCTTTTCGCAGCCGTAAAAACTGGTACAGTCTGAAGTTCAAATGCCAGCTCGCGCAGGACGGCGAAAGCGTCATCGGCTTTGAGTTTCTGGTCGGCGATCCCGTGGCCAGGGACAAATGGGACGAGCTTGGCTTGCCGGCGGTGCATTGACAGCCCGGCACGCTCCACCAGGCAGCCAGCCCGGCCGGATACCATGGCCGTTGTGCGGTGACCCAAAAAACCTTATCAAGGCGCACGGTCGGGCGGTGGCCGTTGCCATGATTTGGGCACCTCATTCGCAACAGGATCGCGCGTCGCGCGTGGAAAAATGACAAAAACCCTTCGCAAATCCCTTCGCAAATTCGCCATTGCCATCCCGCTTCTCGCCCTTGGCTTCTATTTCATCCCGATGCTGACGACGATCTTCATCGTCTGTGGCGTGATCGACGTGCTGCGCAACAACAGGAAGGATCTGGCGCTGTTCAGCGGCTACTTCCTTGGCAACGGGCTCTTCACCTGGTTGCTCTCACCCTTCAACCTGCTGGTCGATCTTCTGTGCTACAGAAATCCGGGCGTGTGGAAGCTGGAGCAGTTTCCCGCCGACTATCAGCGTGAGGTCAACGAGGTCCTTGATGTCTTCAAGGCGCGCAAGGACGAGATCATCGCCGACATCGACGCCAATTTCGGCACCGGCCGGCGTGGCATGTATGTCTATCAATGGTACGGCAAGCACCGGATCGACAACGTCGCTGAATTCAACAAGGATTTCAAATACATCAAGACCATTGCCGTTTCGGTCTTCAGGGGCAAGGAATCGACCTCCTGGCATTTCGGGCCGCTGCGGCTCAGCCTGCGCATTCTCTACAATCTGCTGCCGGTAAAGGCGGAGGTTTTCGTCGAGTGCAACAACGCCAGGAACTACTGGCATGACAATCCGCTCTACATTTTCGACGACACGCTGCTGCATCGTTCGGTCAACGAATATGACGGCCGCCGCTACTGCGTGTTCATGGACATTGTCAGGCCGTCGCCATTCCCGGGCCTCATCGCGGGGCTTCTCGCCATCGTCTCGGTGAGCGTCGAGCGCATCAATTCGATGTTCTACAAGAACTGGAAGATGATTGGCTCCACAAAGCCGAAGAAGGTCGAAACCACCTGAGTTGAAGATCCATCGATGCTGCCGGCTCTGCCGGCAGCATCCTGAATGCGTTAGGGCAGTTCCAGGAAACGCAGACGGCTTTCCGTCGCGAATTGCGTCAAACCAAGAGCCGCTGCCGGCGCTCCTGCATTGGTTTGAGCACCGCCAGGCAATGCTCTGACAAGCCATGCTCTGACAAGACGGGCAGCTTTAGCGTTACGTCGGTTCAGACCTCGGCCTCTTTGGGCCGTCGCCAATTCATTATATGACCTATGTCGCAGGATTCGCATTTGCCCGCACGGCTCCGGCTGCGTCAGGGTATCTCGATTCTGCCCTCGGCAGTTCTGTCTCTTCCTTCCTTGGCGGATCCAAGTGTCAAAGCACAAAGCCTTCGGAGTCTGGGCGGGAACCTACATATGCACCGTGATGCTAGGCATTGCTATCAGCGCCGCGTACATAAATCTTGAAGAACCGGTCTACTATTGGGACTACGCTGCTTATTTCAATGTGTTCAACCAGCAGGGCGCGCTCCTGGTCGAGAGCCCCTTCAACTGGCTGAGCCAGGTGGGTACCTCCATTGCCACGCAGGACTATGGTGTGGCTATCCTGGTGCCGTTGATGCCCTTTCACATCGTCTTCGGTGGTTCGAGGCTTTCCTTCGTCGCTGGAATAGTCTCGGTCTACCTGGTTCCAGCGGTTCTTTTCATAGGCAGGATAAGTTATCTCGAGGCGGTCTCCGAGGCACCTTCTCGCAGCTGGCCAGCCGTTTGGATCGCGGCTTTGCTCTACACGCCGTTCTGGGCGCCGACACTGCGTGGAATGCCTGATGTTGCCGGCTGTCTCGCTCTCACCGCGGCAACCTATTTCCTGTGGAAGTCAAAATTCCTGACCCGCGAACCGGTGGTGGGCGGAATATCGGTCGGCGCCAGCCTATGGTTGGCCTTCATGCTGCGGCGCTGGTACGCCTACGCCGCTATCGGGGTCACCCTTTCCGCGGCGTTCCTGGGCCTGCTGCAGATCGCAAGGGATCGGGATCTTCCGGCATTCCGCGCTGCGGCTGGGGGTGGCCTGTGTGCGATCTTCGTTGTCACCGCAACCGCATTGAACTTCCAGCTGCCGCTGATCGCCAGAATTCTGGGAACGAGCTACGGCGACCTCTACAGCGGATACAAGACGACCTTTGGCACTGAACTCGGTGAAATGGGGAGCCGGCTCAGCTATGTGAATTGGCTGCTGATCATTGCCGGGCTTTACATCTCCATTGCTCGCCGCAACAGGTTCTCCCTGTTCTGCGCCATCGCCTCGCTGCTGACATTTTTGATTTTCACCCGGACGCAGGATCCGGAACCCCATCATTCACTGCCGATGTTCCTTTGGCTTTTCCCTGCATACGCCCAAGCCATTGTCGCGATCGTTTCCGTGCCGGCGCTGAAATCGCGATGGTGGACCGCAGGCATGGCGGTTGCCGCTGGGCTCGCTTTCCTGGGCACATTTTTCCCGACAGGTCGTCAGCTCCTGTCTCCGGTCGATTTCTTTTTTGCGCGGGAGGCCACGCTCCCGCTCCATCTCGATAATCTCCCCGAATACAGGCGCATGATCGATGATCTGGCCGGCAGAATGGGGCCACAGGATCGCTTTTCGGTTTTTGCCTCGGGGGCAGTCATGAGCGACGCGCTGTTGTTCGGGATGGATCGGGACCTCGTTCCCCATATCGGCTGGATTTGCCAGGTGGATAGTCGTGATCGGTTTCAGCCGGACGCATTGAAATCCAGATTTGTGATTGTGACCGACCCGCCGGTTACTCATCTGCAACCGGGCGCGCAGATTTGCGTCACGCTTCCGAACCAATATATTCTTGACGGGCAAGGCATCGGTGCCGCGTACAAGCGCATTGCGCGGTACCAATTGTCCGGCGGCGTTACCGGCTATCTCTATGAGCAGATGCGTCCAGTCACGCAGCAGGAACTCAATGCGCTGTACGGCGAATTCAAGAAGAGATATCCGGACTGGACAACACCTGTCTGGTGAACCGCGACAGGCGGATCTGGCGCTGACCGAGCCCAAGGGATTGACGCCGGCGCCCTCTCAGGGGCAGTAACGGCTATGTTCAATCTGCTTCTTGTTGCCGTTGGCGGCGGCATCGGTGCCGGCATCCGCCATTTGACCAGTATGGGCGCGCTGCGCCTCGTCGGCCCCAACTATCCCTGGGGCACGATGGCGATCAACATCATCGGCTCCTTTGCTATGGGGCTGTTCATCGCCGTTCTGGTGCGCCGCGGCGGATCGAACGAGCTCAGGCTATTCGTCGCCACCGGCATCCTTGGCGGCTTCACCACCTTTTCCGCTTTTTCGCTCGATTTCGCGACGCTGTGGGAGCGGGGCGCCACGTTGCCGGCGTTTGGTTACGCGCTTGCAAGCGTCATTGGCGCGATCATTGCCCTGTTTCTGGGACTTTGGCTTGCAAGAAGCCTGCCATAAAGCATGCCATGGCGTGCTTTATGGTTTTGGGCGGCGTGCATTAATGCTATTGCCGCGCCAAACGCAGGCCAAGAGCCCTGCTCGGGAAACGGATAAGCGAAAAAGACATGGCAGGCGTTGAACAGATCACGGTGGAGGCCGGCGAGGCGGGCATGCGGCTCGATCGCTGGTTCAAGACCCATTTCCCGGGTCTTGGCTTCGGCCATCTGCAGAAGCTGTTGCGCTCCGGCCAGATCCGCGTCGATGGCGGTCGGGTCAAGGCCGACACCCGCGTCGAGCCGGGCCAGATGGTGCGTGTGCCGCCGCTCGAGGTGGACAAGAAGGGCGAGAGCGCGCTCACAGGCCACTCGATCCGCAACCAGGGTGACGCCGATGTGCTCGCCAAGATGCTGATCCATGAGGATCCGAAGGTCTTCGTCTTCAACAAGCCGGCGGGCCTCGCCGTTCAGGGCGGCTCCGGCGTCACGCGCAATGTCGACGACATGCTGGAAGCCTGGCGCAACCAGAAGGGCGAGAAGCCGCGGCTGGTGCATCGGCTCGACCGCGATACGTCGGGCGTGCTGGTCGTCGCCCGTACCAGGCTGGCCGCCATGAAGCTCTCCGAGGCGTTCCGGGCACGGGAAACCAAGAAGACCTACTGGGCGCTGGTCAAGGGCGTGCCGCCCAAGCGCGAGGACAAGATCTCGACCTGGCTGATCAAGGAGGCGACGCCGGACGGCGACCGCGTGCGCATCGCCGCGCATGGCGAAAAGGGCGCCGACCACGCCGTGTCCTATTACCGCATCATCGAGCAGGCGGCGCAGACCATGACCTGGCTGGAGATGGAGCCTTATACGGGCCGCACGCACCAGCTCCGCGTCCACGCCGCCTATATCGGCTGTCCGATCATCGGCGACCCGAAATACTTCGAAGCCGACACCAACTGGGATTTTCCCGGCGGCATTCAAAACCGCCTGCACCTGCACGCGCGCCGCATCATTATTCCGCACCCGGACAAGGGCGTCATCGATGTCACCGCGCCGATGCCGCCGCACATGCGCCAAAGCTGGAACCTGATCGGCTTCGACGACGCCAGCGCGGAGGATTGACCGTGAGCGGCGCCACCGACGCGCTTGATCGGCGCGACGCTGTCGATATGGCCGCCGCCGCCATCATGGTCGGCCTGACCTTTTCCTGGGGGCTGAACTACGTCGCCGCCAAAATCTCCTATGCCGGCTACGACCCGGTCTTCCTGTCGATCGCGCGTTCGGTCATTGGTGGTTTCTGCGTTTTCCTCTGGTGCCGATGGCGCGGCATCGCGCTGTTCACCAGGGATGGGACACTGCTGGCCGGCATCGCGGTCGGCGTGCTTTTCGGCGTCGAGTTCCTTTGCCTCTATGTCGGCCTGGAGCATACGACCGTTGCCCGCAATACGCTGCTGGTCAACTCGATGCCGTTCTGGATGCTGATCGGCGGCCACTTGCTGCTCGGCGAACGGATCACCACGCGCAAATTCCTTGGCCTGCTGTTGGCCTTTGCGGGTCTCGCCACCGTTTTTTCCGACAAGCTCGGCGGTAGCGGAGACATGCTGTTCGGCGATCTCCTGAGCCTTGGTTCCGGGTTTTTCTGGGCTCTGACCAACATCCTCATCAAGCGATCGAAACTGGTCGAGGCAACCGCGGAGAAGCTGCTGCTCTATCAACTCGCCGGCGCGGCGGTTGTTGGCGTGTTGGTGATGCCTCTCGCGGGCCCGCCGGTTCGCGATCCAGCCTTGCTGCCGACATTGGCGCTGCTTTTCCAGGCGATCTATATCGTCGCCTTTACCTATGTGCTGTGGTTCTGGCTGCTGCGCCGCTATCCGGCCTCCGGCCTGTCGAGCTTCACCTTCCTCTCGCCGGTTTTCGGTGTTTTATGCGGCGCGATGTTCTTGAATGAGCCGCTGACCATTCGCATCTTCCTGGCACTTGGTCTCATCGCGGCGGGCCTGATCATCGTCAACCGGCCGGCGCGCAAGCTGACGCCGGTGTGAAAGAGATTTTCATGCGCGATATCCTCAACGACCTCGAAGCGGGCAAGTATCTTTCCGATCCGGATCCGGTGCGTCGCGCCCAGATCCAGATGAAGACGCCGCTGCCCAAGCGCTTCTACAAGGAGGTTTCGGTCGTGCCGGTGGAAGCTGGCTTTGCCGTGCAACTCGACGGCAGGCCGGTGCGCACCCCGGGCAAGGCGTTGCTGGCGCTGCCGACCGAGGCGGCCGCGACGCTGGTTGCAGGCGAGTTCGCCGAACAGGGCGAGACGATCAATCCGGTGACGATGCCGGTGATGCGGCTTGTCAACACCGCCATCGATGGCGTGGCCAGCGATCCGCAGGCGGTGCTGGAAGACATTCTGCGTTTCGCCTCGTCGGACCTGCTCTGCTATCGCGCCGACGCCCCACAAGGGCTGGTCGAGCGGCAGAACGAGCAGTGGGATCCCGTCATCGACTGGGCGCGCGCTTCGCTCGGCGTTCGCTTCAACCTTGCCGAGGGCATCATCCATGTCGAGCAGCCGCGCGAGACCATTGCCGTGCTGGGCAGCCATCTGGCGCAGCGCGCCCAACCGCTGCGCCTTGCCGCCATTCATGTCATGACGTCGCTGACCGGCTCGGCACTGCTGGCGCTGGCGGTCGATTTCGGCGAGCTCGACGGCGAGGAAGCCTGGGCCGCCGGCCATGTCGACGAAGACTGGCAGATCGCCCAGTGGGGACAGGACGCCGAAGCCGTCGCGCGCCGCACCGCGCGCAAACGAGATATGATGGCCGCCGTCAGCCTGCTCGAGGCGCTGCAGGCCTGAGCGCTTCGCTCCGCCTTCGCACTGCACCTAATACGAAAGTCATAATCCCATCGTCGCGGTGCCTTTCCCCGGCGCTTTCTGCCATTTTTCCTGTGTTGGCTGCGTCTTGTGAGTCCGCGTTCCGAGGAGAACGCGGACGTTGGCGCACAGCATCGAGGACTGGGTCTCACGGGAGGATAACTCAATGGCAATGGCATCGACCGCCGGCGGAACGAGCCGCGGCATGACGCGAGAGGAGAAGAAAGTCATCTTCGCTTCCTCGCTCGGCACCGTTTTCGAATGGTACGATTTCTATCTCTACGGCTCGCTGGCGGCTTTCATCGGCTCGACCTTTTTCAGCCCGACCATTCCCGAGGCAACGCGCAACATCTTCGCGCTGCTTGCCTTTGCCGCGGGCTTCCTGGTGCGCCCGTTCGGCGCGCTGCTGTTCGGTCGCATCGGCGACCTCGTCGGCCGCAAATACACATTCCTGGTCACCATGACGATCATGGGTCTCTCGACCTTCCTGGTCGGCCTTCTGCCCGGCTATGCGACCTTGGGCATCGCGGCTCCGGTGATCCTGATCGCCCTGCGCATGCTGCAGGGCTTGGCGCTGGGCGGCGAATATGGTGGTGCGGCCACCTACGTCGCCGAGCACGCGCCCGATGACCGCCGCGGCTTCTACACCTCATGGATCCAGACGACCGCGACGCTAGGCCTGTTCCTGTCGCTGATCATCATCCTTATCGTGCAGGGATCGCTGAGCAAGGAGACTTACGCCGCCTGGGGCTGGCGCATTCCTTTCATCGTCTCTTTCCTGCTGCTCGCCGTCTCGATCTGGATCCGGTTGTCTCTGTCGGAGTCCCCGACCTTCCAGAAGATGAAGGAAGAAGGCAAGGGCTCCAAGGCGCCGCTCTCGGAAGCCTTTGGTCAGTGGAAGAACGCCAAGATCGCGCTCCTGGCGCTGCTCGGCCTCACCGCCGGTCAGGCCGTCGTCTGGTACAACGGCCAGTTCTACGCGCTGTTCTTCCTGCAGAACGTGCTGAAAGTCGACGCGCAGTCGGTCAACATCATGATCGCCATCGCGCTGGCGCTAGGCTCGATCTTCTTTGTCGTGTTCGGCTGGCTCTCCGACAAGATCGGCCGCAAGCCGATCATCATGGCTGGCCTTGCGCTGGCCATCGTCTGCACCTTCCCACTCTTCAAGGCGTTGACCTGGGCCGCCAATCCGGCGCTCGCCAAGGCACAGCAGAGCACCCGGGCAACGGTGACGGCGGCACCCGGCGACTGCAGGTTCCAGTTCAATCCGGTCGGCACGGCGAAATTCACGACATCCTGCGACATCGCGACTTCGTTCCTGACCAAGAACTCGGTTCCGTACGATGTGGTGTCGACGGCGGCCCCCGGGACGGCTGCGTCAGTCAAGATTGGTACAGAGACGGTGCCGTCCTACGATGCGGTCGCGGCCGGCGATCAGGCCAAGGCCAAGGACGCGGTCTTCGTCAAGGCCGTCAACATGTCCCTGCGGGACAGCGGTTATCCGCTGAAGCGTGCGGCAATTAAGGTTGCGGACCAGAAACTCGATGCCTTCATCGCAGCCAATCCTGAACTCAAGCTCGACGCAGCCGCGATCCGCGGCGGCGAGAAGGCAGCGGTGCCGACCGATCAGGCGGTCAAGGACAAGCTCTTGACCGCCGATGAGGCCGCGGGCGCACCCGAGGTCACCGTCTACAACATACCGGGCGGCGGTGCCTTTGCCATGTTCGCCGATCCGGCGGCGGTGAACTGGCCGATGACAATCGGTATCCTGTTCATCCTGGTGCTGTTCGTGACCATGGTTTACGGGCCGATCGCGGCGATCCTTGTCGAGATGTTCCCGACTCGCATCCGCTACACCGGCATGTCATTGCCCTACCACATCGGCAATGGCTGGTTCGGCGGCCTGCTGCCGGCGACGGTGTTCGCGCTCAGCGCCTACAAGGGCGACATCTACTATGGCCTTTGGTACCCGGTGGTCATCGCGGCGATGACGCTGATCATCGGCATGATCTTCGTCAAGGATACGCTGGGAACCGACCTGCACGCCAAGGAGTAGTCGATAGGCTCTTACGAACGAAAGCCCGGCGCGAGCGATCGCGCCGGGCTTTTTCATGCGAGATCGACGTGGAGCGGCTTCAGCTTTTCCGTTGCGGGTTTTCTTCCTCGACGGCGGCCTCGTGGTACCAGCCATCGAAATCGGCGTGCTCGCCGCGAAGCGCGGCAAGCTCTGCCGCGAATTTGGCCTTGGCGCCTAAATTTAAGGCAGGCCTGCGCGCTGCCAGCGGGAACATCAGGATTTTCGCCGACGGACGCGATTGCGTGACTTGCATTGCCGGTCTCCCTTGTTTTTCAGAAGCTCGTCGATTCAGTTCTCATCAAAATAGGTTCTGCGAGTCATTTAGGCAATATGCCTACGAAAAGATCATCATTTGCCTATGATTTAAGCAGTATTGCGGCTTGGGCGATCTGCACGCATTGCTGAGACGGCTCACCAAAATCAAAGCCTTGGCATGACCATTTTGCCGCACCCGTCGGAGGCCGAGTGGCATACGAATTGCTTTTTAATCATCGGCAGGCCGGCCTGTTTCGGCCATGCATCGACATCGCCTGCTTGCGGTGTCCAAGCAACGAGAGGCTCTAGAATGACCAAATACAAGCTCGAGTATATCTGGCTCGATGGATACACCCCGGTCCCCAATCTTCGCGGCAAGACGCAGATCAAGGAATTCGCCGAGTTCCCGACGCTCGAGCAGCTGCCGCTGTGGGGCTTCGACGGGTCATCGACGCAGCAGGCCGAAGGGCATAGCTCCGACTGCGTGCTGAAGCCGGTCGCGGTCTATCCCGATCCGGCCCGCACCAACGGCGTGCTCGTCATGTGCGAAGTCATGATGCCCGATGGCGTGACGCCGCATGCATCCAACAAGCGCGCCACCATCCTCGACGACGAAGGCGCCTGGTTCGGCTTCGAGCAGGAGTATTTCTTCTACAAGGACGGCCGTCCGCTCGGCTTCCCCGAGAGCGGCTATCCCGCACCGCAGGGCCCGTACTATACCGGCGTCGGCTATTCGAATGTCGGCTCTGTCGCGCGCCAGATCGTCGAGGAACATCTTGATCTCTGCCTCGCGGCCGGCATCAACCACGAAGGCATCAACGCCGAAGTGGCAAAGGGCCAGTGGGAATTCCAGATTTTCGGCAAGGGCTCCAAAAAGGCCGCCGACCAGATGTGGATGGCCCGCTATCTGATGCAGCGCCTGACCGAGAAGTACGGCATCGACATCGAATACCATTGCAAGCCGCTCGGCGACACCGACTGGAACGGCTCGGGCATGCATGCCAATTTCTCGACCGCCTATATGCGTGAAGTCGGCGGCAAGGTCTATTTCGAAGCGCTGATGGCGGCTTTCGACAAGAATCTGATGGACCACATCGCCGTCTACGGCCCGGACAACGACAAGCGTTTGACCGGCAAGCATGAGACCGCGCCGTGGAACAGGTTCAGCTATGGCATCGCCGATCGCGGCGCGTCGATCCGCGTCCCGCATTCGTTCGTCAAGAACGACTACAAGGGCTATCTGGAAGACCGCCGTCCGAACTCGCAGGGCGACCCCTACCAGATCGCCTCGCAGATCCTGAAGACGATCGCTTCGGTGCCGGCCAGCGCAGAGGTTTCGGCCGCCGCCTGATCCTCTTTGCGGCGCATGCAACTCGGCGCCGCGAACGGATGCTCATTATGGAAAAGGCCCGGGCTGAAAACGCCCGGGCTTTTTTTTGTCAAGCAGTTTGCCGGATTGGCCTTCGTTATTGTCGATCAGCCATGACCCCACGCGCGTTCAGCGCCGTCACCACCTTGGCATGCGGCAGGGCGGGGGTCCGATTGCCGTCGCGGCCGATCATGTCGCTGTTGGCGACAAGCGCGTTGAGCACCGCCTCTTCGGCTGCTTGCACGACGGCTGCGTAGAAATCATCCATGCGACCCCACGGGATGAAATCCATGTGCCCATAGCTGTGTTCGGTCGCCGGTCCCCGCGGGAAGCGGCCGTTGAGGGCGTCGCGGTTGGCGGTCGAGAAAGCGAGAAAAATATCGCCGGAGAAATGCGAGCCGGTGGTGCCTGTCCGTGCGAGGCCGAGCGGCACGCGCCTGGCCAGCGCCTTGCACTGGCCAGGCAGCAGCGGCGCATCGGTGGCGACGATGCCGATGCAGGAGCCGGCGCCCGTCGGGCCGCCGCTGAAATAGGCCTCCATCGGGTTGTCGTCGGCCAGTTCGTTGCCGAGCGGCGCGCCGGCAATGGTAAGTTCCCGGCGCGAGCCGAAATTGGCTTGCAGGAAGACGCCGACCGTGTAGGAGCGATGGCCGTAGTCGACGACCCTTGAAGCCGTGCCCGAGCCGCCCTTGAAAGCGTAGCAGTTCATGCCCGTGCCGCCGCCGACCGAGCCTTCCTCGATGTGCCCGCTTGTCGCATTGTCGATCGCCGCGATCGCATGGTCGACCGTGACATGCGAGCCGTTGATATCGTTGAGATAGCCATCCCAGGTTTCGGCCACCACCGGCAGCAGCCACTGATCGGCGACGTCGGGCTTGTGGCGCGCGACCCAGTCGATGATGCCGCGATGACAGGGGCCGACCGCATGGGTGTTGGTGATCAGGATCGGCAGGCTGATGCTACCGGCTTCCTCTATCCACGAGGCGCCGGTCATTTCGCCATTGCCGTTGAAGGAGTGATAGCCGGCGGCGCAGGCCACGCCGACACCGTCGTGGCCGAACGGCAGTATCGCCGTCACGCCGGTGCGCACCGGTCCCTGTCCGAGCGCGAGCTTGCCTTCGCCCTTGATGATCGTGGAGTAGCCGACCAGGACGCCTCCGACATCGGTGATGGCATTGGCGGGGCCGGGCGTGCCCTGCAAGGGAATGGCGAGCGCCCGGGCGCGGGCCTTGCCGGCTGGCGTGGTGGTATGGGTCGGCAGTTGGTCCATGCTGGGGTTCCGCTCCGTTGATTGATATTCTGGCTCAGCGAAGGCTGCAGCCCGTCGCAAGCTCGGCATAGCTGGTCAGGATCGCCATCGCCGAAGGTTGATCGACCGCGGGCACGACATTGACGAGATGCAGCCCCAGGCCATCCTCGAGCACGACCAGGCTGCGCGCGATCGTCTCGCTGGTCGCCCGTAGTTTAAAGATGCCGGTGGCGGCGCCCGCCTCCAGTATGCCGACATAGATCGACACCTGCCGCTCGAACAAAGTGATGTGCCGGGCCGCGTAGTTCGCATCCGAGCGCGAATAGGCGCCAAGTTCGAGCAGCAGCCGGCAGAGCTGGTCGTCCGCGTCCGTCGGCAGTCCGCTTTCGATCATCGTTTTCAGCCGCAGCCGCGGATCGGCGATCTCGGCAACCGACGCCGCGCGTATGGTGCAGAACCGCTCGACGGCCTTGCGTTGCACATCGTCCAGCAGGTCCTTCAGCCCCGGATAATAGTAGAGCAGGGCGCTCGAACTCATCCCTGCTTCATTGGCGACGTCGCGCAACGTGACGCCGGCAAGGCCGCGCTTGGCGATCATCGATTCCGCTGCCGCGACGAGCGTGAGGCGACGATCGGCCTGGGTTTTGGGTCGTCCCATCTTCGGTTCCTGAATTTGATTCAGTTTAAAACAGCCTCATGAAATTTCGCAAGCACCAATGCACCATATTAATTGACGATATCTGACTCCATCGCTAGGTTCCCCTCGGAGGAATATTTTTATCTTATTAAAAAAAGGGGAGGAAGATGTCTACAAACGAGGCAACGACAGGGGCAACTGCCAAGGCCGCGCCCGCCGCCAAGGGACTGGATCGGGCACTGAATGCGCTCGGCACACTGATGATCGTGCTGTCGGCAGTGACGCCGGCATCCTCGGTGTTCATCATCGTGCCGGGCGTCATCGCGCTGGCCGGCACCGGTTCATTCCTCAGTTTCGTCATTGCCGCGGTCATCGGGCTGTTCATGGCCTTCGTGTATGCCGAGCTCTCATCGGCCTATCCGATGGCCGGCGGCGAATATACCATGATCGGCCGCACGCTCGGCCGCTTCTGGGGCTTCGTCACGCTGGTGCTGGTGTTCGTCTCGATCGTGCTGATCGTCGCCGTCATCGCGCTTGGTGTCGGCACCTATCTCGGTGTGCTCATCCCCAACCTCAGTCCGCAATGGGTCGGCGTGGTGACGATCGGGCTGGCCGGCACGGTCGCGGCGATGCGCATCAAGCTCAATGCCTTCGTCACCGGCATTTTCCTCGGCATCGAGATGCTGGCGCTGCTGATCCTGACCGGTCTCGGCTTTGCCCATGTCGAGCGGCCGCTCTCCAGCCTGTTCACCTCGCCGCAATTGCTCGACGCCACCACGAACACGCTTGTTCCGGCCTCGGCCGGCCTCATCCTGGCCTCCACTGCCGTCTCGCTGTTTGCCTATAACGGCTATGGCGCGGCCGCCTATTTCGGCGAGGAGACACAGGATGCCAGGCGCAACATCGGCAAGGTGGTTCTCTGGGCATTGGTGATTACCGTCGCGGCCGAACTCATTCCGCTGACGGCGGTGTTGCTGGGGTCTCCGGATCTTCCCGGCCTGCTCGCGGCACCCCAGAAGATCGAGTATTTTCTGGAAGCGCGCGGCGGCCATGCGCTGACGGTTCTGATCAGCCTTGCCATCGTCGTCGCCATCTTCAACGCCGTCATCGCCATCATCCTGCAGGCGGCGCGGCTGCTGTTCAGCTCCGGCCGCGACAAGACCTGGTTCGGCCCAATCAACGCCGCCGTCGCCTCGGTCCACGGCAGCTACGCATCGCCCTGGATCGCCACCATTGTCGTGGCGGTCCTGGCTGCGCTCGCCTGCTTCATCGATCTCAATCTGCTGCTGGTGGTCAGCGGCACGTCGCTGGTGGTGATCTACGCACTTCTTTGCGTGGCGGTGTTTGCCGGCCGCCGCAATGGCACCACGGCTGGCGGACACTACCGCATGCCGCTGTTTCCAGTGCCGGCCGTCCTCGCCTTTGTGGCGCTGGTTTATGTCGCCTACCAGAACCTGCTCGATGCCGCGTTCGGGCGCCCGAGCCTGATCGCGACGCTGCTGATCATGGCAGCGGCGGCGATCTACTATCTGCTGATCCTGGCCAGGCGAGCGGACTGGAACCTGCACGGTCCCGACGAACTTGCCGGATAGGCGTTACCCTCCGACGCTCTGTCCTTGCGAGAACCCCGGCCTTCGCCGGGGTTCTTTTTTCTGGCGGCCCGTCCATTCCGGAGAGACTCGCTCCGGGATGCCCCGTTAACAGCGAGTGGGCGGAACAGGTGCTGAACGTCCATCAAAACCGATCGAACAGCCGCGACTTGAATACACCCAAAAAAAGTCAGGCTGAAAGGTAGGGTCACCTTCAGCGAATGAGGAGGCTTTTGGCCGGCATGCCATACCCTTCATCGATGGCTTGCGTTTCTATATTTGGTGAAAAAGCCCGGAAAACTGCCTGTTTCCGGCTCGTCCGTACACCAACGAACCCTTGTATAAGCCACTGTTCATACAAGGAAATCGCCAGTTTGTGCCATACCTCGGGTGGCGTTGACATATGACGCCGCGGCATGCGTATTCGTGGCTATGGGGTTACGCCAAAGCGATGCTGTTCGAACGGGGCGGGGGTTTCGTGAACGACTGCATTGGCGGGGGCGCCGGACGAGCGGGCATTGCAGCCTGAGGCAGTGCGCCGCTCGCTCCTGGCCTTCGATTGCGCTCGAAAGGCTACGGCTACTTGCTCGAATGAGCGCTGGCTGGGTCTTGCCGCCCCTGACCTGAGGTCTTCGGCCGGCGGCCGCGACGCCCGGCAATTCCGGCTGCGATCCGTCCTCCAAAGTAAGCAAGTTGACCATCGTTGCGTGGCTGGCCGCAAGCCATCCATCGATGGAGCCCTTTGGATCAGCAAAAAGCCCTTGAAGGGGGAAATCCTTCAAGGGCTTTGAAACACTATCCGAACGGAATCCTAGACCGAATAGTACATGTCGTATTCGACCGGATGCGGGGTCATTTCGAAGCGCATCACTTCCGCCATTTTCAGTTCGATGTAGCTATCGATCTGGTCGTCGTCGAAGACGCCGCCGGCTTTCAGGAAGCCGCGATCCTTGTCGAGGCTTTGCAGCGCTTCACGCAGCGAGCCGCAGACGGTCGGGATCTTCTTCAGCTCCTTCGGTGGCAGGTCGTAGAGATCCTTGTCCATTGGCTGTCCCGGATGGATCTTGTTCTTGATGCCGTCGAGGCCAGCCATCAGCATGGCGGCGAAAGCGAGATAGGGGTTCGCGCCCGGATCGGGGAAGCGAACCTCGACGCGCTTGGCCTTTGGCGACGAGCCGAATGGGATGCGGCAGGACGCCGAGCGGTTGCGCGCCGAATAGGCGAGCAGCACCGGCGCTTCGTAGCCAGGCACCAGACGCTTGTAGGAGTTGGTCAGCGGGTTGGTGAAGGCATTGATCGCCTTGGCATGCTTGATGATGCCGCCGATATAGAACAGGCAGCTCTCCGACAGACCGGCATATTCATTGCCGGCGAAGGTCGGCTTGCCGCCCTTCCAAATCGACTGGTGGACGTGCATGCCCGACCCGTTGTCGCCGAAGATCGGCTTCGGCATGAAGGTGGCCGTCTTGCCATAGGCGTTGGCGACCTGGTGCACGACATACTTGTAGATCAGCATCTTGTCGGCGTTGCGGACCAGCGTGTCGAACTTGATGCCGAGCTCGTGCTGGGCGGCGGCCACCTCGTGGTGATGCTTTTCGACGCGCACGCCCATTTCGGCCAGCACCGTCAGCATTTCGGAACGCATGTCCTGCGCCGAATCGATCGGCGGCACCGGGAAATAGCCGCCCTTGATGCGCGGCCGGTGACCGAGGTTGCCGGTTTCGTAGTCGGTGTCGTCGTTCGACGGCAGTTCGGTCGAATCGAGCTTGAAGCCGGTGTTGTAGGGATCGGCCTTGTACTTGACGTCGTCGAACACGAAGAACTCGGCTTCCGGGCCGACATAGATGGTGTCGCCGATGCCTTCCGCCTTCATGTAGGCCTCGGCCTTCTTGGCCGTGCCGCGCGGATCGCGGTTGTAGGATTCGCCCGAGACCGGGTCGAGGATGTCGCACAGGATAACCATGGTCGACTGCGCGAAGAACGGGTCCATGTGGACCGTGTCCGGATCGGGCATCAACACCATGTCGGACTCGTTGATGGCCTTCCAGCCGGCGATCGAGGAGCCGTCGAACATGACACCGTCGGCGAACATGTCTTCCTCGACCTCGACGACATCCATCGTCACGTGCTGCAGCTTGCCCTTCGGGTCGGTGAAGCGCAGGTCGACGAATTTCACGTCGTTGTCCTTGATCTGCTTCATGATGTCTTTGGCTGTCGTCATGTCATGTATCCCTGTGTGCTGACGTTTTTTGATGGATGACGTTTCTTAGAGGATGGCCGGGTCGGATCAAACCGCGTCCATGCCGGTTTCGCCGGTGCGGATGCGCACGACTTCCTCGATATTGGAGACGAAGATCTTGCCGTCGCCGATACGGCCGGTCTGGGCCGCCTTGCGGATGGCCTCGATCGCGCCTTCCACGGCATCGTCGCCGAGCACGACCTCGATCTTCACCTTGGGCAGGAAGTCGACGACATATTCGGCGCCGCGGTAGAGTTCTGTGTGACCCTTCTGGCGTCCGAAACCCTTGGCCTCGGTCACGGTAATGCCTTGCAGTCCGGCCTCCTGAAGCGCTTCCTTCACTTCGTCCAGCTTGAATGGCTTGATGATCGCTTCGATCTTTTTCATGTAAAAAGTGGCCTCCACTGCCAAAAAAACGGGTTGTGAGCCCCCGCTTGCGCCTCCATCAAGCACGAACTGTGCCAGTCGGAGGGAACAGAAGCGGTGTCATACGATTTCAAAGCCATGTCACCCCCAGATGTAAATTCGCGTCATTCGCTGCATTGGAAGCGGCATGAATGGCAACGGCCTATCCGGCACCACTGTGCGTGTCCGCCCAATATCTGGGCAAAGTGCTCATCTTGCGGGCAGTTTGGTGCCTGCGATCCTTGCGCCGATCGACGTGACCATGACAGCGCTACTCCTCCCCGTTTGCGTCGAGCCGAAAACTGGACAATGCTTGATCGAATGCGGATCGGCAATCCATGAGCCACGAACTTCTTACTTCCGCCGAGATGGGCGAAGCGGATCGGCTGACTATTGCAGCAGGTCCAACCGACGGCATTGGCTTGATGCGCCGTGCCGGGCAAGCCGTCGCGGCGCAAGTGCTCAGACGCTATCCCGCGGCGGCGCACGTCCATGTGTTGTGCGGCCCGGGCAACAATGGCGGCGACGGTTATGTCGTTGCCCAGGTGCTTGCCGGCAGCGGCGTCGCCACCACGGTCTGGGCGCATGGTCCGCCAAGGCCGGATAGCGACGCGGCACTCGCCGCTGCGGAATGCCCAATCAAGCCCAGGCCGCTCTCGGACTTTGATGCCGGACCCGGCTCGATCGTGGTCGATGCGCTTTACGGGGCAGGGCTGTCCAAGCCGTTGTCCGGCGAGGCCGCCAGGGCGGTCGATCTCGTGAGCGACCTGCATCTGCCGGTCGTCGCGGTCGACCTGCCTTCCGGCGTCTCCGGTGACAGCGGCAAGGTGCTCGGCACATCGTTTTCAGCCGACCTTACCGTGACCTTCGCGCGCAAGAAGCCCGGCCATCTGCTCCTGCCGGGCCGGGAACGATGCGGCGAGATCGTGCTTGCCGATATCGGCATCGGCGATGACATCATTGCAAGGCTCCAGCCCCGGACATTCGAGAATGGACCAGCGCTTTGGTTACACGGTTTGCCGGTGCCGGCCGTCGACGCGCACAAATACAGGCGCGGCCATGTCGGCGTCTGTTCCGGTGGACCCAACGCCACCGGCGCGGCGCGGCTCTCGGCGCTTGCCGCTGCCCGAAGCGGAGCAGGGGCGGTGACGGTTCTGTCGCCGGGCAACGCCATGCAGGTCAACGCCGCGCACCTGACTTCGATCATGCTGCGCAGGACCGACGATATTGCCGACATTGAAGCATTTGTCGGGGAGCGCCGGCCATCGGCCCTTGTTCTCGGACCTGGCTTTGGCGTCGGTGAAAAAACCAAGGCGTTCGCGCTCGCGCTGCTCGCGTCGGGCAAGCCAGCGGCCGCCTCCACCGGAATTGACGGCCTGGTCTTCGACGCCGACGCGATCACGAGTTTTCGGGAGGCGCCAGACGTTTTGTTCGAAGCCGCCCGTGGGCCGGACGCGCCGGCGCTGGTGATGACACCGCATGAAGGCGAGTTCGCCAGGCTGTTTCCTGGTATCGCCGACGACAATGCCTCCTCGAAGCTGGACAAGGCACGCTCGGCTGCCGCGAATGCCAATGCCGTCATCGTCTACAAGGGCGCCGATACGGTGATCGCCGCTCCGGATGGCAGGGCGGCGATCAATTCCAACGGCGTGGCCTGGCTTGCCACAGCGGGGTCGGGCGATGTGTTGTCCGGCATCGCGGCCGGACTGCTTGCCCAAGGCATGCCGGCGTTCGAAGCGGCCTGCGCGGCGGTCTGGATCCATGCCGAGGCGGGCAGTCGGTTTGGGCCGGGGCTGATCGCCGAGGACTTGCCGCTGGCGCTGGTGCCGGTGCTGCGCGACCTGGTGGCTGCAGGAGACGGGCGCTGATCAACCGCGATGCCCGCGACACCAGTTCACAGCGGAATGTTGTCGTGCTTCTTCCAGGGGTTCTGCATGTCCTTGTTGCGCAGCATGCGAAGCGCCCGGGCGATACGGCGGCGGGTCGAGTGCGGCATGATCACCTCGTCGACATAGCCGCGCTCGGCGGCCACGAAAGGCGACAGGAAGCGATCCTCGTAAGCCTTTGTATGGGCAGCGATCTTTTCGCCATCGCCGATGTCCTTGCGGTAGATGATCTCGACCGCGCCTCTGGCGCCCATCACCGCGATCTGCGCCGTCGGCCAGGCATAGTTCATGTCGCCGCGCAGATGTTTTGACGCCATCACGTCATAGGCGCCGCCATAGGCCTTGCGGGTGATGACGGTGATCTTCGGCACGGTCGCCTCGGCATAGGCGAAGAGCAGCTTGGCGCCATGCTTGATCAGGCCGCCATATTCCTGCGCGGTACCCGGCAGAAAGCCGGGAACATCGACGAAGGTGACGATCGGGATTGAAAAACAGTCGCAGAAGCGCACGAAGCGTGCCGCCTTGCGGCTGGCGTCGGAATCGAGCACACCCGCCAGCACCATTGGCTGGTTGGCGACAAAGCCGACCGTGCGGCCCTCGACCCGGCCGAAACCGGTGACGATATTCTTCGCAAAGCTCTGCTGGATCTCGAAGAAATCGCCCTCGTCGGCGACCTTCAGGATCAATTCCCTGATGTCATAGGGCTTGTTGGCGTTGTCGGGGATCAGCCGGTCGAGCGACATGTCATGATCGGTGACCGACTGGTAGCATTCGATCTCGGGAATCTCTGATGTGTTGGAAGCCGGTAGCAGGTCGATCAGCCGGCGCATCTGCAGGAGTGCTTCGACGTCATTGTCATAGGCGCCATCGGCGATCGAGGATTTCGTCGTGTGAACGGAAGCACCGCCGAGGCTCTCGGCTGTCACCGTCTCGTTGGTCACGGTCTTCACCACGTCCGGCCCGGTGACGAACATGTAGGAAGTGTCGCGCACCATGAAGATGAAATCGGTCATGGCCGGCGAATAGACGTCACCGCCGGCACAAGGGCCCATGATGACGGAGATCTGCGGTATGACGCCCGAAGCGAGCACGTTGCGCTGGAAGATTTCGGCATAGCCGCCGAGTGCCGCCACGCCTTCCTGGATGCGCGCCCCGCCGGCATCGTAGAGGCCGATGATCGGCGCACGGTTGCGCAGCGCCATCTCCTGCACCTTGATGACCTTTTCGGCATGGGCTTCCGACAGCGAGCCGCCGAACACTGTGAAATCCTTGGCGAAGAGATAGACCGGGCGGCCATTGACCGTACCCCAGCCCGTGACGACGCCATCGCCTGCGATCTTGGTCTTCTCCATGCCAAAATCGGTCGAGCGATGCTCGACATACATGTCGAACTCCTCGAACGAGCCTTCGTCGAGGAACACCTCAATGCGTTCGCGCGCGGTGAGCTTGCCCTTCTTGTGCTGGGCGTCGATGCGGGCCTGGCCGCCACCCATGCGGGCGATGTCGCGCCGCCGCTCGAGTTCCTTCAGCACGTCCTTCATCGCTCGGTCCCCAGAAAACGGAAGCTGCGTTTGTGGTAATGATGCCCGACGGGGAGCGCAAGCGTCGGCTTTTTGGTCCGGTTTTGTTGCGCTGCAACATGGAGCCCTTGCATTTCGGGGCGAACTCAGCCATATGCAGCGGCATAGGCGCTTGGGCCGGACTCACCGGCCTTCTCGACGAATGAGACTGGTTGCGTCTGTTTTCCCTCTTTCCGGTATATCGGCCCCTCTTTCCGGTACATCACAAAGTGGCGAAAAAGCCCCGTGGCATGATGCCTGCGGGCACGACAGCGCAGCCGCGCGGACAATCCTGTCCGCCGCCTTGTCGTTCCATGACAGTTTATCCGACGGCAGGTTGCGCCCTGCCGCCATTGATGTTTGCGGCCAGAGGCCGCGTGAAAGAAGATTATTTTGACCAACGAAAACACTTTGCCCGGCAATGAAACCGCGGAACTCTCCGGTTTCGCGGCGCTGGGAATTACGGGTGCGCTGCTCAAGGCAACCCACAATGCCGGCTTCGCCGAACCGAAGCCGATCCAGATGCAGGCGATCCCGCCGCAGCTGCAGGGCTGTGACATTTTCGGCATCGCGCAGACCGGCTCCGGCAAGACCGCGGCCTTCGCGCTGCCGATCCTGTCGAAGATCATCGCGCTCGGCACCAAGCGGCGCGCCAAGACGACCCGTGCGCTGATCCTGGCGCCGACCCGTGAACTCGCCGTGCAGATCGAGGACACGATCAAGATCCTCGCCAAGGGCGCGCATGTCTCGACGGCACTCGTACTGGGCGGCGTCTCGCGCTTCAGCCAGGTGAAGAAGGTTGCTCCCGGCGTCGATATCCTCATCGCCACGCCCGGCCGCTTGACCGACCTCGTGCGCGAGGGCGACCTCATCCTCTCTGACACCAAATGGCTGGTGCTGGATGAGGGCGATCGCATGCTCGACATGGGCTTCATCAATGACGTCAAGCGCATTGCCAAGGCGACCGCGCCCGACCGCCAGACGGCACTGTTCTCGGCCACCATGCCGGACGAGATCGCCGAGCTCGCCAAGGGCCTCCTGAAGAACCCGGTCCGCATTGAAGTTTCGCCGCAAAGCACCGCGGCGGCCGAGATCGTGCAGGGCGTCGTCTTCGCCCGCACCAAGCAGAAGCGCCAGGTTCTGTCGACGATGCTCGCTGACGCGGCGATGAAGTCCGTCATCATCTTTTCGCGCACCAAGCATGGTGCGGACCGGGTGACCAAGGACCTCGAGCGCGACGGCTTCAAGGCCGCCGTCATCCATGGCAACAAGTCGCAGAATGCCCGTCAGAAGGCACTGAATGACTTCCGTGACGGCTCGGTGCGCATTCTGGTCGCGACCGATATCGCCGCGCGCGGCATCGACGTGCCCGGCATCAGCCATGTCGTCAATTTCGACCTGCCGGATGAGGCGGAAAGCTACGTCCACCGTATCGGCCGCACCGGCCGCAACGGCATGGATGGCATCGCGATCACGCTTTGCGATCCTTCGGAGAACAGCAAGCTGCGCCAGGTCGAGCGGATCATCCGCACCAAGCTGCCTGTTGTTGCCGACCATCTCGGCAGCCCCGATCCGGCACGCAATCCGGCTGAGAAGAACGAGCGCTTCGAACCCGCCAACGATCGCAGCGACCGTAACGGCCGTCGCGACGGCCGGCGGCCGGGCGGCGAGAAGAAGCAGAACAACGGCTTCGGCAAGAAGCGCTTCGGCGACAAGCCGGCCTTTGCCGGCGAGCGCAAGCCCGAAGGCGCCAAGCCCTTCAAGGGCAACAACAAGCGCCGCTTCGGCGGCAAGCGTCCGGCAGCGCGGGCTGCTTGATAGGCCTCACGGACGCCTCCAATCCCTGGGGTTGGCTGGTTGACCGGATAGCAAAGAAGAGGGCGGCCGAGGCAATGCTTCGGGCGCCCTCTTCTTCTTGAAGCCTATTTCGCCACCGCTTCGATCCAGACGGCAATCCGTTGCGCCAGGAACGCCGTGGTGGATGGCGACAGCGCGTCGCCGGCAATGACATGATTGTCGGGATCGCCGGTGCTTTCCATGGGCACCAGCTCATGCGCGCCGCCCCAGCGCGCGGCGATTTCGCGGGTGCGGTCGGGCCGTACTACCTTGTCGATATCCGAGAAGATGAACAGGGCGGGGATGGTCGCCTTCTCCATAGGCGCGCCATAGGCAAGCTCGGTCAGGGCCTGCATCGGCATCGTCGCGGCGATCGGATATCTGGTGGTCCACAATTTCTCATGCAGCGCATTGCGTGGCACGAAGCTGCGCTCCTTGCCGGCGACGAGTTCGGCGATCTGCTTGCCCCAGGGCATGGTCAGGATCTCGGCGCCGGATGCCGTCACGCCGAAATTGGGCGAGATGAATGCAATGGCCGCCACACCCTCGGATGCCCCGGGCTGCGTCGCCGCCCAGGCCGCCAGCGAGCCGCCGGTCGACGTCGAGATGACGATCACCTTGTCGCCGATTGCCCGGCCGATGGCGATCGCCTCCTCATAGTCGTTGATCCAGGCATTGACGCTGCCTTGCGTCATCGATTCGCCGTCTTGGCCATGACCGGTGAGGCGGGTGTAGAACAGGTTGGCGTCGAGCTGGTCGGCCACGTCGTCAGGTAGCGGGCGCACCTCGCCCTTCGAGGCGGAAAAGCCGTGGATGTAGACGATCGACAGCGGGGTCTTGGCATGCACCATCGGGTTGGCCCAGACGATCTCCTTTTCCAACCCGTCTCGGATATTGGGTACGGTGGCCTCCACTTTTGCCACATAGGCTTGTGGGTCGTCGCCGATGACGGAAGGATCGAAGCGGATCGTGGTGTCGATCGCTACGCGTGGACCCAGTACGAAGGTCAGTGCAAGGATGGCGACCAGGCCCAGCACAGCAAGCACGATCCGTCGCCCCATCGCAGACTCCACGCAACAATATTCAACCTATGGCGGTGGCCATGGACAGGCAACGGCCGTTCAGGCAGCCATGCCAGCAATCCTGTGGGCATCTATTCGTTGGGCGGTTTGCGCTCGTAATGCAGCGGCCGTGCCTTCCAGCTGGTCGTCAGGATGATCACCCATCGGCATAAAGGCCTTGGCAGCATGCCAAGAATTTTCAGCGGCCAGCTCGTCCGGTAAGGGAAGGTCACTTCGAAGCCACCGGACTTGATGCCCCGCACCATGCGGCGGGTCGCGCGGCCGACCGGCATCAGGCCCGGCATCGGCAGCATGTTCTTTTCGGTCAATGGCGTATCGACAAAACCGGGATTTATCACCTGAACGCGGATGTTCATCTTGTCGAAATCATACTTCAGCGACTCGGCCAGGATGTTGATGGCGGCCTTGGTGCCGCCATAGGCGGCCGTGGTCGGCCAGCCAAAATAGGCGGTCACCGAGCCGACCAGAACGACATGGCCGCGCGCGCGTACCCGCATATGCTCGACGACAGGCACCAGCCCATTGATGATGCCGAAATAGTTGACCTCGAAGGAGCGGCGGAAGTCCTTGACGACGAGGGATTCGCCAGGTGTCGAGATGTAATTTCCGGCATTGAATATGGCGAGCACGATCGGTCCGAGGTCCTTCTCGATCGCGGCAACCGTTCTTGCCATGCGCGGCTCGTCGGTGACGTCGCAGGGAAAGGACACGACCTTGCCCGGCATCTGCGCGGTCTCGACGATGAGCGTGTCGATCGGATCGTCGTCCAGCGCTGTCACCGCCACCGCATAGCCTTGTGACGCCAGGTCCCTGGCCAGCGAACGGCCAATGCCGCTGCTGCCGCCCGTGACCCAGGCGACGCCGTGTTTCGGATCGGCCCGATAGAGTGTCATGCTGCGCCCTGCCGAGTTGTTGGTGCCTTGCTCTAGCGGCGAAGAAATCGAATGAAAAGAGTGCTTTTCCACCACAGGTGCAAATGAACTGTGTGATATCGAGCCCGGTCGCGGCAAGGTCGGCACCCGCAGGGCCGGAAATGCGACTGGACCAGACGAATTCTTGCCTTGAAACCGCAGCGTTGGGTTTCTAGGGTTTCGGCGCATGTACACAAGGAATCCTGAATGCCCCGTTCTGTGATCGACGCGATCGGCAACACGCCTCTGATCCGCCTCAACAAAGCTTCCGAGGAAACCGGCTGCGAGATCCTGGGCAAGGCCGAGTTCATGAATCCGGGACAGTCGGTCAAGGATCGCGCCGGCCTGTTCATCATCCGCGACGCCGAACAACGTGGCCTGTTGAAGCCGGGCGGTGTCATCGTCGAGGGGACAGCCGGCAACACCGGCATCGGGCTGACGCTCGTCGCCAAGGCGCTCGGCTACCGCACCGTCATCGTCATCCCGGACACGCAAAGCCAGGAAAAGAAGGACACGATCCGGCTGCTCGGCGCCGAGCTGATCGAAGTGCCGGCCGTGCCCTACAAGAACCCCAACAATTACGTGAAACTGTCGGGACGGCTGGCCGAGCAGATGGCGAGGAGCGAGCCGAACGGCGCCATCTGGGCCAACCAGTTCGACAATGTCGCCAACCGAGATGGCCATATCCGCACCACGGCCGAGGAAATCTGGACCCAGACCGGCGGCAAGGTCGACGGTTTTGTCTCGGCGGTGGGTTCGGGTGGAACGCTGGCCGGTGTCGGGCTCGGATTGAAGGCCAAGAGCAAGAACGTCAAGATTGCGCTCGCCGACCCTCTTGGCGCCGCGCTGTACAGTTTCTACACCAGCGGTGAGCTGAAGTCCGAAGGCAGTTCGGTCACCGAGGGCATCGGGCAGGGGCGCATCACCGCCAATCTCGAAGGTTTCACGCCTGACTTCTCCTACCAGATCAAGGACGAGGACGCGCTGCCGATCGTCTTCGACCTGATCCAGGAGGAAGGCCTGTGCGTCGGCGGTTCGACCGGCATCAACATTGCCGGCGCGATGCGGCTGGCCAGGGAATTAGGCCCGGGGCACACCATCGTGACCATCCTTTGCGACTACGGCACCCGCTACCAGTCGAAATTGTTCAACCCTGACTTCCTGCGCGACAAGAATCTGCCGGTGCCGGGCTGGATGGAACTGCAGAGCAAGATCTCGGTGCCGTTCGAAAAGGTTGCATGATGGCGCACAAGACGGAAGCGCTGTTTCGCGACGATGCCTATCTCAGGACGGCTGAAGCCACGGTCGTCGCCATCAATGAGCGCGGCGGCATCATTCTCGACCGGACGATCTTCTACGCCACCTCGGGCGGCCAGCCGGGCGACACTGGTCATATCGAACGCGGCGATGGCAGCCGCATCGCGATCGCCGCCACGATCACCGGCGAGACCAAGGACGAGATCATCCATGTGCCGGCGCCGGAGCTGGCCACGCTGCAGGTCGGTGAGCGCGTGAAGCTGGCGATTGACTGGGAGCGCCGGTACCTGCTGATGCGCATGCACGCTGCCTGCCACCTGCTGACAGTCGTCTGCCCATTCCCGATCACCGGGGCGGCGGTCTTCGAGGACGACAGCCGTGTCGATTTCGACATTCCGGACGCCAGCTTCACCAAGGAACAGGTGACTGCGGGCATGATGGACCTGGTGCGGGCTGATCATCCCATCTTTACCAGGCTGATCAGCGACGGGGAATTGGGCGCCAATCCTGGCCTGGTAAAATCCAAGAATGTCAGACCGCCTGTTGGCACGGGCAAGATCCGTCTCGTCTGCATCGGTGAGAACGCCTCGGTGGACAGCCAGCCCTGCGGCGGTACCCATGTGAAGAGCACCGGCGAGATCGGCGAAATCCACATCGGCAAGATCGAGAAGAAGGGCCGGGAAAACAGGCGCTTCCGCATCCGCTTCGGCCCGATGCCGGTAAATTGAACAGACAGACACCGTCAAAGAGCGGCAGGAGAAAAGATGGCCGAAGACAGCGCTTTCACCGTCGATGCGGACTGGCTGCAGGAGCGGTTGGGCCAGCCGGGCCTGACGATCGTAGACGCCTCCTGGTATCTGCCGGCGCAAAAACGCGACGCGCGCGCCGAGTATGATGCAGCCCATATTCCAGGCGCCCGTTTCCTGGACCAGGATGCCGTTTCGGACCCCGACGCCGCCTTGCCGCATACGCTCGCATCGCCGCAGCATTTTGCTCAGTATGTCGGCGCGATGGGCGTTTCTGCGGATGACACCATCGTCGTCTATGATGGCCCAGGCTTTTTCTCCGCGCCCCGGGCATGGTGGATGTTCCGCGTCATGGGCGTCTTCCAGACCTATATTCTGGACGGCGGCTTCGATGGCTGGAAGGCGTCCGGCCGGCCGATAACGGCCGAACCGACCAAGATCGCGCCAAGTGTCTTTCATGCCGATTTCGACGCTGGTCGCGTCGTCGGCCTAGCCGACATGCGCCGGATCGTCGATACGGGGGCAAGCCAGATTGCCGACGCGCGTGGGGCAGGGCGCTTTACCGGTTCAGAGCCCGAGCCCCGCGTTGGCATCCGCTCCGGCCACATGCCGGGGGCACGCAATATCCCCTATTCGGCGCTTTCCGAAAACGGCAGGCTGCTGCCGAAGGACCGTTTGCGCAAGGTGATTGAGGACGCCGGCATCGACCTGTCGAAGCCCGTTGTCACATCCTGCGGCTCCGGTGTCACGGCCGCGGTGGTCACGCTGGCACTGGAGACGGTTGGCCACACCGACAACAGGCTTTATGACGGCTCATGGACCGAGTGGGGCGGATTGCCCGATACGCCAGTCGTGAGCGGCCCAGCCACTACCGGCAAGGAATGAATTGATGGAAAACGGCGTGCTGCAGGACATTGAAGTCACGGTGACTTTTCTCGAAATGCATGCACCTCCGGCCGCCTCGCCACCGGTGCCCTACAACCGCCAGGTCGCACTGCTGAAGACCAGGGACATCCCCTTGCATTTCTACCGCTACCTGATGGACCGCGTGGGGCGCAAATGGCACTGGGTCAATGTTCTGAGGCTGAATGACGATGAGCTGTCGGCCGGAATCCACCGCGAGGATCGCGACATCAGGGTGCTCTATCTCGACGGCTCGCCGGCAGGCTTCTTCGACCTCAAGCCGCATCTGCCTGAGGAAGTCGAGCTCGCCTATTTCGGCATGATGGAACACGCCACCGGGCAAGGCATCGGCCGCTGGTTCCTTGGCTCGGCGATTGCCGCGGCATGGTCGCATGGGCCGAAAAGGGTGACGGTGCAGACCTGCACGCTCGACCACCCCGCAGCCCTGCCGCTCTACCAGAAGCTTGGTTTCAAGCCGGTCGCGCAGAAGAAGGAAATCGTGCATCCCCTGCCTTTCGCCGAGCGCTCGGCAAGCGTCATGCGGCCGTAACTCCAGCCGGAATCTGAACCTTCCGTTCATCGGCGCTTCAGCCTGTCTTTGGCATGTTGCCCGCATTGCCAATGCGGCCGAGGCCGAAGGAGAAAGACATGCTGACCCGACGTACTCTTGCCGCCGCGCTGATTGCGGCGATTACCATGCCGAGCCTTGCCGCTGCCCAGGCGACGACGCCCTCGGCCGCGACGATCGAGCGAAAGCTCGAGGCGGCACCCCGGGTCAAGCTGCGGCCGAACGAGCGCGTCACCATCCGTGAATTCAAGCGCCGGCCGGACCTGCGCCGCATGGCGCGCTCGATCGATATCCAGTCGATCAATTTCGCCTTTGGCTCCGCGGCGATTCCCAGTTCGCAGTATAACAAGATCGATAACATCGCCGATGCGCTGCGCCGCATCCTGCGCCGCGACCCCGGCGCGCGTGTGCTCATCGAGGGTCATACCGACGCTGTCGGATCGTTTCAGTCGAATCAGGTTCTTTCCGAACAGCGCGCCGCTTCGCTGAAGCGCACGCTGGTGCGTGAATTCGGCGTGCCCGGTTATGCATTGGAGACTGTCGGTTACGGCGAGGAATTCCTGCTGGTGCCGACTCAGAGCGAGAACTGGCAGAATCGCCGGGTGACATTGCGCCGCTTCGACGATTTCATCCGCTGAACGCAGGCGCCGATTCAAACTGATTAGCCGGCTTATATTGTCCCGGCTGGCAATATCGGCGCTTATCCCATTTGATCTCGGGCCCGATTTGCCGACGGCAGGTCGGCCCTCGACTCTTGGCAGGAATCGGGTGGGAAGCATCGAAGGGGAAGCATAATTTCCGCTCAACCACACCGGAGATCATGCGATGACCATCCAGTTCAAAGCTCTGCCGACCGAAGATGTGCGAGCGCTGCAGGGGGGTGGGCCAGACGCCTATGGCAACACGCCCGAGCGCCAGGTTTCCGACGGTGACGGCATGCCTTGCCGGCATTGTTTGAAGAACATCGCCGCCGGCGATGACTACCTCGTCCTGGCCTACCGGCCGTTCCCGCAGCTTCAGCCTTATGCCGAGACGGGCCCCATCTTCCTGCACGCGCAGGAATGCGAACGCGCTGTTGAGGCGGAGATCATTCCCGTGATACTGGAAAGCGCCGACTATATCGTGCGCGGCTACGGCAAGGACGACCGCATTGTCTATGGCAGCGGCGGCGTCATCCCAACCGACGCTATAGTAGCGCGGGCGGAAACCCTGTTTGAGCGTGAAGACATTGCCTATGTGCATGTCCGCTCGGCGCGCAACAATTGCTACCAATGCCGGATCGAGCGCGCGTGAGGGTCCAGGGATTGGCGATAGAAAGCTTCTGTCGCACTGCTGTCGCACGAACGCGCTAGAAAGCCATTGTCGATCGATTGGCCGACCGCGGATGAACCGGCGGCAATCTCGATATCGAGGAAGCGGGGCTTTGGCTCCGCTTTTTTGTTGCCCAGATTTCACTGCGTCATATCTCAAGCAACGAAAAAGCCCGCCGGCAACGCCGGCGGGCTTTTTTAGGTTTGCCTGGAGGGCTTAGTTGAACTTGTACTTCGCGCCGATACGCACGGTATGGAAGGACGACGTAGAGGTAATGGAGTCGTCAGGCAGCCCCACCTCGGATGAGAAATCTTTCTTGGCGAATTGCGAGTAGCGATACTCAACACCCAAGGTAACATTGCTGGATATTGCCGTTTCCAGACCACCACCAACAGAGAAACCGCTGGAGCCCCAATCGAGGATGTCGCCGACCGGGTCTGAAGCGTTCAAGTCGAAATGCTGCCAACTGTAGCCAGCCAGCGCGTAGGCGAGGGTCGATTCATTCATTTTCACGCCGGCGCGGCCAAGCACATCGAAACCGTAGTCGGTATCGACATTGATCGATCCGCCGCCGAGGTCCAGCTTCGAGGTCATGCCGGAATAGCGGGCGTCCACCATGATGCCAGCGACCCAGCTGCCGAAGTCGCGGTCATAGCCGACATTCAGCTCGCCAAGCACGCCTTCACCGCCGAGGCCGTTGAACTTCGCGCCGCCAAGCGGTGGGATTTCGATCTGGTGCACCGACGCACCCGCGCCCAAACCGCCACCGATATAGAAGCCGGACCAGTTATAGGCGGGCGTTTCAAACGAAGTGGCGGCACCGTTCTGCGCCCCGAAGCGATAGCTGGCGGCAACCTGGAATGTGTGCCGCGACGTATCGAGATTGAGAAGGCCATCCGGAGCCCCGATAAGGCCGGCCTCGGAAAGGAGATCGTCCTTGGTGCCGAAGCGTGTATAGCGATACTCGGTCTTGATCGTCCAATTGCTGTTGATGGCCGTTTCGAGACCACCACCGACGAAATATCCGCTCTGGTCCCAATCGAAACCAAAGCCGGCGTTGGAATCAAGCTTGTACTTCTGCCAGGAATAGCCGCCCAGCACGTAGCCCAGCGTGTTCGGGGTAAGCAGATACCCTACGCGCAGACCAGCGTCGAAACCGTATGTCTCCTGGATCGAGGCGTTGAAACCACCGGCGTCGAGCTTGGTTTTGATGTCGCCGGCATGGACGTCCAGCAATCCGCCGAGCAGGAAGCGGGGCGAGACCATGTAGTCGTAGCCAGCGGTAAGTTCGCCGTAAACGCCTTCACCGCCAATGCCATTCAATGACAAGGGAGCAAAATCGCTGCTCAACTTATGGACGTTGGCTCCGGCGCCTACGCCGAAGCCAACATAAACGCCGCTCCAGTTAAAACCGGATGCCTCTACCGGCTGCACGACGTCGGCCGCATGAGCCGCCGACATCAAAGCCACAACAGAAACCGCGCAGAGAAGAATAGATTTCGCAGTAATGCGAACAAACATAGCCCGTACCCCTAATGAATAAACCCGGGATGTTCCTAGCAGGGAGTCGGCCAATACAGGTATGACAAAAATGCAACAGCGGGAGGCTAAGTGCCCTTACGGCACACGCTTCGATGGATCCCCTGGGAAGCAGGTTTGGAGCATCATTGCCTAAAGAAAAAGCCCGCCGGAGCGAACCGGCGGGCAAAAGTGTAAGTTGACTTTTTCTGGGTGTATCAGGCCGCGAGCACGGCTTTCGGCTCGACCAGTTCGTAGCCGAGCGCTTCGGCGACCGCGCGGTTGGTGATCTTGCCTTTGTGGACGTTGAGGCCGTTGCGCAAATGATGGTCGTCGACCAGCGCCTTCAGGCCCTTGTCGGCGAGCTGCAGGCCGTAATGCAGCGTTGCGTTGTTCAGCGCATGGGCCGAAGTGACCGGCACAGCGCCTGGCATGTTGGCGACGCAGTAGTGGATAACGCCGTCGACTTCGTAAGTCGGCTCGGCGTGGGTGGTCGCATGAGAGGTCTCGAAGCAGCCGCCCTGGTCGATGGCGACATCGACCAGCACCGAGCCCTTCTTCATGCCGGACAGCATTTCACGGGTGACCAGCTTAGGCGCGGCCGCGCCCGGGATGAGCACGGCGCCGACGACGATGTCGGCCGAGAAGCATTCTTCCTCGAGCGCCTCGACGGTCGAGTAACGGGTGTGGACCCGGCCGGCGAAGAGGTCATCGAGCTGGCGCAGACGCGGGATCGAGCGGTCGATGATGGTGACATCGGCGCCAAGGCCGGCGGCCATGCGGGCCGCATGCAGGCCTACGACGCCGCCGCCGAGCACGGTGACCTTGCCTGGCAGCACGCCGGGCACGCCGCCAAGCAGCACGCCGCGGCCGCCATTGGCCTTCTGCAGCGCCGTGGCGCCGGCCTGGATCGACAGGCGACCCGCGACTTCCGACATCGGCGCCAGCAGCGGCAGCCCGCCACGATCGTCGGTCACGGTTTCATAGGCGATCGCCGTGACGCCCGAAGCGAGCAGGCCCTTGGTCTGCTCCGGATCCGGGGCCAGGTGGAGATAGGTGTACAGGATCTGGCCTTCGCGCAATTGCACCCACTCATTGGGCTGCGGCTCCTTGACCTTGACGATCATGTCCGACTTGGCGAACACGTCGGCGGCGGTCTTGGCGATGGTGGCGCCTGCAGCACGATAGGCGTTGTCGTCGGCGCCGATACCGGCACCGGCACCAGCCTCGACCAGCACTTCGTGGCCGTGGGCCACATATTCGCGGACCGAACCCGGCGTAAGGCCGACACGGTATTCGTGGTTCTTGATTTCCTTGGGGCAGCCGACGCGCATTTTCTTCTCCTGATCCGGGCCCTTTTGGGCTCACTCCCTGATTGTCGGAGTGAACCATGAATCGGCTCGCAAGTGTTTGCGAATGCGCTTGCGCGAACAGGAGGGTTTCGATAATCGTTGCGTGAAATAGCAGTATATTCGCAGGATTCACGAAGAATGCCGCTCGACAGGATTGATATCGCCATTCTGGAGACATTGCAGAAGGATGGCCGGATGCCGAATGCGGCCCTTGCCGAAAAGGTCGGCCTGTCGCAATCGGCCTGTTCGCGCCGGCTTGATAATCTGGAAAAATCCGGAACCATCCGCGGCTACCACGCCCGGTTGTCCAATGCGGCCCTTGGCCATCAGATGACGGCGATCGTCCACATATCCCTCTCCGGCCAGTTCGAGAAGACGCTGTCGGATTTCGAGGCGGCGATCAAACGCTGTCCGAACGTGCTGTCGTGCCACCTGATGTCGGGCGAGTACGACTATATCCTGCGGATCGCGGCCAAGGATCTCGTCGACTACGAGCGCATCCACAAGGAATGGCTGTCGGCGATGCCGCATGTAACGAAGATCAATTCGTCCTTCGCCTTACGTGAAATCGTCGACCGGACGGCCATGGGGCTAAAGCCGGAAATGGCTTAACGCCAAAGGCACACCCGGACGTCCTTCCCAATATAGCATGCGCCTTCGCGGTGAAGGTCTTCCCAACGTTCATCACCGTGAGTCGCGCGAATATCCGAGTTACCATAGCCGTCCCAAATATCGCCGTCCTTGTAGACGGCTGCCCAGTAATCCTCGGACATTTCACCAGCCCCACTATGCGTGTCAGGATAGTCGATACCCGCGAAAACTTGCCGGGGTCCCTGGATATTGAAATCGCCGCCCTTCTCGATTTGATAGGAGCATTTTCCGGATATGCGGGTCTGACCGTCAACAACAAGCAGGCAACGGCCCCATTTGTAACCGCTCGGCAAACGATGTCGTTGCGCGAGCGCGGGCGAAAAGGAAACAGCGGTTGCAACGGCAGCCGCCATGGTACGCCCGATCATCTTGTCACCCATCGTGAAGCAGCCACTGTGAGGAGCGACCGGACAGTGTTGGTTCCCCAGGGCGCATGTCTAGGCAATCCTCCGCGGCACCGTGCTTTGAAAATCAGATTATTTATCGACCAAGTCGGATTTTTGTCACGTGACATTTGCGCTGCTTCCGCGCGGGGTAACCAGAAATCCGACCGGTCTCATTGGACCAAACAGGCTCTTACGCCTCCGTCACGATCCGATCCATCGGGATGTCGTGAGGTTGCGGATAGATGGTCGCGATGCGCTGCAATTCGTAGCCAACGCCGATGACCAGCGGCTTGAACGGCATGGCGGCCAGCGTGCGGTCGAAGAAGCCGCCGCCATAGCCCAGCCGATAGCTTGCCGGATCGATGCCGACAATGGGCGAGATGACGATGTCCGGCAGTACCGGATCGCCTTCGGCCGGGATCGGGATGTTCCAGACGCCTTTTTCCAACCGGTCGCCCGGTTTGTAGGCGCGGAAGATCAACGGTTGACCCTTTTCGACGACGATGGGCAACGCGGTGCGGCCATCGCGTTCGTTGATAGACGCCATCCATGGCCGTAAATCCGGCTCGCCCCGAAACGGCCAGTAAAGGCTGACCATCCGGCCCGCTATGTCACCGATGATCGTGTCGAGGCCTTCCGCGATGCGCCGCGACATTGCGGTTCGGGCATCGGCGGAAACGGCAAGGCGCGCCGCGATCAGGCGTTCACGCTCGGCCTTTCGCCAGCGTCTCACGTCGGTCCAGTCGCTGAGTGGTGCCTGGAACGCGGGATCGAGTTCATGCATGAAGCAGGGCGGCGAAGAATACTGCGCCGGTCCTTCGTCCTCATGATCGTTGGTCATGCCTCACCTCATCTCGTGTTCGATGACGCTATACCTCGCGATACGATACAACATGTGCGTTCACGACATGGAACGACGAGTCTCGGGCACTGTCCTGCCATTGTTGCATTGCACAAAAACACCTACATCCAGGGCAGGCAATCTTGCCCATCAGGGGTGATGAAATGAGCGATGCCAGACATCATCTCGTCCTCGTCGGCGCCGGGTTCGGCGGCCTCGAATTCACCCGCGCGCTGGCTGGCGCGCCGGTGCGCATCACCATGATCGACAAGCGCAACCATCATCTGTTCCAGCCGCTGCTCTATCAGGTGGCAACCACGGCGCTGGCGACCTCGGAGGTGGCCTGGCCGATCCGCCATCTCCTGCGCAAGCGCAAGGATGTGACCACGCTGCTGGCCAATGTCACAGGAGTAGACCGGACCGGCAAACGTGTTGTGCTCGATGATGGCAGCGCCGTCGCCTACGACACGCTGGTGCTCGCCACCGGCGCGCGGCACGCCTATTTCGGCCATGACGAATGGGAGCCTTTCGCGCCGGGCCTGAAGACGCTGGAGGACGCCACCACCATTCGGCGCCGCATCCTTCTGGCCTTCGAGCAGGCGGAACGGGAACCCGACCCTGCCAGGCGCCAGGCGCTGCTGACCATTGCCATCGTCGGCGGCGGGCCGACCGGCGTCGAACTTGCCGGAACCATTGCCGAACTGGCGCATGACACGCTGCGCGGCGAATTCCGCAACATCGACACGCGCCAGACGCGCGTGGTGCTGATCGAGGCCGGCGACAGCATCCTGGCCAATTTCGCGCCGAAGCTCTCCAATTATGCCGGGAAGGCGCTGGAGCGGCTTGGTGTTGTGGTCGAGCTTGGCCGGGCCGTTACGCGCTGCGATGCCGAAGGCGTGGTTTTTGGCGATACCGTTCTGCCGGCCCGCACGATCCTGTGGGCAGCCGGCGTTGCCGCTTCGCCCGCCGCTGAATGGCTGGGCGCGAACGCGGACCGGGCCGGCAGGGTATTGGTCGAGCCTGATCTCAGCGTGCCCGGCAGCCCGGAGATTTTTGTCATCGGCGACGCCGCCCTTGTGCTGCGGCCCGACGGGCGGCCGGTGCCCGGCGTGGCGCCTTCCGCCAAGCAGGAGGGCCGCCATGTTGCCGCGACCGTCAGGGCCAGGCTTGCCGGCGACACGGGGCCGCGGCCTTTCCACTACAAGCATGCCGGTGATCTGGCGACGATCGGCAAGCGCGCCGCCGCGATCGATTTCGGCTGGATCAAGCTGACCGGCTGGCTCGCCTGGTGGCTGTGGGGCATTGCGCATATCTATTTCCTGATCGGTTTCCGCAACCGGCTTGCCGTTTCGCTGAGCTGGCTATGGATCTATGTCACGGGCCAGCGCAGCGCCCGGCTGATTACCCAGGGCGACGACGACAAGACCTGACTTTCTTCACCGAGCCTTTCATCCGGCCGTCATCTGTTGCTGATGGATTGGCGTGCCGATGCGCGCGACTTCTTGAGTGGACTTGAGCCGATTTCAGCGCGAAGTTCGCTTCGGGGCAGGGGCATGTCAGGTCGTCGAAGAAGGAGAAAACATGTCGCAACTGCTCCATCCCGTCTCTCGCCGTGGTCTCCTTGCGGGGGTCGCCGCCACAGGGGCGCTGATCATGCTTCATCCCTTCTCCGCCCGTGCGCAGGCCAACCAGGCGCATCTGAGGATCATGGAGACCACCGATATCCATGTGAACGTGCTGCCCTATGATTATTACGCCGACAAAGCCAATGACACGATGGGCCTGTCGCGCACGGCGTCCCTCATCGACGCGGTGCGCAAGGAAGCCGCCAATTCGATGCTGATCGACAATGGCGACCTATTGCAGGGCAACCCGATGGGCGACTACATTGCCTATGAGAAGGGCCTGAAGGAGGGCGATCTCCATCCGATCATGAAAGGCATGAACCTGCTCGGTTACGAGTGTTCGACACTTGGCAACCACGAGTTCAACTACGGCCTGTCCTTCCTGGACAAGGTACTGGCCGGCGCCAATTTCCCGTTCGTCTGCGCCAATCTGATCCGGGGCACCGAGCTTGCCGCCAATCCGCGCGACGACAAGCTCTACCTCAAGCCCTACATAATCCTGGACAAGAAGATCAAGGACGGTTCAGGCACCGAGCAACCGATCAAAATCGGCATCATCGGCTTCGTACCGCCGCAGGTCATGGTCTGGGATCTCAAGAATCTCGAAGGCAACGTCAAGACGCGCGACATCGTCGAAGCGGCGAAGGCCTGGGTGCCGCAGATGAAGGAGGAGGGCGCCGACATCGTCATCGCGCTCTCGCATTCCGGCATCGACGTCAAGCAGGGTGACATGATGGAGAACGCCTCGTTCTTCGTCGCCGGCGTCGAAGGCATCGACGCGGTCTTCACCGGCCACCAGCACCTGGTCTTTCCCGGCAAGAAGGATTTCCAGGGGCTCGAGGGCGTTGATACACAGAAGGGTACGCTGCAGGGCAAGCCCGCCGTCATGGGCGGTTTCTGGGGCTCGCATATGGGCCTGATCGACCTGATGCTGGAACGCGATGGGTCGAAGTGGAAAGTGGTCTCGGCGACCTCGGAGGCGCGGCCGATCTTCGAGCGTGTCGACAACAAGAACAAGCCGACTGTCGCCGACGACAAGCGCATCATCGCTGCTCTCGAGCAGGACCACCAGGCGACGCTCGCCTATGTGCGCCGCCCTGTCGGCAAGACCTCGGCGCCGCTCTATTCCTATTTCGCGCTGGTGGCCGATGATCCTTCGGTGCAGATCGTCAACCAGGCGCAGAGCTGGTATCTCAAGGATATCCTGAAGAGCACCCAGTGGAAGGACGTGCCGATGTTATCGGCGGCGGCGCCCTTCAAGGCCGGCGGGCGCAACGGCGCCGACTACTACACCGACGTGCCGGTGGGCGATGTCGCAATCAAGAACGTCGCCGACCTCTATCTCTATCCGAACACGGTTCGCGCGGTTGAGATCACGGGTGCCCAGGTCAAGGAATGGCTGGAGATGTCGGCCGGCATCTTCAAGAAAATCGAGGCAGGAAAAGCCGACCAGCCGCTGATCGACACCGAATTCCCATCCTATAATTTCGACGTCATAGATGGCGTAACCTACAAAATAGATTTGTCGCAGCCACCGAAATACGATGCCAAGGGCGCCGTCGCCAATGCCGGTTCCAATCGCATTGTCGACCTGAAATTCGACGGCAAACCGATTGATCCAGCAGCGAAATTCGTCGTTGCGACCAACAACTACCGTGCCGGCGGCGGTGGCAACTTTCCCGACATCAATGCCTCGAAGATCATCTACGAAGCGCCGGACACCAACCGCGACGTCATCGTCCGCTACGTCGTCAGCCAAGGCACCATCAACCCGTCGGCGGATGGCAACTGGTCGTTCGCGCCGCTGCCAGGAAGCAGCGTCGTCTTCGAGACAGGCGTCAAGGCAAAGGTCTTCATCGCCGATGTGAAGTCGCTCAAGATCGAGCCGGTGGGCGAGGGCGAATCTGGTTTCGCCCGATACCGCATCCTTCTCTGATCGACTATCAGGGCTGGATGCGGCCGGTCTTGGCCGCATCCCCGTGCGGAAGATGACCTCGCCATAGCGAGGGAGGAGCAGTCGGATCGCTCGGCACGGTCAAGAGCCTCATCCCCGCGGGTGCATGGACCTCGTGGATGGTCGATGTCCGGGTGTTGTCGATGAGATCGCTGTCCCCAGCCTACGCCTTGTAGACCACCTGGCGCACGTCGATATAGCTGGTGCGGAAACCGGCCTCGCAATAATGCAGGTAGAATTCCCAGAGCTTCTTGAAACGGTCGTCGAAGCCGAGCGGCACGATCTTCTCCCACGACCCCCGGAAACGCTGGCGCCATTCGGCAAGCGTGCGGGCATAGTCCTCGGGGAAAACGTGTTCGCGTAAATGGGCAAGGCCGTGCGCGGCGCCAAGCGACTTCAGGATGGACGGCGTCGGCAGCATGCCGCCCGGGAAGACGTAGCGCTGGATGAAATCCGGCCTGGCGCGATAGGTGTCGTAGGCGGCTTCGTTGATGGTGATGATCTGCAGGCCCGCGGTGCCGCCGGGCTTCAGGCAGGCCTTCATCTTGGAGAAGAATACCGGCCAGTATTTCTCGCCGACCGCCTCGAACATCTCGATCGAGGCGATGCGATCGTAGATCCCGGTTTCATCACGGTAATCCTGCAACTTGATGTCGACCTTGTCGGCAAGCCCGGCCTTGGCGATGCGTGCCTTGGCGAAATCGTGCTGCTCGCGGCTGATGGTCAATCCGGTAACCCGGCAGCCGATTTCGCGTGCCGCGAACTCGGCAAAGCCGCCCCAGCCGCAACCTATCTCCAGCACGTGATCCTTTCCGCCGATGCCCGTATCCCTGGCCAGCGCCCGGTATTTGGCGGCCTGGGCGCTCTCGAGATCATTGGCGCCATTGGCGTAAAGCGCCGAGGAATAGGTCATGCTCGGGTCGAGCCATTCCTTGTAGAAGGCGTTGCCGAGATCGTAATGCGCCGAGATATTGCGCTTTGACCCTTTGCGTGTGTTCTCGTTGAACCAGTGGCGGATGCGCTGGGCCGTGTTGATGAGCCAACTGGCGCCGCCCGCGACGCGTTCGCCGATCGCCGAATTGACCACGAACAGTTCGAGGAAGCTGGTGACGTCAGGGCTTTCCCAATCGCCGTCCATATAGGATTCGGCTACGCCGATCGTGCCGCCGGAAAAGGCGCGGCCCGGCAGACGCCAGTTCTTGAGCACAAGTTCGGCGTCGGGGCCTGGCGCCTTGCCGCCGACGAGGACGGCACGGCCGTCCGGCATCCTGACTTTCAGCGAACCACGCGGCAGGTTCATGGCCGCCGACAGCACCATGCGCGCCTTGGCCGGCAGGCCCTTGACGATCTCGGCGAAATTGAATTCGTCGAGCCTGACCGCGTCGCCCGGCGCTATGCCATGATGTTCCCCGTGTGCCATTCCATGCCCCTGGATCTCCGTGCTGTCGGCGCAATTGCCAAGCCACGGTTCTCTTGGATCATCCGCCGGGTTCAAACACCGTTGCCTGGTCCCGGCAGCTGCGGGTTCGACGGCAGGCGGGCTCGAACGAAAGCGCGCGCCCCTTAGCAGAGCTTCAGCGCTTACCAGTGAATGCCTGCCACAATCTTCCACGCCATGAGGGGGAACTTCAAGAGGCATGCCGAGAGCTGGACTGTGCCACGCGGCGCCCGGCATCTGCCGCCCTGCGTCAGGCCGCTGCGGCCCGAAATCAAAAACGCCTATGGCAGCCGCATCGCTTGTGCGATAGCTTTAGCCATGCGTTATGTAATCGTGATTGCCGCCATCGCGTTCTTCCTGATCTGGGACGGTCTCTACAATCAAGGCCGGTATCTCGACGTCGCGGTCAGGGAAGTTTCCCATGCGGTGCGCTACGTCACCGGCAAGGCCTAGACGTCCCTGGGCAGGCCGGCGCTTCATCCCTGATCCGCGCGAACCGAGGTCCAGCACCGATCGAGGCGCGTCGCAAGGACGCGTGGCGCCATGACCGGTTGACGCAAAGGGACCGCCGTCACAAAAGACCCCGACATTCAGATCGAGGAGGCGGGATTGATCCGGCATATCGTTTTCTTCAGCGCGCGGCGCAAGGAAGATGTGGAAGCTGTTCGTACCGGGCTGCTGGCGCTCGGCGACATTCCTCATTGCAGCCTCTTCGAGGTCACGCTGAACACCAAGGTCGACCCGCTGTCGGATGAAGTCGATGTCGTCGTTTACGCGGAATTCGCCGATGACGCGGCGCTGGCAGCCTACAAGGCGCACCCGCTCTATGCGCGGACCACCAGGAAGGTCAAACCATTGCGCGAGCTGCGCTATTCGGCGGATGTCGTGGCCGGAAGCTGATCCGGCGCCTGCTCCGGAAGGCGCCGTTCGCGGGGGCGCGTTTCCCGATAGATCGTGCTGCGCGAACCATGCACCGCCGCCGGCGGCATTGCGATCAAGTCTTGAACCGACGTTCGGAATGATGCACATCGCGCCTGCATGACCCCAACCACATCAGCCATTCACCCGCTCGATCACCTGGTTCTGCCGACGCAGAACCTCGACACGGCGCGGACCCGGCTCACCGCGCTGGGCTTCGTCGTCGCTCCGACCGGCATCCATCCCTTTGGCACGGAAAACTGCTGCGTGTTCCTTGCCGACGGCACCTATCTGGAGCCGCTCGCGATTGGCAGCGAACAGGCTGCGACGGAGGCTGCCGCCGAGGGCAATGTCTTCGTTGCGCGCGATCGCCTCTATCGCGAAAGCCGTGGTAACGAGGGATTTTCCGCGGTGGTTCTTGGCACTGACAATGCCGATGACGACCATGAACGCTATGTCGACGCCGGCCTGTCGGCGGGAGACACGCTGAGCTTTTCGCGCGCTTTCACCGACACGGCGGGCAAAAGCGATACCGCCTCGTTCAAGCTCGCCTTTGCTTCGGCCAATCGTGCCAGGGACGCTTTTCTTTTTGCCTGCCAGCGCATCAACGCGCCGAAAGTGGACCGCGCGGCCTTGCAGGCTCATCCCAATGGCGTCGATGGGGTCGTCGAGGTGATTGCAGTCAGCAGTGCTCCCACCGAACAGCGCAGGCTGATTGCCGTGGCGGTCAACGACCCGTCCGCCGGCGGGCAAGACGGCGCGTTTCCCTTGCCGAACGCAACGTTGCGTGTGCTCGATCCCGCGTCTTACGCCGCGCGCTTTGGCATCCCGATCGGCCCGGCGACGGAGCTTCGTTTCGCCGCCGTGGTATTTGCGATCCGAAGTGCCGATGCCGCGGCGAGGCTGCTTGCAGCCAACTCAATCCAGCACGATATAGCGGGCACCGACATTGTCGTGCCGCCGGCAGCCGGCCAAGGCGCGGCTTTCATCTTCGGGGAGACCAAATGAGCAAGTCCCAAGCACCAAATTCGGCGGCGCCGAATTCTTCGATAACCGTCGGCAATGTCGTCTTCGACAACGCGGCACCCCTGGCGCTGATCGCTGGCCCGTGCCAGTTCGAATCGCGCCAACACGCCTTCGACATGGCCGGTGCGCTTAAGGAGTTGACCGGCAGGCTTGGCATCGGCCTCGTCTACAAGACCAGCTACGACAAGGCCAACCGCACCTCGCTGTCGGCGACGCGCGGTGCCGGCATGGACGCCGCACTTCCCGTGTTCGACGAGTTGCGCAAGGAATTCTCGCTTCCGGTGCTGACCGACGTCCACACGGAGGAGCAGTGCGCGATCGTCGCGCCGCATGTCGATGTGCTGCAGATACCGGCCTTCCTGTCGCGCCAGACCGACATGCTGGTCGCCGCCGCAAGGACAGGCAAGGTCATCAATGTGAAGAAGGGACAGTTCCTCGCCCCCTGGGACATGAAGAACGTGGTCGCCAAGATCACCGGTTCCGGCAATGCCAATGTGCTGACCACCGAGCGCGGCGCTTCTTTCGGCTACAACACACTAGTGTCGGATATGCGCGCTCTGCCTATCATGGCCGAGATCGGCGCCCCGGTGATCTTCGACGCCACCCATTCGGTGCAGCAGCCGGGCGGGCAGGGCGGGTCGTCTGGCGGGGAGCGCCGCTTTGTCGAGACGCTGGCCCGCGCGGCCGTTGCCGTCGGCGTTGCCGGCGTCTTTATCGAGACCCATCAGGACCCCGACAATTCGACATCCTCCGACGGTCCGAACATGGTGCCGCTGAAAGATATGCCGGCGCTGCTCGAAAAGCTGATGGCATTGGACCGGGTAGCGAAGGGCCGCTAATCCAAGGCTTCTTGCCGGTGCTTGTGGTTGCCAGGGGCCAGTTGTACGCTTGGCCGGCAAATGAGCGTTTTGGCAGGAGGAAGCCATGTCCGTCGCCCGCGTCACCGAAATCACCTCATCGTCGAAGAAGAGCTTTCAGGACGCCATCGAGAAGGGAATCGCCCGCGCCGCCAAAACTCTAAAGAACGTCGAAGGGGCCTGGATCCAGGATCAGAAGATCGTCGTCGAGGACGGCCAGATCGCGGCCTATCGCGTCAACATGAAGGTGACTTTCATCCTCGCGGAGTGATCAGCCAGACGCCAAAAAGTCGGGAACTTTCACCTGCGCCCCTCATTGTCAACGTGCAGATTAACGACAACGAGGAGCAAACAATGACGACGCAAACAGGCCACACCGAAGCGATTGCCGCTTCGCGAGTGATCGGCACCACCGTCTACAATACCCAAGGCGACAGCATCGGCAGCATCGAGGACGTCATGCTCGACAAGACATCGAACGGCATCATGTTCGCGGTGATTGGATTTGGCGGTTTTCTCGGTGTTGGCGAGAAGTACCATGCCATTCCCTGGGCGAGCCTCGACTACGACGAGGACAAGGGCGGCTATGTCGTGCCCTTTACCAAGGAACAGCTGAAGGCGGCGCCCGCCCATTCGATCAAAGAGTTGGCCGGCGCCGATGGCGAGAGCGTGCGCGACGAGTCATACGAATATTACAAGGTGACGCCCTACTGGCACTGACGGCATAACCGAAAAGGGGGCCGTTTCGACGGCCCCCTTTTCGATTCGAAGCAAAGCTACTCGCTGATGTGCAAGGCCGGCAAAGGCGCAATGGCCTTTGGCGGTCGTTGCTGATTGTCGCACGACGTCAGGAATGCCGCCGCGATCAGGAACAAACTGACGATACCGCTCAACTCGGACATGGCGAAACTCCTCCTGTTTCGCCCCGCGCAGGGATAGCCATACCCGAAAATGCGTGTCCGATGTCATGACTTATGATGACAGAAATTTGCGCTTCGTGAATCGCGCGGGCGGCAATATTCGGGCAGGGCCCGATTGCCTTTTGCGTCGCTTTGGCTAAGACGGGCGCGACGTTTTCTCCAGATCAATCGAGGACATCGCAATGACCGCCATCATCGATATTGTCGGGCGTGAAATCCTGGACAGCCGTGGAAACCCTACCGTCGAGGTCGATGTCGTTCTCGAAGACGGTTCGATGGGCCGCGCCGCGGTGCCGTCGGGCGCGTCGACCGGCGCCCATGAGGCCGTCGAACTGCGCGACGGCGGCGCCCGCTACCTCGGTAAGGGCGTGCTCAAGGCCGTCGAAGCGGTCAACGGCGAACTGTTCGAGGCGATCGGCGGCATGGAAGCCGAAAACCAGATCCATATCGATCAGACCATGATCGAGCTTGACGGCACGCCCAACAAGAGCCGGCTCGGCGCCAACGCCATTCTGGGCGTTTCGCTGGCGGTGGCGAAAGCCGCGGCCGATGCCGCCGGCCTGCCGCTCTATCGCTATGTCGGCGGCACAAAGGCGCATATCCTACCCGTGCCGATGATGAACATCATCAATGGCGGCGCGCATGCCGACAATCCGATCGACTTCCAGGAATTCATGATCCTGCCGGTCGGCGCGCCGACGCTGCGAGAAGGCGTGCGCTGGGGTTCGGAAATCTTCCACACGCTGCGCAAGAAGCTGAAGGATGCCGGCCACAACACCAATGTCGGCGACGAGGGCGGCTTCGCGCCGAACCTGAAGAGCGCGCCGGTGGCGCTCGATTTCATCATGGAATCGATCGAGAAGGCCGGTTTCAAGCCGGGCGACGAGATCGCGCTCGGCCTCGATTGCGCCGCGACCGAATTCTTCAAGGACGGCAACTACGTCTATGAGGGTGAGAAGAAGACGCGCGATCCCAAGGCGCAGGCCAAGTACCTCGCCAAGCTGGCCGCCGATTACCCGATCATCTCGATCGAGGACGGCCTTGCCGAGGATGACTGGGAAGGCTGGAAATACCTGACCGACCTGATCGGCAAGAAGACGCAGCTTGTCGGCGACGATCTTTTCGTCACCAACACGGCGCGGCTGCGCGACGGCATCCGCATGGGCGTCGCCAATTCGATCCTGGTCAAGGTCAACCAGATCGGCTCGCTGACCGAGACGCTCGACGCGGTCGAGACCGCGCACAAGGCAGCCTACACCGCCGTCATGTCGCACCGTTCGGGCGAGACAGAGGATTCAACCATCGCCGATCTCGCCGTCGCCACCAATTGCGGGCAGATCAAGACCGGCTCGCTGTCGCGCTCCGACCGCATGGCCAAATACAACCAGCTGATCCGCATCGAGGAAGAACTCGGCAAGCAGGCGCGCTACGCCGGCAAGTCGGTGATCAAGAGCTGATCCGGCCGCGCATCTTTGGTATCGAAAGGGCGGGACATCCCGCCCTTTTTCATTTCAGGCTGGGCTGGGCCGCCGCCCGTAACCGTCCGTTAAGCACAATCAGGCGAAAAAGGCGTCGAGCCGTTTGAGTTCGCGGCCACGGGGAATCGGTCATGTGGACGCGTCAGCACAAGCAGAGAAATACCGGGCGGCTGATCATTCCTTCGCTGTGCGTGGTGTTCCTGGCCTATTTCGGCTTTCACGCTTATCACGGCGAATTCGGTATCAATTCCAAATACAAGCTGGAGGCCGAAACGGTCGCGCTGCAGGGTCAGCTCGAGGCGATCAGGGCGCGCAGGATGGAACTCGAACGGCGCGTCAAGCTCATGCATGATGGCACGCTGGAGAGGGACATGCTCGATGAGCAGGCGCGTAAAGCGCTTAATCTGTCCCAGGCCGACGAGATCACCATCATGCTGCCGGTTTCGGAGAAGTAACCGGTTTTCGGTTAATCAGCAATATTTTCAATGATTTTAATCGCTTAGGCGCATGCCAGCTATGCAATTTCGACATGGCGGAACGCCTTTCTACGTGTTAGCCTCCCATAAATCGAAGGGGAGGGCGATCTCCCCGGAGCAGGTTGATCTTGCTCCAGTGTCCGCAAAGAGACGCCAACAGGGAGTGATGCATGGCCACCGCAGCCAGAAAAGCGCCTGCCAAATCGAAATCCGACGGCAAATCCGGCCTGTCAGCACCCAAGCCTGCTGACTTCACCAAGGACGAAGAGCTTGCCGCATACCGGCACATGCTGCTCATCCGCCGGTTTGAGGAAAAGGCCGGCCAGCTCTATGGCATGGGCTTCATCGGCGGCTTCTGCCACCTCTACATTGGCCAGGAAGCCGTGGTCACCGGCATGAAGATGGCGCTGATCGACGGCGACCAGATGATCACGGCCTATCGCGATCACGGCCACATGCTGGCGATGGAGCTTTCGCCGCGTGGCGTGATGGCTGAGCTGACCGGACGCCGCGGCGGCTTGTCCAGGGGCAAGGGCGGCTCCATGCACATGTTCTCCAAGGAGAAGCATTTCTATGGCGGTCACGGCATCGTCGGCGCGCAGGTGTCGCTCGGCACCGGTCTGGCCTTCGCCAACCGCTACCGCGACAACAACAATGTCTCGCTGACCTATTTCGGCGACGGCGCAGCCAACCAGGGCCAGGTCTATGAGAGCTTCAACATGGCCTCGCTGTGGAAGCTGCCGGTGATCTACATCATCGAGAACAACCGCTACGCCATGGGCACCTCGGTGTCGCGCTCTTCAGCGGAGACTGACTTCTCGCACCGTGGCGCTTCCTTCAAGATTCCCGGCCTCCAGGTCGACGGCATGGATGTGCGCGCGGTCAAGGCCGCCGGCGATCTCGCCACCGAATGGTGCCGCGCCGGCAATGGCCCGCTGATCCTCGAAATGCAGACCTACCGTTATCGCGGCCACTCGATGTCCGATCCTGCGAAATACCGGTCGAAGGAAGAAGTGCAGAAGATGCGCTCCGAGCATGACCCGATCGAGCAGGTGAAGGCGCGGCTGATCGAGAAGAAGTGGGCGACCGAGGACGAGCTCAAGACCATCGACAAGGAGGTTCGCGACATCGTCGCCGACGCCGCCGATTTTGCCCAGAACGATGCCGAGCCGGATCGGTCCGAGCTCTGGACCGATATCGTATTGTAAGGGAGGGCCAGGACATGCCGATCGAAATTCTCATGCCCGCTCTCTCGCCGACCATGGAAGAGGGCAATCTTTCCAAGTGGTTGAAGAACGAGGGCGACAAGGTCGTCGCCGGTGACGTCATCGCCGAGATCGAGACCGACAAGGCGACGATGGAAGTCGAAGCCGTCGACGAAGGTACGCTGGGCAAGATCCTGATCGCCGCCGGCACCGAAGGCGTCAAGGTCAACACGCCGATCGCCGTTCTGCTCCAGGACGGCGAGAGCGCCGCCGACGTCGGCAAGTCCGCGGCGGCTCCCGCCAAGGCCGAAGCACCGGCAAAGGCGGAAGCGCCGGCCGAGGACAAGGCGGAGGTGGCAAAGCCGGCCGCTGCACCAGTCGCGGCCGCACCGAAAACGGAAATCGCCGCCGATCCGGATATTCCCGCCGGTACCGAAATGGTCTCAACCACGGTGCGCGAAGCGTTACGCGACGCCATGGCCGAGGAAATGCGCCGCGACGGCGATGTCTTCGTCATGGGCGAGGAGGTCGCCGAATACCAGGGCGCCTACAAGATCACGCAAGGCCTGCTGCAGGAATTCGGGCCGCGTCGCGTCGTCGACACGCCGATCACCGAACATGGTTTTGCCGGCGTCGGCGTCGGTGCTGCGATGGCGGGCCTCAAGCCGATCGTCGAGTTCATGACCTTCAACTTCGCCATGCAGGCGATCGACCAGATCATCAACTCGGCCGCCAAGACGCTCTATATGTCCGGCGGCCAGATGGGCGCGCCAATCGTGTTCCGTGGGCCGAACGGCGCGGCCGCCCGTGTCGCCGCACAGCACTCGCAGTGCTATGCCGCCTGGTACAGCCACATTCCAGGCCTGAAAGTCGTGATGCCGTATACGGCCGCCGACGCCAAGGGCTTGCTCAAGGCGGCGATCCGCGATCCGAACCCGATCATCTTCCTCGAGAACGAAATCCTCTACGGCCAGTCCTTCGACGTGCCGAAGCTGGACGACTTCGTGCTGCCGATCGGCAAAGCGCGCATCCACAAGACGGGCAAGGATGTCACCATCGTCTCCTTCGGCATCGGCATGACCTATGCGGTCAAGGCGGAAGCCGAGCTGCGCGGCATGGGCATCGACGCCGAGATCATCGACCTCAGGACCATCCGTCCGCTCGATCTCGACACCGTCATCGCCTCGGTCAAGAAGACCAACCGGCTGGTCGTGGTCGAAGAAGGCTACCCGCAGAATTCGGTCGGCGACCATATCGCCAACCAGGTGTCGCAACGCGCCTTCGATTTCCTCGACGCGCCGGTCATCACCATTGCCGGCAAGGACGTGCCGATGCCCTATGCGGCCAACCTCGAAAGGCTGGCGTTGCCGAATGTCGGCGAGGTCATCGAGGCCGTCAAAGCCGTCGCATATCGCTAGGGAGCAATGCGGATGCTGTCTTTCTGGACGTTGGCAGCCATCATTGTTCCCACTGTCGTGGTCGCCTTTCTCGTGCGATCGATGACGGGGAAGTTCGATGCGGTTCTGTTGATGCTCAGCGGTGCCGCGTCTTTGGTTCTTGCTATTGTGGCAACTGCTTCCGCAAAGGTCGACCAGACCGGCAGCATGATGACGCTCGAGATGGGCAAGGGTAGCTACCATTTCGGTGTCTTGCCACCTGTGTTCATCGTCGCCACGCTGACCGTCATGCGCGGCCTTTTCAAATTCATCCAGGAGTGAGCGATGCCTATCAACATCACCATGCCGGCCCTGTCGCCCACGATGGAAGAAGGCAATCTGTCAAAATGGCTGGTCAAGGAAGGTGACAAGGTTTCGCCGGGCGATGTCATTGCCGAGATCGAGACCGACAAGGCGACGATGGAAGTTGAAGCCGTCGATGAGGGCACTGTCGCCAAGCTGGTCGTGCCGGCCGGAACCGAAGGGGTCAAGGTCAACGCGCTGATCGCCGTGCTTGCCGCCGAAGGCGAAGATGCGGGCGCTGCAGCCAAAAGCGCTGGCGCACCGGCGAAAGCCGAGGCCAAGCAGGACAGGGCGCCAATCTCCCCACCCGTGGGGGAGATGTCGACGAAGTCGACAGAGGGGGGCGCTGTTCCTCCAGCAGCCAAGAGCGAGGCGCCCCCCTCTGGCCTGCCGGCCATCTCCCCCACAAGGGGGGAGATCAGCCAATCGGCCGAGCGCACCTTTGCGTCGCCGCTCGCGCGCCGCATCGCCAAGGAGGCGGGGGTCGATGTGTCGGCCGTGACCGGCACCGGTCCGCATGGCCGGGTGGTGAAGGCCGATGTCGACGCCGCGATCGCCGGTGGCGGCGCCAAGGCAGCACCGGCAGCCAAGGCTCCGGCTGGTGCGCCTTCCGCTGCTCCGGCTGTAAAGGCAATGTCGGACGATCAGGTGCTGAAGCTGTTCGAGCAAGGCTCTTATGAACTCGTCCCGCACGACAATATGCGCAAGACCATCGCGCGGCGCCTGGTCGAGGCCAAGACCACCATCCCGCATTTCTACCTGACGCTTGATTGCGAACTCGATGCACTGCTTTCGCTGCGCACGCAGCTCAACGCGGCGGCACCGGTGAAGAAGACCGACAAGGGTGAGGCGCCCGCCTACAAGCTGTCGGTCAACGACATGGTGATCAAGGCCATGGCCATGGCGCTGAAGGCGGTGCCGGACGCCAATGCCTCGTGGACCGAAAGCGCCATGGTCAAGCACAAACATGCCGATGTCGGCGTTGCCGTGTCGATCCCCGGCGGCCTGATCACGCCGATCATCCGCCACGCCGATGAAAAGACGCTCTCCGTCATCTCCAACGAGATGAAGGACTTGGCCAGCCGTGCCCGCAGCCGCAAGCTGAAGCCGGAGGAATACCAGGGCGGCACCACGGCAGTGTCCAATCTCGGCATGTTCGGCATCAAGGATTTTGCCGCCGTCATCAACCCGCCGCACGCGACGATCCTGGCGGTCGGCGCCGGCGAGGAGCGGCCGGTGGTCAAGAACGGCGAGATCAAGATCGCCACCGTGATGTCGGTGACGCTGTCGACCGACCATCGTGCGGTTGACGGTGCGCTGGGGGCGGAACTCTTGGTCGCCTTCAAGAAGTTGATCGAGAACCCGATGGGCATGCTGGTCTAGGAAAGGGAAAGGCTGTGCGAATATTCTTCACCAGCCTTTTCGCTTTTTTCATTTCCGGATTGGTTGGCGGTCTGATCGCGCAATGGTTGGCTGTCGCCACCGGCGCCGAGGAAGAATACATCCTCGTCTTCATGTTCTCGGTGCTGGTGACCTTGGTCGTCACCTTCGTCTTCTTCGTGGCGCAATTGACGAATGATCCGGGCGCGGTCGTGGCGAGGGCGGGCAAATCGACGCTGATTGTTTTTGTGGTGCTGCTCGTCCTCTTGGTCGGGCTGATCCTCTACAGCGACGGCAGCGCCGCGTTGGTCAGGAAAGACATGCCGATGGTTGCCGGTCTCGGTCTGCCGGGCTTGGTGACGATCATCATCCATTGGTTGTTCGTGCGCTGGCGCGTGAAGCGCGGCGTGGCCGACATAAAGGCGGGTTGAACGGATGAAGACGGTTCTTTGTTACGGTGACTCTCTGACTTGGGGCTACAATGCCGAAGGCGGGCGTCATGCGCTGCCGGATCGCTGGCCAAGCGTGCTGCAGGCCGGCCTCGGCGAAGGCGTTCAGGTCATCGCCGACGGCCTCAATGGCCGCACCACCGCCTTCGACGATCATCTGGCCGGAGCTGACCGCAACGGCGCGCGGCTGCTGCCGACGGTGCTGACGACGCATGCGCCGATCGACCTGATCGTCATCATGCTCGGTGCCAATGACATGAAACCATGGATCCATGGCAACCCGGTTGCCGCCAAGCAAGGCATCCAGCGGTTGATCGACATCGTGCGTGGCCACGACTATCCGTTCGACTGGCCGGCGCCGCAGATCCTGATCGTTTCGCCTCCTCTTGTCAGCCGCACGGAGAATGCCGATTTCAAGGAGATGTTCGCCGGTGGCGACGACGCCTCGAAGCAGCTTGCACCGCAATACGCAGCACTCGCCGACGAAGTCGGTTGCGGCTTCTTCGACGCTGGCACGGTGGCGCAAACAACACCTCTCGATGGCGTCCACCTCGACGCCGAAAACACGCGAAACATCGGCAAGGCGCTGACACCAGTCGTGCGCGTCATGCTGGAATTGTGATTGAAGGAGAAAACCGTGGCTGAGAACTACGACGTCATCATCATCGGCTCCGGTCCCGGCGGCTATGTCACCGCGGTCCGTTCCGCCCAGCTCGGCTTCAAGACGGCGATCGTCGAGCGCGAACATCTCGGCGGCATCTGCCTCAACTGGGGCTGCATTCCAACCAAGGCGCTGCTGCGGTCGGCCGAGATCATGCACTATTCGGATCACCTGAAGGATTATGGCCTGAAGCTCGACGGCAAGGTCAGCGCCGACACCGCGGCCGTGGTCGATCGGTCGCGGAAAGTGTCGCTCAGGCTCAATGGCGGCGTCGCGTTCCTGATGAAGAAGAACAAGGTCGATGTCATCTGGGGCGAGGCCAAGCTCTCGAAGCCCGGTGAGGTCGTTGTTTCCAAGACGGCCAAGAAGCCGATGGAACCGCAGCCGCCGGTGCCGAAAGGCGTCAAGGGCGAGGGCACCTACACGGCCAAGCACATCATCCTGGCGACCGGCGCCCGGCCGCGCGCGCTGCCCGGCATCGAGCCGGATGGCAAGCTGATCTGGACGTACTTTGAAGCCATGGTGCCGAAGGAGATGCCGAAGTCGCTGCTGGTGATGGGTTCAGGCGCCATTGGCATCGAATTCGCCTCCTTCTATCGCACAATGGGTGCCGACGTCACGGTGGTCGAACTGCTGCCGGCGGTCATGCCGGTCGAGGACGCCGAAGTCTCGAAATTCGCGCAAAAGCAGTTCGAGAAGCAAGGCATGAAGATCATCCTCGAGGCCAAGGTGACCAAGGTCGAGAAGGGGGCGAACTCCGTCACCGCGTATGTCGAGAGGAAGGACGGCAAGGTCGAGAAGATATCGGCCGATCGCATGATTTCGGCCGTCGGCGTCCAGGGCAATATCGAGAATCTCGGCCTTGAGGCCCTCGGCGTCAAGACCGAGCGCGGCTGCGTCGTCATCGACGGTTATGGCAAGACCAATGTGCCTGGCATCTACGCCATCGGCGATGTCGCCGGTCCCCCGATGCTTGCCCACAAGGCCGAGCATGAGGGCGTCGTGTGTATCGAAAAGATCGCCAATTTTCCCGGTGTTCACGCGACCGACAAGCTCAAGATTCCCGGCTGCACCTATTGCAACCCGCAGGTTGCCTCGGTTGGCCTGACGGAAGCGAAAGCAAAGGCCGAAGGCCGGGATATTCGCGTCGGCCGCTTCCAGTTCGCCGCCAACGGCAAGGCCATCGCGCTTGGCGAGGACCAGGGCTTCATCAAGACCATCTTCGACAAGAAGACCGGTCAGTTGCTCGGCGCGCATATGGTCGGCGCCGAAGTCACCGAATTGATCCAGGGCTTTGTCGTGGCGATGAACCTTGAAACGACCGAGGAAGAGCTGATGCACACGATCTTCCCGCATCCGACGCTGTCGGAGATGATGAAGGAAAGCGTGCTCGACGCCTATGGTCGCGCCTTGAACGCATGATAGATTCGCCACAGGAGACTCAGCTTCGAAGGCCGCGAGATCGCGACGGCGAGGCAGTTCGTTTCCGGATGCATTTTTACGCGCGCAAGGAGAAGGCATATGCACCTGAACGGCGTGGGCTGGATCGCAGCCATCATCATCGGCGGCCTGGCAGGCTGGCTCGCCGAAATGGTCATGAAGAGCAACACCGGCATATTCATGAACATTATCATGGGCATCGTTGGCGCGGTGGTGCTGAATGCCATCCTACAGGCGCTCAACATCGGCGTGTTCGGCGTCGGCTGGACCGCCTATCTGATCACCGGCTTCATCGGTGCCTGCCTGCTGATCTGGGTCGGTCGCCTGGTGCGCCGCTAGTCGATATCCTTCCCGGCTATGCGAAAACGGTTGTGGCGGCATGCGCCTCCGCAGCCTTTTTCTTTGTGTTGAAAAGTCCTAGATGACGTAAACGTGACGATCGCCGACGGGCGGTCGCGAGAAAAGCCAGGGTTCAGATGGTCACTGTCCTCGACACGATCGCCAACGCGCCGCGGCTGCGGCATCCCGAGAAAGCGCACAAGCCCGACCAGGAGGTGTTGCGCAAGCCGGACTGGATCCGCGTCAAGGCGCCGGTATCGAAAGGCTATGCCGAGACACGCGAGATCGTCAAATCCCACAAGCTGGTGACCGTATGCGAAGAGGCCGGTTGCCCGAACATCGGTGAGTGCTGGGAAAAGAAGCACGCCACCTTCATGATCATGGGCGAGATCTGCACGCGCGCCTGCGCCTTCTGCAATGTCGCCACTGGCATTCCGACCGCGCTCGATCCGGAGGAGCCGGCCCGCGTCGCGCATGCCGTCAAGCAGATGGGCCTTACCCATGTCGTCATCACCTCGGTCGACCGCGACGATCTCGCCGATGGCGGCGCGCAGCACTTCGCCGATGTCATCCGTGCGATCCGGGCGGCAACGCCTCTGACGACGATCGAAATCCTGACGCCGGATTTCCTACGTAAGGACGGGGCGCTGGAGATCGTCGTGGCGGCCAGGCCCGACGTCTTCAACCATAATCTCGAAACCGTGCCGTCGAACTATCTGAAGGTCCGGCCAGGCGCCCGTTATTTCCACTCGATCCGGCTGCTGCAGCGGGTCAAGGAACTCGATCCCTCGATCTTCACCAAGTCCGGCATCATGGTGGGACTGGGTGAGGAGCGCAACGAAATCCTGCAGTTGATGGATGATCTGCGTTCGGCCAATGTCGACTTCATGACCATCGGCCAGTATCTGCAGCCGTCGAAGAAGCACCACCCGGTGATCCGCTTCGTCACGCCGGAGGAATTCAAGTCCTTCGAGACGATCGGCAAGACCAAGGGTTTCCTGCTGGTGGCGTCGAGCCCGCTGACGCGCTCGTCGCATCACGCCGGCGACGATTTCGCCAGGCTGCGCGCGGCGCGCGAAGCACAGCTCGCGAAATCGCTCTGATGCGTCTTCGACGCGACGCCCTCTAGAGCCGGGTTCATGCCGAAATTCGCAGCCACCCGCCGCGTTGCTCACACGCCGCAGCAGATGTTCGCGCTGGTCGCCGACATCGAAACCTATCCGCAATTCCTGCCGCTTTGCGAGGCGCTGACGGTCCGCTCGCGCAAGGAACGGGATGGGCGCACCATCCTCGTCGCCGACATGAGCATCGGCTACAAGGCGATCCGTGAGACCTTCACGACCCAGGTGCTGCTGAAGCCCGACGAAAACGCCATCGATGTGAAGTACATCGATGGCCCGTTCAAATATCTGAGCAATGTCTGGCGTTTCGAGCCAGACGGCGCCGGCTGTGCCGTGCGCTTCTTCATCGACTATGAATTCAAGAGCCGCATCCTGGGTGCGCTGATGGGCACGATGTTCGACCGTGCCTTCCGCATGTTCGCAGAGGCTTTCGAAAAACGCGCCGATGTCATCTACGGCAAGACACCGGCGGCCTGACTCTCGCCAAGCGCCCGCAAGCCAAGCTTGAGCGCATGGTTGACCGTTTCCCGGCGGATGAAGTCGCGACCATTGTCGGCAAACAGCTTTCGTTCAGCCGTCACGGGTTGGCCGTTCACGGCGACGCCGAACCAGACCAGCCCGACCGGCTTTTCCGCAGAACCGCCACCCGGACCGGCAATGCCGGTGACGGCCAGGGTGAGGCCGGCGCGCGACCGGGCAAGCGCACCGGCTGCCATCTCGGTCGCCGTCTCGCGGGAAACCGCGCCATGCGTGTCGAGCGTGGTGGCACGAACGCCGAGCATGTCCATCTTGGCTTCATTGGAATAGGTGATGAAGCCGCGATCGACCACGGCGGAGGAGCCGGCAATGTCGGTCAGCGCGGCAATGATCATGCCGCCGGTGCAGCTTTCCGCCGTCGCCAGCATGATGCCGCGCTCGCGGCAGGCCTCAAACAGGGCGATTGCCAGTTCGCTGTTGGTCATTCCGGAACCTCGCCGGGAAACACCACGCTGGCGGTGGCGATCGCCGCTATGCCTTCCTCGCGGCCGACAAAGCCGAGCTTCTCGTTGGTCGTCGCCTTGACCGAGATGCGGTCGGCGGAAATGCCCAGCATCTGCGAAAGGACTGACGTCATCGCCTCACGGTGCGGGCCGACGCGCGGTGCCTCGCAGATCAGCGTGATATCGGCATTGGCGATGCGCCCGCCGCGCTCGCGCACAAGCCTTGCCGCATGTTCGACGAATATTCGCGACGCGGCGCCTTTCCACTGCGCATCCGACGGAGGAAAGTGCGTGCCGATGTCGCCGGCGCCGCACGTCGCCAGCAGCGCGTCGGTCAGGGCGTGCAGGCCGACATCGGCGTCGGAATGGCCCGACAATTTCCTGTCATGCGGGATGGCCACGCCGCAGAGCGTGACGTGATCGCCGGGCTCGAAGGCATGGACGTCGTAGCCGTTGCCGGTCCGGATGTCGGGGAAGTGCATCCGTTCGCTGGAAAGCCGCTGGTGTGCCATGGCGATGTCCCGTGCCCAGGTGAGTTTGACATTGTCCGGCGAGCCGGGAACGAGCTTTACCGGCATTTGCATCCATTCGGCGATCGATGCGTCGTCGGTAAAGTCGGTCTTGCCTCTGTTGTAGGCTTCCTCATGCATGGTCATGATCGCGAGGAAGGGAAAGCCTTGCGGCGTTTGCGCCGCGTGCAGCCCGCTCCTGGGGACTGTTTCGCCGACGGTGCCGGTGGCCGATTCGCGTTTCAGCGTGTCGGCGACGGGCAGGGCGGGAAGCGCGCCCTCGCGTTCGCCGATCGCCGCGATGGTGCGGTCGATCAGATCCATGTCGACAAAGGGGCGCGCGGCGTCGTGAATGAGGACCTTGTCGGGCGCGTAGCTTCTCAGCGCCTGCAGCCCGAGCCGAACCGAATCCTGCCGGGTCGCGCCTCCGGCGATTGCCGTCACCCGATCGGCATCGGTGCCCACGGCTTGCCGAAAAAGCTCGCGGTCCTCCGCATGAATGGCCACGACGATCCGGCCGATGAGCGGGTGCGCGAGAAAAATATCGATGACGCGCGCGATGACGGCGCGCCCGCCAATTCGTTGATATTGCTTCGGGCCATCGGTCTGTCCGGCGCGCGCGCCGCGACCGGCCGCGACGATAACCACCGCGACTTTACCACCCGGATCCGAAGCCTGATTTTCAGTTGCGCCAATCATCCAAGTCTGGTCCTAGTCGCGGCCAAGGCCGAAGGCCAGCATTTTCCCAATTGCGCCTCAATGTGGCGTCATTCCGCGTTGCACATTTCTCTCGATCTGGCTAGAGAATGTGCAACGAATGGACATGCTTGGTTTTTGTGCATGGTTAACTTGATCAGATTGGCCGCGCCTCTCGACGTCGGCGGCGTGAGAATCCGCAACCGCGTCTTCCTCGCGCCGATGTCCGGGATTACGGACGAGGCGTTCAGGCAGCGCGCCCATTCGCACGGCGCCGGCCTGGTCGTGTCCGAAATGGTTGCCAGCGGCGAACTCGCCAAGGGCAGGGCTGGCTGCGACCTGCGCATACGTCATTCCGGCCTGCCCGTCCATATGGTTCAGCTTGCCGGCCGAGAGGCGATGCATATGGCCGAAGGCGCTCGAATCGCCGCCGGCGAGGGCGCCGACATCATCGACATCAACATGGGCTGCCCGGCCAAGAAGGTCACCGGCGGCTATGCCGGCTCGGCATTGATGCTGGACCTCGACCACGCGCTCTCGCTGATCGAGGCCGTGGTCGGCGCCGTCAAGGTGCCGGTGACGGTCAAAATGCGGCTCGGCTGGGACGAGGCGGCACTCAACGCTCCCGTCCTTGCGCGCCGCGCCGAGCAGGCGGGCGTCAGGATGGTCACGGTCCATGGCCGCACACGCTGCCAGTTCTACCAGGGCAAGGCGGACTGGCGTGCCATCGCTCGCGTCAAGGAGGCCGTTTCCATCCCGGTCGTCGCCAATGGCGATGTCTGCTCCCCGGCTGAAGCCTCGGTCATTCTCGAACAGTCCGGCGCCGACGCCGTGATGGTCGGCCGCGCCCACTATGGCGCGCCGTGGGTCGCCGGCAGCATCGCTACGGCCGCCGCTGGGACATTTTCGCCCGGCGTTCCCGAGACCCGCCAGGCGCTCTCCGACTATATCATTGCTCATTACCAGGACATGCTGGCGCTTTACGGCATCGAGAGCGGCCTGCGCCAGGCGCGCAAGCATCTGGGCTGGTATCTCGATCGACATGCCAGGGGTGTCGCTGGCGACAGTAGAAAAGCGATAATGACCGCGTTCGAACCCGCTCGCGTCATTGCCTTGCTGCGCGATGTGTTTTCGCGCGATCCGCAAACCATGAACCTGCGGAGCGCCGCATGACCGCCACTGCTGGCCAAGGCACCGAAATAGCGGATGCCGCCCAGATCGTGCTGAATACGATCCGTCGCCCGGTGATCATGATCAGCGAGGAAGGGTTCATCATCTTCGCCAACGCCGATGCCGAGGATTTCTTTCGCTCCAGCGCGACCATGCTGGCGCGCAACACCTTGTCCAAACTCATACCTTTCGGCAGCCCGTTGCTGACGCTGGTCGACCAGGTGCGCGAGCGCCGCGCGCCCGTCAACGAATATCGGGTCGACGTCTCGTCACCGCGCCTCGGCATCGAAAAGGTCGTCGATCTCTACGTCGCGCCGGTGCCGGAATTTCCGGGCTCCGTCGTGGTCATGTTCCAGGAGCGGTCGATGGCCGACAAGATCGACCGGCAGATGACGCATCGGGGCGCGGCGCGCTCGGTGACCGGCCTGGCGGCGATGCTGGCGCATGAGATCAAGAACCCGCTGTCCGGTATCAGGGGGGCGGCCCAGCTGCTCGAACTGTCCGCCTCCGATGAGGATCGCGCGCTGACGCGGCTGATCACCGACGAGACGGACCGCATCGTGTCGCTGGTCGATCGAATGGAGGTGTTTTCCGACGAGCGGCCGATCGATCGCTATCCCGTCAACATCCACGTCGTGCTCGATCACGTGAAAGCAATCGCAAAGAACGGTTTCGCGAAGAAAATCAAGATATTGGAGGACTATGATCCATCATTGCCTCCAGTGTTCGCCAATCGCGATCAACTGATCCAGGTGTTCCTCAACCTGGTCAAGAACGCCGCCGAGGCGATCGGTAGCGATCCCCAGGGCGAGATCGTGCTGTCCACCGCCTTCCGGCCCGGCATTCGCGTTTCGGTTCCCGGCACGCAGGACCGCGTATCGCTGCCGCTGGAGTTCTGCGTGCGCGACAATGGTTCGGGCGTCTCGGAAGACATCCTCCCGATCCTGTTCGATCCCTTCATCACCACCAAGCCGAACGGCTCGGGGCTGGGGCTGGCGCTGGTCGCCAAGATCGTCGGTGAACATGGCGGCATCATCGAGTGCGATTCGACGCCGCGCGCAACGACGTTCCGGGTGCTGATGCCGGCCTGGAAGGAAACGGCGCTAGGCGCCGATCAAGACGGCGAAGGAGATCGCAAATGACCGTTCGCGGCAACATTCTCGTCGCCGATGACGATGCGGCGATCCGCACCGTGCTCAATCAGGCCCTGTCGCGTGTCGGTCACGAGGTGCGCGTCACCTCCAACGCCTCGACCCTGTGGCGCTGGGTGGCGGCTGGCGAGGGTGATCTCGTCATCACCGACGTCGTGATGCCGGACGAGAACGCCTTCGACATGCTGCCGCGCATCAAGAAGGCGCGGCCGGAACTGCCTGTCATCGTCATGAGCGCCCAGAACACCTTCATGACGGCGATCCGCGCTTCCGAAACCGGTGCCTACGAATATCTGCCGAAGCCTTTCGACCTGACCGAACTCCTCAACATCGTCAACCGCGCGCTGTCCGAGCCCCGGCGCCCCAAGATCGATGCGCGGCAGGAAGAGCAGCCCGAAACGATGCCGCTGGTCGGCCGTTCGGCGGCCATGCAGGACATCTACCGCATGCTGGCGCGCATGATGCAGACCGACCTGACGGTGATGATCTCGGGCGAATCGGGCACCGGCAAGGAACTGGTGGCGCGCGCGCTGCATGAATATGGACGCCGTCGTGGCGGTCCATTCGTTGCCATCAACATGGCGGCGATCCCGCGCGATCTGATCGAATCGGAATTGTTCGGCCACGAGAAGGGCGCCTTCACCGGCGCGCAGAACCGCTCGACCGGCCGCTTCGAGCAGGCAGAGGGCGGCACGCTGTTCCTCGACGAGATCGGCGACATGCCGATGGAGGCGCAGACGCGCCTGCTGCGCGTCCTGCAGCAGGGCGAGTACACGACGGTCGGCGGCCGCACGCCGATCAAGACCGATGTGCGCATCGTTGCCGCCACCAACAAGGACCTGCGCACGCTGATCAACCAGGGCCTCTTCCGCGAGGACCTCTTCTACCGTCTCAACGTCGTGCCGCTCAGGTTGCCGGCGCTGCGCGAACGCTCCGAGGATGTGCCCGACCTGGTGCGCCATTTCTTCAAGCTTGGCGAGATGGAGGGGCTGCAGACCAAGCGCATCTCTTCCGGCGGCATCGAGCTGATGAAGCGCTATCCCTGGCCAGGCAATGTGCGCGAGCTGGAAAACCTCGTTCGCAGGCTCGCCGCGCTTTATTCGCAGGACGAGATCTCCGCCGAGATCATCGAGGCGGAACTCAAGACAGGCGAGCGCCCGGTGGTACCGGGCGCCGGCAACCTCATTCCCGACGATCTTTCCATCGGCCAGGCGGTGGAGCACTTCCTGCAGCGCTATTTCGCCTCCTTTGCAGGCGAATTGCCGCCCGCCGGTCTCTACGAGCGCATTCTGTCCGAGGTCGAATATCCCTTGGTGCTGGCTTCGATGACGGCAACCCGCGGCAACCAGATCAAGGCCGCGGAGCTTTTGGGCCTCAACCGCAATACCCTGCGCAAGAAGATTCGCGAGTTGGGCGTCAACGTCTACAAGTCCTCCCGCCAGACCTGAGCCCGCGCCAAGCACACGATCTTTTCAGGGGACCGAACGGGGAAAGAGTCCCGCTGCTGTCACACTTGTTGCATAATCGCCACAATGCATTGCATAGATCCGACGCAATCACTGGCTCTAGACGGCGACATGGCTCCGCAGGCACCTGTACTCAACAAACCGCTTTTCAGCGAACCTGGCGCGCGCGACGGGCGCCGGCTGCTGGCGCTGCCCGGCGTGGTGGCGGTCGTCGGTGCCCTGGTCATGGCGGCTATCTCGTTCGCCATCCTGGTCGGAGCGACGCCGATTGCGCCTGACGCCAAGACGACCTGGGCGCTGATCGCGCTCAACGCCGCCTTCGTGCTCGTTCTCATCGCGTTGGTCGGGCGGGAGGTGCATCGCATCGTCATGGCGCGCCGCCATGGCAAGGCGGCTTCTCGGCTGCATGTGCGCATCGTTGCCATGTTCGCGCTGGTTGCCGCCATTCCCGCCATCATGGTGGCGATCATCGCCTCGATAACGCTCGATATCGGCCTTGATCGCTGGTTCGAGATTCGCACCAAGACGATCGTCAATTCTTCACTGTCGATCGCCGACGCCTATGTGCAGGAGAACGCCCGCAATCTGCAGGGCACGACGCTGTCGATGGCCTATGATCTCGATTCGTCCCGCACGCTCTACGGCCTCGATCGCACCGGCTTTCTCGACCTCATGAACAAGGAAGCCGTGGGCCGCTCGCTGGCGCATGCCGCGCTGATCAAGCCCGACGGCTCCTTCGTCATGAGCGCCAAGACCGATGCCGATTTCGCCATGCCGGAACCGCCGGAAGGAGCGGTTGCCACCGCCACAGACGGCAAGCCGGTGCTGATCGAGCCGCGCACGCGCAACATCATGGGCGCCATCGTCAAGCTGCGGGAGATCGAGGGCCTCTATCTCTACACTATCCGACTTGTCGACCCCGAGGTGATCAAGGCGCGGCAGATCGTCAGGTCCAACACCGACGAGTATCGCAATCTCGAGGATAACAGGCGCACCTCGCAAGTGGCATTTGCGCTGCCCTATTTGTCACTCACCTTGATCATCATCCTGTCGGCGATCTGGACCGGCATCGCTGTTGCCGACCGGCTGGTGCGGCCAATCCGTCAGCTGATCGGCGCTGCCGACGAAGTCGCGACCGGCAATCTCGACGTTGCGGTGCCGGTGCGGCCATCCGATGGCGATGTCGCCTCGCTTGGCGATACGTTCAACAAGATGCTGCTGGAGCTCAAATCACAGCGCAACGAGATTCTGTCGGCGAAGGACCTGATCGACGAGAGGCGGCGTTTTTCCGAAGCCGTGCTTGCCGGTGTCACCGCCGGCGTCATTGGCGTCGACCCTTACGGCATCATCACCATCGTCAACCGTTCTGCCGAATCGATGCTGGCCATTTCCGCCAGCGCGGCGCTCGGGCAAAACCTTTCCGCGGTCCTCCCGCATGTCGGCCGTGTCTTCGAGATCGGCCGCAAGTCCGGCAAACCTGTCTATCGCGAGCAGGTGACTTTCTATCGAGCCGGCGCCGAGCGGACCTTTAACGTGCAGGTCACCATCGAGGCAGGCGATGACGGCTCGGAGGAAAAATCCTATGTCGTGACGGTGGACGACATCACCGATCTGGTTCAGGCCCAGCGTTCGTCCGCCTGGGCAGATGTGGCGCGGCGCATCGCCCACGAGATCAAGAACCCGCTGACCCCGATCCAGCTTTCCGCCGAGCGTATCAAGCGCCGCTACGGCAAGGTCATCACCGAAGACCGCGAAGTTTTCGACCAGTGTACCGACACCATCATCCGGCAGGTGGAGGACATCGGCCGCATGGTCGACGAGTTCTCGGCCTTCGCGCGCATGCCAAAGCCCGAGATGAAAGCCATCGACCTGCGCGAATCGCTGCGCGAGGCCTCTTTCCTGGTCGAAGTCAGCCGTGCCGACATCACCTTCGAGCGGATATTCGGCAACGAACCGCTCAAGGGCACTTTCGACAGCCGGTTGATGGCTCAGGCCTTCGGCAATGTGATCAAGAATGCCGCCGAGGCGATCGACGGGCTGGAACAGAAGGACGGTTCGCACGGCATAATCCGGATTCAAGCCGGCCGCCAGAATGGCGCGATTCGCATCGACGTCATCGACAATGGCAAAGGCCTGCCGCGCGAGAATCGCCAACGCTTGCTGGAGCCCTATATGACCACACGTGAAAAGGGCACTGGGCTTGGTCTCGCTATCGTCAAGAAGATCGTGGAGGACCATGGCGGCAGGCTGGAACTCCATGACGCGCCCGCGGATTTCCATGGCGGGCGCGGCGCGATGATCAGCATCGTCCTGCCGCCCGCGACCGGCGCGCCGCCGCGCGGCGAAAGCAGGGCGGACCACGAAAGAGAAACTGAAAAGGTCGGTAATGGCGTCTGATATTCTCATCGTCGATGACGAGGAAGACATCCGTGAACTCGTCGCGGGCATCCTGAGTGACGAGGGTCATGAAACCCGTACGGCATTCGATGCCGACAGCGCCCTGGCGGCCATCGCCGATCGAGCGCCGAGGCTGATCTTCCTGGACATCTGGCTGCAGGGTTCGCGCCTGGACGGGTTGGCGTTGCTCGACGAGATCAAGACCATGCACCCCAACCTGCCCGTGGTGATGATTTCAGGCCATGGCAACATCGAAACGGCGGTTTCCGCCATCCGTCGCGGCGCTTATGACTTCATCGAGAAGCCGTTCAAGGCCGACAGGCTGATCCTCATTGCCGAACGCGCGCTCGAGACCTCGAAATTGCGCCGCGAGGTTTCCGACCTCAAGCTGCGCAGCGGCGAGACCTTCGACCTGATCGGCATGTCGTCGGCGATGAGCCAGTTGCGCCAGACCATCGAGCGCGTCGCGCCGACCAACAGCCGCGTGATGATCGTTGGCCCCTCCGGTTCGGGCAAGGAACTGGCGGCGCGCGCCATCCATACGCTGTCGACCCGCAAGGGCGGGCCGTTCGTGACGCTGAGCGCCGCCAACATCACGCCCGAGCGCATGGAGATCGAATTGTTCGGCACCGAATCGAACGGGGTCGAGCGCAAGGTGGGAGCGTTGGAGGAGGCCCATCGCGGCATTCTCTACATCGACGAAGTGGCCGACATGCCACGCGAGACGCAGAACAAGATCTTGCGCGTGCTGGTCGAACAGCAGTTCGAGCGGGTGGGCGGCACGAAGCGGGTCAAGGTCGATGTCCGCATCATTTCCTCGACCTCGCAGAACCTGGAGGCAATGATCGCCGACGGGCGTTTCCGCGAGGATCTTTACCACCGGCTCGCCGTGGTTCCGGTCATGGTGCCGGGGCTGGCCGAGCGGCGCGAGGACATCCCCTATCTCGTCGACAATTTCATGAAGCAGATCGCCCGCCAGGCCGGCATCAAGCCGCGCCGTATCGGCGATGACGCGCTGGCCGTGCTGCAGGCGCACAACTGGCCGGGCAACGTGCGCCAGCTGCGCAACAATGTCGAGCGGCTGATGATCCTGGCGCGCGGCGAGGACGTCGACGCGCCGATCACCGCCGATCTGCTGCCGTCCGAAATCGGCGATGTCATGCCGCGCACGCCGAACCAGTCGGACCAGCACATCATGGCGCTGCCGCTGCGCGAGGCGCGCGAACAGTTCGAAAAGGACTATCTGATAGCCCAGATCAACCGTTTCGGTGGCAACATTTCGAAGACGGCCGAGTTCATTGGCATGGAGCGTTCCGCCTTGCATCGCAAGCTGAAGTCGCTGGGCGTCTGACGCGGCGTCCATCAGCCGCGCCTGGGCCAAGCATTTGCCGGTTACGGCGGCGGCGGAATCGCATAAGAAAGCCCGAGAATTTTCCAGGGGTCGCCAATGCCGCGCATTGCCTATGTCAACGGGCGCTACGTCGCTCATGCTGACGCTTCCGTGCATATCGAGGATCGCGGCTATCAGTTCGCCGACGGCGTCTACGAGGTCTGCGAGGTGGCGCGCGGCTTCATCGTCGACATGCCGCGCCACCTTGCCCGCCTGAACCGCTCGCTGACCGAGCTGTCGATCGCCTGGCCGGTGACACGCAATGTGTTGCCGCTGATCCTGCGCGAGGTGGTCAACCGCAATCATGTCGTCGACGGTCTGGTCTATGTTCAGGTGACGCGCGGTGTCGCCAGCCGCGATTTCGTTTTTCCGTCGGCGGACACGAAGCCGGCTTTGGTGGTGACCGCCAGGAAGGCGGATCCTGCCGCCGGCACGAAACGAGCCGAGACCGGTATCGCGGTCATTACCGTGCCGGAGAACCGCTGGGACCGTGTCGACATCAAGACCGTCGGGCTGCTGCCCAATGTATTGGCCAAGCAGAAGGCCAAGGAATCCGGCGCCCAGGAAGCCTGGTTCGTGGACACGGATGGCAACGTCAAGGAAGGCGGCTCGTCGAATGCCTGGATCGTTACCAGGGACGGCGTTCTGGTCACCAGGCCGGCCGAACATGGCATTCTGCGCGGCATCACGCGCACCACCATGTTCGAAGTCGCCGCAAAGCTCGGCCTGAAGATCGAGGAGCGTGGATTTTCCGTCGCCGAGGCCAAGGCGGCTCGCGAAGCATTCATCAGTTCGGCGACGACTATTGCCATGCCAATCGTGGCCATTGACGGTGATCCCATAGCCAATGGACACCCCGGCTCAATAACACTTTCGTTGCGGCAAGCCTTTTTTGACATTGCGGAAAAAAGTCCAGCCTGATAACCGCACAGGTGGAATGAACATCAATATATCTCGTTCTGCTTGTCGTTACTGACGGCAAGAGGGTGTTTGCGCGCTTGACATGTGCCCGCTAATTTGGCGCATTGGCTGCAAACCGAAGGGGATCGGCGAAAGACAAAAACAATGGCGGAACGATCGCAAAACCTTCAGGACCTGTTCCTGAACTCAGTTCGCAAGAGCAAGAACCCGCTCACCATCTTTCTCATCAACGGCGTGAAGCTGACCGGCGTGGTCACTTCCTTCGACAATTTCTGCGTCCTGTTGCGCCGCGACGGCCACTCCCAGCTCGTCTACAAGCACGCCATTTCCACGATCATGCCGAGCCAGCCGGTTCAGATGTTCGATGGCGAGGAAAGCCAGGGCGCCTGATTGGCACGTGAGAAGGACGCGGACGGCACGGTTCGCGGAAAACCAGCGCATCATCCCGGGGCGGCCGAAGCCCCGACCCGGGCCGTTGTCATCGTACCGGTGCTTACCCGCCAACCGCGTAATGACGATGACACGAGCCGTCCCCGGCTGACGCGCTCGGCCGAGGCGCGCCACGACGAAGCAGTCGGCCTTGCCCGCGCCATCGATCTTGATCTGATCCATACGGCCGTCGTGACCGTCAACGACCCGCGTCCGGCGACATTGCTGGGCAGCGGCAAGGTCGAGGAATTCGCCGAAATCGTCAAGGAGGGCCATGCGGAAGTGGTCATCGTCGACCATCCGCTGACGCCGGTGCAGCAGCGCAATCTCGAGAAGGAATTCAACGCCAAGGTGCTGGATCGCACCGGCCTGATCCTGGAGATTTTCGGCGAGCGGGCGCGCACCAAGGAAGGTACGCTGCAGGTCGAGCTTGCCCATCTCAACTACCAGAAGGGCCGCCTGGTGCGCAGCTGGACCCATCTGGAGCGTCAGCGTGGCGGTGCCGGCTTCCTCGGCGGCCCCGGTGAAACGCAGATCGAATCCGATCGGCGTCAGTTGCAGGAAAAGATCATAAAGCTGAAGCACGAGCTGGAAACCGTGCGCCGCACCCGCGACCTGCATCGCGCCAAGCGCAAGAAGGTGCCGTTTCCGGTGGTGGCGATCGTCGGCTACACCAATGCCGGCAAGTCGACGCTGTTCAACAAGCTGACCGGGGCAGGGGTGCTGGCGCAGGACATGCTGTTTGCCACACTTGACCCGACACTGCGCCGCGTACGCCTGCCGCATGGCACGCCGATTATACTTTCCGACACGGTGGGCTTCATTTCGGACCTTCCGACGCATCTGATCGCGGCTTTCCGCGCCACGCTGGAAGAAGTGGTCGAGGCCGACCTCGTTCTCCATCTGCGTGACATTTCCGATCCCGATACGGCGGCTCAGGCCGAGGATGTCGAGCGCATCCTCGCCGACCTCGGCGTCGATGCCGGCGACGCCAAGCGCGTCATCGAAGTCTGGAACAAGATCGACCTTCTGGACGAAGGCAACAGGCACCGGCTGCTTGCCGACGGCGCCGACGGCAGCAAGGAACCGCCAATCGCCGTATCGGCGGTATCAGGCGAAGGCATCGATGTGCTGAAAGCGGTCATCGAAACGCGAATGGCCGGCGAGCTGCAAGACCTGACGGTGACGATCGAGCCGGCCCAGTTTGGCTTGGTCGATTGGCTTTATCGCAATGGTGACGTCGTTTCGCGGACCGACAATGACGACGGCAGCGCCACCATTTCACTGAAGGCCACGCAAAGCGCTCGCGAAGAGATCGAAAGCCGATTGCGGCGCAAAAACAACGGCTAACGCGCAACAACTCCAGGAAAAGTGTATCGCGGTTTTTCGCCCGGCATTGCCGAGCTATAGGCTTACGTCGCGGTTTTCGCTTCCTGCCAGAGCGCTTCCATTTCCTCCAGGGTCGCTTCCTCCAGCGTGCCGCCGGATTTCTCCACGGCCTGCTCGACGTAGTGGAAGCGTGAGCGGAATTTCTCGTTGGTGCCGGCAAGCGCCGCTTCCGAGTCGAGCTTCAAGTGACGGCCGAGATTGACGACGGCAAACAGCGTGTCGCCGAACTCGTCCTTGATGTCAGCCGTTTCGCCCTTGGCCAGAGCCTCGCGCAACTCCCCGATCTCTTCCTCGATCTTGTCCAGGATGGGAACGGCCTCGCTCCAGTCGAAGCCGACACGGGCAGCCTTTTCCTGAAGTTTCAGCGCTCGCGTCAAGGCGGGCAGGGCGACTGGAACACTGTCCAGGAAGCCTTTGCCATTATCCTCGGGGTCGAGGCCACGCGCGAGGCGGGCTTGCCGCTTCTCGGCCTTCTCCTGCGCCTTGATCTTCTCCCACATGCCCTTGGCCATGCCGGCGCTGCGAGCCTTCTCGTCGCCAAAGACATGCGGATGGCGGCGGATCATCTTGGTGGTGATGGCCTGGACCACGTCGCCAAACGCGAACTCTCCGGCCTCCTGCGCCATCTGCGCGTGGTAGACGACCTGCAGCAGGAGGTCGCCGAGTTCGTCGCGCAGGTCGTCGAGATCGCCGCGCGCGATGGCGTCCGCCACCTCATAGGCCTCCTCGATCGTATAAGGGGCTATGGTCGAGAAATCCTGCTCGATGTCCCACGGACAGCCGGTCTTCGGCGCGCGCAACGCCGCCATGATCTCGATCAGGCGTGAAATATCTTTCGATGGTGTCATGCGGCGGATGCTATCGCGCCGACCGCCGCGCGGCCAACGCTGTCAGCCGGCGAGGGGACTTTGTCCACAGCTGCACCGTACCCGTTTCATCAGTCCAGCACGGAAACGATCGCCTTGGCGAGGTCATCCATGCCGTCCTCGGGCAGGCCGGCCACGTTGATGCGGCTGTCACCGACCATGTAGACGGCGTGCTCGGCGCGCAGCCGTTCGACCTGCGCTTCCGTGAGGCCAAGCCGGGAGAACATGCCGCGATGGCTGGCAACGAAGTCGAAGCGATCGGAATTGGATTGCCGGCGCAACGCCTCGGCGAACGCGACCCGAAGCCGCAGCATACGCAGGCGCATCTCTTCGAGCTCGGCTTCCCAGTCGGCACGCAGCGCGGCGTCTTCCAGCACGATGCGCACCGCGGCCGCGCCATGGTCCGGCGGCATCGAATACATGGCGCGCGCCGCCGACAGCATCTGGCTCATCGCCACGTCGGCCTGCGCGCCGTCCCTGGCCAGCACCATCGCCGCCCCGACACGGTCGCGGTAGACGGCGAAATTCTTCGAACAGCTCGACGCCACGACCATTTCCGGCACCTTCGCGGCCAACAGTCGCAAACCGAGTGCGTCCGCCTCGAGGCCGTCGCCAAAGCCCTGATAGGCGATGTCGACAAATGGCAGCAGGCCGCGCTCGACGACCAGATCCGTGACGGCCTCCCACTGAGCCGCGTCGAGATTGGCGCCGGTCGGGTTATGGCAGCAGCCATGCAGCAGCACCACGTCGCCGTTGTTGGCGCCCCGTAGCGCGGCCAGCATATCGTCGAAACGAACCGCGCCCGAGGCCGCATCGAAATAGGGATATTCGCGGATCTGCAGGCCGGCGGCACGCATCACCGGCATATGGTTCGGCCAGGTCGGGTCGGAGACCCAGACCGTCGCGTCCGACCGTGTGCGCTTGAGCAGTTCCGCCACCAGCCGCAGCGCGCCGGAGCCGCCAGGCGCCTGTGCTGCCCGGATACGCGACAGGTCGGCACCCGGACCGAAGGCGAGCTTGGCCATCACCGTGTTGAAAGTGGTATCGCCCGCAAGGCCGAGATAGGTCTTGGTATCCTGTCCCTGCAGCAACCGCTTCTCGGCCTCGCGCACGGCGCGCATGACCGGCGTCTTGCCGTCGCGATCCTTGTAGACGCCGACGCCGAGGTCGACCTTGCCAGGGCGTGGATCGGCGCGATAGAGGCCGATCAGCGCAAGAATCTTGTCGGCGGGAGCTGGCTGCAGGTCTTCGAACATCATTATGGTTCCGTTGGCGCGGCGGAGTGATACGCAAATTGGCTACGTTTCACCAGCGGTTTCGGTGCGCCGGCATGAAAGGCGGCACTGTTGGTACAGCTTCCACCCACTTCAGAGAAAGCATGCTCCATGCTCGTCCGTCTGACTATGATCTGCGCCGGCGCCACGGCGGCGACCCGGAAAGGATCGTTTCCTTCGGATGAACCGCTGGAGCCACGATCGCTGACATTGGCAAACGCGATGCGCGGGACGCTGCGTCGCGCCGACCGTGTGTGGACAGCGCCGGCGCTTCGCGCCCGTCAGACCGCGCAGGCGCTATCGCTGGATGCATCTGTCGATCCGACGCTGGCGGACCAGAACTACGGACGATGGGCAGGCAAGAGCCTTGACGAGGTGGAGGCGCGACAGCCCGACGAGATCGGCGCCTGGCGCACGGATCCGAATGCGGCCCCGCATGGTGGCGAATCGCTGGCCGAGGTTGCCCAAAGGGCGGCTGGATTGATGGATCGATTGATCGCCGAACGTGGCCACACGATCGCAGTAACGCATGCCAGCGTCATCCGCGCCGCGATCCTGCATGTTCTCGGCGCGCCGCTTGCCGCCAGTTGGAAGATCGACGTCGAGCCGCTGAGCATCACGGATTTTCGCAGCGATGGCCACAGGTGGATGCTCCGCGCCTGCGGCGTAACGCTTCCCAAACCGGCAAAACACTTTGGACCAGAGGGCGCCTACGACAACTGAGCGAGGTGAGGGCAGCCGCCGACATATCCTCCAGCGAAGAAAAAATGGCGCCAGCGGGATTAAAGTCCCCACATGCTCCGTAAACAGGGCATGAAACCGTCGATGCCACGCTTTGACATCATAGGACAGCTCGGGTCGCTGCGGCGCTATGCGCGCTCGCTGACGCGCGACGGCGTCGAGGCCGAGGATCTCGTGCATGACGCGCTGGTGCGCGCCTATGAGCGGCGCGGCACCTTCCGCTCGGGAGGAAACCTGCGGGCATGGCTGCTGTCGATCGTCCACAACACCTTCATCGACCGCGTGCGTTCGCGCCGTTCGGAAGCGGCGCGGCTGGAACAGGCCGGATATCTGGCCGACGGCAGCACGCCGGCGCCGCAGGAACATTCCGTGCGCCTGGCGCAGGTGCGCGAAGCCTTTTTCAGCCTGCCGGAAGAGCAGCGCTCGGCGTTGCATCTGGTCGCCATCGAGGGCCTCTCCTACCAGCAGGCGGCAAATGCCAGCGGCGTGCCGCTGGGCACGCTGATGTCGCGTATCGGCAGGGCGCGCGCGGCTTTGCGCCAAATGGAAGAGGCGCCCGCCCGTGGCAAAAATCATCTCAGGATCGTGGGAGGCGAATCATGACCGCTCTTGTCGACCCGGTTACGGACGCCGATCTCGACGCCTATGTCGACGACCAGCTCGACGTCACCCGCCGCATCGAGGTCGAGGCTTTCCTGGCCGCGCGTCCGGCGGCGGCCGCGCGCGTGATGTCCGATCTGCGCACCCGCGACGAACTGCGCGTGGCGTTGGCTGGCTCCGGTGGCATGGCGCGGCCAGCAACGGCCGATGCCGCACGGCGGCTGGAGAGGGGACTTGGCCGGGGCCGTATCTTCGGCGTGCTGCAACGCGCGGCGGCGGTTGCTGCTTTCGTTGCCGCCGGCTGGCTGGCCAACGGCATCATCGGGCCGATATCGGTGACAAAGGTCGTCGCTTCGCCGCAGCCGCCCGCCTATGTCGACGAGGCGGTACAGGCACATAGGACGACGCTGCTGCGCGAGAACATGCCCTCGCAGACCGAGGCGCCCAATTACAATGCCGGCGAGATCCGCGCCGCCACCGCCATTGTCATGCCATCCCTGCCGACGGACTGGAAAGTCCGCGACGTGCAGATCTATCCGTCGCGCTTCGGCCCGAGTGTCGAGATTGCTGTTGAAACGAAGGAGATGGGCCTGGTGTCGCTGTTCGCAATCCGGCCGGGCACTTTCGATGTGGTCAAACCGACGGTCGCGCCCTCCGGCGATATCTCCTCGGCTTACTTCCAGATCGGCGATGTCGCCTACGCGGTTGTCGCGAAGAGCGAGGTTCATGATCTCGACCGCGCCGCCGAAACGCTCGCCAGAACGCTTTACTGACCGATCCACAAAGGAGACCTGAAAATGAATACGCCCAATCTTGGATACCGCGTGGGCACAGGCGCCCGGACCGGAGCCGTCTACGACGAGGGCCTGCGCCAGCACATGCTGCGCGTCTACAATTACATGGGCCTCGGCCTGGTGGTTACGGGCCTTGTCGCCTTGCTGGTGTCGTCGACGCCCGCTCTCTACGTGCCGATCTTTTCCAGCCCGCTGAAATGGGTGGTGATGCTGGCGCCGCTCGCTTTCGTGCTGCTGTTCTCGTTCAAGATGCAGACCATGTCGGCGGCAAGCGCGCAGGCAATGTTCTGGGCCTTCTGTGCCGTCATGGGCCTGTCGCTGGCCTCGGTGTTCCTGGTCTTCACCGGAACCAGTGTCGCGCGCACCTTCTTCATCGCCGCCACCATGTTCGGCGCCACCAGCCTCTACGGCTACACGACCAGGCGCGACCTGACGCAGTTCTCGTCCTTCCTGATCATGGGCTTGATCGGTGTGGTGATCGCCAGCATCGTCAACATTTTCCTCGGCTCGACCGCGCTGCAGTTCGCCATCTCGGTGATCGGCATCGCCGTGTTCATCGGCCTGACCGCCTGGGATACGCAGACGATCAAGGAGCAGTATGCGGAGAATTTCGATGCGGAGTCGCGGCAGAAGCTCGCCGTCTTCGGTGCGTTCTCGCTCTATCTGAATTTCATCAACATCTTCCAGCTGCTGCTGAATTTCACCGGCGAGCGGGAATAGTCCGAACCGTAGCAGGCAACATCTGGCATTCTGCCGTGGCCGGAGGGAAACCTCCGGCCACTTTTTCATTCGAGACGACGCTTGGCCCGCGGCGCCGTCGATGTTCATAAATGCAAATGGGTCGGCGGCCTTGAGTTCGAGCCCGGCCATTTGCTAGCCTGCTGGCCACACCAGACAAACCGCGAGGACATATGGGACAGGACAGCCTGACGCTCGACGGTGACGGCATATCGGCAACCATCGTCGCGGATGGCGCGGAACTGGTTTCGCTGCGGGATGCACGAGGATTTGAGTTCCTGTGGCAGGCCGGACCGGCCTGGCGGCGCCATTCGCCGGTGCTGTTTCCGATCGTCGGCCGGCTGAAGGGCGATCAGCTGCGCCATCGCGGCCAAACCTATCCGATGACGCAGCACGGCTTCGCGCGCGATAAGCCTTTTGTGTGGGCGGAGAGGGGCCCGCGGTCCTGCACGCTGGTGCTCACCGATGACGCGGAAACCCGAACGCACTACCCGTTCGCATTTCGCCTGGCCGTGACCTATACGCTGGGCGAGGGGCAACTCGACATAGGATTAGAGGTCACCAACACTGGCGACGACCCGTTGCCGGCCTCGATCGGGGCGCATCCGGCGTTCAACTGGCCGCTTCTGCCCGATGTAGCCAAGGATGCCCATCGCCTGACGTTCGCCGAAGCAGAGCGCGCTCCGATCCGCCGGCTGAAGGATGGCCTGCTCACCGCGACGCCGCAGCCAACGCCTGTCAAAGGCAATATCCTCGAGGTGTCCGAACGGCTGTTTGATGGGGACGCCGTGATCCTGGACCAGCCGGCCAGCAGCAGCGTTCGCTACAGCGCCGATCGCGGTCCGGCGATCGAGGTCTCATGGCAGGGATTTCAAGAACTGGGCATTTGGTCCAAACCCGGCGGCGCACCGTTCCTGTGCATCGAGCCTTGGCACGGTATTGCCAGCCCGCTGGATTTCGATGGCGAGCTCACCGACAAGCCGGGCCTGATGCTGATCGCGCCGGGCGCGAAGCGTTCGCTGAGTTACCGGATCAGGCTGGAGCAGGGGCCTCGGTAAAGTTTCCTGCAAGCCGGGGACCGGAGCCGTATTCGACCTCAGGTCGGGTTTCAAACCTGCCGGACCACGGCGCCGATCACATTGACGAGAAGGCGCGCGGCGATGAGCGCCGACAGGCCGTCAATGTCGTTTGGCGGATAGAGCTCCACAAGATCGAATCCGGCGATCCTCGCCCGCTTGCCGAGGCCTGCGATGAGATCGATGATCTGCGTATAGGTGAGGCCGCCGGGCGTACGCGCGGCCACGCCAGGCATGATGCCTGGGTCGAGACTGTCGCAGTCGAAGGTGACGACGACCCGCGCGCCTTCCGGAATATGGCGCAGGGCGGCTTCGACACCCAGGGCGTGAACCTCGCGGGCGGTGACGAAACGGCTGCCATAGTGCCGCGCCGCTTCGATTTCCGCGAGGCGTGCGCTGCCGACGCTGCGCAATCCGACCTGCACCATGCCGGCGACATGCGCCATCTCGCTCGCCCGGCGCATCGGGCTGGAGTAGCCGTAGCGCTCGCCATGCACTTCGTCACGCCAGTCGATATGGGCGTCGATCTGCAGGATCCAGACAGGCCCGTGATCCGCGAAGCCGGCGAGGAAGGGACTGACCACGGAATCGTCGCCGCCGAGCAGGATGGGCACGGCCGGCGATGACAGGATCTCGCGCGTCTTCGCCTCGATCCGGGCACGGTTGCCGGCATTGTCATGCATGATGGTCAGGATGTCGCCGGCGTCGACGCAGCAGATCGGCCTGCCGTCGAACAGCGGGCCGCCGAGATCGAAATCCCAGTGCTCGACGAGCGCGGCATCACCCTGGCTCGCAAAGCGGATGGCCTCGGCGGCCAAGGCATGACCGCTGCTGTCTTTGCCGGGATAGGTGCTGCCGTGACCAGCTCCGAAGATTACCGCGCGGGGCGCCGTGCCATCGGCGAGGCGATCGGGCAAGCCTAGAAAGGAAGATCGAGTGGTCATTTCTGATCGCCTTCAGTCCCGCCGACGCATGATGAGTGGATTGGAGCAGGGTGGTTGCTTTGTATGCCGGATTCCATCGAGCGCATCCAGATCCATCGCATCCTGCTCGAAGCTGCGCTGATCCGATCCGGATATAGGAACACACATGGAGAGCATCGCGCGGCACCGCCGCGTCATCTACAGTGATATGTTGGGTGCGGGCGGTCCGCAAAACGGATGTATTGTCTCGATCGACGCGCCGGTATCGGCGGCGTGTTCGAAAATCCGCTGCGAGGCCGAAGACCTCAGGAGGTGAGCGGCATTAGTGGGCTTCACTGCCTGGAGCGGACGAGGGCCAGGAGGTCGGGTGAAGATCTATGTTCCGAGTGTAGTGGAGGGGCAGGAATGGGTTCTTCCCGAACAAACCGACCGACCAGCTACCAGTTGGCTCCTGATGTTCTGTGTATCGTCGCTTCATTGGCCCATTGGATGATACGTGTTCATCTTTCCTGCTTCTCAGGTCGAGACCTCGCCGATTGATCGGTGTCGTCCTTACGACGCCGTCGGGGCAATCAATGCATCCGGCCTGCCAGACCGACAGGATGCGCCAGGCGCACGCCTCGGCCTCCGCCGCCACTGCGCTCATGATCGCCAATCAGCTCGATCCCTGCTGCTCTGAGGGCGATTACGACGTTCTTCCGCATGTCAAACGCGCCAGGTAGATCGCTCTCGCCGGCCTCCATTCGTTGGATGGCTGACAGGGAAATGCCGGCACGCTCAGCTAGGCTTTTCTGGTCGATTCCAAGCAATGCCCGGGCTGCGCGAATCTGCGAAGCGCTAATCACATTTTGGTCTCCAGGCTACGCTGCTCCGCATTGAAACAGTCATCGACCAACGCGACGGCGTATGGAAAGACGGCAATGGTGATCAGTAAAGGGATCATCCCGGCTCGTCGTTTTTAAGCCGCGAAAACCAGAACGCGCTGATCAAAGCGCCTTTTATGCGTGGTAACAAAAGCAGTATCAGCGCTACAATAATAAGAGAGATCAATACCATTGTGACGGCGAAGTGTGACAGAAGAAGCCCTTGGAACAAGAAATACAAGGGGGCTGCAAAGACGCCCGCAATGAGGATGGTGAACCAAGGCGCCGCATCGTCAGATTCTATGTCACCAAAGTGTTCTCCACAAACTGCGCAACGCTCCACCTGCTTCAGGTAGGTGCGATACAATTTCCCCTGACCACAGTTAGGGCATCGGCCCACCAAGCCTCGTGAAAGGGCGACTGGCAGGGTCGGCCGTGCAAATCTGTCGCTTCCTTTGTCCATCAATGATAATGTATAATACATGACACTCAATGGTTAAAACACCTAGATATACACTGTCTGACATGATGCTGAACGGGTCCAGCGTTAGGTTGCGGGGCTGCTGCGCCATCAGATGGACACTGTCTGACCATGCGCGCCTTCCGACTGTCATTTCAGATGATCGGCCAACTCGTAAGGCCCACTAGGACGCCTGAGCGTTGCACTCAAGCCTGCCGCGGCTATTTCGCCGACAGTTCACGGCGGAGGGCATCGGTTCCGTGAGGAACACCGGAAGCTAGCTGCCCGTCGGGTGATGGTTCCTGCCCGCTTGGCTGACGCAGTCCAGCGCGCTCATCACTTCCTGATCTCGGCCTGCTCCCTTGCAATCTGCGGCAGCCCGTCGACCAGTTTGCCCTGCTTCTGCTTCACGCTGCGATCGTTCAAGGCTCCGTTTTCACATCGAAACCTGGTTAGTCGGGATGCCATTTTGTGGCGGAAGAGCCCTCCACATCGATAGTCAACTTCGAGCAACGCCAGCCTTTGAACTCACTCCCTCAAGCAAGGCGAGCAGGCCTTTCAGAATTTCGATGGGCGGCGGTGGGCAGCCTGGAATATGCAGGTCGACGGGCAGAGCCTCCGACACTCCGCGCATCACGGCATAGCCGCCGGCGAAACAGCCGCCGTTCTTGGCGCAATCTCCGAGCGCGACCACCCATTTGGGATTAGGAGTTGCGTCGTATGTCCGCTTCAATGCCTCGCGCATGTTTTTTGTGACCGGACCCGTGACGAGCAGCACATCGGCATGGCGCGGCGATGCGACGAACCGGATCCCAAAACGCTCGATGTCGTAGAAAGCGTTGTTGAGCGCATGCATCTCGAGTTCGCAACCGTTGCAGGAACCGGCGTCGACAGCCCGAATGGCCAGGCTTCTCCCCAGCCTTTTGCGAGCGGACCCGTTGAGGGCACGCGCCAATTCCTCGACTGCCGAGTCGCGTGCCACCGGTGGACGCTCGGTGAGAGGGGGGCGTATCAGGCTTTCGAAGAGAAGCTTGCGCATGACGACGTGCCTTCAGAGATCGTGGCCGGAATAGGAGCAGTTGAACGATTTGTTGCACAGCGGGAAGTCGGCGACGATGTTTCCCTCGATCGCAGCCTCAAGAAGCGGCCATTGAAACCACGACGGATCACGCAGGTGACAGCGCTCCACCAAGCCGCCCTTGCCGATGCGCAGCCAGGCCAGAATGTCGCCCCGGAAACCTTCGACAAGCGCCATGCCTTCATGCGGCCCGCCTGTCTGCGCAAAGTCGACACGGATCGGCCCATCTGGCAGTTGTGCCAGGATTTGCTCGATCAGGGATAAGCTCTGCTCAACCTCGTGAATGCGAATCCAGACACGGGCGTTCACATCGCCCTCCTGGAGGAGAGGCACATCGAAGGCGAGCTTGTCATAGGGTGGATAGGCGACATTGCGGCGGGCATCGAAGTCCCGGCCGGAGGCTCGGCCGACATACCCTCCGGCACGATATTGTCGAGCAAGCTCCACCTTCAGCCGGCCAGTTGCGACTGTCCGATCCTGGAGCGACGCCGTGTTGTCGTAGAGTTCGACCAGTGCGGGAAACCGCCGCCTGATCTCTACGATCAGAGACCCGATCGCTGTCGCCCCCTCATCGCTCAGGATGCTTGCCACCCCTCCCGGTACGATCCGGTCGCGCATCAAACGATGGCCGAAGGCATTATCGCTAGCCCGCAACACGCGCTCACGCAGCACTCCGCAGTGGGCATGCATGAGGGCGAAGGCGGCGTCATTGCAGATGGCGCCGATGTCGCCCAGATGGTTGGCCAGACGCTCCAGCTCGGCCATCAGCGCTCGCAGCCAGATCGCTCGTGAGGGAACCTCGACACCCAGCGCCGCTTCGACCGCGCGGGCAAAAGCCAGTGAATACGCCACGGTGCTGTCGCCAGAGGTTCTGCCCGCCAGTTTGGCTGCACGGTCGATATCGGACCCCGCCATCAAGCCTTCTATGCCCTTGTGCGTGTATCCGAGGCGCTCCTCCAGCCGGACGACCGTTTCGCCGCTCGCTGTAAATCGAAAATGCCCTGGCTCGATGATGCCGGCATGCACGGGCCCGACCGGGATCTGATGCAGGCTTTCCCCCTCGGCTGACAGGAAAGGGTACGGGCACGCCGTTGCAGCAGACGTCCGGACGCGGGTATTCAATGGATAGTTGACACCCCAATGGCCATGATCGAGCCACGGTCGCGTATCAGGCGCGCCTTGTGGCAAGAGGCCGAACAGGTCAGCGGCCGCACGTTCGAGACGCAATGCCGGCGGATGCAGCCGCCCGACCGACGGGTAGCGGCCGTCCGGGCATTTCAGGCTGACAACGCCGATGTCCCCGGCGTTGTCATCAAGAAGCGCCATGTGGACGACGCTTGGCTCACCCCAAAGACCGAGCAAGCTCCAGTGACCCACGACCAGCTTTTCAATAGCAAAGCCCCATATTTGGGGGGTCACCACGGCGCGTGGCCAAGGGAAATGTTTTTTTACACGTCGGCCATCAAGTATGAGATCGATCAGCTCGGGCATGGCTCTTTTCTCATCCCAGGATACTTGCGACATGCTGGAACCATGTGACCAGCGATGGCGGCAGGTAGATGCCGGCGGCAAACACCAGCGCCAAGTGGGAATACATCGGAATGTAGGAAGCCTCGGAGGGTGCGGTGCTGCCGCGCGGTTCGCCGAAAGCGACGCCAGTCAGTCGAAGCAGCAGGGCTCCGAAAGCGAGCAGAATCCCGAACACCAACGGCATCGCCAGGAGGGGGTGTCTGGCAAATGTCGAACTCACGACCAGGAATTCGCTCATGAAGATGCCGAGCGGAGGAAGGCCGGCAATGGCAACAACCCCGATGACGAGCGCCCAGCCAAGCCCCGGATGCGTCTCTGTCAGCCCCCGGATCTCAGCTATGTTCTGTGTTCCCTTGACCTGGGCAATGTGGCCTACCGTAAAAAAGATCGCCGACTTGGTCAGGCTGTGCATGACCATGTGCAGCAGACCGGCAAAATTGGCGAGCGGGCCACCCATGCCGAAAGCGAACACGATGATGCCCATGTGCTCGATCGAAGAGTACGCGAACAGACGTTTGATGTCGCGGCGGCGGTAGAGCATGAAGGCCGCGAAAACAAGCGACGTCAGCCCCATCGTGATCATCAATGGCCCAGGCGCGATCGCTTCGGGGCTAGCCGCAAGCAGCAGCTTGAAGCGCAGCACGGCATAGAGCGCGACGTTCAACAGCAGGCCTGACAGCACCGCGGAAATCGGCGTCGGGCCTTCCGCGTGCGCATCGGGCAGCCAGGCATGCAAGGGCGCAAGGCCAACCTTCGTGCCGTAGCCGAGCAGCAGGAAAACGAAGGCGACATTCAGCAAGGCCGGGTCGAAGCGCGCCGCATGCTCGATGAGCACCGTCCAGACCATGGCATTCGTGCCCTCGCCGACAACCGGCTGCGCGGCCATATAGACGAGGATGGTACCGAACAACGCAAGCGCGATGCCGACGCTTCCCAGAATGAAATATTTCCAGGCGGCTTCCAGCGCTTCGTGCGTGCGGTAGATCCCGACCATGAGCACGGTGGTCAGTGTGGCAAGCTCCACCGCCACCCACATCAGGCCGATATTGTTCGACACGAACGCCAGGTTCATGCCGAACATCATGATCTGGTACATCGCGTGATAAAATCGCAAGTTTGGTACGGTCAGCCGCCCTGTCTCGAGCTCGTGCGCAATGTAGGAGGCGCTGAAGACGCTCGTCGTGAAACCGACGAATGCGTTGAGCACGATGAAGACGATATTGAGATCGTCGACGAGCAGGTATTGGCCCGGCAGCGGCCGATCCGTGACGAAGAGCGACACCGCGGCGAGCAAGGTCAGCAAGCTCGCGCCGACATTGAGGCCCGCCGATATCCGGTAGTTCGGCAGCGACGCCAGAAGTGCGGCCGCGCTGGCCGGTATCAGCAAAACGGCAGCCACCGCATCGAGGGATAACGCGGTCAACGGTGTTCTCCCCTGTAATCGTCGAGCGCGCCGACATCCACCGAGTCGAACCGTTCGCGTATACGGAACAGGAAAACCCCGATGACGATGAAGGCGATCAGGATCGAGAAGGCGACACTTATCTCGACGACCAGCGGCATGCCCTTTGCCCCCGTGGCGGCAAGGACCAGACCGTTCTCGAGCGACATGAATCCGACAACCTGGCTCACGGCATTCCGGCGGGTGACCATCACCAGAAGGCCCAGCAGTATGATGGACAGCGCGAAGGCCAGGTCCTCGCGGGCGAGGGGGTCAGCTTCGGGCGTGACGCGTAGCATCAACACCATGGACAGGGCCACCAGGCCTATTCCCGCAAGCATCGTCGGACCGATCCCGACGGCTGTCTCGATGTCGCGATGGATACCGAGCCGCTGGATGATGCGATGAAGCCCGACGGGAATGACGATCGCCTTGAAAACGAGAGCGATCGCCGCGGTGACGTAGAGATGATGGGCGTCCTGAATGTATGCCTGCCAGGCTACCGACAGCGCAAGCACGACGGCATGCAGCGCAAAGACGTTGATCAGCGCGAAAAGGCGATCCTGATAGAGCATCATGAAGCTGACCAGCACCAGGCCGCCGGCGAGCAAATGAGCGATGTCGAAGGTGAGACCGTTCATCACAGAGTCCGCGAGACGAACAGCAGGAGCGTGCCGAGCAGCGCCAGCATGAGTGCGGCGCCCAAAAAATCCGGGACGCGGAAGACGCGCATCTTGGCGATGGCAGTCTCAAACACGGCGAGCAGAATGCCGCAGACTGCAAGCTTGCCGATATAGGCAACGACACCTGGAGCAAGGGATTCCGGTCCTGCCTCGGCGGTCGCCTGTCCCCAAGGTAGGAAGACGCAGCAAATCAGCGACATATAGAGCAGGAGCTTGAGGAAGGCCGCGAACTCGATCATCGCCAGATGGCGACCTGAATATTCCAGCACCATCGCCTCGTGAACCATGGTGAGTTCCAGATGGGTCGATGGGTTGTCCACTGGTATGCGGGCGTTTTCGGCGACCGCCACCATCACCAGGGCGATGAGGGACATCCCGAGCGATACCCGCAGCCCAACTTGCGGCGAGCCCATGAAGGCGGCGACCGTGGACAGCTGCGTCGCTCCGGCAACAAGCGCCAGGCTGAACACGATCAGAAGCATTGCGGGCTCGGCCAGGGAAGCGATCATGACCTCGCGGCTCGAACCTATGCCGCCAAAGCTGGTGCCGACGTCCATCCCCGCCAGCGCCAGGAAGAACCGAGCGCTCCCAAGCAGTGCAACGATGGCTATGAGATCCGCAGTCCAACTGAAGGTGAGCCCGGTAGCGAATGTCGGGATGAGCGCAGCCGCGACCCAGGTCGTGGCGAAGATCAGATAGGGCGTCACGCGAAACAGCCAGGAGGCGTTATCCGCCAGGACGACCTCCTTGCGCATGAGCCGTAGGAGGTCGCGATAGGGCTGGACGAGAGAGGGACCCTGGCGCCGCAGAAGTCTCGCCTTCACCTTGCGCACGAAGCCAGTCAGGAGTGGCGCCAGTAAAAGCACCAGGATCATCTGTGCGCCCTGAACGGCCAACTCAAGGATCAGGGCCATAGTGCGAGCACCAGGAGCAAGACAACGAGAAAGAGAAAGACGAGGGTCAGGTAGCGCCTGATCGTCAGGAACTGGAGATGGTTTAGGTGGTCGGTCGCAAAGTCGAGGGCCTTGCCGATGGGCAGATACAGCGTCTCCCAGATCACATCATGCATTTCGACATCCAGGCGAGCCGGACCGGTTTGGCCGGGGGGCGGCATTTCGACGGTTTCCCTCGCACGGAAAGCGAACGTGCCGAAGACGCGGCGGATAGGCTGTGCGAAGCTGACGGCCGTGTATTGCGAGCTTGGGGTCACATCCGCGAAGCCACAACCCCAGGCAGGACCCCGACGGATTGCATGCGACGCGAAACGGTGGATGGCATATGCTGCTGCGGATGCTGAAAACGCGATGAACAGAAACACCAGCAATCCGTTGTAGGAACTGCGGCTTGTCGCAATCGGCACGATCGACAGCCAGGGCTGCGCCATTTGCACGGGCATCCGGCTGCCAATCAGCGGGAGAGTCACCGATGATAGGCCGTCTATTACAAGACCTGGAACGATGCCGGCAAGCAGACACAGGGCCGCGAGGCTGAACATTGCAGTCAGCGAGTAGCGGTCGACCTCGTGCGCCGGTTCCACCGCGGCCGAGCGCGGCCTGCCGAGGAATGTGATCCCGAACGCCTTCACGAAGCAGGCCGCGGCCAGCGCCGCCGAGAGTGCCAGCAGACCACCGACGGCGGGCACCATGACCTTCAGTCCCCATTGTGGCAGGTCGGGGCTCTGCAATATGGCCTGGAAGGCTAGCCATTCGGAGACGAACCCGTTGAAGGGTGGAAGAGCCGAGATCGCGACGCAGCCGACGAGAAAGGCAAAACTTGTAAGGGGCATGCGATGGATGAGGCCGCCCAGCTTCTCCATGTCACGCTCACCGGTTGCCGTCAGCACGGCGCCCGCGCCAAAAAACAGCAGGCTCTTGAAGAAGGAATGGTTGAGGACGTGGAACAGCGCGGCGGTGAGCGCCAGCGCCGCGGCCGATGGCATGGCATTCGCCCTGAATGCTAGCGCAAGGCCAAGGCTCACGAAGATGACGCCGACATTTTCAATGGTGCTATAGGCAAGCAGCCGCTTCAGGTCCTTTTCCATCAGCGCGTAGAGGATGCCGAGAACCGCCGTCAGGCCGCCGAGGAAAAGCACAACAACGCCTGACCACCATGCCGGCTCGCCGAGGAGGTCGAAAATAACGCGTATGAAGCCATAGACGGCGACCTTGGTCATGACGCCGCTCATCAGAGCCGAGACGTGGCTCGGCGCGGCCGGGTGAGCGAGTGGCAGCCAAACGTGCAGCGGTACGAGGCCTGCCTTGGAGCCTGCGCCCAGCAGCATAAGAGCCAGGACGAAAGCGGTGGCGAGCGGGGTGGGGGAGGCGGCACGCATCGCGTCGAACGTGTAGTTCCCGCCAGGGCCTGACAGGAGACCGAACGCAAGCAGCAGTGCGAGCGTTCCGAAACTCGCCATCACGAGATAGATGTAGCCCGCCCGCGCATTGTCCTGTTCGCGATGGTGCGCCATGACGAGCGCCCAGGAGGCGAGCGACATGAATTCCCAGGACAGCAGAAAGGTGAAGGCGTCGTCTGCCATCACGACAAGGTTCATTGCGGCAAGGAAGGCCGGGAAGAACGGCAGCACGCGATGCGGCGCGGACTCGTGCCTGCCGTAGCCGAGGCCGTAAAGACTGGCCATGGCGCCGCCGAAATTGACGACGGCAAGGAAGAAAGTCGAGAGCGCATCCAAGCGGAAATGAGCGCCAATCCATGGCAACCCAAGAGGCAGCGCGGCAGTCGACGGGGTGACGGGATCATTGGCGATGCGGCTCGCGAGAACCAGGAGCACGGCCGCCGATATGCCCAGCGTCAAGCCGTAGATCAGGCGTGTTCCCGAGCCAGATCTACGGCTTTCCGAAACCGCAAGCACCGCGGTCCCCAAGAGCGCAGCAACGCCCCACAGGAGGACCGCGGCGCTCGAAATCACGCCACGCTCCTCACGGGGAGTTTGGCGTCCGTATCGATCCCGCCCAGAATTTTGGCGGGATCAAAATCTGCTTTCAGTCGCACGCCGCGCCCACCGATTTGGCTGGAGGCGCCTTCAGCAATCAATTCCACGCCGGCAAGGTCAAGAGCCCCAATCAGCTTCATGAGGGAATCGACGTTGCCTCGGATAATCGACTCACTGGCTTCCATACGTTGGATTGTCGGCACCGAAAGGCCTGATAATTCGGCAAGCCTGCGCTGGTCGATGCCAAGGAGCGCCCTCGCGGCACGCAACTGTGGAGCAGTTATCACGGTCGCATCCCCTTTTCGATCAGCTTTGACGTATTATCTCTAAGCGCTGCAGCATATATTAAAATGCGGCGCATTCAAATAATGATGCGTGACGCATCTGTCTCGAAGTTGTAGAAAACTGGGAGATACGAGTTGGGAGGCGCTGAGCCTCGCCGATTGGTTGCCCTGCAACTGGAAGCGGAGCCTGCTGCGATGAGGGAGGAATCCCTGGGCTCCGCGTGAGTGCTGACAGAAAGAAAGTTCGTGAAACCGGCGGTACAGCGGACTTAGGAACTCAGCTGTGGTGACAAGGCATGATCCGGGTTGCGAAATATCATACCGATTTCGGCAACATCGAGGTTCTGCGGGCCAAGGACTCCGGTTCGTTCATTTATCGCCAAGGTGGCTGCTATCAAAGTGAGTGCGATCCGAATGGCGTCAGCGTCGTGCCCTACATCCACGCGATCTTTGGCCTCCTCGCGCAAGCGCAGGCGTCCGATGTCTTGATGATCGGTTGTGGCGGCGGCAGCCTGGGGACGATGCTGGATAGGGTTGGCGTGCGTGTCACGATCGTCGACATCAACCCGAAGGCTTTCCAGATCGCCCAGAAATATTTTGGACTACCCCATGGAGTTCGCTGTTGCATCTCCGACGGGCGGGATTTTCTGCGCGCCGGCCGTCATCGCTACGATGCGATTGTTCTGGACGCATATTCCGGGAGGCGCATTCCAGACCACTTGTGTGCCGAGACATTCTTCGGCTTGGCGCAGACGCGTCTCAGCTCGTCCGGTATTCTGATCGGGAACGTTCATGCTCGACACGACCTTGACATCATGCCGGATCGTGTTGCTGCCAAACTCAGTAATATATGGGAGAACGTGAGACTGCTCGACACGCGCGGTATTCCGGATCGCAACGCGCTCGTCATGGCGGGTAAGGTGCGGGACCTCGTCCAGCCAATATTGTTGATACCGCCAACGGTCGGAGCCGACGAGATCGCAAATGACCTCAGCCAATTGGTGTTCAGGCCTTGGCGCTAGCGCAACAGACAGCGTAATCCTTGGGGTGTGACCGGGCAGGTGCAAAAACTCCGCTGAGCTACTGCCAGAGTTGCTTCATGCGAACGGAGATATCTTCCAGGACTGGCATGGAGGCCAGCACGAGGAGAATGGCTGCGAGAAACAGCGTCGCTGCAAAGCCAATGTGCTTGAAACCCACAGCGCCGATGACACCGCCGACAAAGAACAATGCGACAAGCGATGCAAGCAGTCTCAGCTTTCTTCGATCTGCCTTCACGAACAGCTCGTCCGAGTCACTTCTTGAGATGTTCCAATAAAGCAGCTTGCCGAGTTCGATGCCCATGTCCGTCACCAGGCCAGTGATATGCGTCGTCCGGATTCTGGCTTCCGATAGCTTTGTAATGATGGCGTTCTGCAACCCCATGATGAAGCAAAGCAGCATCACCGTCATTGGTACAAAAAGCGCTTCATGACGCGCGAGATGGCCGCCGAGAAGGCCGAAACAGATCAGCAAGATCGCTTCCAGGACAAGCGGAAACGCATATTCGCTCTGCAGATGCTGCCGTCGCCCCCAATTGATCAGCATCGCTGAACAGGCCGCGCCAGAGACAAACGACAGCAAGGCTCCGAATCCGGAAAGCGCGAGCTCGACGTTGCCGAGTGCCAAGTGATCAGCCATCAACGAAACGATGCCTGACATATGGGACGTATACTGCTGGACCGCCAGAAATCCTCCAGCATTGGCCGCCCCCGCGACAAAGGTCAGGAAACGGGCGAGATGTCGATCGGTCCTGTCGCTCCGTTCCTTCCCGGCAAGCCGACGCAGATAGAGGATCATGGGCGAACCCTGCCTTTCCGTGTGGAAAAGCGGAACCACAAGTTGACGTGCAGGGAGAGGCTCATTGGGTGTTTCTGGAAGGAAAAGGAGACGAAAGACGGTGATTGCGCGGGCGCCGGAGGTCCACTTTGTATGGTCTAGTTCGGCTTGCCCAATAGCGTGTCCGGATGCCGGAACCTCACGCCACGACCACCATCGTCGCTGCGCATATGTTCGCTGAGAAGTTCAACGCCGGCGCGGTTCAGCGCGTTGATCACTTTCATCAAACTGTCGACAACGCCTCGCACATTCCCTTGGCTGGCCTCCATTCGTTGGATCGTTGGCAGCGAGACGCCTGCCATTTCCGCCAGGGTTTTCTGGTCGATGTTGAGAAGGGCGCGAGCGGCGCGAAGCTGGGAAGCCGTGATCATCGAGGAATCATCGTCTTGGTATGAGAAATGATATCCTCTATCGTATCATTGATGCATAAAACATCAATACAGGGCGAAAAAATAATGATTTGATCTTGGCAGGAAGAGCCTTGGCGACTATCCTGTGCCAATGACTCATCGTTACGAACCTTTTCAGGAGCCGACTGGCACCTGGGCCGTCAATGATGCTCGGACCGGGCGGCCCGCCGAGATGGGGAGTCGGACCATCGTTGGAATGAACCGACCCGATGCCGAGGAACTCGCCGATCTCCTCAACGGGCTGAATGCACAAAGGCAGGAAGTGAAACCATGAAGGTCAAAGACAGCAACGGCACACCTCTGAGTGACGGAGATTCCGTGACGCTCATCAAGGATCTCAAGGTCAAGGCGTGACCGCTGCTGTCTTTGCCGGGATAGGTGCTGCCGTGACCAGCACCGAAGATCACTGCGCGGGGCACCGTGCCATCGGCGAGGCGATCGGGCAAGCCTAGAAAGGAAGATCGAGTGGTCATTCTGATGGCCTTCAGTCCCGCCGACGCGTGATGAACGGATTGGGGCAGGTAGTTGCTTTGTATGCCGGATTCCATCGAGCGCATCCAGATCCATCGCATCCTGCGACCGGCGGAGGTGCGCTGATCCGACCCGGATACAGGAACAGAGCATCGCGCGGCACCGCCGCGTCATCTACAGTGATATGTTGGGTGCGGGCGGTCCGCAAAACGGATGTATAGTCTCGATCGACGCGTCGGTATCGGCGGCGTGCTCGAAAATCCGCTGCGAGGCCGCTGTGCGCAGCGTTAGGGGGGCTTCACTGCCTGGAAGCGTGCGAGGGTCGGGAGGTCGGGTGAAGATCTATGTTCCGAGTGTAGTGGAGGGGCAGGAATGGGTTCTTCCCGAACAAACCGACGACTACCGGCTATTCGCGACCCTCGGCGGCCGGAGCCAGAAGCGATGGCGTTCGCCCCGGATGAAATTCCTGCACGAGCAAGAAGACGGAACACCCCGGTTATATTCGGATTTTCCCTGGCTTGGCGAGCATGTGCTCATTCTGAGGGCCACGGCGTTGAAGTCGCTACGGCCGATTCTCGAACGGTATGGCGAATTCCTGTCGCTTCGTGGTGACGAGCCCATATGGCTCTTCAACGTCACCACTGTGGTCGATGCGCTGGACGAAGAGCGTTCAAGAATCGTCCGCTTTGACGATGGCGGCATCATGACGATCGAAAACCTCGTCCTTCGGGCGGAGGCTATCGGCGGGGCCGAGATATTCAAATTGCCGGAGCGTGCCGATGGCGTGCGAGTATCCGATATCTATCTGCAAGACACCATCGTGCGTCAGATCGGAGAACTCGGGCTCAAAGGCATCGCCTTTGAGTTGGTCTGGAATGACGAAACGGTCGGTCGCGACAGGATCGAATACCGCGGCGTGGAGCGTGCACCTGTCTCATCCGCGAATTCGCTCAGAAGTTTTTGGGCCGGTCTGCGTCGGAAGGCAGGTCTGTAAGGCAGGGCTGCGAGATGGATTCGAGACGCTTTCACGTTGCGACAAAAGTCGCATAAGATAGATTATGGAACTAGCGTACGGGGCGTAACCCCGGAATTGCTGCGGTTTCGGCCCTTGGCGGGCAACCATCGTGGACGGCACTCTAGCGGCACTTCACGACCTCGAACCCATCGCCCAACGTTCGAACGGCGACTGGAAAAGCCGACTGAGCAGCTTTCTCTATCGCTTTGACTCGTAAGGAATTTCGATCACCATGCCATCATAGGCCGGCACCACGTGGTCGGGAGTCTCGGTCATCACCGTGGCGTAATCTAGCGGCACATGCATGTGCGTCAGCACGGCATTTCTGGGCGCCAGCTTTTCGATCCAGGTAAGTGCCTGGCTAAGCGACAGATGGCTGGGATGGGTATGGTATTGCAGCGCGTCGATAATCAGCACATCGAGGCCGCGCAGCCGCTCGACGGTGGCATCGGGAAAATCGCTGATATCGGGACAGTAGGCGAGCCCGCCGATGCGGAAACCCAGCGAAATGATGTCGCCATGGATCTGGGGCAGCGGCTCGAAGGTGAGGGCACCCCCCTCTCCTTCGATCACAACCGGCCTGGCATGGTCGATGATGTGGGCGTCGACGATCGGCGGATAGGAACTGCCTGGCGGCGTCTCGAAGCAATAGCCGAACGCCTCGCGCAGCCGCAGCATGGTCGGCTCGTCGGCATGGATGGCGATGCGATGCCGTTGTTCCAGCACATAGCCGCGCAAATCGTCGATGCCGTGGATGTGGTCGGCGTGCGGATGCGTGTAGATCACGCCATCGATGCGCCTGACTGAAGCCATCAGCATCTGCTCGCGGAAATCCGGCCCGGTGTCGATGACGACCGTGGTGCGGCCGCCATCGGCGGCAATGCGCTCGACAAGCGCGGCCGTGCGCATGCGCCGGTTCCTGGGATTGGTGGGGTCGCAATTGCCCCAGTCGCCGGTGATGCGTGGCGTGCCTGGCGACGATCCACAGCCGAGAATGGTCAGGCGCAGCCGGTCGCTCATGCCTCGGGCGCCCGCTGGTCCGGGCGTGGCATTTTTCCAAACAGCCGAAAGAAGTTGTCGGTCGTCAACGCTGCGATTTCAGCCTCGCTGACGCCGATTGTTTCAGCCAGCACCTTGGCGGTCTGCGCGACATAGGCCGGCTCATTGCGCTTGCCGCGAAACGGTACCGGCGCCAGGTATGGCGCGTCCGTCTCGACCAGCAGCCGGTCATGCGGCACATCGGCGGCGATGGCGCGCAATTCGGCTGAATTCTTGAAAGTCAGAATGCCCGAGAACGACACATAGCCGCCTAACGACACGCCAAATTCGGCGAGCCGCCGTCCCGACGAAAAACAATGCAGGATGAACGGGAAGGCGCCCTTCCCCGTCTCGTCCTCGAGAATGGCGGCCATGTCGTCGTCGGCATCGCGCGAGTGGATGACGAGAGGCAGCCCGGTCTCGCGGGCTGCGGCGATATGAGCGCGAAAACCCTGCGCCTGCGCCTCGCGAGGTGCCTTGTCGTAGAAAAAATCGAGCCCCGCTTCACCGATCGCCACCACCTTCGGGTGAGCAGACAGGCGGACAAGGTCGGCCGTGGTGACGTCGAGCTCCTCGGCGGCATTGTGCGGATGGGTACCGACAGAGCAATAGACTTCGTCGAAAGTCTCCGCGATCTCAAGGATTTGCTGAAACCGCTTCACGCGCGTGGAGATCGTCACCATGCGGCCGACACCGGCCGCCTTGGCGCGGGCGACAATGGCCGCCCGCTCCTCGGCAAAGTCCGGAAAGTCCAGATGACAATGGCTGTCGACGAGCATCAGGCGTTCGCGTCCGTCTGTTCGACATAGCGCGGAAACACGCCCTCCGGCGCAGGCAGCTGCGTGCCGGACACAAGCGCATGGTCGGCGTGGACATGCACGAAATCGCGGCTGTCCGCCGGCACCGCCAGGAGGTCGAGCAGCTTGCCGGCCGAGCCCGGAATGAAGGGCTGGCATAGAACCGCCACGCGCCGGACCACTTCGGCCGTCGTCCACAGCACCGTTTCCATGCGCTCCGGATTGGTTTTCTTGAGCGCCCAGGGTTCCTGCCCGGCGAAATACCGGTCCGCTTCCGCAACCACGCCGAAGATCGCCGCCAGTGCCAGATGGATGCCTTGCTCAGCCATTGCCTTGCGCGCGGTGACGAGGGCGTCGATCGCCTGATCCAGGATCACCTTGTCGGCTTCCGCCATATCGCCGCGCTTCGGCACCACGCCGCCGCAATTCTTGGCGATCATCGACAGCGAGCGCTGCGCCAGATTGCCGAGACCATTGGCCAGATCCGCATTGGTGCGGTTGACGATCGCTTCATGGCTGTAGCTGCCGTCCTGCCCGAACGGCACTTCGCGCAGGAAGAAGTAGCGCACCTGGTCGAGGCCGTAATGGTCGACCATGGTGAACGGGTCGATGACGTTGCCGACCGATTTCGACATCTTCTCGCCGCGGTTGAACAGGAAGCCGTGGCCGAAGACACGCTTCGGCAGCGGAATGCCGGCCGACATCAAAAAGGCCGGCCAATAAACCGCGTGGAAGCGCACAATGTCCTTGCCGATGATGTGCGCATCAGCCGGCCAAAAACGCCAATTATCAGCCTTTTCATCGGGATAGCCGACGCCGGTGATGTAGTTGGTCAGCGCGTCGACCCACACATACATGACATGCTTTTCGTCGCCAGGTACCGGCACGCCCCAGTCGAATGTGGTGCGCGAGATCGACAGGTCCTTCAGTCCCGACTTGACGAAGCTCATCACCTCGTTGCGTCGCTCGGCCGGGCCAATGAAGTCGGGCTGGCCTTCGTAAAGCGCAATGAGCTTGTCCTGATAGGCCGACAGCCGGAAGAAGTAGCTCTCTTCCTCGACCCATTCGACCGGCGTTCCCTGCGGCCCGTAGCGGACATTGTCGGGACGGACCTCGGTCTCCTCCTCGCCGTAATAGGCTTCGTCGCGCACCGAGTACCAGCCGGCATAGCCGCCTTTGTAGACGTCGCCATTGGCGGCCATCGCCTTCCAGATCGCCTGCGAAGCCGCGTAATGCCGCTCCTCGGTGGTGCGGATGAAATCGTCGTTAGAGGCGTTGAGCGCGGTCGCCATGCGCTTGAACTCAGCCGAGTTGCGGTCGGCCAGTTCGCGCGCCGAAATGCCTTCGCGCTTGGCCGTCTGCAGCATCTTGATGCCGTGCTCGTCGGTGCCGGTGAGGAAGAAGACCTGCTTGCCGTCAAGCCGCTGGAAGCGGGCAAGCGCGTCCGTGGCGATCAACTCGTAGGCATGGCCGATATGCGGCTTGCCGTTAGGATAGGAAATCGCGGTCGTGATGTAGAATGTGTCGCGTGACATGAATGAACCGTCATGAATGTCTGAATGGGAGCCGTGGCGGTGGATATCGCATCGGAATGGCGATTGCCATCCCGAGACCAATGCATGCCGCCCAAAAGTCGCCCCGGTTTCGGGGGCAACGGCATGCACCAAAAAAGGCCGTCACATTCGCATTGCAGAATTCAGGCGGTCGGTCATGGTCAGGACGTGCTGCTTCTTGTCGAGATTGCGGGGTGTCGGTCTCAAATATAACGTCCAAGGCCTCATGCCAAGTCCAGACCGCCTGCCTGACCTGCGCATTCATCACCATGGTCCAGCGGCAAGCCGTTGCAAAGCCCGGCCACGTTCCCTTAGGGTCGTGACGGGCAAAGGCAGACCTGCATGGCCACGACCACACAATATGATCCGCGACCGAATCTCGATCTGCGCTTGCGCCAGGCCGGCGCGAGCAAAACCGTCTACGCCCTCGTCACCCCCGAGATCGAGGCGGTAAAGGCCGAATTGCTCGGCAACAATACCGGAAATGGCCCTGATCCGGTCCGTGCGGCCTATCTCGATCAGTTTCGCCATGCCTGGACCGGAAAGCAGAACGCGCTGCACAAACGGTTCTTCGACACCTGGCTCGGTTGGGCGAAGCCGATGGCGCCGTTGAACACGGCTGACTTTCCATTCAGCTATCCGACCGCGGGTGCAAGCGAGCCGCTTTTTCACCTGATTGCCGATTACGGCAACCGCGCGCGCCTCGATGGGTTCTCCCCTCGCCTTGCAATCTTTCGTGGCGAGTATGAGGGCTACAGAGCCTATGCTGAAGCTTGCGGCATTCCGGTGACGGAATATGACCGCCACGACTGGCGCGATATGGCCGACACCATCGATCCCCAGCATCTGCTGTGTCTCAGCCAACCCTCGGCCATTGACGGAATGGTATGGCCCGAAGCCAACGCATTTCTTCGCCGGCTCAGCGGGCGCGCGAACCCGGCCCAAGTCGTCTTGGATTTGACCTATGTCGGGGCAACCGCCGAGCCACCGCCGGAAACGATCCTCGCCGACGCCCCTTGCGTGAGTGCCGTGGTGATCAGCCTGTCCAAACCGTTCGGCACCTATTACGACCGCATAGGCGGTGTGTTTTGCCGATCGGAGAATCTCGGCCTGTTCGGCAATCAATGGTTCAAGAACCTGACGTCGCTGCAACTGGGAATCCGGCTGATGGAGCGGTTTGACGTGTTCGCCATGGCGCGCCGCTACGCCGCGGTTCAACATGGCGCTGCGGAACATGCCGGCCAGGCTCTCGGCCTCGCTCTGGTGCCGGCGGACGTCTTCATTCTTGCCCAGGCATCGGCAGGGGCGGACGGGGATTCGGACATGGCCTCCTACCTTACCCGCGCCCCTGGCGCGATCGGTGCTCGGCCCCGCCTGTGTCTCACGCCAGGCATGGCGGAGCGGATCGGCATGGCCCCTCCTGGACCGGTTTCATGAAGCATCTAATCCCGCTGGTCACCCGCGATGACGTCCATGCCCACTGCCTGGCGCACTGGAAAACGGATGCATTCCGATCCTCGCATCTGGAGGGCGGCTACATCCACGACGTCGTCGATCAGTACGCCCGCCTGCCGCGCTTCACCTGCGAGACCACCAACGACCGCCTGGAACGCGCGCACTTCTGCACCTGGTGGGGGCTGACGATGCGCCGGGACGACTATGCCGCTCCGGCCGTCGAGGATCTCTACATTCTGCATGAAATCTGGCACGCCGCGCACATGCCCTTCATACCGGGCATCGGGTTCGAGGCTTTCCACGGCAAGATGGAGCGCAACGAGCTCGAAGCGAGCGTGGCTTCCGAACTGCTGGTCTATTTCAAGATCGATGGACTGAGGGAAAGCGCGTTTCCGCATCCCATTTACGCGGACCGGTTTCTCAATGATCCGGCCATGCGGCTTCTATGGCGCGAGAACGAAGTCGTCGCCACCAACACGCTGCTCGAAGCGCGGCGAAACGTCATGTACTCAAAGCCCGAAGGCGACATGGACCTGAGCGAGCGCTGGATCCGCAAATTCACCATGCAGAACCGGCAATGGTCGATTGTCTGGGCCGACCGCTATCCCGACATCGAGGAACATATGCATCGGTTCCAGCAGATTGCACATGGCGGCGACAGGAAGGGAGCCGCCGACTTCCATATCGACTGGATCGAAGGCGAGGCCGCCAGCGATACCGTGGACCACATTCCTTTCCGCGACCAGGCGCTGCTGTTCGCCACGATCTATTGGGCCAATCGCGCCAAATATGATGCCGCGCTCAACGGTGCCGCGAGCAAGCCAGCGCGGATGACGATCTGAATGCCCGGCCGCGATCCGGTCCAACGGCTGCCAGCGGGTGGCGATTGCCGCCCCAGATGACCGTCACACTCGCATCGCCGAATTCAGTCGATCGATCATGGTCAAGGCATGCTGCTTCTTGTCGAGATTGTAGGTATTGGTCTCCGATATGGCGTCCAGCGCCTCATGCCAGCTGTCCGACAGTGTCTTGGCCCGCGCAAGGTCGCCGGCCAGCGCCGCCTGGCTTGCCGCGTCTGACAGAAGGTCCAGTGCCCGGCGGTTGAAGATGTCGAACTGGATCGCCTGATCTCGGCCCGCGACGGCTTCGGCCAGGCGATAGGCGCCGCCAATATCGCTCTTTCCCTTCGCCACCAGGCCATCGAGCGTCTGTGCGATCTCCAACCCGCCATATTGCGTCAGCAGGATCGCGCTGCGGGCGCTTCCCCCTGCCCGCTCGACCAGCGCGGCTCGCGCGGCCGGATCGTCCGGCGGCGGCGGTTCCGCGGTCTCCAGCACCGCCATCAGTTCGTTGGCGTCGAGCGGCGTCAGCCGCACCACCTGGCAGCGCGAGCGGATCGTCGGCAGCAGACTGCCCGGGGCATGGACGATGAGAATGAACAGGGTTCGTGCCGGTGGTTCCTCGAGATTCTTCAGCAAGGCATTGGCCGCATTGGCATTCATGTCGTCGGCCGGATCGACGATCACCGCCCGGTAGCTGCCGTCGTGCGACGTCAGCGACAGGAAGCGGCTGACCTTGCGGATTTCGTCGACGGTGACGACGGTCTTGAAGCTCTTGGTCTTGTCGTTCAAGGGGCGGGTCAGGTGCAGCACCCCGGGATGCGCCCCGGTGGCGATCTGGCGAAACAGCGGCGAGGCCGGATCGGGAACCGCCAGGTTGCCGGGTGCCTGGTCGAAGGCCGGGTGCTTCAAAAGATGATGGGCAAGGTGGAAGGCAAGCGTCGCCTTGCCGATTCCGACAGGTCCGGCGAAGATCAGCGCATGCGGCAGCTTTCCCGCGCGATAGGCGGCGGCCAGCATGGCGGCGGCCTGCCCGTGCCCGACCAGACGCGGCGTTTCGGAGGGTTCCGGCACACCGTCCAGCGTATCGTGCTGTTCCGGCGCGATGCGTTCGAAGATCATACCGGTGCGACCTGCCTGTTGCGCTCGGGCGCCCTTGCCTCCAGTGCCGCGAACACGGCCGCGGTGACGACGTCCTCCACCGTATCCGGATCGGCGGACGCATCGACGACGATGCAGCGCTCCGGCTCTGCCGCGGCGATCGCTAGGAACGCTTCGCGGCGGGCCTGGTGGATAGCCAGCGTCTCTTTTTCGAAGCGGTCGGCGGCGGCATCGCTGCCGCGCCGCAAGGTCGCGCGCTTCAGACCCTCGGCCGGGTCGATATCGAAGATCAGCGTCATGTCGGGCATCATGCCGTTGATGGCGACCTGTTCCAGCATGGCCATGAACGCCGGATCGATCCCGCCCGTAACGCCCTGATAGACACGCGAGGAATCCAGGAAGCGGTCACAAAGCACGATGGAGCCGCGCTCGACGGCCGGACGGATGACCTGCTCGACATGGTCGGAACGCGCGGCGGCGAAGAGCAGCGCTTCCATCTTCGGCCCGAACGGTTCGGCAGCACCTGAAAGCAGCACATGCCGGACCGCTTCGGCGCCCGGCGAGCCGCCCGGTTCACGCGTGCGCAGGACATCATACTTCTTGGCGCGCATCTTTGTGGCCAGCCGCTCGATCTGTGTCGACTTGCCTGCGCCTTCGCCGCCTTCGAAGGTGATGAAAAATCCGCGCGCCAAACCGAGGGCCTTTGTTCGTGTTCGAGTGGATTGTTGCGCTCTAGATAGTCCGCGTTCGGGAAAACGTCCATGCCGTCGGTGTTATCGAAGCCAGCCGATAGCCAGTTCCTTGACGGCATCGAGCGCGCGTTGCGGCAACGTGCCGACGCCGATCGTTTCGGCGGCGAACAACGGTGTCTCCTGGCTCAGCGTGTCGCCGATCCAGACGCGCAGGGCGCCCACCGGTTGCCCCTCCTCCACCGGAGCGGCGACCGGCCCGGTATAGACGATTCTCGCCGTCAGCTTGTCGCGGTTGGTGATCGGCAGGAAGATGTCGATCGGACCCTTTGCCTTCAGCGTCACACCGGATTTCGCACCGCCAAAGACCTGGGCCTCTCCGACCACCTCGTCCTTGGCGAAAATCTCGGTCTTCTCGAACGAACGAACGCCCCAATCGAGCAGTTTGCGCGCTTCTTCGGCACGCTCCTTGTCATTGGCCAGCCCGCTCATTGCAGCGATCACCCGCTTGCCGTCGTGGCTGACCGAAGCGACGATGCCGAAGCCGGATGTCTCGCTTGCGCCGACAGCCAGGCCGTCGGCGCCGATGTCCATCGCCAGCAGCGGGTTGCGGTTTCTCTGCGAGATCTTGTTCCAGGTGAAATCCTTCAGGCCATAGTAGCGATAGAAATCGGGGTATTCGCGCCGCAGATGGAGCGCGAGCTGCGCCAGTTCGCGCACATTTGTCTGCTGGCCATCGGCCGGCAGGCCGGTCGAATTGACGAAAGTCGAAGTCTTGAGGCCGATCTGGCGCGCGCGTTCGGTCATCTCTCCGGCAAAATTATCCTCCGACCCGGCCATGCCTTCGGCGATGACGATGCAGCCGTCATTCGCGGCCTGCACGGTCACCCCCTGGATCAGGTCCTCGAGCCGGATCGCCGATTTGAGCTTGGCGAACATCGTCGAGGTCCCCGACGGCGCGCCACCTTTGCGCCAGGCGTTCTCGCTGACCACGAACGTATCGTCGAGTTTCAGGCGCCCGGACTTGAGGGCGTTGAAAACCACTTCCATCGTCATCAGCTTGGCCATCGAGGCCGGCGGAATGGGTTTGTCGGCATCTTTCGAAAACAGCACCGTGCCGGTGTCAGCATCGATCATGAAGGCCTGTGCGGCCTTGGTTTCGAAAAGCTGCGCTTGGGCCGGCGAAAGCATAAGCAGCAGGCCAAGGAGAAGAAACCCGGCGAAAGGCTGTAGCAAGCGAAATTGCATGAAAAGCGACCCGTTGGCCGGCCCCTCCGGCGTGCCGAAACTATCGGGCTTTTTCGGCGAGGGATCAACTGCCGGCGGCACGCCGGCTCTGATCAGTCGCGCACGACCAGCGCGTCGGGCGCGCCGTGGGACCATGCCGCCTTCAGCAACTCGTCCAGGTCGCCATGGCCGTCCGGATAGAGGTTGACCGCATACCAGTCATTGCCGTCGAGATCGGAGCGCTGGATTTCTATTCTGCCGAAGGACTTTAGCGCCGAGGCCACACGTTTGGCCTCGGTGGCATCGTCGAACGTGCCGGCGGCGACATAGTCGGAGCTGGACGGCGCCGCTTGGCGATCGGTCTTTTTCCAGGACGGCAGGATGTCGGCGGGCGACATGCCGCTGTCGTCCAGCGCGGCAAAGACATCCGCGCGATGGACGCGTTCATCCGCATAGGACAGCGAGGCCATGGCGAACGGCGATTGCGGCGGCAAGCCGATCTCGGGACGTTCCGGCACGATCGGTCCGAAATCGGGCAGCGCCAGATCGCCGAAGGCCGGCGATTGCGCGGACATCTGCGCCTGGACCGGGGTCGCGGAATCGGTCAGCTGACCTGGAAACGGCACGGCGGCAGCACCCGCCGGAAGGCTCGGCGACGGTCCGTTCATGGCCACCATGACGCCGGTCGGCAAGCCATCCGATGGATCCGGTATGCGGTTGCCGGGATGGTAGGAGGCCATCAGGTACTGGTCGTCATTGCCGTCGAGCGGCGCGCGGCCGACATATTCGACCTTCACCTTCGCGGTGCCGACCTTGTCGTAGTCGAGCATCTGCGCGGCACGCTCCGAGACGTCGATGATGCGGCCCTCATGGTATGGGCCGCGATCATTGACGCGCACGATGACCGAACTGCCGGTTTCGAGGTTGGTGACTCGGGCATAGCTGGGCAGCGGCATCGTCGGATGCGCCGCCGTTAGTTGCGCCGTGTCGTAGACTTCGCCGTTGGCGGTCAGCCGGCCATGGAAGGCGTCGCCATACCACGAAGCCAAGCCGACCTTGGCGTAGCGCTTCTCTTCCTTGGGATAATACCACTTGCCGCGCACCTGATACGGCTTGCCGAGCTGGTCGCGGCCGCCGCCGCGCCGCATGAAGGCAGCGCGCGGACTGGCCTTCACTCCATATTCGGTCTCGGCGAAATATTCCTTGGAGCGGGTCTTCTTGTAGACCATGCCCTTCGGCTCGGGCTGCGACGCGCAAGCGGCAAGCAATGCAGCCGACGCCGCAAGCAACGCAACCGTGGCAACGCGACGAAGACGCGGGTGCGTCACAGCCTGCATTCTTGATTGCCCCCCCTAAAGTCTCGACCAACGACATCGTGTCCGACCATCAGAGAGCCACGCGCTCACTCGACAATGCCAACGACGTCTCGGACCCCGATCCTTTGTGCGCAGGAATTGTTTATCACGGTATTAACCGATTGTGGCCGGAACCGGGCAAGATTGTGACGCTGCTTGTCCTGTCCTGGGGCTTGGAGAAGGGCCGCTTCACGCAAGCCGGTTGACAGGCCTTTGCCGGGCACACTAGAGCAGTGGCCGGCAGTCACCGGAGGGATGGCCGAGCGGTTTAAGGCACCGGTCTTGAAAACCGGCGTGGGCGCAAGTTCACCGTGGGTTCGAATCCCACTCCCTCCGCCAGTCAACCCCTAAAATGCCTTGGAAACCGTGGGGTTGGGCGATTTTCGGTTAGTGACCAACTAACCAATTCACTAACCAGACAGGACAATCGCCAATGCCGTGGGTCCGTGTACCAAATGAGGAAGTGCTCGAAACCAACCCACATCTAAAAGAATTTTTGCCGTTGCTCGATACGCACAATGCCGAGAGCCCAAGAGGTGCGGTAATGGTTGCGTGTTCCTATTTGGACGAGCAACTGCGTGGAATCATCGACGCGTATTTGGTCGAAGATTCCGACAAAGCGGTCTTGCTGGATGGTTTCAACGCCCCGCTCGGGACGTTCTCTGCGCGTATCAAAGCGGCGCATTGCCTTAGTTTGATTTCAGATGTGGAACGGGACGACTTCGACACGTTGCGGAAAATCCGTAACGAATTTGCGCACAGTCATCGTGTCTCGTTCGAGGATCGGCGGGTTGTGGACCTCTGCAACAATCTGCAGCATTCAGCGAAGCCGTATGGCAAAGTCGAGGTGAACAGCTTTGGGCTATTCTCATCCGCTGCGGTCGGCCTTGCATTGGGGCTGATTAATCGCGCTCATTACGCTGCGGTCGAGCGGTTGAAGAAACGAGAATGGCGGCGTTAACCGCTCAAGGCTAGGCGTTACCCTCCGTCACGCTTTCGTTGCCCAACGCATATGGCACCGGCAGATAAGCATTGGCTTCCAACCATTCCCGCACGATCTGGGCGACTAGATCGCCTTTAGGAATTGCCAGTTCAGTTGCGATGGTCGCCAACGCATCGTCTGTGCGCGGCTCAAGATCGATGCCACCAACATTTCGCAGCCTGATTGCGGCTCGCCTAAGCATGATTGCCAAGTCGGCGCGGCTGATATCGCCAATGGCGTCCGATGCGCTCTCTAGCTCTCTTGCGAATGCGAGCCGTGTCATTTCAACGCTCCGTCAAAGGTATTTTTCGCCGTCGCCGCGATGCTCGAAGCAGAACCAGTGTGATTCCTGTTTCAGTTTAGCAAAGCCCCAACCGGCATCTTTTCCGCATCCGGCATGTTCGCAAAAATGATGCTGCACGCCCGGCTGCGTTGAATAACCCGGTCGCGGCAATCCGATTTCGTCGCTGATTTTGCTCAGTGAACAAAATAGGAACAAAAGAGTCAAGCGGGCATCGACCGGCTATTCAGGATGGGTCAATTGGCGAGAGGATTGCAGCGAGCGCTTCGGCGCCGCCGGCGAAGCTATGGCAAAGACCAACGAAGACAACTTCCGGATCGAGGTTTGGGACCGCGACGAAAAGTCTCTCGTGGAAACCATCTGCCGAACACCGGATTCATTCGTTAGCCAAGCGTGGCAGTCGGCTATTCGTCGCCGTCCCAGGCATGCTGCTTATTCACCGCAACGGCCGGCACGCGATGGAAAAGATCATCACGCCTCGCGAGCCAACGATCCCACCGCAAACGATCGTGGACGGCAGCGTCCATGCCGGCCTCGACGTTTCGCTTGGCGACTTGCGCGATTGGCACCGCCTGCCAGCAAGGTGCAAAACTGCTCGCATCACGCGGACGTGAAGCCCGCCGCGCTGATCAAAAGATACGGAAAGGATGCCTTGTTTGGGTGCGCTTTTCTGCACCAGTTGCGACCGTGGCGGGCCAGTGCGGCTGGAAATTCACAAGCTGCCTAGGGGCTGATCAGCCATGGCGGTGCCGAAATACTATTCTAACTGCGCTCAGCAGGCTTGACATCCAGCTCAGAATAAATCCGCTCTTTTAACGCAATCTGCGCGTTGACAACCCCGTCAAACGCCTCAACCCATGACTTAATTTGTCCAGGTTCATGCAAACTGTTCGTGGTTGTCACAAACTTGTTGAGCGCATCTTGATAGCCTTCGGCTGCAGGTTGAATCTCGGCACCGAATACGCTGATAAGCGATTGTGTGTTGACTGCTTGGAGACCCGATGCATCGGAAATAGCGACCTTCACATCATCAAGCGGCTGGCTGACGTTAATCCTAGAAACCACCTTGGTGCCGAGAGATATGAACGTGTCCGCATCTTTCGAGAAGTCTTTCAATTGCTCCAGCCGCATCTGGCGATCTTGAGCGGGCTTCATACTGGATACCGCCACAAAATAGCTGACTGGCCAACTGACCACGCCGGCGGCAAGCGCACCGACAATTGCGCTTGTGGCGTTATGACCGAGAATCTCAGATATCCTAGCCATTATGGCTTTGACGCGCCTTTCGCAGTAGGTTCAAGGCCGGCTCTGTCCTTTGCCGCATGCGCCGCCTTGCAAAGCTCATACGTAGTCTGAATGTCAATGCTTTTCAAGATCATTTTGGTTGCCATACTCACATGCGGAACGCAAGGATCATCTGGTGATAAACTGTTAACTATTTGTATACTCTTCAACTCATTGTGAATGTTAACTTGCCCACCATTGACATCAGCGGTTAATAGACACGCCAGCACCGCCGCTATAACTAGCGGAGTGAGAGCAGAACTAATAAACCTAGTAAATCCTTCAGAGTGAATATCTGATTCTTGGCTACAAGTGAATTCAATAGGAACCGATGAGACTAGCGATGCGAGCGTGTCGCCCATTTTTTCACGATTTTGCATCGCAGCACAGGCCGATGCAGACAATTTTGATATTATTCCAATGAGCGCCGAGTCAGCATCTAGAAAATCATCTTGCTTATTGTATATAGTTGCTACTGTCCTATCGCCATACTTGTAGCTTCCGTTTGTTATGGCAAACACTTCAATGAAACGTGATCTTTCTACCAATGAAAACGCATGCTGATGCCGTAATGACGTGGACAGAGGCGCAGATATCTTGCCTTCATCGATATTGGCTATCCAGTTTATCGTCCTGGAAGGAATCGGATGCTCGCCGTACTTGAAAAATTCTGGAACAACGTCGTCAGAAACAAACTTCCCTAGGTATACCCTGCGACTAGTTAGCGATGATGGGACAATTATGTAGTCGCCTTGTTTTGCTTCTTGATAAAAATTTATTATTGCGGACAGCAACCTCATGCGTGGTGATGTTTTGCGGGCGCGCAAGAAGGGTTTAAGATCTGTGACTGCTTTGACCGCTGTATTCCCCGCATCAGCGATCATTTCCTTCGTCTTCTCAGATGCCAGCATCCTTGCAAGGAGATCGGCATTTGGAGTTAAACGACCCTCAGGCAATATCAGCGAAGGCAAGTCCAAGAATGCTGTTTTTCCTCTAATGAAGTGGTTGAGGAATTTGTAGTCGCTGCCCGGGAATAGGCGCCAAACCCGAGTGCTAAGCGGGATAGATACGGACCTCAGATCAATTTGCAACTTAAAGCGCCTCCGCGTTTGGTTTCTGCGGTGACTGACCAACAACCGAGTTGGCTCACCATTTCGCCCGACCCGAGCGAACGATTTTTCAGGTCTTCGGGGGTCCGCAACGTCCTTTGAGGACGGCGATTTCGGTTTCGTGGTCCCCGCCAGACATTGACGAAACAGGCACGCCGATTAGGAACACGCCGAGGGCGTCTCCTGTTGCGGCCTTGTTTTGTTGGTTTGTTAGAAGTGCCAACCGTTCCTTATCTGCCTGTGTGCAAGGACCGGCATTCGGTACGCCCGCAATCTTGTCCGGCGGCGTGGCACAGCCTGTAATGCAAACGAACGCGGCGATAGTCAAACCAAATCGCTTCATGATTCCCCCAAACCCTTAACCCACAGCCAACTTTGCTCATTGCGATGAAGATCGCAATCCATCCAACAACGGATTCGACAGTAAAGTGCAAAGGGAGCATCATGGCGTTCGGCTTGGGGGATGCCTACGTGAATTACCGTATGTACTTCGTCGCAATGGTTGCGGCTGTAATTTCCGGCTGTGCCGCTGACTATTTGAACAACTACGACACGGTGACGCTTGCGTCCGGCAATGCGAACAACACGAACTCACTTCTGTCCAGCGGTACAAATCGCCGTCTGCTGCCGGAGGCGGCTATTCCGGCAATTGCCGACTAACAACAGCGTGACTGCGGACGGCTCACATTGCGGTAAGCGGTCCGCCGAAAGCCGTCCAGGGGGTGCGATGTGATCGGCATCGACAGATCGCGTTATGACAATCGTTCTGACGAGTGGCGGCGGCGTTCTGGCCGAAAACGATCACGCGCCAGACGATGGGCAAGCGTGCCGCTTCGTCTAGTTCTTGTGAGCGTAGCCGCGGCTTCTGCCCTTGTGACACAATTCGTCATGAGCAACGGCGGATCGTTGCCGAAAATCAATCTGCAGAACATCATCAAGCCGAAGGAGGTTGCACTTGTCGGTGTCGCCTCCGTCATCGACGGCGACACCATCGAAGTCCACGGCCAACGCGTCCGTTTCAATGGGATCGACGCGCCGGAGGCCAAGCAGTACTGCGATGACGCGAAGGGCTTAGAGTATCCCTGTGGCCGACGATCCGCCGATGCCTTGGACGCCTTTCTTGCCGCTTCTAAGCCGGTCAAATGTGCATTCGTCACATGGGACCGCTACGGGCGCTTTGTTGGCGACTGCATGCGAGCTGACGGTACCAGCGTGGCTCCATGGATGGTCGAGCACGGGCAGGCACTCGACTGGCCGAAATACAGCAACGGGGCATATGCCACGCAACAGGCGAAGGCCGAAGCGTCGAAAGTCGGTTTGTGGGCAGGGTCTTTCCAGGCGCCATGGGATTGGCGAGCAGGGCACAGCAGCGATGCGGCACCCACGCCAGCGCCTCTTTCTGCGGTCGGCAACGGCAACTCTGGCTGCACCATTAAAGGCAATATCTCAGCGGACGGTGAGCGCATTTATCATCTGCCCGGGCAGAAATTTTATAGCGTCACCGTGATTAACCAAGCCAAAGGCGAAAGGTGGTTCTGCTCGGAAGCGGAAGCCATGGCGGCCGGCTGGCGGCTGTCAAAACGGTAGGAGGGAATCATTCGTGACTGATAATGCATCTGGTTTCAGAAAACTGTTTGAATTTTCGGTTTCCAACTTTGCCGCCCTTTCAGCCACCGCCTTCTTTTTGATGGTTATTAGCGCTGCGGTTCTGACATCGGGCTATCTATCGGTATTCGATTCTAATTTGATTTGGCTAGTCGAATACACGGACCTTATCAAATTTGGACTTGTTACAATAGTTTTCCTTGCCGGGTTTCTTTACATTGGAAATACGATACTTACGGCGGTTTTATCTTTCTTCGACGACGCGCAAACCAAAAGATTCCGCATGACCGCCGCCGCGCTAGTTATCGCGTCAATTGTTATTATATTTTCCGGAGTTATATACCTCGATCAGCTTGACGGAAAAGATCGCTTAGCCGAACGCATCGCCACCCTGATAGTCGTGATCGGTTTCATTTTCTTAGTTTCTCGTCTCCATTTTGTTAATAAGTACGGACTCGCAACCGTTAACATCCACAGAACACTTGCTGACTTAACCGTTTTCGTCGGTTTTCTTCACTTTGTCGGACTCATGTATGGAAATCATATCAGAAACGCTCCGCAGCTATCCGAAGACATTTACCTGGACGATAGAATTTTATACGGCGCTCGCGTCGTGCTTGTCACAGGAAGATTTGCGGTTCTCCTTGGTAGCGACAACACGGTGATAACGGTTCCCTCTGATCGAGTTCGCGAAATCCTGAAGAAATGGAAGCCTTAGCCTGCGTAGATGCGCGGATAGCAAATCCCATTCACAAAGCAGGCGGCATTCACCCCTGGGACTATCCCAGTCGCAAACTGCCAGTGCTCCAGGCACCGGTGATCGTTGTATTCATTGGGAGTTCGCTCGCTGTATGCTGAGCCAGCGTCAGTTCGGGTATTCGCTGCTTAGTCGCGCCGAGTGAGCTGCCGGCGCGTCAAAACTTCCGCCTTCAGACCGCCCATCGAAGTTGGACCCTGCTGTTCCGTAGCGGACAACCCTTCCGCCGCTGGCATTGAATTCCAATCGCTTTTCACCGCGACCAACCTTTCCGACCAACCGATCAATGAAGTTGCACAAGCATCATCGTGTCTTCGCCGTGCAATTCCGCGAGGGTCCGCCCGGCAATCCGTGGCTTGTAGAATTGTTGACCGCAGGCTGCGCCGTCCGGTTCGAGACGATCCGGAATGCGCAAAAGAGACGCCTTCCAATGCTCATCGAATTCGTCGCGGTCCATGCCGAAAAGCATCGCCGTCGAATGGCGGAATTGGCGGATCGTCAAATGCGGGAATTTGCAACGGTAATGCGAAATGATCGCAAACACGTCCTTGTCGCAAAGCTCCAACGTGCCTCGAACATCATCATAGTGGGAGAGCTCGCTGTAGCTGCCGTGAAAACCAACCTTTCCCGCAACGGGCGCAGTCATACTTGGCCAGCGCTTATAGATCGCTTTGATCCGTCCGGCTTCCAATTCCACAATGTCATCCATCGGCACAACATGCACTGCGATAGTGTTTGGGTACGCCTTCGTTCCGATGTTCATCGTGTTCTCTATTCCTTGCCTTCGATGCTGTTGCGGCTGATATCGCCGGGGCCGTCAAAGTCGATGGACGGGCTCGCGCTGGAGTCATCGACATCGAAAACAATCGCGAGCCTTCCACCCTTGAACATTATCCTGTCAGAGTGATTGCGCTGGTCGGGCGATTTCAGGTTGCGAATGTTGACGATTGCTCCGTCTAGCGTTTCGGCTTCAAGCTTCGCGTTGTTGAAATATACAATGTTCATCGTCGTGTTTCCTGTGTGGGATAAATTGGATGCCGGGTAATGTTGTAATTTCTATTCGTCGCCCATCGCGCGATATCGGAAGTGCGAATGACCAACAATTTGTCGATCGTGGTTGGGATCGGGAATGAATTCCACGACTGCATGTAATGAAGCCTGTGCACGTCCCATTCGAAGATCGATGCGGCAAACGTTTCGTCTACGAGTTCGCACGATGGTATCGCGACCGTCTCTTGTTGCGTTCTCATCAAGTTTCTATCATTCGCCTGTAAACTTCGGCTGCGTCTTCATCGACAAGAATTGTCGTCCGTTGCGGCTCGCTGCGACTATCGCCCTTGTGAATGGCGTCTAGTTGCCTTGCCTTCTCGACCGATGTCATGAGTTGACGCAATTCGCTCGAATTGATCTCGCCTTCTGCATATGCCTGAACTGGATCGCCGTTCGGAATTTCGGCGGGTATTCCACCAGTCGGAACGAGCAATTTCACCAACAGCGAAAGTAGCTGCGTATCGCCAGCTAGCGCGGCAGTAATGGCCGTCGTGATGATAGCGTCGCCATGCTTGGTCAGATGTTCCAAAGCGCGGCGACGATGCGAGATCGCGCCGGGCGCACGTCCACCGAGCTTATTGCCGGGCAAAAAACGGCCTGTCTTTTTGTCTTTGCCGTCCATCATGGTCCCGTTTCTTAATCGGTATTTGGCGGATCAAATCCACTGAACGGCTGCACGGCCATTCAGCCAAGCCGCAAGGTCTGCTGTCCGGGTGAACGTGCTGTTGCCGTTTCCGTGTCGTCGCGGTGACGGACGCGGCAGTCCGTATTTTGCGCGCCATTGCGATAGGACCGCACGCGATTGACCGCCGAGCGCTTCGCCTACCGTCTGATTGTCAATCTCTGCCACGGCGGGCAAATAGACCGTGGCCGGCAATTGCGGGCCGGGATTGATCACGCTGTAAGCTCCGTCCAGAGCTTACTTGCGTCCTGCCCAGACACTTCCGCCGCGATGGTGACAATGCCGGCCAGCGCCTTGGCTTCGTTGCGGAGCGTTTCCTGTTCGCCGTCCAGTTTGGCTATAACGGCCTTGCCTTCGGCAAACGCGGCATCTTCGTTGATAGCGCCCGGCAGCGGATTTTCGAGCGTGCTTGGCGTGGCATGATTGGCGCGAAGTCCGATCAGTTCGACCGCAGCATTTACACGGTGCCGTTCCCGTACCGACGCGGCCGTCCGCCCATCCAAGCCGAGCCGATCCAGATCACCGTGCCTGAGCAGAGTGCTGGATTGAGCGTAGGACAGATTGGATACAGCAGCGGCTTTGTCTGCCGGTGCTAAAGAGCGAAGATGCTGGCGAAATTCGGCTTCATACGGGGGATCGGTCAAAGCAGCCGGCGCGGTGAAATTTGCGTTCCGCTTGTTCCAATCGCGTTGCGCGTCCGTTTGGTCACGGTGCAAAATTCGCATGCGACTAAACAAAGAGTCCACGGCTTCTTTGTTTTCGGGCTTCTGGTGTTCTTCAGTGAACTTGGCGGTGTTCTTGTCCACAACCGCCTGCAAATGATCTCCGATTTCGGCAAGCCTATTTTCATACTTGCCGCCCAATGGGATAAACGCGCGATTGGCTGTCGTCGCTAAGAGTGTCCCACGCGACGGGAACGAAGTCTTATTTATCTTCATGTCTATATCTCCAAATAACCATATCTGCATTGTGTGCTGGATATATTATCCGGCGTCAACATCATATTTACATGGATCATCAGATTTTATTCACGGCAACGTCATTCGACGACGATTACGTGGTCGATCATCGCAATTTATACTTTGATAATTATAGCGGCGTTCACCGCAAGCGGCCATCGCAAAAGGCGAAAAGGCTAGTCAAGTGGTTAGCACCAAAAAGTATTCATCCCGAACAATAGGAATTTCAAAGCACTAGAGGCGAAGCACGGCGGAGGACATTTCCGCCATATACGAACATCACAATGTTCGCTTGCAAATCGCGCCAGCCGCCTTCAATTTTAATCGCAATAATAATTTTGGCGGGGAGACTCACATGAAAAGCAAGGTAGCAATTGCGTCACTGATATTCGGCATCTTTGTGTCGATGGCCACGGCAGATGAAATGAAAATCGATGGAACAAGCAAAGAGACGTTTACCCTCACGGCAAAGGCCATGGTTGAAAGCCTCAAACCGGACGAGAAAGAGACTTTTCAAAAGGGCCTTTTGAACCTGATTATAACTCGTTACCCACCGGCGCAGGGCTTGGAAGGGTTTCCGCTTCTGGCTTTGATGCCAGAAGCAATGGAGGTGGCTCACACAACGATGAACGGCGTGACTAAAGACGAGATTTTGGAGCGAGGCCGCGAACTGGCGAAGAAGACAGCGGCAGTTGCTAAGCCGGACTATGCCGCCATTCGTTCATGCCTACAGCGGAATGTCATCGTATCGAACGCGAGGATCGAAAAGACCGACTTTGGCCGCAACATCATGTTGGACGTAACCAACAACTTGCCGTGGTCGATCTCATTCGTTCACGTTGGCTACAAGGTGACGACGCCGGGTCGAAGCGTTCCGTGGTCCGATGAGAATTTCGGGATGGATGTGAACGGTGGCATTGAACCGGGCGAAACGCGATCCATCGCGACCAGCGCATTCGGACTTCCAGAGATCGCAAAGCAATTGCAAACCGAAGCGCAGATTCTCGACGTAGCCGATGCCGAAAAGCGGCATCTGGTTGGCGAGGTCAAATTTATAGGCCACCCCGAGCAATTGACGCCGAACGGCTGTAAATAGCTGTCATCGCTGTCACCGGCAGCGATGACTTTACTGGTGACAGAAAACCCGTCGATTTGATGGGTTGTCATCGCTGTCACCAGTGTCACCACTGGAAATGCTTAAGAGTGGTGGAGTCATGTAGATACCCCCTATATGGCAAACGGGGTAATATAGGGAAGTCACCGGTTCAAAGCAGTGACAGCGGTGACAAACCCGTCCCAACAGCAAATTGCCGGCAATTAGCACTATCCTCGCACATATTGCCAAGAGCGTTGCTCGCCGTTGCGGACCTGTTTTCGGACATATCCAGCCCGCTTCAAACAAGAGGCAATGCGCTTGTTCACGGTCGAGTTGTGCTGTTCAAAACGAATACCAAGGATGATGCAGATTTGACCAAAGGTTGTCGGAAGCCCGTTCAACGCCTCAACAACTGATGCTACGCGGTCGTCCCACGGATCGATTTCGCGGCGTTCCTCTTGCTCGATCTCGGCTAGTTGCGCTTCGCTGGCGTCGAGCCACCAGCGTTCGCCGCTGCGGTAGCGCGTGAGCGCTTCGGCCCAAAACTGGTCGCGGTCCCGCTTGATCGCAGCAACGTCGATTGCTCCGCATGCAAGCGGCCAAAAACGACGGTTGCCGGTCTGGTCTTTGAGGTAGTTTTCGTCGTTGGTCGTGGCAACGAACACGCATTGGCGTGGGTGATCCTCCGCTGTGCGCTCATAGGGTGCGCGATAGGTGTCCGTTGATCGACCCATGAATTTCTTGATCGTCTCAACGTCGGATCGTTTGAGCGCCGACAATTCGGAAACTTCAATGATCCACTTTCCCGCAAGCTGGATTGCGGCGTCTTTGGTGTGCAAGTCGGGCAATTCGTCGGTGAACCATTGCGGGCCGGCAAGCATGGCGATTGCAGATGATTTGCCGGCCCCCTGCCGGCCTTCGAGGATCACAACGTTGTCCATCTTGCATCCGGGCTGCATGATGCGAGCGACCGCGCCGACCATGAACTTGGTCATGATGATGCCGGCATAGCCGGTGTCAGACGTTCCGAAATATCGCGATGCGAGTAGCGGCAGGCGTGGCGTGCCGTCCCATAGCAGCGTGTCGAGATAGTCGCGGACTTGGTGGCGCTTGTGTCTGTTCGCGATGACCGCAACGGCGTCGTGAACGGTATCCTTGCCCGGCTTTACGAAAAGCGCCTGGACGGAAAGCTGACAGTGGATGGTATCCAGTTCGGTCCACTGCCGGGGAAAGCTTCCATGCTTGTCCCATGGCAGTGGATGCGTTGCCAACACCGTTTGTGTGAATTCGTCAAAGGCGACCGGTAAGTTGCCATGCAATACCTTGACGGTTTCCATAAGCGTGTTTTTTCCGCTGTCGCCGGAAGCTGTCGAAATGATCTCCACATATCCGTCAAGCTGTTGCGGCGGCTGGTGAGGTCGTGCGGACTGTTGCTGCAGCGTTTCGGATGCTCCAACCGGCAACTGGTAAGTCTGGCCGCCGAATAGCGTCGTCGGGTCCGGCTGCGGGGGTCGCCCATAGGCTTCGCGGTGGAGTCGTCGCCAACCCAGTTGCGTTCCGGCGTCAAGGGATCGCCAGAGCTTTTCGTTGTCGGCTTTGTTGTCCTTCGGCCACTGCGCACACCAGCTATCCCAGACCATTCGAACAAGGTCGTCGTGAACAAGGCCTGTGGCGGCCTGCCGGAATGCCGCGCTGATATTGCGCCAATCGTCGTATTGCTCGGGATTGTCGATGCTGGACAGCGCTGCGATGGCATCAGCAATTGATGGCGCGCAGTCGGTGCCGAATGGCTTTCGATCAGCATTGCCGAGCGCCCTAGAGCCTGCCAACAGCCATTCCGGCGCCATCGCAAGCGGTGCCGCAATATCTAGGCCATAGTCAACGATGTAGCCGCCGTCGCCGCGCCGGTCTAATGCCTCGCCAAGTTCGCCCGCGTCTGTCGGCAACCCCTGCCCGGCTGGACCGCGATAGATGTAGTGGTAGCCGCCCGAACGGGTTTGCTGCCAAGCGGTTGTCGGCAAGTGCCGCCCCAAAATGGCAAGCGTATGCAGGCCGTCCCGCCCGTTCTTCCGGTCAACGTCCAGGGCGATGATGCCGCCCGATGCCGCACCGGTCGCAATGCCGATCAGCGCGTCGGGAAACGCCGTCCAAAGACGTGCTATTGCGGTTTCGTCGCGTGTTGCCAGCCAAACGCCGCCTTGTCCTTTTGGCGGTGTCGGTATGCCGAGAACAGCCGCAATGCTTTCGTTGGCGAACGGTAGTTTGTTGTTTGTGAGAGGAAAGACTGTGTACCCATGCCGAGCAAGATCAACGGCGCGGTTGCCCCGCGCGTTGCGTGATGATATATCGTTCATGTAACTTCACTTTCCGTAATCGAAATGACTGGTTAGGCCCGGTACGGCTCGCAACGCCTTGCCGGGCCTATTTTTCCAGCTCGGCGGAGCGATGCTCTTTCGAACTCGTTTCAAATAAGCCGTTAAAAATGCAGCGTATTCAGCAGCGGTGACGGCTGCAAAAAATTCGGTCTAACCGCTTTTGCAAACCTATCAGGCTGCTTTCTGGTGCTGCCGGGTGATGTAAGCTTGTACATCGCTGCGCAAGTAGCCGACTTTGCGGATCGAAACGTGCAGTTTGCGGGGAAACGTCGGATCGGTCTTTTCAAGCCGCTGCCGTGTTGTGTCGCTGATATTGAGCAAGGCGCAAAGCTGGTCGCGCGTGAGAAGCACGTCATTCATGAGAAGGCTTTCATAATCTGGATTGGGTTTGGCCGGCGTCTCTCACGCCGCTGGGGCTGTTCCTGCCCGGTTCACCGCGTCTCGCTCGCGGCACGGCACCATCCAGCGCCCTAGCGCCGCCGATCATCCAATCAGGCGGCAAACCGCCCAAATCAGGCGGTAACCGCAAGATACACATAACTAAGGGCGGCTAGTCAACAAAAACGGCCCGGTTTTCCGGGCCGTTTGTAATAGTTATCCACAACAGGTCCGTCAGTCTCTTTTATGAGGCGGCAACAAATCGGGATGATTTTTGCGAACGTGCTTTATTAGGTCTTCATAATCCTGCTGAAACTGTTCTAGGACCATTAGCCTTGTGCGTTCAGCCATCAATTCGCGAGCGTCGCCCGGTTCAATAAATCTGCGCATGTCACCACTTTTGTGTGCGTGGTCGATGGTGCTTCTCAATACGCGAGCGCAACCGATTGAACACGTCTTTTGCGCGATGCCCTTCGCACCAAATTCCTCCCTGCAAACACAGCAGTAATTTTTGGTCATGAGATTTGCCCCTTTTCACGCAATTAATCGTTGCCATTCTTGCTTGTAGTTGTCGTTCGAAATCAAAAGATAATCGGCCCATTGCTGCATGAGTTGTTTGCGGCGATCAAAGGCATCGCCACGCCGGTATGCGGCCACAACTTTATCCCGTTGAGTATGAGCAAGTGCCATTTCGGCTATTGTATCGGGATGCAACGTCGTTTCGCTGCACCAGTCGCGAAATGCTGACCGAAAGCCATGGACGGTCAATCCGTCTCTCATGCCGCGCAGCATTTCCAACATGGCCATATTGGACAGCGGCTGATTACGCTTCGCGCCCGGAAAGACATACGGATTGCCGGCAAAGCGGTGCAGACCTCTCAACAGCGTGATTGCGGCGCTCGATAAAGGAACGCGGTGTTCAACGCCCGCTTTCATTCTTTCCGCTGGAATGGTCCAGACTGTCGCGTCCAAATCGAATTCATCCCATGTGGCGTTCAACGTCTCTGATGTGCGGGTTGCGCAAAAGATCGTCAGCATGAGCGCTTTTGCCGAGTAGTCGGTTTTCGTCTGTAGTTCCTGCACAAAGGCCGGTACGTCTGCAAAAGCCATTGCTGCGAAATTGCCCTTGAACTTTTTGCCCTTCTTGCCGAGCCAATGTTGCAGGCCGTCTTCCCATTTCGCCGGGTTATGGTGATCCTTCCACAACGCTTTGATTTCAGGATTGGCGCTGCCGAGTGCCTTGGACTTCGCGGCAGCAATAATCGTTTCGATGCGCATCCGGACGCGCGACGCAGTTTCCGGCACGGCATCCCACAACGGCAATCGCTTGTCGCGCCGAAGGTGCGGTTGCTGCAAAACCGACAACACGTCGTCAACGCTAATTTCGTGCGGTAGTGAACGCCCGATCTTCGGAAACACGTAAGTCTCCAAGGTGTTCGTCCATTGCGTGGCGTGCTTTTCGTTTCGCCAGTTGGCCTTATGCGTTGCGATGTAATCGCGCGCGACAGTTTCGAACGTATCGCCCGCCATGCTTTTCGAACGGTTCGCGGATGCCTCGCGCATTGCAAGCGGGTCGATCCCGGCCTTGATCTTGTCCCGATATTCGAGCGCGATCATTTCCAGTTCTTTCAGCTTGCGTTCGCTAATCGGGTCCGCATGCGGTTCCAGCGTCATCACGCGTCGCCTGCTGTCGATGGTGTAACGGATGGCCCAAGATGCCTTGCCGTTCTTAGCCAGCACGAAGCACAAGCCGTTGCCGTGCGACCATAGATTGGGTTGGTTGGCCTTAACGCGATTGCGGAGTTCGCGGTTTAGAGTGTCGATTTTCGTTGCCATTTGCGGAGCGGTCCTTGGGTTAGTTGGCCATTGCCGTGCTAACCATTAGGAGCCGTCCGACAGATCAGTTGAATAGCTACGATTAAGCAAAATCTAGCGATATCAACATGTTGGCTACTAGTGACTAATCACGACTAAGCCAACTTATGGTCACTCCCTCCGCCAGAACGACGGCAATATACGCCTGTGACCCCTGCCCGGAAAATCGCTTTCGACCACGTGACGTGGGGGAGCAAAATGCCCGAAATAACGTGGGACGCCGCCGCAAGATGGGCGATTGAAGTAAGAAAGCCCCAAAGCGGCCCGACTAACTGGAACGTTGTAGCAGGTTGGCGCGTTGTCGCGCATGCTCAAAGATATCGCCTTCGCCGCGCTTCTCATACAGGTCGCTGCCGTCTCGGCATTGACCACCCAAACGCTGCTTTTTTCATCAGCGTCTACGCAGGCATCGAACGTTCCGCTCAATGAACCTGTCGCCAGCGCGAAAGACTGCGCGGAGGCCACCCGGCCGGATTTTCCTGCTCACTGCGTAGAGCGCGTCCAGGTCCGAAAGCTCATCGCCATGACGGCGGCTCAATAGGGCTAGATGCAGAAGCCGCCAGCCGGTCGCGGTACCAATTTATTCGGTGTGGCCGCGGACAAGCTGGCGCTCGTCGCCGCGCAGGCATAGCGATAGGATTTACCAGGGGACGGTGCGTCCGAGATAGTCGACATAATGCAATCCCTGGCTTCCCTTCTTGGCAAGCAGGACGTCGACAAGGCTCGGCACGCTTTCCTCGATGCTCAGCTTTCCATCCGGCCCTCCCAGCTCCGTACGGACCCAGCCGGGCGCCATCAGCACCATGGCACGCGATGTCGCGGCATGGCGGGCGGCGAAGCTTTGCATGAACATGTTCAGCGCCGCCTTGCTGCCCCGGTAGACCTCACGTTGACCTGTCTCGTTGTTGGAGATGCTCCCCTGCCCGGACGACATCACGCCGATCAGGCCGGTAGCCGGAACAAATGGCGCCAGGCTCTCGAGAACACGCATCGGGCTGAGTGCATTTGTGACCATCACGCGCACGAACTCGTCGGTCGTCACATCGGCGATCGTCTCAGCCGGGTTGTTGCTCACGCCGGCATTGACGAACACTATGTCCAGCACCCTGCCCGACAGCCGGTCGCGCAAGGCCGCGACCTGATCGGGCTCGCAGATGTCGACTGTCGATTTCGAGCCGGCCTTCGAACTCGTCCGCGAGGTCGTGCAGCTTGGTCCGGCCGCCTTCCCGGACCGTGCCGATGACGTTCCAGCCTTTCCCGAGGAACTCGGCCGCCATTGCATGGCCGAGGCCGCGCGACGCGCCGATGATGAGGACTGTACCTGACGGGGTGTTCAAAACGCTTGCGGGCATTGGGCGATCTCTTTCGTTGGTTGGGTGACCGCAGATATGGGCAAGCGGAAGCCATGCGCCAGACGCGCCAGGTTCAAACTATGGTTGCATCCGACGCTATGTCTGGCAAAACAGCTGCGATAAGGCTGTGCCATGGACAGTGTGGACTTGAACCTTCTCGTAGCGCTCGACGTCTTGCTGGCCGAAGGCAGCGTGACGGGGGCGGCCCGCCGGCTCGGCTTGAGCACCTCGGCGATGAGCCGGACGCTTGCACGACTTCGCGCTGCCACCGGCGACCCGCTGCTCGTAAGAGCCGGACGCGAGCTTGTACCCACGCCGCACGCCATCGAATTGCGCGATCGCGTCCATGAGCTTACCCGGGATGTAAGATCGGTTCTGCGGCCGCAAAACATGCGCGTGGACCTGGCCGGGCTCGAATTGACGTTCACCATTCGCGCCAGCGAAGCGTTTCTGGAATTCCTTGCCGGCCCGGTCGTGATTGCGGTCACCGGTGCGGCGCCTCGTGTCCGCCTGCGCTTCGCGCCCAAGCCCGACAAGGACGCGCGCCCGCTTCGGGAAGGCCTCATCGATCTGGAGATCGGTTTGCTTGGAACGTCCGCGCCTGAAATACGCACCCAGTTCCTGTTCCACGACAAATATGTCGGCGTGGCCCGGGCCGGACGTCCGCTTCTGACGGGCGCCGGCGTTACGCCCGAACGCTATGCCGCCTGCAGGCATGTCGTGGCGTCACGGGAAGGCAATGTCGCCGAGCCGATCGATGGCGCCTTGCAGAAGCTTGGTCTTGGACGCGCTGTGGTGGTTGTCGTGCCCGGCTACCCCGATGCAATGCGGATTGTGCGCCAATCGGATCTGGTCGCAACCGTGCCGGGCTCGTGTTTCGGCAGCGCCAGTGCAGGCGACCACGCCATCACGGCAGGTCTCGAGAGTTTCGAGCTCCCGCTTCCCATTCCTCAGTTCAAGATATCGGCGATGTGGCATCCTCGCATGGACGCCGACCCGGCCCATCGTTGGCTGCGCGATACCGTGATGTCGGCCTGCCGGGCGGCATATGCGCGGCGATGAAGGCGTCACCCAACGACGGCAAGCCCACGCCATGCCAAGCGGCGACCTGCTCAGTCCGACTGCTGCGCGCGCTCCGCGATGGCAAATGCCTGCAGGTTCCTGGCCTTGCCGATGTCCTGATCCGCGTTTGCGATGATCGAGAAGAAGGCTGCTCTGGCAATATCCTTCTTCGAGGCCTTGGGGTGAGCTTTCCGGGCGGCTTTGACAAGCTGCTTGGGAGACATGTCGGGCGTGACGATCCTCATGAGGGTGTCGCCGATCGCACTCATTTCACTTGCGTCCATCATGGGCGTCCCTGTGCTGACCGTAATGCCATGATAGCAAGGACAACTCGCGACCGACGATATGGTTCTGGAAATGAAAAACCCCGCCGGCAGGGACCGGAGGGGTTAGTCCTGGGAGGACGCGCGTTGCGCTGCGTTCGACAAGCGCGCGCCGACCAGGTAGCGCCAGCTTGCGACACGGATGTGACACCCGGCGAGCGCGTTTGTCACATGACAAGCGAGGAACGATGCAAGCGGTCGGCATCAAGCCTTTGGAAAGGAGAAATGTGGTTCTGTTCGGGAGCTGAAGCGCCGGGTGCGCTGACCAAAGGCAAGGCGATAGCGGTCGAATGGATATCTTTGGCATCAAGGGGCTGTTGATCTCCGCGCTGATCTTCATTCCGTTCGAGCATCTGTTTGCCGAGCGACCGCAGAAGATCCTGCGCAAGGGCCTGGGTGTCGACCTGATCTACGTGCTGTTCAACGGCCTCGTGGTAAAGGCAGTAATAATCCTGATCGCGGCCAACGCACTCGAAGCCGCTGCAATGCTGGTCCCGCGATCGGCAACGCACGCGGTCGGCGGCCAGCCTATATGGCTGCAGGTCGCCGAAATCATCCTGATTACCGACATAGGCGTCTATTGGGCACACCGTGCGTTTCACGAAATCCCCGCGCTGTGGAAATTCCATGCGGTCCATCACGGCATTGAGGAACTGGATTGGCTCGGCGCATTCCACTCTCATCCCGTCGACGCCATAGTCACGAAGGCAATTTCGCTGACGCCGATCTTTTTTCTCGGATTCTCCGAAGCCTCGATCGCTGTCTTTTCCGTCATCTACTTCTGGCACACGCTGCTTGTTCATTCGAACTTGCGGATTCCGTTCGGCCCCTTGAGGTGGCTCATCGCCAGCCCGCAGTTCCATCGCTGGCACCACGCCAACCAGCGCGAAGCCTACGACAAGAACTTCGCCGGACAGTTGCCCTTCCTCGACGTGGTGTTCGGCACGTACAATGCGACTGGCGACAAAGCGCCTGAGAAATATGGCGTCGATGATCCAGTCCCCTCCAGCTACTTCGGACAGATCGGCTATCCGCTGCGGCGCCGCAGGACACGATCGAGTAGGGCAGTGCCGGACGGCGAAGCCCTCCACGAAAATCAGCCGGCGCGAAACAACCAGGATCGGGCGACAAGAGGTGCGGTCAATATCGGCCGTTAGGCAATGCAATCTCCTGTCGTGTCGCCTGATGGCAGCAGAGTTTGCCTTGCGGGTTGGTCTCGGCGGGTGCCGGCAATAAACATAAGCGCTGCGCATTTGCCACGAGGCTGTTTCGGCATGGACTATCGCGATGACGACCTCACCAAATTCGAAGCGCATGGTGCTGCTCCTTTGCCGGCCGCGGCGGACGAAGGCCAGGTGGAGCATGAGGGTGCGAGAATCTGGTACGCCACCTTTGGGGCGGGGTTTCCCGTGATCTTGTTGCATGGCGGCCTTGGCCATAGCGGCAATTGGGGATTTCAGGTCCCGTCATTGGTCGAGCGCGGCTATCAGGTCGTCACCATCGACAGCCGTGGCCATGGACGCAGCACCCGCGACGAACGGCCATACAAATACGAGCTGATGGCCTCGGATGTCCTGGCCGTGATGGATCGCCTGCAATTGAACAAGGCCATCGCGGTAGGTTGGAGCGATGGCGCCTGCGTTGCGCTGATCCTTGGCATGAAGGCCCCCAATCGCATCGCCGGTGTGTTCTTCTTCGGCTGCAATATGGATCCCAGCGGCACGAAGGACTTCGAGGCCAGTCCGGTCATCGAGCGGTGTTTCAGCCGGCACAAAAAGGACTATGCCGAGCTGTCGGCCACGCCAGATCAATTCGATGCGTTTGTCAAAGCTGTCGGCCTGATGATGAAGAGCGAACCCAATTATGGCACCGCCGAGTTGGGAGAGATCCGTGTGCCCGTTGCGGTCGTCCAAAGCGAGCACGACGAGTTTATCAAGGACGAGCACGCCACCTATCTGGCCCGCAGCATACCGGGATCGGAACTGGTGATGCTGCCCGAGGTCAGTCACTTCGCGCCCTTGCAGCGTCCCGACCAGTTCAACCGCGTGCTGTTGGCTTTCCTCGCAGAACTTCATTCCTGAGCCCTGCCTCGCCGCTTCCGGAATCCCCGCTCTGGCCCAGGCACGCGACACGCCATTTCGCCTGCGAGGCTTTTCATGTTCGAATCGGCTAGACCTTGCGGTATGAACGAGACCTCACTCTATGCGCCGGTGAAGCGTTTCCTGGAAAATCTCGACTTCGTCGTGAAGGGGGAAATCGGCGGCTGCGATATCGTCGCGTTGCGCGAAGGGGAGCCGCAGATCGTCGTCATCTGCGAGATGAAGCTGCAGTTCAATCTCGAACTGGTTCTGCAGGGCGTCGACCGTGCGGCTGCTTGCGATGAAGTGTGGCTGGCGGCGCGCATGTCGGCGCGAGGCAAGGGGCGCGAAAGCGATGCCAGGTTCCGCAACCTTTGCCGTCGGCTCGGCTTCGGCCTGATTGGCGTAACCGCCAATGATCGGGTCGAACTGCTTCTCAGTCCGATCGCCGTGGCGCCGCGCAAGAATGCGCGACGGCGATCTCGCCTTGTCGACGAGCACCAGCGCCGCCGCGGCGATCCTGTCGCCGGCGGCGGATCGCGCGCTCCGATCATGACCGCCTACCGGCAGAGCGCCCTCGCCTGCGCCGCCGCGCTTTCGGACGGCCCCAAGCGGCCGCGCGATCTGAAAGCCTTGACGCCGATCGCGCCGAAGATTCTGCAGCACAATGTCTATGGCTGGTTCGCAAGGGTCGAGCGTGGTCTTTACGATCTCACGGATGCCGGCCGCGCCTCGCTGGTTCGTTGGCCGCAGGTCCCGCATGATGAAGCCCGACACGAGATTTTGATTGCGCCGGGCCTCTGAATACCGGGGTTTGCCGAGCATGAACCGCCCCTGTTGGTTGATTTTTCAGACAAAACATGCTGCTTGTCCCGCCCATGAAGACACTATGCATGATGGCCATTGCGTCCCTGACGCTGGCTTTTCCGGCCAGTGCGATGGACAACGCCTTGCGCTCCGGACTGATGAAACTTGATCCGCAGACCCGCCTCGAGCAGCGTTGCGATGCCGAAGTCCTGGACCGGATCACCCATGATGATCGCAAGTTCAAGGCCGACCGCGTCGTCGCCTACGCCTTCGCGACGCCAGAGATGAGCGCCGACGCCATCCGGAGCCCCGGTGCGGCGTTCCGCAGCAAGGGACAGTGGTATCGGCTGAAGTTCAAATGCCAGACGGGGCCGGATCATATGGAAGTTCTCCAGCTCCGCTATCGGATCGGGGATGAGATCCCTGAAGCCGACTGGCCGAAGTACAATCTCTACGATTAGTTCTCGCGGGCTTGCCCGCATTGGCTTGCCGCCGGCGCATGTTGAGAATCTTCCGTAATTCCACCACCACGAAAATGGTTTTCCAGCGTTGTCCGGTGCTGCGGCTTGACGCCAGCAGACCATGCCTTTAGGCCCGTTCGGACGATCGACGACGAACACTCGACGAAGGGCTTCCAGGTCGATGGAAATATTTACCGCCGCCGGCTTTTCGGCTCTCCTTCAGGTCATCGCCATCGACCTTGCGCTCGCGGGCGACAATGCCATCGTCATCGGCCTCGCCGCTGCAGGCTTGCCGGCCAGCCAACGCCAGCGAGCCATTCTGGTCGGCATCGCGGCGGCCACCGTTCTTCGCATTTTCTTCGCACTGATCACGCAATGGCTGCTGACCATTGGTCCCATGCTGCTTATCGGTGGCGGCCTGCTTTTGCTGTGGGTTTGCTGGAAGATGTGGCGCGAATTGCGTGTCACCCACGACGAGGAGCGCGACGCCACCGAAGCGCTGTCGAACGGCGACTTCAACAAGGATGGTGCCATTGGCGGCAAGGGGCCGAGCAAAACCTTCTCGCAGGCCGCCTGGCAGATCGTCATTGCCGATGTCTCGATGTCCCTCGACAATGTCCTGGCCGTGGCGGGCGCGGCCATGAACCATCCGACGGTGCTGATTGTTGGGCTGGCGCTGTCGATCGCTTTGATGGGCTTCGCTGCGTCGTTCGTCGCGCGCCTGCTGCACAAATACCGCTGGATTGCCTATATCGGCCTGGTCATCATCCTCTATGTCGCGGTCAAGATGCTGCTTGATGGGGCCGTGCAGCAATTCCCCGATCATTTCGCCTTCCTGTCACCCTGGTTCGGGTCAAGCGGGCACTGACGCACAGGCGGAGCCGCAGGGCTCCGTTTGCCTGATTGAGGAAGCCGTGCTATTGCGCCGCCCGAATTGAGCTCCTGCCGGGAGCCATGCAAACCGTTATATGTCGAGACTGCGGCCGGATCGGTGTTTCCGGTTCGCGTCCATTGGAAAATTGCCCCATGTCCGCCCCACGCGTCAGCTTCGTCAGTCTCGGCTGTCCCAAAGCCCTTGTCGATTCCGAGCGCATCATCACGCGTCTGCGGGCCGAGGGCTACGAGATCGCCCGCAAGCATGACGGCGCCGATCTCGTTGTCGTCAACACCTGTGGTTTCCTGGATTCCGCCCGCGACGAGTCACTCGACGCCATCGGCTCGGCACTGTCGGAAAACGGCAGGGTCATCGTCACCGGCTGTCTGGGCGCCGAGCCGGACGTGATCCGCGAGAAGCACCCCAACGTGCTGGCGATCACCGGACCACAGGCCTATGAGAGCGTGATGGCCGCCGTCCATGAGGCGGCCCCTCCCTCGCACGATCCCTACATCGACCTCCTGCCGCCGCAGGGCGTCAAGCTGACGCCGCGCCACTATGCCTATTTGAAGATCTCGGAAGGCTGCAACAACCGTTGCACCTTCTGCATCATTCCAGCCCTTCGCGGCGATCTCGTCTCGCGGCCGGCGGCCGATGTGCTGCGCGAAGCCGAAAAACTGGCCAAGGCCGGCGTCAAGGAACTGCTCGTCATCTCGCAGGATACCAGCGCCTACGGCATCGACATCAAATACCAGACGTCCATGTTCGGCGATCGCGAAGTGCGGGCGAAGTTCCTCGATCTCTCGGAGGAATTGGGCAAGCTCGGCATCTGGGTACGCATGCATTATGTCTACCCCTACCCGCATGTCGCCGACGTCATCCCGCTGATGGCCGATGGAAAAATCCTTCCCTATCTGGATATTCCCTTCCAGCACGCCTCACCGCAGGTGCTGAAGAACATGCGCCGGCCCGCCCACGGCGAGAAGACGCTCGAGCGCATTCGCGGCTGGCGCGATGTGTGCCCGGATCTCGCCATCCGCTCGACCTTCATCGTCGGCTTTCCCGGCGAAACGGACGACGATTTCGAGATGCTGCTCGATTGGCTGGATGAAGCGAAAATCGATCGCGCCGGCTGCTTCAAATACGAGCCGGTCAGAGGCGCCCGTTCCAACGATCTCGGCCTTGGGCAGGTGCCGCAGGAGGTCAAGGAAGCGCGCTGGCATCGCTTCATGCAGCGCCAGCAGAAGATCTCGGCTACGCAGCTTGCCAGGAAGGTCGGCAAGCGTCTGCCGGTGCTGATCGACGAGGCGCACGGCACCTCGGCAAAGGGCCGCACCAAATACGACGCGCCCGAGATCGATGGTTCGGTCCACATCCAGTCGCGCCGCCCGATGCGTGCCGGTGACATCGTCACCGTCAAGATCGAGCGCGCCGATGCTTACGACCTCTACGGCTCGGCCGTCTGAGCCTCCCGTCAGCTTCTCCATCCAAATGAAAAGGGCGCCTCGCGGCGCCCTCTGCATATCGAAATGTGTTCTGCCGTTTATTGCGGCAGCTTGTCGTCGACGCCCTTGACGTAGAAATTCATGCCGAGCAGCGTGCCGTCGTCGGCGACCTCGCCATCCTTCAGCCACGCCGAGCCATCCTGCTTGGCGATCGGTCCGGTGAAGGGGTTCCAGCCGCCGGCGATCTTCTTTTCGGTCGCTTCGGCCATCGCCTTCACGTCGTCGGGCATGTTGGTGTAGGGCGCGAGCTTGACCGCGCCGTCCTTGATGCCGAGCCAGACATTGTCCGGCTTCCAGGTGCCGTCGATGGCAGCCTGTACGCGGCTGATATAGTACGGACCCCATTCGTCGGTCAGCGATGTAAACTGCGCGTTCGGCGCGAACTTGATCATGTCGGACGACTGGCCGAAGCCGTGCAGCTTGCGCTCTTCGGCCACCTGCAGGGCAGCGGTCGAGTCGGTGTGCTGGACGATGATGTCGGCGCCCTGGTCGAACAGTGCCTTGGCGGCGTCGGCTTCCTTGCCCGGATCGAACCACGAGTTCACCCAGACGATCTTGGCCTTGAAGTTCGGGTTGATCGATTGCGCGCCGAGCATGAAGGAGTTGATGCCCATCACCACTTCCGGGATCGGGAAGGAGACGATGTAACCGGCGACGCCGGACTTCGATTCCTTGGCGGCGATCTGGCCGAGCACGTAGCGGCCTTCATAGAAGCGCGCATTGTAGATGCCGAGATTATCTCCGGTCTTGTAGCCGGTGGCGTGCTCGAACATCACCTTGGGAAACTTCTTGGCGACCTTCACTTCGGCGTCCATGAAACCGAACGAGGTGCCGAAGATGATCTTGCAGCCTTCGCGCGCCAGACGCTCGAAAGCACGGTCGGCGTCTGGGCCTTCGGAGACGTTCTCCAGATAGGCGGTCTCGACCTTGTCGCCGAGCGCCTTCTCGACCTCGAGGCGGCCCTGGTCGTGCTGGTAGGAATAGCCGAAATCGCCGATCGGGCCGGTGTAGACCCAGCACGCCTTCAACTTGTCGGCGGCCTGCGCGGACGCCGCCAGCGACATTGCGGCGGTCGTGGTCATCAGGGCAATAAGCAGTTTTTTCATTGTGTTACCTCTCTGAGTTAAGCCTTGGAGCTTCCCGTCTTGTTCTTGTTGTCAACGATCCGGAACGAATGGCTGCCCCAGGGATGCCGGCGTGTTCATCATCGTCAGACGCTTGTTGCGCGAGATTAGAACGAGAACCACGACGGTTGCCAGATAGGGCAGAGAAGAAAGCATCTGCGAGGGCACCGGAATGCCAAAAGCCTGTGCATGAAGCTGGCCGATCCACACCGCGCCGAAGATGTAGGCGCCGGCCAGCACCCGCCACGGCCGCCAGGATGCGAACACCACCAGTGCGAGCGCGATCCAGCCGCGGCCCGCGGACATGTTCTCGACCCACTGCGGCGTATAGACGAGCGACAGATGCCCGCCGGCAAGACCGGCGCAGGCGCCGCCGAAGATGACCGCGAGGTAGCGGTAGCGGATGACCTTGATGCCAAGCGCATGCGCTGACGTGTGGCTGTCGCCGATCGAGCGCAGCGTCAGCCCGGTACGCGTCTTGAACAGGAACCACATCACCGCGGCCGTCAGCGCGATCGAAATATAGAACACAGGGTCCTGGCCAAACAGCAGTTTGCCCACGATCGGAAGCGAACTGAGGCCGGGAATATCAAGGTTGGGGAGCCGGACTCCAGGCTGGCCGACGAAGCGCGTTCCGATCATGCCGGAGAGGCCGAGGCCGAGCAGCGTCAGTGACAATCCGGTCGCCACCTGGTTGGTGGCCAGCGACAGCGTCATGACGGCGAACAGCAGCGAGAAAACTGCTCCCATGATGATTGCCGCCAGGAGGCCGATCCAGGGCGAGCCGGTCAGGTAGCCGGCCCCGAAGCCGCCGACGGCACCCATGATCATCATGCCTTCGACGCCGAGATTGAGCACGCCGGAACGTTCGACCACCAGTTCGCCGATCGCCGCGATCAAGAGCGGCGTCGCCGCCGTGGCAATGGTCAGGAGGATGTTGACGGTAATGTCCATCAGCGGGCTTCCTTCAACTTTGGCGCGGCCTCGAGCTTCGCGGGGGCTTCCTGTTTGGTCAGCGCCAGGCCGATCAATCGGATGCGGTAATGAATGAGCGTGTCGCAGCCGAGCACGAAGAACAGCAGCATGCCCTGGAACACCCTCGCCACCTTGTCGGAAATGCCGAGCGCGCTTTGCACCGCCTCGCCGCCGAGATAGGTCAGCGCCAGCACCAGGCCGGCGGCGACGATGCCGAGCGGATTGAGGCGACCGAGGAAGGCCACGATGATGGCGGTGAAGCCATAGCCGGGCGAAATCACGGGCTGCAATTGCCCGATGGCGCCGGAGACTTCCGAGATGCCGGCAAGGCCGGCCAGCGCACCCGACAGCAGGAAGGCGAAGAACACCATGCGGTTGAGGCCAAAGCCGGCGAAGCGCCCTGCTCTCGGGCTGGAGCCCAGCACGCGGACCTCGAAACCCTTGAGCATGCGGCCCATCAGGATCCAGATCAGCACCGCTGCCACAAGGGCGAAGACGAAGCCCCAATTGGCACGCCCGGCATCGGGCATCAGTTCCGGCAGCACCGCCGAGTCGCCGAACTGGATCGTTTGTGGAAAGCCGTGTCCCTGCGGATCGCGCCACGGCCCGCGCACCAGCCAGTCGAGGAAGAGTTGCGCGACATAGACCAGCATCAGGCTGGTGAGGATTTCGTTGGTGGAGAACCGGGTCTTCAGCAAGGCCGGGATCGCAGCATAGGCCGCACCGCCGACCATGCCGAGTAGAAGCATCAGCGGCAGCACCAGCGGGCCTTCGAATTGCGGAAACAGCACCGGAATGATGGAGCCGAAGATGGCACCGAAAATGAATTGGCCTTCGGCGCCGATGTTCCAGATGTTGGCCTTGTAGCAGACCGACAGGCCGACCGCGATCAGGATCAGGGGGGCTGCCTTGATCGCCAGCTCGTGCAATTGCCAGACCTGGCTGATCGGCTCGATGAAGTAGATATGGAACGCGTTGAGCGGGTTGACGCCGAGCAGCGCGAACATAATGGCGCCGGCAATGATGGTCAGCGCGAAGGCGATGAACGGCGACAGCATCGAAAACAGCGCCGAGCGCTGCGGGCGTTTGACGAGTTCGAGGCGCATCATGCCGTCTCCAGCGTATGTTCGGCGTGGCCGGGTTCGGCGCCGCCCATCAGCAAGCCGACCTTCTCGAAAGTCGCTTCGGCTATCGGCATCGGCTTCGAGAGCTCGCCATTGTGCATGACCGCGATCGCGTCCGATATCTCGAACAGCTCGTCCAGATCCTGGCTGATCACCAGTACGGCCGATCCGCTGCGAGAGAGCTCGATCAAGGCCTGGCGGATGTGCGCCGCGGCACCGGCGTCGACGCCCCATGTCGGCTGGTTCACCACCATCACGCTTGGGCGGCGGTCGAGCTCGCGGCCGACGATGAATTTCTGCAGATTGCCGCCCGAAAGTGCCGCCGCTTCGGGATCCGGCGCGCTCTTGCGCACATCCATCGCTTCGATGATGCGTTGCGATGCCGCGTAGACGGCGCCGCTCTTGACCATGCCGCCGGTGCCGACAAAAGCCTTGCCGTCGGTGGCATGGCGCGACAGCAGCAGGTTTTCCGAGAGTTTCATGCGCGGTGCCGCTCCATGGCCAAGGCGCTCTTCCGGCACGAACGCCGCTGCCAGCAGGCGCCGCCCGGTGATGGTGAGGCCGCCGGCGTCCTTGCCGCGGATGCGCACCGAGGCGGCATCCTGCTGCAAAACCTCGCCGGAGACGGATTCGAAGAACTCGCCCTGGCCATTGCCGGCGACGCCGGCAATGCCGATCACCTCGCCGGCGCGGACATTGAGGCTGATGTTCTTGAGAGGAATGGAAAACGGCGTTGCCGGCTTGCGGCTGAGGCCGCGGATTTCGAGCAGCGGCTGCGCGGTCTCGATCCCCTCGACCGGCGCCCGCACCACAGCCTGCACCTCGCTGCCGACCATCATGCGGGCGAGCGATGAGGCGGTCTCCTCGCGCGGGTTGCAGTGGCCGACCACCTTGCCGTGCCGCAGCACGGTGGCGCGGTCGCAGATGCGTTTGACCTCTTCGAGCCGGTGCGAAATGTAGAGGATCGATTTGCCTTCCGCACGTAGCCGCTCCAGCGTCTCGAACAGCTTGTCGGCTTCCTGCGGCGTCAGCACCGATGTCGGCTCGTCCAGAATGATGAGTTGCGGCGTCTGCAGCAGGCAACGGATGATCTCAATGCGCTGGCGCTCGCCGACCGAAAGGTCGCCGACCAGCGATTCCGGATCGAGCGGCAGGCCATAGCTGTAGGAAAGCGCCCTCGCCTTGGCCGCGATGCTGCTGATCGGCGAGCCGTCATCCAGCGACAGCGCGATGTTCTCGGCGGCCGTCAACGCCTCGAACAGCGAAAAATGCTGGAACACCATACCGATGCCGAGCTTCTTGGCAACGCCCGGGCTGGTGATCCGCACCGCCTGGCCGTTCCAGAAAATCTCGCCGGAATTGGGCTCGAGCGAGCCGAACAGCATCTTGACCAGCGTCGACTTGCCGGCGCCGTTCTCGCCGAGCAAAGCGTGGATCTCACCTTTGGCGATGTTGAGGTCGATATGGTCGCACGCCGTCAGCGTGCCGAATATCTTGGTCAGGCCACGAACCTCGAGCAGGTTCGCTCCATCATGATTTGCACTCACAGTGCCTCCCATCCGGATTGCCGGACATGTTCTGTGTTCCCGCAAGCATCGTATGCGCGGCCGGCTCTCGTGCGAAAGCAGCACCCGACTTGAAAGAGCTTCAAGAATTTCAGCGGAAACTCAAGGGCAAAGATCAGCCTGCCTCGCACAAGCATGTGGCTGGCCGACTTTTCGTGCAAACCAAGCCCGCGGCTGCGGCGGGACGCTGAAAACCAAGGCAGACTATCGTCAGGGAACCAGGATGGTCGTGCCTGTCGTTCTGCGTCCCTCAAGATCCTGATGCGCCTTGCCCGCGTCTTTCAGCGCATAACGCTGATTGATCTTGATCTCGACGGCACCACTGAGCACGACCTCGAACAATGCGGCGGCGGAGGCATCGAGGTCCTCGCGTTTTGCATTGTAGACGAACAGTGTCGGCCGCGTTGCGAACAGCGAGCCCTTCTGCGCCAGCAGCGACATCGAGAACGGCGGGATGGGTCCCGAGGACTGGCCGAAGCTGACGAACATGCCGAGCGGCTTCAGGCAGTCGAGCGAGGCCGGGAATGTGTCGTTACCCACGGAATCGTAGACGACGTCGCATTTCCTGCCGCCGGTGATGGCGGCGACGCCGGCGACGAAATCCTGCTCCTTGTAGTTGATGACATGGTCGAAGCCGTGTGCCTTGGCCAGTTCGATCTTGTCGGCGGAGCTGGCGGTGCCGATGACCGTTGCGCCGAGGTGTTTTGCCCATTGGCCTAGAATGAGCCCGACGCCACCAGCCGCGGCATGAAACAGGATCGTGTCGCCTGCCTTGACCTTGAAGGTCCGGCGCAGGAGATATTGCGCGGTCATGCCCTTCAGCATCATGGCGGCGGCCTGTTCGTCGCTGATGCCGTCCGGCACCTTGACGACCTTGCTGGCATCGATGACGCGCTCTTGCGCATAAGCACCCGTCGTCACGGCGTAGGCAATCCGGTCGCCCGGCTTCAACCAGTCGACGCCCTGGCCGACTTCCAGCACCACGCCGGCGGCTTCGCTGCCGGGAATGAGCGGAAATCCGCCGGGCGGCGGATAGAGGCCCGAGCGATGATAGACATCGATGAAGTTGAGACCGATCGCGGTATGCTTGATCAGGATCTGCCCCGAACCGGGCTGGCCGGGATCGGTGTCCTCGTAAGTCAGGACTTCGGGGCCGCCATTGGCGTGGATTCGGATGGCTTTGGACATGGACAGGATTCCTTGAAGAGCGGCTGATCAGGCCTTTTTGGCGCCGAGTTTTGGAAAGAACTGCATAATGCCGCCAATGCAGGCCAGGTAGAGCCCCGTGATGGTAATACCGATCTTGGTAAAAGTGCTGACCTGCTCACCCAGCACGCCGATCTCGTCGTAGAAGGCGGCGAGCGCCGCCTGCGCAAGCGCAAGCGCGCCGAAGGCGCACCACAACAGCGTCATGCCGAGATTGATCGGCCGCAGCCGCTTCACCCGCACCGGATGGATGAAGTTTATCGGCACAAAAGTCAGAATGCCGGCCACCACCACCACGGCGAACGAAACCCATTGTCCCGGCTCGATAACGAACAGCGTGAACACCACCATGTTCCAGACCACCGGGAATCCCTTGAAGAAATTCTCCTTCGTCTTCATGCCGGTGTCGGCGTAGTAGATCGCGCTTGAGACCACGATGATCGCCGCCGACAGGAACGACAGGCCTTCGCCCATGAAACCGCGCTGATAGAGCGCGAAGGCCGGGATCAGCACGTAGGTCACATAGTCGATAATGTTGTCGAGAAGTTCGCCCGACCAGGTCGGCAGGATTTCCTTGACCTCCAGCTTTCGGGCGATCGGCCCATCGATACCGTCGACGAACAGCGCCAGCCCCAGCCACCAGAACATGGCCGTCCAGCGCTCCTCGCTCGCCGCCACCAGCGACAGGAAAGCCAGGAACGAACCGGAAGCGGTCAGCAGATGCACCGAAAACGCGCGCGCCTGCGGCCAAGTGACCTTCTTCTTCGGTCGCGGAATCCGTTCCGTGATCTTCTCGGCGATCTTGCGGGCCTTTGTGTTCTTCCTCACGGGCCCCGCCAATCCAGCTTGCATATCTCGGCCGAGCGGCCGGCGAAATTCCAGTTGCGGCCAAAGGCCCGCATCTTGCTCTTGTCGGACCTGGCCACGATGATCTCCGGCGCGATCCAGTATTCGGAATTCGTGATCACCGTATCCTTCTCGCGGTCCTTGCCCGCGATTGGTGTGACCGCCCCGTCGATAATCCTGGGTATCTGGAAAATACGCGTCTTGTCGCGCGTCTCGTAGGTGATCGGCACCTGTTCGACGCCCAGGAATTTGCCGACCAGGATCGAGAGCAGCGACGTCGTTCCGCCGGCTTTGCCGGTGAATATCTTGGTCAAGGCCTTGACCGCGTAGACAGAGGCCCTGACGTCGATGAACAGGCCCGCGGTCCAGTTGCCACGGCTCATGTAACCGGGGATTTCCATGATCAGCCCAAGATTGAGACCGGAGAGGTCGACCTCGCCGAAATGGCCGGCGTCGATACGAAAACCCGCCCAGGTCTGGCAGTAACCTTCGGTCGGAGGATGGTTGCCAAGCGACAGCACGCAAGGGCAAAAAACCGTGCAATTGCAGGAGAGTACGAGCTCTCCTTTCATTGCCCAGCTCTGATCTGCCATCGAATTTCCCCCACTCATAGCGAGACTACTAGCAGCGCGGCTGCCCAGACAAGCAGTATCGCACCAGCCAGCCGGGTTGGAAGACTGCCCGTCGTCTGTTTTTCAATCAGGGTGAACACGCCGATCAGCGCCATCCAGAAGACGTTCATCACGCCGACTGCGAACATCACCAGCATCAATGCCCAGCAGCAGCCGAGGCACCAGATGCCTTGCGCGACGCCGAGCTGGAAGACGCGGACGGTTCTCGCGCTCCAGTTCGAAAACAGGATCGAGAACGGATTCCGGCATTTCTTCAGGCAGGCCTCCTTGAGGCCGCTGAACTGGTAGAGGCCGGCAACCAGCAAGGCGAGCCCACCGGCAGCGCCAAGCAGCGGATCGAATATCCCTCCCGTGGCGGCGAATGCGTGGACGGCAAGTGTCACTGCCGCAAACAGCATCGAGGCGGCAAGCCAGACGCTGAGGTAGCCGGCAACCAGCACCAGCGGATGGACGACTGGCTCCCCCTTGATCCGCGCCGTATCGGCGATCTCGCAATAGGTGCGGATCATTGGCGCCGCGGATGGCAGCATCGCGCCGATCGCCATGAGAAACCACATGAGGATGAGCGCCAGGGTACGCGGGCCGATGCTAGCGTCCAGCGGCGCAGGTGAAAGGCAGAGTACGAAGAACCGTTCGAGCACGGCCGGTAACGGCAGTTGCGGCAAGTTACGCAACAAAGTGTCGCCTGGCGCGCCGATCTGGGCCTCGGCGCCGCGAATCGCCATCGCGGCAAGCAGCAGCCAGGCCAGTGCGATGCTTGCACCGACGACGACGTTGACCGTCCAGCGCGGCTTGCGCGCGACGTTTGCCGTGGCGCGGCCGGCGCGGTCGAGGTGGCTGAAATCGTCCTGTTGGCCGGTCATGACACTCGAATGGGCCGAATCGCCGCGTTGATCAAGCCGCATGATCTGCCCTATATGCGTCTCTCGACTGGGCAGGCCTGATGGCCGCCTCGCACAGCAAGCCGGAAGCCGATCTTGGAGCATCAGGAAACAGCGCGGATACTGATCGCAGGCACCGGGCCGGCGGGATTGATCGCCGCGCTTGCCTTCGCCGATGCCGGCTTTCCGGTGACGATTGCCGGGCCTGAGGTTTCGGCTCCCGACGGTCGCACCACGGCGCTCATGACGCCTGCCCTGAAAGTGCTCGAACGGCTGGGCGTGCTCGAGGACATCGAGCCCAAGGCCGCCCCCTTGAAGGTGATGCGTATTGTCGATGCGACCGGCAGGCTGATCCGCAGTCCCGTCGTCATTTTCCGCGCCAGCGAGATCGACGAGGAACGGTTCGGCCTGAACCTGCCCAACGGCGTCCTTGGACCCGCGCTTGCCGGCAAGGTGGCCGCGCATTCCGGGATCGAATGGCGCAGATCGATGGTGAAGGCCTGGCATCTCGGCGCCGCCAAAGCTCATGCCGCGCTGGTCGACGGCAGCGAGATCGATGCGTCGCTTGCGGTCGCTGCCGATGGCCGCCTGTCGCCGGCCCGCGAGGCCGCGGGCATCTCGACGGCGGCGCGCGCCTACCCTCAGGCGGCGCTCGTCCTCAATTTCGGCCACAGCCGCGAACATGGCTTCACCTCGACGGAGTTCCATACCGAGACCGGCCCTTTCACGCAGGTGCCGCTGCCGGGCAATCGTTCCAGCCTTGTCTGGGTGGTCAAACCTGAGACCGCGAAGGAGCTTGCCGCGTTGGACGACGCAATGCTCTCGCTGCGGGTCGAACGGCAGATGCAGTCGATGCTGGGGCGGGTAACCGTGGAGCCGGGCCGCCAGATCTATCCTTTGTCGACGGTGACCCCCCTGCGTTTCGCGGCGCAGCGGGTGGCGCTTGTCGGCGAAGCGGCGCACGTGTTCCCGCCGATCGGCGCGCAAGGCCTCAACCTGGGTATCAGGGATATCGACGATCTGGTTGGAATCGCGCGTGAAAATCGTGAGGATCCGGGGGCTGCCGCTACCCTTGCTGTATACGATCTCAAGCGCCGGCCCGATATTCTGGCGCGCAGCAGCGCGGTCAATCTGCTCAACATATCGCTGCTTTCGGACATGTTGCCCGCACAGATGGCGCGCGGCGCCGGCCTCGGCGTGCTCGGCGGCTTTGCACCTCTGCGCGCTTTCTTCATGCGCGAAGGGCTTCGTCCTGGCAGCGGCTTTGCGGCGCTTGCAGGTGGCCCTCGGAAGCCGACGCGGCAGCGGTAGCGATTCTGCGGAATTTGCCGCGGTATCGCGACGTTCATCAAAAACCTTTGTTGCGCATTCCACGTATTTTTGAGGCGCTCAGACGCTTGGGATTGAATTGATGCGGAGTCTGCGCCAAATAAAGTCAAGGAATTCAGTGGTGAGTGCGATGAAAACGGCCAAATTCGCGATCGGACAGGTGGTTCGTCACCGGCTGTTCCCGTTCCGAGGCATCATTTTCGACGTCGATCCGCAATTCGCCAACACCGACGAATGGTACGACGCCATCCCCGCCGACGTACGGCCGCGCAAGGACCAGCCGTTCTACCACCTGCTCGCCGAGAATTCGGAAACCGAATACATCGCCTATGTGTCCGAGCAGAATCTGCTCGAGGATCAGTCGGGAGAACCCGTCCGCCATCCGCAGATCAAGGAAATGTTCGACAAGAAGCCGGACGGGCGCTACGCGCCGAAACGGCAGTCCAAGCACTGACTTCCGGCATGCCGGGTACAGCCAGAAATGAAAAAAGCGGGGCATGACCCCGCTTTTTTTGACACGATAATGAGTCGACGCCGGATCAGTTGGCGGTCTTCGCCTTATCCTGCTCGTCCTTGAGCTTCTTGGCGAAGTCCTGGTTGTTCTTGGCGACGAAATCCTGGAGCTTCTTCTGCCGGTCCTCGATGTCCGACTGCTGCAGCGGGGGGCCGTCATAGGCGCCGCTGAAGCCCTGCAGCGCGATCTTAATCGGGTTGGCCTGGTTCTGGAAATTAATCGAGGTCAGCGTGATCCCCTGACCCTTCTTGAACGAGGCGACGAGCTGGTCGGTCAGCGGCACTTCCGCCACGCAACGATCCGGGAAGCAGATGACATAGTCGAGCTTCTGCGCCTTGCCGGTGTCGATCTGCAAGCCGATGCCGGGAGGCACGAGGCGACCGGTCGGGACCGTCACCTGGAACACCTTGCGGTTCACCTTGCCCTTGAGCTCGATCAGGCTGACGCCGGTGACAAGCTGGCCATTGCCAGCGGTGACGATGTTCTGGACGTTGCAGATGTCGACGTCTTCCTGCTTGGTGCAGGCCTTGAACCAGCCCTGCGGTATCTGCTGCTGCTGCTGGGCGGAAGCAGAGGGAAGTCCTGCGCCGAGAAAGCCAACCACGCCTGCGGCCATGACCGACAGGCGGTACGCGTTGCTGTTCAGGCTCGTCATGTCGTGCACTTCCTCTCAATGATCCCGGGACCGGCTTTTTCGTGCCGTGTGGTCCAGCTACCTGTTGCCAAAATGAGGCAACAGAATGACTTCGGACGGCGTGTTACACTGCAAGCGGCGTCGAATCCAGCCCGCTCACTTGTAATTCTTGACGACGCCATTGGCCGCCACGCAGTTGCCCCATGCTAGGGTGCGGATCGAATCATCAAGCCGACCTGTTAAGGAGACGGTCATGGGCCGCGTTCTTGTTTGGCTGGTCACCGCACTATCGTTTTTCACCCTGTCGTCGCCACCGGCGTTGTCGGAGCCGAAATACGCGATTGCGATGCAGGGCGAACCGGCCCTGCCGCCGGACTACACCCATTTCAGCTACGTCAATCCCAACGCGCCGAAGGGTGGCAGCATCACCTATTGCGTCGTCGGCAGCTTCGACAATCTCAACCCCTTCATCCTCAAAAGCCTGCGCACGACGGCGCGCGGCATGATGGACACGATCTTCGGCAATCTGGTGTTCGAGCCGCTGCTGCAGCGCAGTGCCGATGAGGCTTTTACTCTCTACGGACTTCTGGCTGACACCGCCGACATGGATGCCGAGCGCAGAAGCATCGAGTTCCACCTCAACCCGAATGCCAAATGGTCGGATGGTCAGCCGGTAACGCCGGAAGACGTGCTGTTCACTTACGATGCCTATACGCAGAAGGGCCGGCCACCCTACAGCGACCGCATGGCCAGGATCGCCAAGCTCGAAAAGACCGGCGACCATAGCGTGCGCTTCACCTTCAACGACAAGGCCGATCGTGAGTTTCCCCTGATCATCGCGCTGACGCCGATCATCCCCAAGCACGCTTTCGACATCGATACTTTCGACAAGACGACACTGAAGCCGTTGATCGGCAGCGGTCCCTACAGGATCGCACAGGTGACGCCCGGCCAGCGCATCGTCTTCAAGCGCAACCCCGACTACTGGGGCAAGGACGTTCCCGCCAAGCGCGGTTTCGACAACTACGACCAGATCACCATCGAGTATTTTCTCAACGCCAACGCCAAGCTCGAAGCCTTCAAGAAGGGGCTTTGCGCCATCGACGACGACGGCGACCCGGTGAAACGCGAGCGCGATCTCGACTTTCCCGCCTTCCATAGAGGCGACGTGATCTCTGAAACCTTCGACACCGGCATCCCGCCCGTCGTGACCGGGTTCCTGTTCAACACGAGACTGCCGAAATTTTCCAACCCGGTGGTTCGGCGCGCACTCGGCATGCTCTATGATTTCGAATGGGCCAACAAGAATCTGTTCGGCGGCAAGTACACCCGCACGATGAGCTATTGGCAGAATTCCGAGCTTTCAGCGCTCGGCCATCCGGCTGACGACAGGGAAAAGGCGCTTCTGGCCCCCTACCCCGGCCGCGTGCCGGCCGACGTCATGGACGGCACCTGGAAACCGCCGGTGACGGACGGTTCTGGCCAGGACCGCAAGGTGCTGAAGACCGCTTTCGATCTTCTGAAAAGCATCGGCTACCACGTGAATAATGGCACGATGCTCGATCCCGACGGCAAACCTTTCGGCTTCGAGATACTGACCGCATCGCAGGACGAAGAGCGCCTGGCCGGCATCTATCAGCGTACACTGGAGAAGATCGGCATCAACGTCAGCATACGCAGCCTGGACGGCGACCAGATCCAGTCGCGCAAGCAGCGTTTCGATTTCGAGGTGCTGATCGGCTCCAGCGGTTTCAACAACTCGTTGTCCCCCGGCATCGAGCAGATCGGGCGCTGGTCGTCCGCAGCGGCCAGGACCGAAGGATCGTTCAATCTCGCCGGCGTCGCCGATCCGGCGATCGATGCGGCCATCGACGCAATGCTGCGAGCCCGTTCGAAGGAGGATTATGTCGCCGCTGTCCGCGTGCTCGACCGGCTGCTGATCTCCGGCAATTACCTGGTGCCGATGCAGTACAACACGCAACAGTGGCTTGCTTACTGGAATTATCTGGAACATCCGCGAAAGACGCCCATATTCGGTTATCAGCTGCCGACCTGGTGGCGCAAACCGAACTGAAGATCCGGAGATAGAGATGAGCGAAGCGAACGCCATAACCGTCGATGTGGTGTCGGACGTCGTCTGCCCGTGGTGCTTCATCGGTCAGAAGCGGCTGGACAAGGCGGTGGCGGCTGCCGGTGATGTCGAAGTGCACATACGCTGGCGGCCGTTCCAGCTCGATCCGACCATTCCGCCGCAAGGCAAGGACCGCCACGAATACATGCTGGCCAAGTTCGGCAGCGACGAGCGCATTCGCGAAATTCACGCCCGCATCGAACCGCTTGGCGAAGCCGAGGGCATTTCCTTTGCCTTCGATGCCATCAAGGTGGCGCCGAACACGCTCGATGCGCATCGGCTGATCCGCTGGGCCGGGGCCGCCGGCGAGGACGTCCAGAACCGGCTGGTGCGCCGCCTGTTCCAGTTGAATTTCGAGGAAGGCGCCAACATCGGCGACCACACCGTGCTGGTCGAAGCTGCCCGCGAGGCCGGCATGGATGCATCTGTTGTTGAAACGCTGTTGCCGAGCGATGCCGATGTCGAAGCGGTTCGCACGGAAATCGCCACCGCGTCGCGCATGGGCATCACAGGCGTGCCGTGCTTCCTGCTCGAGGGCAAATATGCGGTGATGGGCGCGCAGGACGCGGACACGTTGGCTGATGCGATCCGTCAGGTAGCGGCCGCCAAGGCGCGTGGCGAGTTGGAAAAGGCCGGCTGAGCCAGCCATCCCCGCGCCGATAGCAAGAGCAGGCGTTGCGTGAGCAAACTGAGCTCCGCACGCCATGAATCGGACATCAAGGACGGCCTGTTTCGGGAATTCTGGTCAGTTCCCGATAAGAAATTCGGCCGGCCCAAAGGACTTTTGAGTCACAAAACCGTGTGCGGAGCTTCCCTAGGGGAAGGTTTCTCGCGGCCATCTGCCTAGAGCCTAATAGATTGAAATAAATAGAGATTTTATGGGTTTTGTCAGGCATTCGGGTGGCGATCCAGCCATCGATATGTTGCCTCAGGGCAACGACTGCGGACGCAATCTCGCATCCCCACTTTAAAAATTAATGGAAAATGATCAATTGGTGTTACCATCCGTAACAAAACAAAAAAGGTTTGGGCGGGATCGTGATTCGGATCGGCAGACGATCGCAAGAGTCAGTACCGGATGGACTACAAGGCGATGCCTCAGGGCGGTCGCATCTGACGCCGGTATCCTCGATGCGCAATTTTTGGGGCCTCGTGCGAGCCTACTGGGTCTCGGACCGCTGGAAGGAAGCCTGGACGCTGACGCTGGTGATCGCGTTGCTCACCGCGCTGTCCAGCAAGGCCAGCGTGTGGTTCGCCATGGCTTCGGGCGAATTGGTGAATTCGATCGCCTTCCTGCACGATGCCGCCAACACTCGCCCGCTGGAGACAATCCTGACCAACGCCGGGGTGCTGGTGCTGCTGGTCCTGCTCAAGGATGCCGGCTTCACCGGTATACGCAATCTCGTCTCGGCAACCTTGCACCGCAAATGGCGTGGCTGGCTGAACGACCAATTCAACCAGGCCTTGCTCGACGGCAACCATACCCATTTCCATGCTCAACATGGTTCCGCGGACGGCGGCATCGTTGCGCCCGACAACGTTGACCAGCGCATCCAGGAATCGATCAAGGACATGACCGGCGGTGCGATCGGCCTCGCCATGGGCGTGCTGGGGCTGGCGACCTCGCTCTACTTTATCGGCCAGAACCTGTTGCAGTCGTCAGTTGAGGTCAAAGGTCTGGAGTTCCTTGGCAGCTATGGCAGCGCCGTTCTCGCCCTTCTTGCCGTTGCCACTTACGTGCCCCTAAACACCTGGATCGCCGTCAAGCTCGGCAGCCTGCTGGAACGTCTCAATATTCGCATGCAGAAGGCCGAGGGGAGCTATCGTAGCGAACTTACGACATTTCTGCGCCGCAGCTTCCATGTCGCCGCCTCACATGGCGAAGGCGTGCAGAAAGCGATGCACGACCGGCTCTATGTCGACATTGATCGTACCTGGGGACGGCTGAATGTCGTCAACACCAGCTATATGTCGTTCGAACTAATCTACAATTTCATCGGCGCCCGCATGGTAGCCTATGCTCCGGGCCTGGTGCCGTTCATCCACAGTCGCCTGGACTATAAAGGCTATATCACCGGCTCCGAAATGGTTGCCCAGCTCATCAGCCAGTGTTCGTGGTTCATCCATGTCATGCCCGCCATCGCCACGCTTCGCGCCAACAGCCAGCGTGTGACTGAGCTCGCCAACGCGATCGAGAATGTCCAGCACCCGCAGGAATTCTACAGCCAGAGCGGCCGTTCCGACTTCCACTACGCCAACCAGAATCCGGTTTTCGGCCTGACCATCCAGAAGCTGGAGTTGGCGCACCAGGGCGAGGACGCGACGCCATTCCTCAGTTCCGCCAACTTGCGCTTCCGGCGCGGCGAATGGACCTTCCTGAAAGGCGAATCCGGTTGCGGCAAGACCTCGCTGATCAAGGCGATCAACGGCTTATGGCCCTACGGCCGCGGCACCATCGTCTTCCCCGAGGGCGTGAAGAGTTTTTATGCCGCCCAGGAGGTCAAGCTGCCGCAGGTGTCGCTGAAACAGCTGGTCTGCCTGCCCGGCTCCGAGCGCGACCATGGCGATGCCCAGGTTGCGTCCGCGCTGCACAAGGCTGGCCTTGGCGATTTCATCGAACACATGGCCAATGAAAGCCGCGAGGGTAAAAGCTGGGATCAGGTTCTGTCGGGCGGCCAGAAGCAGAAGCTTGTGGTGGCTCGTATCATACTGCAGCAACCGGGGCTGCTGTTCCTCGACGAAGCGACCGGTGCTCTCGATCCTGACGGCAAGATTGCCTTCCACCAGGCCATCAAGGACAACTGCCCCGATGTGACGGTGATCAGTGTCATGCACGAAGCCGTGGCGCCGAGATCGGCTGCGGGGACCGAGTTCTACCACTCGATGGTCTTGATTGCCGACGGTGTCGCCACCAAGAAGCCGCTCGCCCCGAGCCTGCCCGTCGAACTCACCACGATCCTGGTCCAACCAAGGCCGGTCGAGGACAAATGGACGCGGTTCTCGCGCCGGCTGAAGCAGAAATAACGACGACGTAACGGGAACTTCCGCGTCAACCCGCGCGCCGTGATCACAGTCTCGCGATCAGGGCCGTTCGGGACTGTTTTCCCTCCTCACCGCGATTGACTCGGCAAGGCTCGCTCCTATGTTGCGCCGGCTTGCAGACAGTCAAAAGCGAACCCGCAAGCAGAAAGGTCACCGCGCCATGCCTGGCGATAGTCACAGTCGAACGCAACCGCCGTCCGCCTAGACGTGACCTGAATGGTTCACGTCCTGCCGGACGGCAAGGAGTGAACCATGAACGATTTTTTCCCCGTAGCGGACGATGAGGCCGTCGCCATCGCCCGCATCCTTGCCAACGACCACGTCGCCGACGTTGTCGAGGCGCTCAATCATGAAACGCGCGAAACCGCGACGGAGCTGCTTTGCGCCGTGCCCTTCGAACGGCTGGTCGAGATTTTCGACCAGCCTGAGCTCGAAAGCGCGCCCGAATTGGCGGAGGCCCTGCCGCGCCCCAAGGCGAGCAAGCTGCTCACCGCCATGTCCGTCGACCGCGCGGCCGACATTCTGCGCGAACTCGACGAGCCGGCACGCTCCGAACTGCTCGGCGCATTGGCCCCGCCACTGCGCGCGACCCTGCTTTCCATTCTGGGCTATCCCGAAGGCAGCGCCGCCTCGATCATGACGACGGAGTTCGTCAGCGTTCCCTCCGACTGGACCGTGGGGCGCACGCTCGATTACATCCGCAAGGTCGAGCGGACGCGCGAGACTATCTACGCAATCTACATCGTCGATCCGCAAACACACCTCCTGGTGCGGTCGACGGGCTTGCGGCGGCTCATCACCGGTGAGCCGGGCGACTCGATCCTGTCGGTTGCGCCCGACCGCATGCCGGTGACGGTCAGCCCGCTGACCGATCGCGAAAACCTGGCGCAGACGATCTCCAAATACGATCTGCTCGCCGTCCCGGTCGTCGACCACGGCAAGATCCTCGGCATCGTCACCATCGACGACATCATCGACACGATGATCGAGGAGACCACGGAGGACGTGCATCGGTTCGGCGGCATGGAGGCTCTGGACGAGCCGTATATGAAGATGAGCTTCCTCGCCATGATCAAGAAGCGTGGCGGCTGGCTTTGCGCGCTGTTCATCAGCGAGATGCTGACGGCCAATGCGATGCAAAGCTACGAGGGCGAGCTGGAGAAAGCGATCGTGTTGACGCTGTTCATCCCGCTGATCATGAGCTCCGGCGGCAATTCCGGCTCACAGGCTACCTCGTTGGTCATCCGGGCGCTGGCGTTGCGCGAGATCGGCCTTCGTGACTGGTGGCGGGTGGCGTTGCGCGAATTGCCCACCGGTCTCGTGCTCGGCGCCATGCTCGGCGTGGTCGGCGTCTGCCGGATCGCGCTCTGGCAATATATGGGCTTCTACGACTATGGCCCGCACTGGCCGCTGATTGCCGCAACGGTTGGTGCTGCACTGGTCGGCATCGTCACGTTCGGCTCGCTCTCGGGGTCGATGCTGCCTTTCGCCCTGAAACGGATCGGTTTCGACCCAGCCAGTGCGTCAGCGCCGTTCGTCGCCACGCTGGTCGATGTCACCGGACTGGTGATCTATTTCTCGGTGGCGCTCGTCATCCTGCGCGGCACGTTGCTATAGCGGTTTGACTGCCGCCGCCGGCCAGGGCTGGTGGCGGCGCGCCGGTAGGCGAGGCGTCAGATGCGCTCGCCGTCCTTCACCCGATAGGTCGGCTTGTACATGGTGACGAGCTCTTCTGCCGCGGTCGGATGCACGGCCATGGTGCGATCGAAATCGTCCTTGGTCAGCCCCGCCTTCAGTGGGATCCCGAGCAGCTGCGCCATTTCGCCGGCATCCGGCCCCAGTATGTGGGCGCCGAGAACCTTGCGCGAAGCGCCGTCGACGACCAGCTTGATCAGCATCTTTTCGTCACGGCCCGACAGCGTGTGCCGCATCGGCCGGAAGCTGGCGCGGTAGATTTCGATATCGGCGAAGCGCTTGACGGCTTCGTCCTCCGACAAGCCGACCGTGCCGATTTCCGGCTGCGAGAAGACGGCGGTCGCGATCGTGTCGTGATCGGGCGCGGTCGGATTGTTCTTGAACGCCGTTTCGACGAAGCACATGGCTTCGTGAATCGCCACCGGCGTCAGCTGGACACGGTTGGTGACATCGCCGATCGCCCAGATATTGTCGATGTTGGTGCGGGAAAACCGGTCGACCTTGATCGCACCCGTCGCGGCGGTCATCTCGATGCCTACGCCTTCCAGGCCCATATTCTCGGTGTTGGGGATGCGGCCGATGGCCAGCATCACCTGGTCGACCGTTAGCACCTGCCCGCTCGTGAGCTGCGCGTCGAGCCGCCCGTCCGGCCGCTTGCTGACCGATTCGGAGACGGCATGGCAAAGGATTTTTATTCCCTTCTTTTCCATCGTCTCATGCAGCGTGCGCCGCAGGTCCATGTCGAAACGGCCAAGGATTTCCTTGCCGCGATAGACCAGCGTGGTGTCTACGCCGAGGCCGTGAAAGATGTTGGCGAACTCGACCGCGATATAGCCGCCGCCCTCTATCATGATCGCCTTCGGCAGCTCCTTGAGATCGAAAGCCTCGTTGGAAAAGATACAGTGTTCGTGGCCGGGCAGTGCCGGATGGGCAGCCGGACGGCCGCCGGTGGCGATCAGGATCTGATCGGCGGTGACGGTGCGGTCCTCGCCCAGGAGATGGATCACGTGCGGGTCGACGATCATCGCCCGCGAATGAAAGGTCTCGCCACCCGAGCCCTCGACATTCCTCTTGTAGATCGCTTCCAGGCGGCTGATCTCGCGGTCCTTGTTGGCGACCAGCGTTTGCCAGTCGAAGCTGGCTTCCGGCACCGTCCAGCCATAACCGGCGGCGTCGGCAAAATGCTCGGGAAACTGCGAGGCATAGACATAGAGTTTCTTCGGCACGCAGCCCCTGATGACGCAGGTGCCACCGAAACGGTATTCTTCGGCGATACCGACGCGTTTGCCGAGTGCTGCCGCGACCCGCGCCGCCCTCACCCCGCCGGAGCCGCCGCCGATGACGAAGAGGTCGTAGTCGTAACCGGCCATGAAGCGGCTCCTTGAACGTCGAAAATGTGAGTGACAGGTAGGCCGCAAACCATCAAAAGAAAAGCCCGGACAGGCCGGGCTTTACAGATGGCCGCAAGGGCCGCGTTTGAAATGCAGGATCAGTTCTGCGTGCCGTCGGCGGGAGCCGATCCGTCCGCGGGGGCGGCGCCATCCGCCGGGGCCGCATTGTCTGCCGGAGCGGCGCCATCGGCGGGCGCGGGCGTAGGCGCAGCCACCGCCTTCGCTTTTGCCGCCGCCGCCAGAGTTTCGCCGACCTGCTGGGCAAGATCGCGGGCTACGCCGTTCTGCCAGATGTCGGCGGCCTTGACGAGGTCACGCGTCACGGTCGGGCCGCTGTCGAGCAGCTTCTTGCCGGACTCGGAACTGTAGAAGGCCGCGATGTCGGTGAGCTCCTTTTCGGAAAACACCTTCGCATAGGCAAGAGCCGCTTCCTTCTCGAGGTCCGCGCGGCGCGAGGCCAGCGCCAGCGCCTTCTCGTTTATCGTCTTGCCGATCAGCTCCTGCATGTCAGGGTTCTTCTGGATGAGCTGCGATTCGAGCGCCGCGGCGGCCTGCGGCAGGATGTTGTCGAACGGGTCGGTCGCGTGGATCGCGGCGACCGCGGCGCGTGCGGCCTTCAGATGCGATTCCGTGACGTCCTGCGCGAAGACAGGCGAGGAGAACGCGAAGACAGCCGAAGCCGCCACGAGAACTGAAAGACGGCGAACCCGGTTATGCAACATCATGATCGGTAGAACTCCCTGGTTTTCGGGCGGCATGGACGGTTTGGATACCGTCGCCGCCGGCGATGATGGCCGCTGACGCCAGCCCGATGAAAAGACCATGCTCGACCACGCCAGGAATGGCGTGGAGAGCATTCGAAAGCGCTCTTGTATCCGGAATGCGGCCAAAAGATGCATCGAGGATAAAATGGCCGCCGTCTGTAACAAAAGGCTGGCCTCCCGTCATCCTCAATGTCACCGGACCGGAAAGGCCGAGATTTCGGGCCACCACGGCCACGGCGATCTCGGTCGAGCGCAGGCCGAACTGATTGACTTCGATGGGAAGAGGAAACCGGCCGAGCGTCTCGACCATCTTCGAACGGTCGGCGATGACGATCATGCGCTGCGAAGCCGCGGCCACGATCTTCTCACGCAGCAGCGCACCGCCGCCGCCCTTGATCAATGTCAGCTCACCGTCGACCTCGTCGGCGCCGTCGACGGTGAGATCGAGCTCGGGTGTTTCCTCCAGCGTCGACAGCGGCACACCGAGTTCGCGGCACAGCGCGGCGGTGCGTTCCGAGGTCGGCACGCCGATAATGGTCATGCCTGAGGCAACCTTGTCGGCGAGCAGCCGCACGAATTCCTCGGCAGTGGTGCCGGTGCCGATGCCGAGCCGCATGCCGTCGGTGACATGGGCAAGAGCCGCCCGCGCGGCCTCGACCTTCAATTGCCTCGCATCCATGCTGCTTGCTGCCCCGAATCCTGATGCACGTCGCCCAACAGTGACCTCGGTTTGGGAACGACATGCATGAAACAAAACCCAAGGCGTGTCGCATGGGTCCGTTTCGATGCGACGCGCTTTGGCGTTTGGGCTCCTAGCATTTTTGCTGGCCGGGTCAAAGCCCTTGGCGGCTGCGCCACCAGTTTGCTTGCCTTAAAGCGTCGTAGCCGCTATCGCCTGCCGATGCGCAAACCTGCTCAGGATGGATCATGAGTCGCCCGATCATCGTGTTCGACCTCGACGGAACGCTGATTGACACGGCGCCGGACTTGCTCGACAGCCTCAACCACAGCCTGGCGGCCAGCGAACTGGCGGCCGTCGACGAGGCCGGCTTCAAACGCTTCGTCGGCCATGGCGGCCGGGTGATGATCGAACGGGCGCATGCCGCGCAGCAACGATCCCTCAAGGTTGAGGAGCACGACCGGCTGCTGAAACTGTTCCTTGATCACTACACCGACAACATTCCGGGCAAATCCCGCCCCTACCCCGGCGTGATCGAGGCGATTGCCCGCTTTGAGAAGGCCGGCTATCTGCTGGCCATCTGCACCAATAAATACGAAGCCAATTCGCTGGCGCTGATCGAGGCGCTCGGCCTGACCAGGCATTTCGCGGCAATTGCCGGACAGGATACGTTCGCGTTTCGCAAACCCGATCCGCGCCACCTGATCGAAACCATCAAACTGGCCGGTGGCGATCCGCACCGCGCCTTGATGGTCGGCGATTCGCAAACCGATATCGACACTGCCAAGGCCGCCGGCATTCCTGTCGTCGCCGTCGATTTCGGCTACACCGATCGTCATGTGCGCGAGTTCGAGCCCTCGGCGGTGATATCGCATTTTGATGCATTGACGCTCGATCTGGCACAAGGGCTGATCGGCGCCGCCGCACACTGAGCGCCGGGGACGAAATCTCTCCGGAACGGGCCAGCCGGGACCGCAAATCCGATCTGTGTGAGAACACCAGACACTGCCTTGACTTAACCGGCCGGCCTCCCTTATATCGCGGCTCGCTTGGCCTTCGGGCAACGAGCGGGCGATTAGCTCAGCGGGAGAGCACACCCTTCACACGGGTGGGGTCGCAGGTTCAATCCCTGCATCGCCCACCATCCAACCTGAAGAAATCGTTGGATGTTCGGCCGCAATCAAATTCTCTTGAAAGCTTACTGGCGCGTAGGACAAGGCTTGCTGGCGCGTAAGCAAATGCAGGCCAGTGCAAAATCATGGTCGGAAACTCGACGTTCTAAGTCGTCCGAAAACACGACGGGTTTAGATGTCTTTCGTCGGCGCGGTCACGCTTCTTTTGGGCCAACAGTTCCCTGCCTCCGGAACCAACCAATACACCAGCGAGTTTCCCTCCGTCGAAACCTGAGGGAAAACCATGTCCAGATTTCTGCTGGCGACCAGCGTCGCCGTTCTTCTTACCAGCGGATCGGCCTTTGCCGCGGATGAAGCCCCCCTGCCGCCACCCAATGCCAAGAAGCTGTCGGAGATCATCGCCAAGGTCGAGCAACGCGACGGCTTTCGCTACGTGAAAGAAGTCGATTGGGACAAAGACGGCTACACCGTCACCTACTACACCTCGGACAAGGCAAAAGTCGAAATCGACTTCGATCCTGTGACGGCCGAACCAAAATAAGGTTCGCAGGGACCTCGTCGCCAATGCGCTGCCTCCGAGCATTCTCAGCGACGAAACGCGCGCCCACATTGTCCATCCTGAGGTATGATATGCCTTGGACAAACCTGTTGGCTCGGGGGCTATGATGCGATGTTTCGCTGGAACCTATTTTCTGTCTGTACTCGCCATCGTCACAGCCGACAGCTTCCTTGGCGTTTCTCCCGCGTGGGCCGATGGCCCGTCCTTCGACTGCGCCAAGGCTGCTTTGCCCGCGGAAAAAGCGATCTGTGCCGACCCGCGGCTGTCGGCGATCGATCTGCTGGTTTCGAAGGCGTTCAAGGGATTCGAGCCGGCGTTCGGCGGCGACAAGCGCAGGATTGCCCGCGGGCTGATCGCCGACCGCAATGCCTGCGAGAGCGATACGGCCTGTATCGTCAGCGCCCTCAACAACGCCTTGCAGACCTATGGCAATGCGCCTTCCTGGATCCAGGACTACAACATCGCGCTGATTGGCAAGAAGGCGCTCGAAGCCGCCGGGCGAAACCCCGGGCACGTCGATCAGCCCCTGCCTTCGGCTATCGGCCAATGCGCATCGACGCACATCAAGACGCTTAGCGCCCGGCTCGGCGACGATCCGCTGGAAACGGCCAGTCCCGAAGCGGGCAGCGCGACCACGTTCACCAATGGCGGCGGGGCTGTCTCCTATGATCGCGAGGCCGGCTTGGCCGCCTCGAAGGTCGGAGAACCGGTCGTCATATGCCTGATCTCGATTCCCAGGGACTGCCCCAAGGACGACGACCGTGGCCGGGACTATTATTCCGTCGACCTCGTCTCGAAAGGCTCCTGGGCTCTGCCGGATTCGCAGCATATGTGCGGCGGCGCCTGAACGGCGGGTTTCGTCCGTCCGCGTCGGGCCAAGACGCTGACAGTCTCTGTCTCCCCTTGCGTCAATTCGCCATTGATGGCTGATTGTGGAGTGACCGGGCTTCACGGGGGTGGGCATGTCGACTGCGAAGCACTTGATGAAGCGCGTCCTGATGATGCTCGCCGGCTATTTTGTCGCGATACTGGTTGGCCTGATCGCCGTGGTGGCGATCTATGCCGCGCTGAGCGCCCTGCCCAACGCGCCGGCCTATTTCGACCTCATGGGCGTCTCGCCGATCGCGGCCTTGGTGGTACCGCCCCTCGGCATGTTCATCTATTTCCTGACGGTTGTGGTGACGGCGCCGCAGACGCTGATCTTCGCGCTGATCGCCGAGTTCTTCTCCCTGCGCAACGCCCTGCTGCACATGTTCTTCGGCGCCGCGGCAGCGGCCGGCGGCTTCTTCCTGATCTGGCCGAGCGCGGCGGAGGACGTGGATCTGGAGCGCTGGGCCGACATCGGCATCATAGCCGCCGCTGGTCTTGTGGCCGGGCTGGTCTATTGGCTGATCGCCGGGCGCGACGCCGGTTTCCGGCGCCCGCTGTCGGAGCGTTGACTGTTAGCTCGACGGTGAGCGCACCGCCTCGGTCGCGTCCAGGGCCTGCTTCAGCCGCGAGTCGCGGTCATAGACGTCGCTGAAATACTCGACCTTGCCGGACATGTCGGGCCAGGCGGTGAAATAGGCGACATAGACCGGGATCTTGCGCGTCACATCCTCGGTCGAGTGTCCGTGCTTCAGCTTCTCCGCGATATAGTCGACAGAGGTGCCAAGCACCGCCGCCGCCATTCCGCGCGGATCCTGCAGGCGTACACAGCCATGGCTGAGCGCGCGCATGTCCTGCTTGAAGAATGATTTCTGGGGCGTGTCATGCATGTAGATCGCATGCTTGTTGGGGAACAGGATCTTCAATTCTCCCAGCGCATTGGCCTCGCTCGGCTGCTGGCGCACGCTGTAGGGAATGTTGGCGCCATAATCGCCCCAGTTGATCGCCGACGACGGAATGCGCTTGCCGCGTGAATCCGTCACCTCATAGCCGGCACGGTCGAGATAGCCGGGATCGCCACGCAATCTCGGCAGCATTTCGTTGACGATGATCGACTGCGGCACGCCCCAGTAGGGATGGAAATCGACCTGCTTGATCTGGTCGTAGAAGAAGGCCGTCTGGTTGGTGACACGGCCGACGACGGCGCGTGTCTTCAGCTTTTCCTGGCCGTCGTCGATGTAGCTCGCGGTGAAGGCGGGCTGGTTGATGAAAACACGCGGACTGCCGAGATCGGAAGGCAGCCAGCGCAGTTCCTCCAGCGCCACCTGAACCTTGAGCAGCCTGTCGGCCTTCGACGTCCCCGCCAGCAAGGCGACGGTGCGCGGTCCAATGACGCCGTCGCCCTTCATGCCCTCCTTCTGCTGCACCGCCTTGATCAGCGGGACAAGTTCGGGAACATAGACTTCGCTGGTTGCCAGCCGCGACAGCACCTCGCCATAGGTGCCGCCCATCTCGTCATCGAGATTGCGCGCGATCAGCGACAGGAGCTTCGGCAGTTCGGGGCTGGTTTCGCCCGGCTTCAGCAGCAGTTTCGGATCGACGACGATCTCGTTCTCGGCGCTCGCCTGCAGTGATTCCAGTTCGACGCGCAGCGCCTGGTACTCCGCATTCTGCGGATGGCGCGATTCGAGGTAGGTGCGAACTTCCTGTGTATGCGCCAGTGTTTTCAGCACGCCCACCATGTCGAGCGGCTTGGCCGGGAAATCGTAGTAGCCGGTCATGCGGTTGGGCTCGACACGGCCGCTCTGGGCGTCATGGGCGTAACGCAGGACACGCGCGGAAAGCGCCATCTCGAAACGGACGAGTTCCTTCAACTTGGCTGCGTCGTCCGCCGAGGTCGAACCGAGCGCTGGCACATCGACCGTGTAGTCGGCGGGCGTGAGGCCGTAGCTGGCAGCCTCGCCAAGCACCCGCACGGCATCTTGCGCACGGTTGTTGGGGCTTGTCCCGCCTACCCAAATGAAATCCGGGTTGGCAGAGTAGTAGGCGATCAGCGCCTTGGCGATGTCGGGCTCGGCATAGAGTTCGTAGTCGCTGAGGCCGGCAATGGCATCGTGGAAAGCAGCACCCGTGGCCGAGGGAACGAAAGCGGCATCTTGCGGCGCCGCCGGCTGCGGCGCGGTGGCCAGCGTCGAGAAGTCGACGCGCACCAGTCTGTCGGCCTTGTAAGTATAGTAAGACGGACTGCTGATCCTCGCACCGCCGCCGTCGCCACCGGCCGGCGCCTTCGGCTTGTGCTTTGGCGGAGGAGGCGGAAACTCGCCGTTCGGCTCATGCCTGATGCCGCCGCCGAACAGCATGTCGAAAAGCCCTTGGGCACCTGCCTGAGGCGTGCCGAAAGCCAGCGTCGCCGTAATCGCCACCAGCGGCATCACGGTTGCTTTTTTACCGAGGAAGTTCATGGATCACCCGCTCCGGCCGCAACCGGTTCCCGTTCCGCACGCTAGACCGTCCCGCTAACCGCATGGCGGATGTAAGGCGCGACTATACCGATTCATACCGATTTCGTTAAGCTTTCATAAATTTCGGCGGGCCTGTTGCAGAACGGTTTCACAAGATCGTGACGGCCGGGGCGACCTTTGGGTCGCCCCGGCCGCGGGGATCCCTGCGTCTTCAGGCGTTTGCGCCACCGTCGATGGTCAGCGCGGCTCCGGTGACGAAACGGCCCTCTGGACCTGCGAGCCAGGCAACCATGCCGGCGATGTCCTCCGCCTTGCCGAATCGCGGAGTTGCCATCTTCTTTCGCTGATGTTCGGCGTGCGGGCCGTCGGCCGGGTTCATGTCGGTATCCGTCGAGCCGGGATGGACGACATTGGCGGTGATGCCGCGTGGCCCGAGGTCGCGGGCCAATGCCTTGGTCAGGCCGACCAGCGCCGCCTTGCTGGTCGAGTAGGCTCCCAGGTTGGTGTCGGTGACCCGTTCGGCCAGATTGCTGCCGATCGAGATGATCCTGCCGCCCTCGCCCATGTGTCTTGCCGCCGCTTTCGAGGCGATGAACGGCGCCCTCAGATTGACCGACATGGTTTCGTCGAAATCGGCAAGCGACAGCATATCGATGGGTGCGGCGCGCCAGATGCCGGCACTGTTGACCAGGATGTCGAGCCGGCCGAAGGCGGTCATCGCATCGGCAACCGCCTGGTCTATGGCTTCGGCGTCGCGGTTGTCGGCCTTGATCGCGATCGCGCGACCGCCCTTGGTCTCTATCTCGGCGACGACCGAGCGGGCCTGGTCCTCGCCATGCACATAGGTCAGCGCGACATCGGCCCCCTCCGCCGCGAGCCTTCGCGCGATTGCCGCGCCGATGCCGCGGCTGCCTCCGGTGACGAGTGCCGCCTTGCCGTTCAAATTCCTGGATGCCATCGGTTTCTCCATTTATGTAGTGATTGATACATAAATATCTGCCAGCCTTGCCTGATTGCGTCAACTCATTTATGTATCGATCAACACAGAAATGAACGTCATGTCGGAAAGAGGCCGTCCCCGCACCTTCGATCGAAACGCGGCCCTGCGGCGCGCGATGGATGTGTTCTGGGCCAAGGGCTATGAAGGCGCGTCGATCAGCGACCTCGCGGCGGCGATGGGCATCAATTCGCCGAGCCTCTATGCCGCCTACGGCAGCAAGGAAGCCTTGTTCCTCGAGGCGACGGATCTCTATTCCCGCGTGGAAGGTGCCGATATCTGGCTCGCGCTCGAAGAGGCGCCAACGGCGCGCCTTGCGATCGAGCGGTTCCTGCGTCGGACCGCAAAGGCCTATTCGCAGACCGATCGCCCGCAGGGCTGCCTGATCGCGCTGGGTGCGCTGCACGAAGATTCGAGCCGGGGCGCGATCTGCGCGGATTTGCGGCGCCGCCGCGCCGAGAATCTAACCGCCCTGAAGAAGCGTCTCGAGCGCGGCGTGGCCGAGGGTGAACTGCCTGCCGACTTCAATTGCCGTGCCGCCGCGACCTTTTTTGCAACGGTCCAGCACGGCATGTCGATCCAGGCGCGCGACGGTGCTTCCCGTGCCGCCCTGCTGGCGACGGTGGCCGGGGCAATGGCCGCCTGGAAGACCATGGCCGACACCGCCGAGGCGTGACAAACACCGTTCGTTGTGCTCGAAATTCGACTTGCAAACCTGCGGCCGGGAGGGACGACGTGAAAAAAGGGTATCGCGAACTGCTGGATGAGGCCAACGCCGAGATCGAAGTGGTTTCGCCCGAGGAAGCGGCAGGACTGCTTGAAGACGAAAGCACCATTTTCGTCGATCTCCGCGACCCTCGAGAGATCGAACGTGACGGCAGAATAACCGGAGCCAAGCATGTCACCCGTGGCATGCTGGAGTTCTGGATCGATCCCGAAAGTCCCTACCACAAGCCCTTCTTCGCTTCCGGAAAAAGCTTCGTCTTCTTCTGTGCCGGCGGCTGGCGTTCGGCGCTGGCCACCAAAACGGCGCAAGACATGGGGCTTTCGCCGGTCAAGCATATTCTCGGCGGCTACACGGCCTGGAAGGCAGCCGGATTGCCCGTAGAGCCCGGGGAAAAGAAGAAAGCCTGAATGCCGCTCAGTGGGCCAGCGACGCCCCGCGCTGCGTGGTCACGAAGCCGACGGCGCGTTCGACCACGCCCTTGTCGGCCAGAATGCGGCGATGGCCAAGCCCATCGGCCCAGTGAAGCCGCACATGGTCGCCTGCGCCAGCATAGCGTCGTGCGTGTTCAGCCGGCACTTCACGGTCATCGGGAGCATGAATGACCAGCGTCGGCACGGGCGCCTGGGCGAGCTGGCGGTCACCGGTGAATTCATGCAATGGCCGGCCAGAGAGATATTCAACACGGTCGGCCATGGCGATCTGCGAGCGGGGACCGACATTAAGCATGCGGCTGAAGTCGGCGAAGATTGCCGGCAGCGAGCTCGGTGCCGCGATCAGCACGAGGCGTGCGGCCGCCAGCGGCGGGATATCCTTGACGGAACCGGCAACGGCGTTGGTGGCGACGGCGCCGCCGAAGGAATGGCCGACGGCGGCCACGAACGGCCCGAACCATTCGCCGGCCACTCTGGCGGCTTCGACGGCGTTGACCATGTTCAGGTGCCTGCCCTGCGAATGGCCGTGACCGGGAAGGTCGAGCGAGACGACCCTATAGCCGGCAGCGCGAAAACCTTCGATCAGGGCGCGCATATATTCGGTGCGCGAGCGCCAGCCATGGATGACAAGGACGCTGCCGGCAGGCTCGCGGCCGGGCTCGGGACGAAATTCATGAACCATGACGCAGCCGGTCGCGGTTTTCAGCCGGTGATGCCGCGCCTCGGCCATGAACTCCGCGGCGCGGTCGATGGCGCGGCGCTCGCCGTCAGTCAATGTCCTGATGCTTGGCGTACGGCAGAACAATTCGAAAGCCGCGCGTCCGGTGATGCGCGGCGCGACATGTTCGGCCGCACCAAACACACCGCGGATGACCTTCAGCCCGAATGATGCCATAGTCAGAATCCATCCATACGTTCAAGCATGAACATAATAGTTCAAAGATGAACAATAAACAAGAGCTACCCTGGGACAACCCGCGTTTTCGCAACTGGGTCGCGGTGGCGCGCGCGTGCCATGTGCTGGAGCGCACGCTGGCGGTGAAACTCGCGCCGCTCGACCTGAAGCCAGCGCAACTCGACGTGCTGATGAACCTCTATCGCCATCCCGGCATGTCGCAGCACGACCTTGCCCGCAAGCTGCTCGTCGGCCGCTCCAACATCACCATGCTGTTGCCGCAGCTCGAGGCGCGTGGCCTACTGCGGCGGGAAGGCGATGAGAAGGACAAGCGCATCTTGCGGCTTACGCTGACCGAAGGCGGCGAGGCGCTGCTGATGCAGGCGCTGAAAGTGCATATGGCGCTGATCGAGAAGGCGATGAGCCAGTCGACGCCGGAACAATGCGACATGATCGGCGAGCAGATGCGCAAGATCTATGACGTGCTGAACGAGGCGTGATCGGCCTTTCCGCCCTCAACTCACTACCACATCGATTTTTTAGCCCGCTCCGGCCATTCCCTGTCGTAGGTTTCGCCGTCGATATTCTTGCGGCTGGTGATTTCCAGGATCTTTCCGGGTGTCGGCAGCGATTTCGGATCGACATGCCTCTCCGGATTCCACAGTTCCGACCGCACGATCGCCCGGGCGCACTGGAAATAGACCGAATCGACATCGATCACCGTGACCGAACGCGCCGGCTTGCCGTCGACCATGAACGACGCGCACGACGCCGCATCCGTGGTGATATGCGCCCGGCCATTGATGCGCAGCGTCGTACCGGAGCCCGGCACCAGGAACAGCAGGCCGACGCGCGGGTCGCGGATGATGTTCTTCAACGAATCGGCACGGTTGTTGCCGCGCCGGTCCGGCATCATCAGCGTTTTCGCATCGACGATACGCACGAAACCCGCGAGATCGCCGCGCGGCGAACAGTCCAGCCCTTCCGGACCGCTGGTCGCGAGCGCGACGAACGGGGACGCTTCGATAAAGGCGGCGTATTCGGGAATGACATGGTCGAGTTCCTTGATCACGGAGGCTTCGCCGGGCAGTCCGTAAAGGGCTTCGAGTTGTTCTACTGTGGTGATGACCGACATTTTCCGTCTCCCGATCCGCCGCCCCTACGCCCGACACGTGACGTTTTGACGACGCAATGGCGGCTAACGATCGCGGCTCAGGCCCTTCTCGGCGAGTTCCGCGAGATAGACGCTCCAGCGTGCGTCCTTCTCGTGGCCGAGCGTGTGCAGGTAATTCCAGGTGAAGATGCCGGTGTCATGGAAATCATCGAAGGTGATGCGCACGGCGTAATTGCCGACCGGTTCGATCTTCAGGATGGCCACATTGCGTTTGCCGGGAACCGTCACCCTTTGTTCCGGCGAATGACCCTGCACTTCCGCGGAAGGCGACGCCACGCGCAGCAATTCCGCCGGCAGCTCGAACGGCTGGTGGCCCGGAAACGTCACGGTGAGCAGCTTGCGGTCCTTCGAGACCCTCAGTTCTTTCGGCGCCGTCATGGTCGATCCTGCTTGAATTCCCCTTCCCTACGCTGCTTCGCTCCGTACGCAAAGGCGTCAACGGTGTCCGACACGCAATGTCGGTCGGGGAATGTTACCAAAGATCAAGGCAAGCTATCTTGAATGGCGGGCTGGATCGTATCACATAGCTGTATATAACGACGCCGTTAACGGCCACGGAAACGCTCGAACATGAACATGATCGACCCCTTCGGTCGCACGATCAGCTATCTCAGAGTGTCGGTCACCGACCGCTGCGATTTCCGCTGCACCTATTGCATGGCCGAGGATATGGCCTTCCTGCCCAAGAAGGACCTGTTGTCGCTGGAAGAACTCGACCGGCTCTGCACCGTGTTCATCGAAAAGGGAGTCAAACGGTTGCGCCTCACCGGGGGTGAGCCGCTGGTGCGCAAGAACATCATGCACTTGGTGCGCCAGCTTTCGCGGCACCTTGAAAGCGGCGCGCTGGAAGAGCTGACGCTGACCACCAACGGCTCGCAGCTTTCGCGCTTCGCCGCCGAACTCGCCGATCGTGGTGTCAAGCGCATCAACGTTTCGCTCGACACGCTCGATGCCGACAAATTCCACGCCATCACGCGCTGGGGCAATCTCGGCAAGGTCATGGCCGGCATCGACGCGGCTCAGGCGGCCGGATTGAAAGTCAAGCTCAATGCGGTGGCGTTGAAGGATTTCAACGACGTCGAACTGCCCGAGATGATGCGCTGGGCGCATGGCCGCGGCATGGACCTGACCGTCATCGAGACCATGCCGATGGGCGAGATCGACGCCGACCGCACCGACCAGTATCTGCCGCTGTCGCTGCTGCGCGCTTCGCTTGAGCGCCAGTTCACGCTGACCGATATCCCCTTCAAGACCGGTGGCCCGGCCCGTTATGTCCATGTCGCCGAGACCGGCGGAAAACTCGGCTTCATCACGCCGATGACGCATAATTTCTGCGAAAGCTGCAACCGGGTCAGGCTGACCTGCACGGGCACGCTCTATATGTGCCTTGGCCAGGAGGATGCGGCCGATCTGCGCGCGCCGTTGCGCGCGTCCGAAGGCAACGAACTTGTCGCTGACGCCATAGACGAAGCCATCGGCCGCAAGCCGAAAGGTCATGACTTCATCATCGACCGCCGCACCAGCCGCCCTTCGGTGTCACGCCATATGAGTGTCACGGGCGGCTGACCTTCTCGTCTGTCTGTGCAAGAATTGCCCCGCAATCATCGGCTTCGGGTCAGACATGCGGTGGCTCTATTCAATCGTGACATCGCTAGCCGTGGTCTCGGCGACCACCGCTATTGCCGCGCAATCCACCTATGTGAACGAGCGCTTCGGCACCGTCTGCACCTTTCCCGGCGATATCTTCACCGATCGCCAGCCAGAGCCTGAAAATGGCGACGGCCAGATGTGGCTAAGCGCGGACGGCGCCAGCCTGACCTGCTCCGGCATATTCAATGTCGATGACGACACGCCGAAGGGGTTCATTGCCGGCGAAAAGGCGAGCGATGAACCAGGGTACGAAGTCACCTACAGCAAAGCAAGGACTGGGCGGTGCTGTCGGGCGTGAAGGATGGAAAGATCTTTTATGAGCGGCGGCTGTTTGGCAGGGATGGCGTCATCCGCACGGTCTGGATCGATTATCCGCCGGCGCTGAAATCGAAATATGACCTGTTGGTCGGCGTCATCGCCGGCAGCCTCAAGGGGCCATGAGCCGTAGGCGGCCATCAGCATTTTAGCCACACCGCAAACAAAATCTTTGTCCGCAAATATCCGTCTGATTTACTGGTGACGGTTTCCCGCCTAGCCTCCGTTCCGTAGCGGTTCTTCGCTTTCTCGGGGGATTACATCATGCGCGAACTTCTTCTTTCCTTCGCCCTGCTCGGCCTGGCCGCCCTGCCCGCGGCTGCCCAGTCGATCGGCGGCACTTACACCGTCGCCGGCACCAATTTCGACGGTTCGGCCTATGATGGCGAAGCCACCATCACACTGACCAGCGGGACCACCTGCGCGATCCATTGGGAGACGGGCGGCTCGTCTTCGGATGGCATCTGCATGCGCAACGACAATGCATTCTCCGCCGGCTACGTCATGGGCAAGGATATCGGCCTCGTCGTCTACAAGGTCGAGGATGACGGGTCGCTGCATGGCCTGTGGACCATCGCCGGCAAGGACGGCAACGGCACCGAGGTGCTGACGCCGAAGAAATAGACGTCGCCTCGGCTGTACAAGTGTCGGGAGACGACGCCGCCTTCCGACCGAATTCGTGCCTGATCCGGGATGATTTCACGCCGGCGACGATGGGTATCCGGTGCTGGCCCAGCCCTTTGCCATTGCTGTTTCGTGGCGGGCTGTTACAGGCTTGCTTGCTCAGGCAATCGGTAGGTGTCTTGCCCCTTTCCCCAAATCTTCGCGGCGCGTTGTTCATGGTGGTGGCGATGGTTGGCTTCACGCTCAACGACGCCATTACCAAATACTCTTCACAGTCGATGAACATGGCGCAGGTCATGCTGATCAGAGGGGCGTTCGCCTCGCTCTTCGTCGGCCTGCTGGCCTGGCAACGTGGCGCGCTTTTCCAGCCTCGCCTGATGCTGCAGCCACTGGTGGCGATCCGTGTGCTGAGTGAAGCGGGCGCTACCGTGTCCTTCCTGGTTGCGCTCGCGCATTTGCCGATTGGCAGTGTTTCGGCCGTCTTGCAAGCGCTGCCCCTGGCGGTGACGATGGGCGCGGCGCTGTTTTTCGGCGAAACGGTCGGCTGGCGGCGCTGGCTGGCGATCGCTATCGGTTTTGCCGGGGTCATGATCATCGTGCGGCCGGGTTTCGAGGGCTTCAGCGTTTACTCGCTGGTGGCGCTGGCATCCGTCGCGTGCTGCACGGTGCGGGACCTCGCCACCAAACGCATCCCCCAGGCCATCCCGACGATGCTGGTCTCGACCGCCACAGCGCTTGCCATGACCGTCGTCGGCGCCTTCCTGTTGACGCCGATGGGTGGCTGGACCCCGATGACCGGCAAAGGCACGGCGCTGCTGGCATTGGCCGCGGTGCTGGTGCTGATCGGCTATCAATTCATCATCATGGCGATGCGTTCGGGCGAGATCTCCTTCATTGCGCCGTTCCGCTACACCGCGCTCCTCTGGTCGATCCTGCTTGGCTTGATCATCTTCGGTGACGTGCCGGACATGCCGATGATCGCCGGTGCGGCAATAGTCGTCGGCTCGGGTCTCTATGCGCTTTATCGCGAGCGCATCGTCGGTCGGCGAAGGATCGTCGCCGAAAGCACTGGGCCGGCCATGGCGCCGGACGGAATCTAGCCGCGCCCGTGGGTAATGCATCAGTTTGAAAATGGCGGGCCTTGAATATGTTGTGTGAAAAAGGCAGTTATCCCTAGCTCTGGCGGGGCGATGCGGCTCGATACGCCATCTGGACATCAAGCCCTAGGATGTCGCACCCTCTTCTTGGAACAAGGGGGAGATCTGCAATGGCCAGCAAAGTCAGGGCTATCTCAGCTTACACTGCCAAGGATTATCCTCGCATCCGCCAGCTTCCTGGTGCCGTTGACATGCGGGCGACTTGGGAAGAGTGGCACGCCGATTTCGAAGCTTCCAAGGCGGAACGGCTACACCGCCGCGACTTCACCCACGCCAAAGTCCTCATAAGACCCGGCAAGTTCAAAGCGTGGCTAGACGAAAACTCACTCTCGGCCTCGGAACATGCGAGACAACTCTACGCTCAGGAGCGCCTGGATTCAAAGCGGGCAAGGGAGGAAGGGCGCCGCGAGTTGGAGCAAGTGCTAATCGTCTCACAACGGCAAATGTTATCCTATTTTCGGCCGCCACGGCTCCGCGTGGCGCACCATAAGCCCATGCCCAAAGGTCCGGTCGGCTTTATCTATGCGGCCATAGCCGGATTGTACCTCGCGTGGCTGGCTCATCATTGGCTTGGTTGAAGGCCTCGCGCGCGTAAAGCGCCGGATTTCAAACTGATGCACTACCCGCCCGTGAAGTCGCTTGCGATTTCACGGGTTGGCGTACAGGCTGGGCAGAATGAATCGGGATGTCGCAGGGATCATTCTGGCGGGTGGCCAATCGAGACGGATGGGCGGTGGCGATAAAAGCCTTTTGCCGCTTGGCGACGGCTGTGTGCTTGACCAGATCCTGTCGCGGCTTGGCCCGCAGTTCGAGACCCTGGCGCTTAGCGCCAATGGCGACCCAGCGCGGTTCGCCCGGTTCGGGCTACCGGTACTTGCCGATACCGTCGAAGGCTTCGCCGGGCCGCTTGCCGGAATTCTTACCGGCCTCGAATGGGCCGCTGCCGGCACGCCTTGCAAGGCGATCGTCACCGCTGCCGGCGACACGCCTTTCCTGCCGCTGGATCTCGTCGACCGTCTGGCGGCGGCAGCCGGTGAACGTCCCGGTTCGATCGCGGTCGCTTTCTCGGCAGGCAGGCAGCACCCGACCTTCGCGCTATGGCCGGTCGGATGCCGCGACGCCTTGCGGCATTTCCTGGTCGATGAGCACAACAAGCGGGTTTCGGCCTTCATCGAACGGCACGGCCATGTCGAGGTCGAATTCCCGATCCTGCAATCCGCCGGGCAATCCATCGACCCTTTCTTCAACATCAATGTGCCGGACGATCTTGCCCAGGCCGCACGCCTGTTGCAGAGCATGACGTCATGAACAGACGCGTCTTCGGCATCACCGGCTGGAAAAACTCCGGCAAGACCACACTCACCGAGAAGCTTGTCGCCGAGCTCGTGCGGCGCGGCTGGAAGGTATCGACGGTCAAACACGCCCACCATGATTTCGACATCGACAAGCCAGGCGCGGACAGCTTCCGCCATCGCCAGGCCGGCGCCACCGAGGTTGCGATCGTGTCAGGCAATCGTTGGGCGTTGATGCACGAGTTGCGCGGCGAGGATGAGCCGCCGCTGGACGCTATCCTCTCGCGGCTCGCCCCATGCGACATCGTGCTGGTGGAAGGCTACAAGCGCGAACCCCACCGCAAGATCGAAACGAGGCGACTGGAAGCAAAGGAGCGGACGCCGCTTGCGGCGGGTGATCCCAATATTGTCGCCATCGCCGCGGATTTCGCCATCACCGGCCAGAGCTTGCCGGTGTTCGACCTCGACGACACGAAATCCATAGCCGACTTCATCGAGCGAACGACCGACCTCGTTGCTTGAGAAGTAACGTAACGGCAGAAGCCCATTGCCGATTTTGGCGGTTTTGCAGTTGCTTTTTTCTTGGAAAGAGTGGGAGTATCGGCCCAGCGGGCGGTCAAAAGCACCGCCCCACAGAGCCGTTTCGGAACGACGGCCGGGACCATAAAGAGAGGACTATCATGCGTATTGCACTGCGTATCGCGCTCGCCGCATCGGCTGCGCTGCTGACGCTCGGCGTAGCCCAGGCCCAGGAAAAGACCCTGAGGATCGGCACCGAGGGCGCCTACCCCCCATTCAACAACCTCACCGCCGATGGCCAGCTTGTCGGCTTCGACATCGACATCGCCAAGGCGCTTTGCGATGAGATGAAGGTCAAGTGCACCTTCGTGGCCCAGGATTGGGACGGCATCATTCCCGCACTTCAGGCCGGCAAGTTCGACGCCATCGTCGCCTCGATGTCGATCACGCCGGAGAGGAAGGAGAAGGTCGACTTCTCGCACAAATACTACAATACGCCGTCCGCAATCGCCGTGCCGAAGGATTCGCTTCTGAAGGGCGTGACCAAGGAAGACCTCGCCGGCAAGAACATCGGTGTGGCCACCACGACGACGCATTTCAACTATGCCTCGAAGACCTACACCGACAGCACCGTCAAGGGCTATCCGAGCAGCCCCGAGGAGCAGGCAGATCTTGCCAATGGCCGTCTCGACGCCATCGAGGACGATATCGTCGTGCTGCAGCAGTGGCTTGATTCGCCAGACGGCGCCTGCTGCAAGATCCTCGGCCAGCCCTCGCCGCAACCGGTCGAAATCTTCGGACCTGGCGCCGGCATCGCCGTTCGCAAGGGCGATACCGACTTGGTCAACAAGCTGAATTCCGCCATAGACGCCATCCGCGCCAACGGAAAATATAAGGAAATCAACGACAAGTACTTCAAGTTCGACGTCTACGGCGCCGAGTCCTGATAGTCTGTTGCCAAGGCGGCAGGGGTCCCCTGCCGCCTTGTTCATCTCGGGAGCGCCGTGGGGTAAGACCAGTCAATGCCAGCCCAAAGCATATGGACACTGCTGAGTTGGGGACCCGAGGGCTGGAGTGACGATATAGCCTATGGCGCGTTGGTCACCATCGCGCTTGCCCTTGCCACGCTGCCAATCGGCCTGACGATCGGCTTTTTCGTAGCCTGGGCCAAGCAATCCGAAGAACCGTCGCTGCGGGTGGCCGCCAACATCTACACCACCGTGTTTCGCGGCCTGCCGGAACTGGTGACGCTGTTCCTGTTCTTCTTCGGCATGCCCATCCTGCTTCAATACGTCATCCGCCTCTTCAAGCCCGAGGCGACGATCGACGTCGACAGCTTCATCGCCGGCATGATCGTGCTGTCGCTGATCTTTTCCTCCTATGCCAGCGAGGTGTTTCTTTCCGCCTTTCGCGCCATTCCCAAGGGCCAGTATGAGGGCGGCTACGCGATCGGCCTGTCGACATGGCTGACCATGCGCAAGGTGATCCTGCCTCAGCTGCTGCGCATCGCCTTTCCCGGCCTCGAGAATTGCTGGCTCAGCCTGCTCAAGGACACCGCACTGGTCTCTGTCGTCAACCTCGCCGAAACCTTGCGCAACGCCGGCGTGGCGGCGCGTGTCACGAAACACGCCTTCCTGTTCTACAGCGTGGCCGCGCTGGTTTTCCTCGCTCTGGCGATCCTGTCATCGATCGCGACCGGGTTCATCTTGCGCTCGCTGGGACGGAGGGAGGCACGATGAGCGTCAGCCAAGCCATCTCCGTCGACCGGCCGCCGCCGCGGGCACGCGGCTGGCCGCGCACCCGTATCGTCGGGTACGCGCTCGTCGGCCTGTGGATTCTCTTCGGCCTCGGTATCCTCGCCTATCTCATCTACGCTTGGAATGGTGAGTTCTTTGCTAGATACGCGCCAGCCTATCTGCAGGGCCTCTGGACGACGTTGTCGCTCGTGGCGATTTCGATGGTGGTCGGCGCGATCTTTTCGTTGCCCGTCACCTATGGCCGCATGTCGAAGAGCCGTTTCCTGTCCGGCCTTGCCTACTGCTACGTCTATTTCTTCCGCGGCACGCCACTGCTGGTCCAGGTCTACCTCGTCTACTATGGCTTGGGCTCTTTCCGGCTGCAGCTTGAATCCGTCGGGCTGTGGTGGTTCTTCCGCGAGGCCTTCAACTGCGGCGTCTTCGCCTTCGCGCTCAACACCGCGGCCTACCAGGCCGAGATCCTGCGCGGCGCCATCGAAAGCGTGCCCAGGGGCCAATGGGAAGGAGCTGCTTCGCTCGGCCTGCACAAGCTGCAGACGCTGCGCAAGGTTGTCCTGCCGCAGGCGTTCATCGTGGCGTTGCGGCCCTATGGCAATGAACTGGTTCTGATGATCAAGGCCTCGGCCATCGTCGCCATCATCACGGTCTATGATCTCATGGGCAATGCAAAGCTCGCCTACGCCAAATCCTTCGACTTCCAGGCCTATGTCTGGGTCGCCATCGTCTATCTGGTGATGGTCGAGATCCTGCGCCATGGCGTCGAATGGATCGAGCGCCGGATCACCATCCATCTGCATCGCTGACGCATCGCCGAACCGTTCCTGATCGACCTGTGCCAGTCGATGCGACGGTGCGCGCCTTGACGAATTCGTCGCATGGCCTAGAGCTTCCGCAACTGAAATCTCTGTTTCTCCGGAAGGACAAGGCATGGCATCGGTGGCATTTCTCGGTCTTGGCGTCATGGGCTATCCCATGGCCGGACACCTGAAGAACAAGGGCGGCCACGACGTTACCGTCTACAACCGCACCCAAGCCAAAGCCGAACAATGGGTCGCTCAACATGGCGGCAACCTTGCCGCGACGCCTGCGCAGGCCGCCGAGGGCAAGGATTTCGTCTTTTCCTGCGTCGGCAATGACGACGATTTGCGTTCGGTGACCACAGGGCCTGGAGGCGCCTTCAAGGCGATGAAGAAAGGCTCGGTCTTTATCGACAACACCACGGCTTCGGCGGAAGTCGCGCGCGAACTGGCGGAAGCCGCGCAGGCGAGCGGGTTCTCATTCCTCGACGCGCCGGTCTCCGGTGGCCAGGCCGGCGCCGAGAATGGCGTGCTGACCGTGATGGTCGGCGGCGATGAGGCTGCGTTCGACAGGGCCAGGCCGGTCATCGACGCCTTTGCCCGCATGGTCGGGCTGATGGGGTCGGCGGGTGCCGGCCAGCTCACCAAGATGATCAATCAGATCTGCATCGCCGGACTGGTGCAGGGCCTGTCGGAAGGCATCCATTTCGGCAAGAAGGCCGGGCTCGACATCGAAAAGGTGATCGAGGTGATTTCCAAGGGGGCGGCCGGCTCCTGGCAGATGGAAAACCGGCACAAGACCATGAATGCCGGCAAATATGATTTCGGTTTCGCCGTCGACTGGATGCGCAAGGACCTCGGCATCTGCCTAGCGGAGGCCGACCGCAACGGCGCCAGGCTGCCGGTGACAGCGCTTGTCGACCAGTTCTACAAGGATGTGCAGGCGATGGGCGGCAAGCGCTGGGACACGTCCTCGCTGCTGGCGCGGCTGGAGAGGTAGGTGACGATGCCCCTGCCCGCTCCAGGCTGGACCGCGCAGGACATCGTCGCTCATCTGCGTTCGATTGGCACAGAGAAAAACCGCGCCGGCATGGCGCGGTTCGGCATCAACAACGCGACCGCGCTCGGCATCGGCAATGCGGACTTGCGGCCCTTGGCGCGCAAGGTGAAGCGCAACTATGAACGGTCCCTCGCGCTATGGGACACAGGCATTCGCGAGGCGCGGCTGATGGCGGCCTTCACCGGCGAGCCGAAAAAGATCGCCATCGAAGAGTGCCGCCGCTGGGCCGGCGATTTCGACTCATGGGAGATCGTCGACACCGTCTCCGACCTGTTCGTGGACACCCCGTTCTGGCGCCAGCTGGTCGAAGAGTTCGCCGCCGACGAGCGCGAATTCGTCCGCCGTACAGCCTTCGCCATGCTGGCATGGGCAGCCGTGCATCTGAAGAAGGAATCGGACGCGACGTTCCTGCCTTACCTGCCATTGATCGAATCCTATGCCGGCGATGAGCGAAACTTCGTCCGCAAAGCGGTCAATTGGGCGCTGCGGCAGATCGGCAAGCGATCGATGGGCCTGCATGCCCCCGCCCTTGCCCTGGCTCGGAAACTTGCGACCTCCCTGGACAAGACCGCCCGCTGGATCGGCAAGGACGCCGCCAATGAACTGTCGGATGCCAAAACGCTTGAACGCCTCGCCGCCAGGAAAGTTTGACGGCGCCGATATCCTTTTCACCGAGGTGACACGGGCAACACGCGCCAGCTTCGAAACGTTGTTCGAGCAGCCGGGTGCGCCAAAATATTGCTGGTGCATGGCTTGGCGCCACAGCCCCGAGCCCGCCCAGACCGACGAGAAGAAACGCCAGATGATGGCGCTCATCGATGCTGGCACGCCGGTCGGCATCCTCGCCCATATCGGCGGCAAGGCCGTAGCCTGGTGCTCGGTCGCGCCGCGAGAGACCTATCGTAAGCTATCGAAACAGCAGGACGACGGCGAGACAGGTGTGTGGTCGATCGTCTGCTTCTATGTGCCAAGGGCCTTGCGCGGCGGTGGCCTTGCTACGGCATTGCTCGATGCTGCCATTGACCATGCCTTCGCCAATGGTGCGCGCATCATAGAAGCCTATCCGGTAGACGAGGCCTCGCCGAGCTACCGTTTCATGGGCTTTCACGACATGTTTGCCAGCCGCGGTTTCCACGAGACCGGCATGGCCGGTTCTCGCCGCCATGTGATGCGGCTCGAGCATTGACGCCGCCAACAGCAGTGTCTTTACTTGCCCGCAAAGGGATGCGGCCATGAACCATTTCAAGTCGATCATAGCGCTTGCGGCCGCGCTTGCCCGCTCCACCGCCGGCGCCTCGGCCGAGACCACGCACATCCTCTGGAAGGATTTGCGCCCGGTCACCCAGGCGGTCGCCGAAGACGCCGGCCTGCCGATGATCGCGGCGAAACTGCCGGATCACGGCGAGACGCTGTCGGTCGCCCTGCAGGACAAAACGATACAATTAGCCGGCTATGCATTGCCGGTCGATCGCGACGGCGATCTCGTTTATCAGTTCCTGCTGGTGCCTTGGACCGGCGCGTGCAGCCATATGCCGACGCCTCCTCCCAACCAGATCGTGCTGGTCACGCCTGCCCGTCCCTACAAGATGTCGCAAACCTACCAGCCTGTCGCCGTGACCGGTGACTTGAAGCCGGACATGGAGAAAAGCCAGTTGTTCATTCTCGACGGCGTCAGCGTCATCCAGTCCGGCTATACCGTACGCAAAGCCGATGTCGTGGGCGTCGACACGGTTCCGGACTCCGTCATATTGCCGGTGAACTCGCCCTGGAGTTTCCTCAACAAGAAGAAGAATTGAACGGCGCGATCAGGCCGCGTTCGCGCCCGACTCCTTGTCCAGCACCATGTAGTCGAGCGGGATTTCGGTCGTGTACTTGATCTGCTCCATGGCGAAGGACGACGACACGTCCCGGATCTCGATCTTGGCGATCAGCCGTTTGTAGAAGGCGTCGTAGGCGGCGATGTCGGGCACCACGACGCGCAAGAGATAATCGACGTCGCCGCTCATGCGATAGAATTCGACCACCTCGGGAAATTCCTGGATGACCTCGGAAAACCGGCGCAGCCATTCATGGCTGTGCGAATTGGTGCGGATCGACACGAAGACCGTGACCCGCACATTGACCTTTTCGTGGTCGAGAATGGCGACGCGCCGCTTGATGACGCCCTCTTCCTCGAGCTTCTGGATGCGCCGCCAGCACGGTGTGGTCGACAGGCCGACCTTCTTGGCGACGTCGGCGACCGCAAGCGTCGCGTCCTCCTGCAGGAGGCGGAGAATTTTTCGGTCAAGGCGATCCATCGGAAGCTCCTGGTGGAATGGTTTCGCTATATTCCCTTTTGTTTAGGCCATTCACAAGAAAGAAATTCTGCCACTCGCGTCAAAAGCGAGTGATTTCTTGCTTAATGCCTAGCCGAGGCGATAGCGGATTTCCGACCGCAGGAAAGGCAGCAAATCCATTTCAAACCACGGATTCTGCTTCAACCAGCCAGTGTTGCGCCAGGACGGATGCGGCAGCGGCAGCACTTTGGGGCCGACAGAATTCTCCCAGATGGCGCGCCAGTTCATCACCGTTTCCGTCAGCGAGGGGCGGCGCGCCGCGCCCATGTGCCAGGTCTGCGCATAGATGCCGATCGTCAGCACCAGATCGATCCGCGGCATCAGCGCCATCAAGGGCGAGCGCCAGGTCGGAGCGCACTCACGCCTCGGCGGCAGATCGCCGCCCTTGGAGTCTTGTCCGGGAAAGCAGAAGCCCATCGGCACGATGGCGAATTTCTCGATGTCGTAGAATTCGTCGCTGCTCACATCGAGCCAGTTGCGCAGGCGGTCGCCGGAAGCGTCGGTGAATGGCATGCCCGACAGATGCACCTTGGTCCCCGGAGCCTGGCTGGCGATCAGGATGCGGGCGCTGGACGAGGGTCGCAGCACCGGACGCGGCTCATGCGGCAGCGGTTTGCCGACGGGATTGTCGACGCAGATGCGGCAAGCGCGGACCGTCGCGGCGAGCCTGTCGAGTTCGACGCTCAAGCGGCGGCACTCGGCCGGCTCGAGACAGCCTGATGCCAACGCAGCACATTGGTGCATTCCTCCGGCACCTTGATGCGTGCCGGCTTCATGAAATCGATCGCGATCAGGCCGGTGATGTCAGCGATCGAATAGCTGTCGCCGGCGGCGAATTCACGGTTGCCGAGTTCAGCGTCCAGCAGCCTGAGAAACTCCACCGCCTTCGGCTTGTTGGCCTCGCCCCATTCGGGAATCTGCGGGATTTCCCATTCCTTCATGGCCGGATGGATGTGGCGGAAAGCCTGCGCGACGCTGCTGAGCAGGTTGAACTCCATCCGCCTCTGCCACATCTCGACCTGTGCCTTGCCAAGCGAGCCGCGCCCGAACAATGCCGGCTCGGGGTAAAGCTCCTCGAAATAGCGGCAGATTGCGACGGATTCGGTGAGGATGGTGCCGTCATCGAGCTCCAGAACCGGCAGGCGCCGCAGCGGATTGCGCGAACTGACCGACTGCTGCTTGTGTTCCAGCGCGCCCATGTCGACGGGCACCAACGGAACCGTGATCCCTTTTTCGGCGAGGAAAACGCGAACCCGGCGTGGGTTGGGCGCACGACCGCCGTCGAACAGCTTCATTTCGATTCTCCTTTTCTTTCCGCAGACGCGCTTCACCAGAAGCGAAATATCTCGCGCGCCGCGTCGCCGATCGACGCCAGCGTGCCATGTTTTCGCTCCACGACATCGCCGTGGTGGCTGTCGCGCCAGTCCTGCGGCTGGTCGAACGTGCCCGCCCAGATACCGACTTTTACCGCGCGGGCGGTCGCTTCCACGCCTTCGAAGTCTCCATAGGCGACGGCCCAGCCCGCTTCGACCTGGGCACGGTTGAGGTCGGTGGCGCCTGCCTTGCAGTCGCCGAGCAACCGGCCATAGCGATCGCGCTGCCAGCCGCTGCAGGTGACCGGCCTGCCGCCGATCAGACGCACCAGTGATTGGCGCGCCAGCGTGCCACAGGCATAATCGGCGCCGTTCTTGCGGCAGGTCTGGGTGTATTCCGGGGCGTCGATGCCGCGCATGCGGATGCGCTCGGTGCCGAGCGTGATCGAGTCGCCGTCATTGATGATGGCGCCACCCTGCGTCTTGCGCGTCTCCACTCGATCGAGACGCGCCGCAAGCAGGATCAGCAGCCCCAGAATGATGACGGCCAGCCCGTAGTCCAGCAGCTTGCGCCACGGGCTTGTCGGGCGCGGCGCCTCGTACCGCGGGCGCGACCTTGTCGACCAGGAACGGCTCATATGGCAAACGGTTGGTTAATCATTCGAACGTAGCTTAACACCTTGAAATCGCTGCGCGCATAAATTGAAGCTCTTGATGCCCTTGCAACGCTCGAACACAGCGGACAAGTTCATAGTGGACCGCAGGAAACGGCATCGCAACAGCGATGTCGCGCGCGCGGTGCGCAAGACGCGCGACCGTCTTTCGCAGCAGGCCGGCAATCCCGATTTCGACCGTGAACTGCTGAAGCTGCACGCCCGAGCCATGACAAGCGGCGCCGTGGTCATCCCGTTGCTCGTCCTGGCGATCGCCGCGGCCGGCCGTCTGGCGGGCATCGGCAATGAGATCGGGCTCTGGGCGTTGTTTACGCTCACCTGCTATACGACAGTCGTCTTCATGGCGCGGCGCATCGAGCGTACGGAAGCTTCCGAGCTCAACTCATTGCAAACGCGAAGGGAATTGCTGGTCGGCCATTTCCTTTGCGGTCTGGGCTGGGCCTGGTTCGTCTGGCTGGGCTGCGGCGCCTGCGAGGTCGACCAGTTCCAGGTGATCAAGGCGGTGGTGCTGTTGTTTGCCATGGCAGGGACCGCACTGATGGCCTCATCCCTGAGCGGAGCGCTGCTGGCGACCTTCGCGGTTCCGGTGGCGCTCTACGCCTATGCCGCGGCCAAATCGTGGATGCCGGTCGAGGCGATCATGGCCGGGCTGCTTGTCCTGTCGCTGCCTTTCTTCACCTATATCGCCAGTCACCTCAATCGCTTCTCCCTGCTGCTCTTGTCGTTCCGCTCCGAAAAGGACGCGCTGATCGCCGAGGTGGAGACGGCGAAATCGATGTCGGACGAAGCGCGGCGGCGGGCCGAGGACGCCAACCTTGCAAAATCGCGTTTCCTCGCTTCGATGAGCCATGAATTGCGCACGCCGCTCAACGCCATTCTCGGTTTTTCCGAGGTGATGGCGAACGAGGTGCTGGGGCCGATGAGCAATCCCACCTATCGCGACTACGCCCATGACGTGCATGATTCAGGCCAGCACCTGCTTGACCTGATCAACGAGATCCTCGACCTGTCGCGCATCGAGGCCGGCCGCTACCAGCTCAACGAGGAGCCGGTGATGTTGCTCAACATCGTCGAGGATTGCTGCCACATGATGGAGCTGAAGGCGCGCAACAAGGACATCCGCGTCGTCCAGGATTTCGAACAGACATTGCCGCGCCTGTTCGCCGACGAGCGCGCCGTGCGCCAGATCGCGCTCAACCTTCTGTCCAACGCCATCAAATTCACCGCCACCGGCGGCGAGATCCGCGTGCGGGTCGGCTGGACGGCGGGCGGCGGCCAATACATTTCGATCAAGGACAACGGCCCCGGCATTCCCGAGGACGAGATTCCGGTCGTGCTTTCAGCCTTCGGCCAGGGTTCGATCGCCATCAAGAGCGCCGAGCAAGGCACCGGGCTTGGCCTGCCGATCGTGCAAGGGCTGCTCGCCATGCATGGCGGCGAGTTCGAGCTTCACTCCAAGCTGCGCGAGGGCACAGAAGCGATCGCCATCTTCCCGCTAAGCCGGGTGATGGAGGAACTGCCGGCGCTGCCGACCGCGGCGGTGGCCGCGCGGCGGCGGTAGTACCCCTGCAAAGCTGCGTCGACAAGGACTGGAAGAAGGCACGCAGACCGCAATGACGGCAGATTGGGATGCCAGTGGCGTCGAAATCAAATCGGAGCGACTTCGTCTGAAGCTGTTCACGTCCGACGATGCCGCGGAAGTCTTTGCCGCCATCACTCCCGCGATCACTCGTTTCATGCAGTGGGAACCACCTCGATCACCAGCGGCCTTTGCCGAGGTATGGCGATCCTGGCTTGCCCCGATCCTTGACGGATCGGATTTGCATTTCGTCGCGCGTTCGTTGGCGGACGGTCGCTGCCTGGGACTTGTCGGCCTTCACGCGGCCAAGACTGCCTGTCCCGAGATCGGAATTTGGATAAGGGAGGATGTACATGGAAACGGCATCGGCCGTGAGGCCGTTGCCGCCGTTGCGGCATGGGCGTCTGAGGAATTCAATCCGGATTGCTTCGAGTATCCTGTCGCAGAAGAGAACGTCGCGAGCAGAAGGATCGCGGAAGGCCTTGGCGGTTCGATAGTCGAGACACGCTCGAATTCGAAATATATCTCGGTCGTCTACCGTATCCCCAATCACGCGTTGAGACGTCGAGGCGCGAACGCTCTAGCCCCGAACAGCCGCCGCCATGCCTGAACTGGTCAGTGCCGCTGCCTTGACGAGCCCGGCCGCCAGGGCCGCTCCCGCACCTTCGCCATGACCGATGCCGAGATCGAGCAGCGGACGCAGCCCGAGGTGCTCTGCGGCCCTTGCATGCGCGGGCTCCGGCGACAGGCTGGCGAGAAGACAATGATCAAGCGCTGCGGGGTTTGCTGCATGCAGCACAGCCGCGGCTGCCGTTGCCGCGAAGCCATCGAGCAGTACCGGTATCTGCTGCATCCGCGCGGCGAGGATTGCGCCAGCTATCGCCGCGAACTCGCGGCCGCCAACCCGGCGCAGGGCCTCCAGCGGATCTTCGAGATGGTGGCCGTGAAAGGCCAACGCCGCATCGACCACCTCTGCCTTGCGCACCTGCATCGCCGCGTCGGCGCCGGATCCCGGGCCGACCCAGTCGGCGCCCCTGCCGCCGAACAGCGTGGCGAACAGGGTGGCGGCGACGGTGGAATTGCCGACGCCGAGATCGCCGAGGCAAAGCAGGTCGGTGCCGCCGGCAATCGCTTCCATGCCGAAGGCCATGGTGGCCGCGCATCCGCGCTCGTCAAGCGCCGCATCCTCTGTGATGTCGCCGGTCGGGATGTGCAGGGCAAGATCGAACACCTTCAACCCCAGATCATAGGCAATGCAGATCTGGTTGATCGCGGCACCGCCGGCCGCGCAAAGCTCGACCGCGTTGGCGGTGGCCGCAACCGGACGCGGCGAAATACCATGTCGGGTCACGCCATGGTTACCGGCAAAGACAGCCATCAAGGGCCTTGTCACCGCAGGCGGAGCCCGGCCACTCCATGCGGCGAGCCATGCGGCGATGTCCTCGACGCGGCCCAGCGAGTTCCGAGGCTTGTCCGCCTTGGCAAACAGCGTGCGCACGCGCGCTTCAGCTTTGAGGTCGGCCGCCGGCAAATTGTCGAGCAGATTGCGGAAATCGTCGAAAGGCAGTGCACTGGTCATGTCGTGACAATCGTTCCTGGAGTGGAGGAGCGGCATAGCCGCGTTGCGTGATCGGCACAACCTCCCCGATCGTCCTTCCTGACTTGCCGCAAAGGCGGCCACGGAAGGCGCTATCGCGAGGGCTTGCATTGGCTTTGCCGTTGCACCATGTGGAGATGGAAGAGCGGATTCCGAATGGAGTTCCTCCAGAGAAAGTCATGACGGCCATCGAATCTCCCTGCATCCTGGTCTGCTCGATCGATATGAAAACCGGCTTCTGCTTCGGTTGCGGCCGCACGCGCGAGGAGATCGGCGCCTGGATGGGGATGACGCCCGAAACGCGCCGCAATGTGATGGCCGAACTGCCGGCCCGGCTGGAAACCGTCGAGCGCCGGCCCCGCCGCGAAACGCGCCGCGTCCGCATGGCGCGCGAACGCGACGCACTCTAGCGAGGGACGGATGAGCAGCCGGCTGTTCTGGATTGTGATGGCGGTGATCGGCGTGGGGGCAGCCCTGCTCATGCTCAACGATTCCGCCGGCAGCACGCTCGGCGTCGAGAATTACGATTTTGGCCGGCTGATCTGGCTTGGGGCTTTCGGCGCCCTTATCGGCGCGGGCTTGCTGCGGTCAGCTCCGCTGGGAGTGATGGCCCGCAACCTCGGTGCATGGGCGGCTATCGTGCTCGCGCTGATCGCCGGCTACCAATATCGTTACGAGCTGCAGGACGTCGCCAGCCGCGTGACCGCGGGCCTCGTTCCCGGCAGTCCGCTGGCGCTCGGCGTCGAAGACGGTCATGCGACGGTGACCCTGGACAAGGCCGACAACGGTCACTTCGAGGCGCGCATCCTGGTCAACGGCAATCCGGTGCGGGCCGTTGTCGACACCGGCGCGACCAGCACCGTATTGACTTCGGAGGACGCTCAGGCCGCAGGCTTCAATCCGGCGGCGCTCAACTACACCATACCGGTTTCGACCGCCAACGGCATGGCGCGCGCCGCGGCGGTCAAGACCGACGAGCTGGCAATCGGCGGCATCGTGCGCAAGGATATGCCGGTGATGGTCGCCGCTCCGGGCATGCTGAGCCAAAGTCTGCTTGGCATGAACTTCATCGGCTCGCTGTCGGGTTTCGACGTGCGGGGCGACCGTATGATCCTCAGGGACTGAGATCAGGCCGCTTCGGCGGCCGCTCCACCGAATTCGACCGCCGCGAAAGCGGTCTTCAGCACGTCCGGCCCGGCCCCGGGCCGCGTAGCGTCGGTAGACAGGATCTGGCGGTAGCGGCGCGCGCCGGGCAGCCCGTGAAACAGCCCGACCATGTGGCGCGTGACATGGCCAAGCCGCCCGCCCTGTTCGATGTGGCGTCCCGCGTAGTCCGCCATCGCATCGATCAGCGCGGCGAAATCGAACGCCTCCGGCCGCGCGCCGTAGAAGGCGGCGTCTACACCAGCCAGAATGCCCGGTGTGTGGTAGGCGGCGCGGCCAAGCATGGCGCCATCGACATGACCGAGATGCGTCAGCGCCTCGTCAAGAGACTGAATACCGCCATTGATACCGATGAAATTGCTCGGTTTTCCGGCCTTCAGCCGATACACTCTGTCATAGTCGAGCGGTGGGATGTCGCGGTTTTCCTTGGGGCTCAGCCCTTCCAGCCACGCCTTGCGTGCATGCACCCACAAGGCATCGGCGCCAGCATCGAAAACCCCATTCGCCAGCGCATCGAGCGCCGGCTCCGGATCCTGTTCGTCGACGCCGATGCGGCATTTGACCGTGACCGGCACCGTCACCGCCGTTTTAATCGCGGCGACGCAATCGGCGACAAGGTCGGGTACTTTCATCAGGCAGGCGCCGAACGTGCCGGACTGGACGCGGTCGGACGGGCAGCCGACATTGAGATTGATCTCGTCATAGCCGAAGGCCTCGCCAATGCGCGCCGCCTCTGCAAGTTTTGCAGGATCCGAGCCGCCAAGTTGCAGCGCGACAGGATGTTCCACCTCATCGAAGCCGAGCAGCCGCTCGCGTGCGCCATGGATGACGGCGTCGGCCACCACCATTTCGGTATAAAGCAGCGCACGCCTCGTCAACTGGCGATGGAAGAACCGGCAGTGCCGGTCCGTCCAGTCCATCATCGGCGCAATGGCGAGTCTATGCTCTTGATTTTTCAGCATTTTTTCTTTAATATCAATTCGTTGGTCGCAATCGCGGCTGCGCCACTTTACGCCAACATACGACCCTTTTCGCCACGTTTCGATCTGTCAGGGCACACGGAGCGCACACGAAAAATGGCCACCTACACAAAACTCTCGTCCGGCTCCTGGCGTGTCCGGGTCCGTCTGCGCCGAGACGACGCACGGCGCTGGGCAAACCGAAACCGAGCGCCAGGTCGATCGCGGTGAGACGCCGACCAAGTCCCGCATAGCGCGCCTAAAGACGTTCGGCGACCTCATAGACCTTCATATCGACGACATGTGCGATGTAGGCAAGTCCCCTCGCCGCTCCAAGGCCGCAGCCCTGGATATGCTGCAGAGCAGCATCGCGTCTCTCGATCGCGAACGGCTCATTCGATTTGGTCGTGATAGAGCCACCCAAGGTGGCTGTCCGATGACCCTCGGCATCGACGTTGGCTTTGTAAAACTCATTCTGGCTCATGCCGCTGCGGTTCACGGTCTACCAGTCAGGGTCGAACCGATTGATCTGGCGCGTATCGCCCTGAAGAGGCTTGCCTCGTTGGGAAGGGCAACGAACGCGACAGGCGGCCGACGCAGGATGAACTTGACAGGCTCGCCAACCCAGAAGTTCGAAAAGCTTCCAGGAACCCCAGCCAAACTCATGCCCTGTCGACATATTTGTTTTCCGTCCTGACCGCATCTGCATCGGGACAACATTGGCCGAAATTGCTTCAGCGGCGAATGGCCGTCATGTACGCTGTTGTTTCTTTCTCACTCCGCTTTTATGCCAAGGGTCGGTCGCTGCCTCAAGTCGAGATCCTCGGTTTGCTGCTGCAGACCAACTAGAGCTGCAGCCATCGCCCGGTATCGCCTGCCATCGGCACATGCTGCCCGAATGGCATCCATCGTCCCAAGGTGCGAAACCCGCCGGCGGAGCCATCGGGCTTGAGTACGGGGTGTCTATAGTCAACTTAGAAACTTCGTCGATGCCGCCAGCCTGACTGTCGCGGTATCAGTCGTCACCTCCGCCACCGCCGCCGCCGTCTCCACCGCCGCCGCCACCACCATTACCGCCCTCGCCACCCCCGCCGCTGTCGCCCGCTGTATGCTCGCCGCTCTGATGGTCGCTGCTGTCATCACCGGAGTTCTCAGCCTGATCGTCGTCACCCTGCTGCTGGCCGGCGGTGACGCTGTCGTCACTCTGGTCGCCGTTGCTGGCTTCATTTTCGACCGCATTATCATCATCCTGCACGCCGGTGCTGGCATCCTGGCTGTCGCCATTTGATGCGGTGGCGGTCGCAGTACCACCATGATCGGAGACCTGGCTTGCAAATGCACTCGCCGTCATGAGAACGCCCAGCACACCTACCGAGGACGCCAACAACAAGGGAAATTTTTTCATCGATTCCTCCAATACAGCTTGCCATCCCGACGTGACCGATTCGATTTTATCGGTCCTGGTATATTACCATGCGCTTAAATACCCCGAAGAAACTTTAGCGACCGCTAAAGGTGAGAGCCCTATCGTGAGCGTGCTCGGGCCCGGCGGGCACCGCAGTCCCTCGCAGTCGCTGTTGCTGGCTTGTCCAACAAAGCTACCAACTGCGGCAGCCAGAACACGTCCGGCGAACGTGCCCGCGAAGGCGGCTACAATGAGAACGCGATGCATGAGGCCTCCTTTCAGGTGATGGGGGAAGTTGCAATGCGATGGGTATTTCGACCCTCAGGCCACAACGGCTTGCGGCCGTCACCGGTACGGAATAGCGAATCCAACCTGACAACAGGCTGACAGTCATTCTCGGGTGTCGCCGGCCACGTTTGGCTACCGGTAACGACTTTTCGACCAAAGGCGGGGTAATTTCAGACGCGCCCAAGACAGATCACAATAATTTCGGACTTGCACACGATCTCCTCGAAGGAAGTCGCCGAGGCGGCGCGATAGCCGCTGCCCTGGTTATAAGGGACGGCTGGAGTCGAGCATCGGATGAAATGTCTGCTTCCAGCCAACGGATAAGCTCGCCCCTACGGCTGACCAACAGGCATAAGGCTGCCGTTCAGGACTTGAGCGCTTGTCGTGGGGCTGTCAAGGCGCGGGTGCCAGATGTCGATGCCTCACACCCTATCCCAGAACCGAATCTAGTGTCCCATAGTGTTCATAAGCATCCGCTATCGCGCTCGATGAGCAGGTGATGAACGTAAGCGGAGAGATGATCCCTCTGACGTCGGGGATGACGGTGAGCGTGGAAATCAAAACCGACAGCCGCCGTGTGATCGACTATCTGCTCTCACCACTCGCCAAGGTAGGCTCAGAGGCTTTCAGGGAGAGATGACGCAAATGGTGGAACTTGCAAGTTCAGCGCGGGACCTGGGCCCGGCGCGGACGAATCCATCGCGCATCACAGTAGGGCAAGGGCGCACAAAAAACCCGCCGCGGCCGTCGCGGACGCAGCGTCGAGTTCAAGACAATCCAGCACCTAGCGCCGTAGCGCGTGTATGCTCGCCATGCTGTCGCTGCCCATCGGCAATGCCATGTCATCGTCGAGAAGCCGCGTGATCCGGGCAAAGCCGATGAACGCCTTCCTTGCTTCCTCTGGCGACATCTGTCCCGACAGGGCGGCCGAGCAGCAATTCAACGCGCACTGATACACTGGCCCACGTCGTCCCGTCGGCCATTTGCGCAAGAAAACCATCGCCTCGGCGACACTATCCACTTCTTCTACAGGATGCCCCTGCCCGCGCGATATCCGCACGGGCGAAAAGAAATGCAGGTAGTCCATTGTTTCCTCCCGTCGATCGAGATGCGCTCGATCGAACCCAATCAAACGCGCCGCACGTCGGTTGGTTCCATGCGGACAACTGAATTTTTGAAGAATTTTCCAACCGGATGCGGCCTCCGGGTACAAGGCGCGATGTTTGCTTATACCCTCGGAAAGTGGCACGCCACCTTGCGGCCGGGCCTATACTCTTTCAACTCAGGCCGCTCTGTGCGGCACCGCTCCGCCGCTATTGGGCATCGGGGATGGAACCGGCAGCCGGATGGCGGGTTGAGCGGGCTCGGTACATCACCCGTGAGGATAATGCGCTTGCGCATCCCGTTGGGCGTCGTCTCCACCACGGGAACCGCCGAGATCAGCGCCTGGCTGTAAGGATGGGCGGGGGCTGAAAACACCTCTTCCGCCGGTCCCTCCTCCACGATCGAGCCGAGATACATGACCGCGATGCGGGTCGAGACCTGGCGCACCACGGACAGGTCGTGGGCGATGAAGACATAGGTGAGATCCAGCTTCTCCTGAAGGTCGGCAAGCAGGTTGACGATCTGCGCCTGTACGGACACGTCGAGCGCGGAGACCGGCTCGTCGAGAACGACGAGATCGGGATTGAGGGCAATGGCGCGCGCTATGCCGACACGCTGGCGCTGCCCGCCCGAGAATTCATGGGGGAAGCGCATGACATGGTCCGGCAACAATCCAACGAGGTCGAACAGTTCCGCGACGCGATTGGTGATCTCGCGCGATGAAAGCTTGCCATGGATACGCAGCGGTTCGGCCACGAGATCGCCGACGCGCCGGCGCGGATTGAGCGAGGCCGACGGGTCCTGGAACACCATTTGCAGGCGCCGCCGCAGCGGCCTCAGTTCAGACAGCGACTTCGACGTGATGTCTTCGCCTTCGAACAGAAGCTCACCGTCCGAAATGTCGTAGAGCCTGACCAGGCAGCGCGCCAGCGTGGACTTGCCACATCCGGACTCCCCGACCAATCCGACGGTTTCGCCGCGCCGCACCGTCAGCGAGACATTGTCGACCGCGTGAACGGTCCGCCTGCCTTCGGCGGAAAAACGGGTGCCGATCGAGAAGCGCTTGCCGAGCGAGCGTGTTTCGAGGATTGGACGGTCTTTGTCGATCATCGGTCCGCTCATACCTGCGCCACCCGAAAGCAGGCCGCAGCGTGCGTGGCGGCGCCAAGATCGGGCTTGTCGGTTAGACAAGGCTCGTACCGGACCGGACAACGCGGCCCGAAGGCGCAGCCTTGCGGCAATCGCAGCAGCGACGGCGGTGACCCGGGAATAGCCGGCAGGCGGCGGGGTTTCGCACCGGTCAGCGGCGGGATCGAACCAAGCAATGCGCGCGTATAAGGGTGTCGCGGGTCGGAAAATAACTCCGTGCGGCTGCCGCGTTCGACGATGCGGCCCGCATACATGACCATGACCCGATCGGCGAGTTCGGAGACCACGCCCATGTCATGCGTGATGAAGACGACGGCCGATTTGTGCGTCGAGCGCAGCTTGCGCACGAGATCGAGAATTCCGGCCTGCACCGTTACGTCGAGCGCGGTGGTCGGCTCATCCGCCACCAGCAGCGCCGGGTTGCAGGACAACGCCATCGCAATCACCGCCCGCTGCCGCATGCCGCCGGAGAGCTGGTGCGGGTAGCGCGACATCGCTTCGTGGGGGTTGGGAAAATTCACCTCCGCCAGCAGTTCCTCGACCCGCTCCATGGCCCTGGATTTGCTGATGTTGCGGTGGGCACGGATCTGCTCGGCGATCTGCCAGCCAATCGTGTAGACCGGCGTCAGAGCCGTCATCGGATCCTGGAAGATCATCGCGATCTCGTTGCCCCGCAGGCGCCTGAGTTCGCGCGGAGGCAGTCCAACCAGCTCGCGGCCCTTGTAGCGGATCGAGCCTTCGATGATCGCGTTGGGGTCGGTGATCAGCCCCATCACCGCCAGCAGCGACACTGTCTTGCCGGAGCCGGACTCGCCGACGACACCGAGAATTTCGCTTTCCGCGAGATCGAAGGAAACGCCATCGATGGCCCTCACCAGGCCGTCGTCGGTCCGGAAGGACACTCTAAGGTCGCGCACCGACAATATCATGATGTCCTCAGGCGCGGATCGAGAAGGATGTAGACGAAATCGACAACCGCATTGGCGATGACCACGAACATGGACGCATACATCACCGTTGCCATGATCATCGGCAGATCCAGGTTCTGCAGCGCGTCATAGGTGAGCTTGCCGATACCATGCAGCCCGAACACCACCTCGGTCAGCAGGGCCGAGCCGCCCACCAGTGCGCCGAAATCGAGGCCGAACAGGGTGACGAAGGCGATGAGCGATGTGCGCAAGGCGTGGCGCAGCAGGATACGCGTCTCCGACAGGCCCTTGGCCCGGGCCGTGCGGATATAGTCTTCCTGCATGGATTCGATGATTGCCGCGCGCAACACCCGCCCGTAGATGCCGATGTAGAGAATGGCCAGCGTGATCCAAGGTATGACCAGCGTCAGGAACCAGCCTTTCGGATCGTCGGAAAAATTCTTGTAGCCGAGCGGGGGCACCCAGGAGAACGCCCAGCTGTCGTGGTAGCGGCTCTGGGTGATCAGGTTCATCACCTCCCCCAGCCAGTAGACTGGCATGGAAATGCCGAGCAGACCCAACGCCATCAGCAGCTTGTCCAGCCAGCTGTCGCGGGTGGCGGCGGCGACGATGCCGATGGCGATGGAGACAACCACCCACAGAATCGCCGCTCCGAACACCAGCGAGAGCGTGACAGGGATCGAATCCATGACTGCCGGCACCACCTTCCAGCCACGATTGACGAAGGAGGTCAGGTCGCCAGTGACGAAGATCTTCTCCATCATTTTCACATATTGAACGTAGAGTGGCCGGTCGAAGCCGAAGCTGTGGCGCACCGCCTCCAGCACCTCGGGCGATGCATTGCGGCCGGCGATGCGCGCCGCAGGGTCGGCCCCAGGTGTCGCGAAGAAGATCAAAAAGAGATGACCGAGATGCCGAACATCACGAACAGCATCTGACCGAAACGGCGCAGGATGGCATAGATCATCAGTCGCGCCCCAGCCGAACCTTGGAGCGCGGGTCGAGCGCATCGCGCAGGCCGTCTCCGAAGACGTTGAGCGCCATGACGGAAACCGCGATCGCCAGGCCCGGTACCAGCGCCACCAATGGCCTGGTGTAAAGCAGCGCCTGGCCGTCCTGGATGATGGTGCCCCAGCTCGCGGCTGGTGGTTGCACGCCGATCGAAAGGAAGGAAAGCGCCGATTCCGTCAGCATGTTCAGTGCCATCATCAGCGGCACGAAGACGATCAGCGTGGTGGTGATGTTGGGCAGGATATCGCGCCACAAAATCCGCGGCCCCGGCACCCCCAGATTGATCGCGGCGAGCACGAACTCGCTGTGGCGCAGCGACAGGACCTGCCCGCGTATCGGGCGCGCCACATAGGGTATGTAGACGATACCGATGATGATGACCGGCAGCCACAGACTGCCGGACTCGATCTCGATCGGCCCGATCGAGATGCCTTGCGCGATGGTGACGATGGAAAGCGAAATCGCCAGGAGATAGATAGGAAACGCCCAAAGCACATCCAGCAAGCGCGACAGCACCGTGTCGGTGACGCCGCCGAAATACCCCGCGATCAATCCCGCCGCCGTGCCGAGGATCAGGGTGAAGATAGTGGCCGCACCGGAGATCAGCAGCGAACTCAGCCCGCCATAGAGCATCCGGGCCATGACATCGCGTCCCTGGCTGTCCGCGCCAAGGAAATAATTGCCGAGCCGCCAGGTCGGCCCAAGCGGCGTGTAGCCGAGCCCGAGCCCCTCTGTCGATTGTTCCATCACAGGAACGTCGGCGCCGTCGATCTGGATGACGGCGTCGAGCGTCGAGGCGAATGGGTCCGTTCCTGCCCATTGCGCGTAGAGAGGCGCGCTGAGGCAGGCGAAAACGATGAGGAGGAACACGGCCAGGGACGCCATGGCGGCCCTGTCCGTTGCCAGCTTCGCAAACGCGACGGCCCAAGGCCCTCGCGTCTTGCGCGGCATGGCGACAGCTTCGTTCGACACGGACGTGCCCCTCCGCGGTTCGTTACTTTACCCAGGCCATTACTGTACCAAGGCCATTACTGTACCCAGGATTGGGTGATCATCCAGTTGAACTGCCGGTTGAACTTGAAATTGCCAACGCGTTTGCTGACGAAGTCGAGCCGCTTGGGCGTGAAGAGGCCGACGGCCGGCGCCTTGTCCGTGACTTGCTTGTCGATTTCAGCCCACAATTTGTCGGCGGCTTTCTGGTCGGTCACGCCGAGGTCCAATGCCTTCTGCATCTTGGCGTCGATATCCTTGTCGCAGAAGCCGGCGATGTTGATTGAAGCGTCCGAACCCTCGCGGAACGAGGCACAGCTGAACAGGATGTTCAGGAAGTCCGAGGCCGCAGGATAGTCCTTGTACCACTGGGTGACGGACATCTGCACTTTGTTGTTGGTGTTCTGGATGTAGGTGAACTGGATGTTGGACGAGATCGGCTTTACGTCGGCGACGTAGCCGATGGTGGTCAGCACGCTCTGCAGATAGACGCCGATGGACCGGGAAATGGCCGTGTCCTCGACGATGATGGTCACCTTCTGGCCCTTGGTGCCCGATTCCTCGACGAGTTGCTTTGCCTTGTCGAGGTCAGGCGCCGACCATTTGGCGCCGGGGTTCTTGGTGAAGGGGCAGTAGTCCTCGTGGCCAGGGAAATCCGGAGGCAGAACCTGGCATACCGGCGAGGCGAGCACCTTGCCGCCGAACAGCTTGACCAGCGTGTTGCGGTCGATCGCATAGGCAACGGCCTGACGCGCCTTTTCGTTGTCGAACGGCGCCAGACGATTGTTGAGCGGCGCATACCACCACGCCGAAAGCGGCGAGATGTGCAACTGGTCCATGGCCTTGGTGCCGAGTTCGCCAAGGCGGTCGCTCGGCAGCGCGTCGAACATCCAGTCGGCTTCGCTGTTCTGGATCGCGGTCACGGCGGCTTCCTCGGAGAGGCCGAAATCATACTGGACGACATCCGGATAACCATCCGGCTGGGCTTCCTCGCTCCATTGCTTGAAGTTCGGATTGCGGGTCACCGTCATGCCCTTGTTGGGGTCGAAGGCGGAGATCATGTAGGCGCCGGTGCTGGGGATGGGCTTGGAGCCCATGTCTTCCGCGGGCGTGTCCGCCGGCAGGACGACGGCGTGCGGCAAAGCAAGCTTGTAGAGAATCTCGGCGTCCGGCTTGGTCAGGTTGACGGTGATCGTGCCGGCCGCCTCGTCGCCGACAACGCCGCCTTCCAGCGTGCAGCTCTTGGTGTCGGCAAGGCATTTGTCGGCACCGACGACGCCAGCATAGAAGGTACCGGACGTCGGTCCGGAGACCTTGAAGATGCGCTGGAAGGAAGCAACGACGTCCTTCACACCGAGATCCTTGCCGTCGGAGAACTTGATGCCCTTGCGCAGTTTGAAGGTAAACGTCTTGCCGTCATTGCTGACCTGCGGCAGCGCCTCGGCGAGATCGGGGACGATGGTGAAGCCGTCCATGCCCTCGGCCTTGCGGAAGGCGACCAGCCCGTCATAGATCGGCTGGTACATCTGCCAGCCCTGGTCGGTGTAGTTGATATGCGGATCGAGCGTTCCGGCCGCCGAGCGGGCCAGCAGGCGAATAGTGCCGCCTCGATGTTCCTTGAGGTACTCGGCCTGCGCCGGAGCCAGCCACATGCCGGCCAGCAATGCCGCGGCCGATGCCGCGAGAAGCAGTTTCTTCATGTCGTAGTTCCCCTTTTCTCAGTTGTCGTTGTCGTCCAGGAAGTCTCCCACCACCCGCATGCATAGATCCTGCTCTTCGACATGCGGCATATGGCTGGAATGCTCGAATACCTGCCAGCGCGATCCCTTGATGCCGTCCTTGAAGGGCTGGACGGTTGCGGGCGTGGCTTCGTCGTAACGGCCGGAGATGATCAGCGTGGGAACATCGATAGCGGGCAATCGGTCGATGATGTTCCAGCTCTTCAACGTTCCGATGACGTGGAATTCGTTCGGACCATTCATGAGATGATAGACGGTCGGATTGCGTGCGACTTGGGCGAAGGTTTCCGTCACCTCGGGCGGGAACGGAACGACCCGGCAGACATGCCGCTCGTAGAACACCATCGTCGCCTCTTGATAGGCCGGATCGTCCGTCGTGCCGGCCTGTTCGTGCCTTGCCAGTGTCTCCTGCACATCGCTCGGCAGGGCGGCGCGCAACCGGTTGGCCTCTTCCACCCACAGCTTCATGGAAGCCGGTGAGTTGGCGATGGTCAGCGACTTCAGACCCTTTGGCCGCGTCACCCCATATTCAGCGCCCAACATGCCGCCCCAGCTCTGTCCGAGCACGTGGAAGCCGCCGCGGATGCCGAGATGGTCGACGAGGTTTTCAAGTTCATCGATGAACAGCCTGGGCGTCCAGAAATCGGCGCCTCTGTCAGGCAGCAAGGTGGAATTGCCACAGCCCAATTGGTCGTAGTGGATGACGGCACGGCCCGTTCGGGCAAGAAGCTTGTACGCATCGACGTAGTTGTGGGCGGCACCCGGCCCGCCATGCAGGATGACGACCGGAGCCTTGTCGGCGTCGAGTTCGCCGCTGACCCGATACCAGGTTTCGTAGTCGCCAAAGCCGGCCCGCCCTTCCCTGGTGGCGATTTCCGATGACATCCCCGCTCCATGCGTGATTGAAGACATGTTGCTTTGTCCCTAGTTCGTGACCCGGCTGGCCTGAACCCATTCTTCCAGCATCTGCACGCCGAATGCCGTGGCGCCTTGCCTGCCAAGGGGCCGATCCGCATCGGCCAGTTCCTTGCCGGCAATGTCGAGATGCACCCAGGGCCGATCCTCGGTGAAGTGACGCAGGAACGCCGCGGCGTAGGGAGCGTCACCGTCTTCCATGTCCTTGGCGTGATGCCGCAGGTCCGCGAACGGCGATTGCAGCCCCTCGTCGTAAGCCCGGTCGAGTGGCAGCTGCCAGAACCGCTCGCCGACCGCTTCTCCGGCCGCGATCATCCGCGAGGCGATGGCGTCGTCGGTGCTGAAGAGGCCGGCGAATACCGATCCGAGACCGCGCATCACCGAATAGGTCAAAGTGGCGAGGTCGACGATCACCGACGGGTTGAAGCGCGAGGCGGCATAGTAGAGGCAGTCGGCCAGGATCAGGCGTCCTTCCGCATCCGTGTCGAACACTTCCACGGTTTGGCCGGACGCTGTCGTGATGATGTCGCGCGGCTTCAGCGCGGTGCCCGACGGCATATTCTCGGCGATGCCGAGCACGCCGACCACGTGCACCGGACTGCCTTGCCGGGCGAGCGCGATCAGCAGGCCGACCACGGCGGCCGCGCCGCCCATGTCGGCCTTCATATCGAACATCTGCTCGCCGCGCTTGATGCAGAGGCCGCCGGAGTCAAAACAGACACCCTTGCCGACGAAGGCCAGCGGCTGAGCGGGGGCACCCTTGCCGCGATAGCGCAGGACCGCGACGCGCGGGGGGCGCACCGAGCCTGATCCCACAGCCAGGATCGCGTTCATGCCGAGTTCCCCGAGCCTTGCCGTATCGAGTATCTCGACGTCGATGCCAGCTTCGCGCAACGGCTCCAGATGATCGTGGAAATTGTCGGGATGGAGATGGTTCGGCGGCAGGTTGACCAGAGTGCGCGCATATTCGACGCCATCCGCGATCGCATTGATCCGCGCCAGCGCCGAATTCAGCGCCGGACCGCCGGCCCCGACCAGTTGTACCCGCAGGGTCCGATCGGCCCCCGCTCCCGCGCGCCGGTTGCGCATGTCGAAACGATAGCGCCGCAGCCGCATGCCAAGCGCGACCCTTGCCAGGATTTCCGCTCCCGTCAGACCTATGCCTGCAATGGGATCCAGGACCAGGGTAGCCGCGCATTCCCCTTTGCCTTCCAGATGCGCGGCCAAGAGGCCGCCGGCACGCGTCAAGGAGAGCGCGGTGACGGCCTCGGCCTTGCCCAGGGCAAGGACAATCACGCGCCGGGCCGATACCGCTTTAGGGGCGATGACATCGATGCAAGTGCCGGATTCAGCCAGTACGGCTGCATCGGAACAGGCTCGGGAGAGTATCCCGCTCATTTCCGTGTCCAGTGCCGCCGCCCGAGGGCCAAAACCCGTCTGGGCAGTCTGCAAGATCACGACGACGGAGGTTTCCGCGGAAATCTCGTCCGCCGTTTCAAAGACCGGCACTGGCGATTGAGGCATAGGCGGGCGTTCTCCTCATTGCGGGGCTTTGGCCGAGGCGTCGCTTGCAGCTCGTGCAATGCTTCGCCCACCACCGGTGGAAGCCGGTCAAACCGGTCGCCGCCGTTGGTGGAATGGTGCCGAAGTTCCCGAATAGCCGTTTTCGTAAGACGACTTAGTTGCTCTTGCCTCTTGGGTATCCCTGAACGGGCCAAGCGATCAAACGCCAATTTTGTCCATGTCGATTGACAAAAACTCAACTGACAATTCATGATCGGCCAATGGCCCTACCCTCACTCAACGGCATGCGCGCTTTCGAGGCCGCAGCACGTCTCGGCAGCATCAAGGATGCGGCGGAGGAGCTGCATTTGACGCCCTCGGCGATCAGCCGCCACATCCGAGCACTCGAACGCAATCTCGGTCAGGACCTGTTCGAGCGCGGCTTTCGCCAGATAACACCGACCATCCGGGGCTCATACTATGCGCGCAGCCTCTCGGAGGCGTTCGAGGCCATCTGGCGCGCCACCGACGATGTCAGTCTCGCCGACGGCCCGAGCCACGGCAGGACCCAGCGTGTCCGGGTCCTGTGCGTGCCGGCTGTCCTGAACCTTTGGCTGGCCGACCGGTTGCCGAATTTTCGCCGGCAGCATCCGACCGTGGATCTGGAGATCTCGACATCGGGCAAGCGGGCCAATTTCGATTTGGCCATTGTCGACGAGTTCGTCTACAAGGCCGGCCCGGCGCTGACGCTGCTGATCCCGCTGGTTCTGACGCCGGTCTGTGCACCCTCGTTGCTTGAAGGGCCGATGCCGCTACTGTCGCCCGCCGATCTGGTCAATCACCACCTGATCCACGAATGCGAGACCATGCGATGGAAGCGCTGGCTGGAGCAGGAAGGCGTTTTGGACACCACGCCGAAATCCAGCACGACGCTGGATGACTGCACGCTGATCATGCGCGAGGCCATCAATGGCGCTGGAATAGCGCTTGCCGACACGATGATGGCGCAGGATTTGCTTCAGCAAGGCAAGCTGGTCGCCCCATTCAGCGCCCGCCATACCTATCCGGCCGGCATCTACCTGCATCAGCGCCGCAGTATCGGCAACAAGCCGGGTACCGGCATGTTTCAGGACTGGCTGCTTTCCGAAGTCGAGGACCACAAGCGGGTGATGGCCATCGCCTAGGCTGCCGCTCTTGCCGGCAGAAGTTGGCAGGGCGGATTCATCTAGCCTGACGCGGTGGATCGAAAATTCGAATCGACAGACGGGCGCTTTTCCAAAGCGGCTCACCATTACCGTCTGTCGATAATCGCGGTTCGCATTGAATATCTTTAAGGCCAAAGCCGGCAAATCGGTTGCTTGTCGGTGCCCCTGCGTCAGGCGTAACCTCTGCGGTCAACGCGTGAGGGCGCGTGCTGCAAGAAGGGGATATTGCAATGACGATACAAGGCGCATCGCCTGACCTTTATAATGAAGATCTCGCTCCCGCCAAGGTTCGAAACTGGGGACCATTCTCGATCTTCAATGTCTGGACCTCGGACGTCCATAGCCTGTGGGGCTACTACCTCGCCGCCAGCCTTTTTCTGTTCTGCGGCGGCTTCGTCAATTTCATCATCGCCATCGGCATCGGCTCGCTGATCATCTACGCATTGATGAACATGGTCGGCTATGCCGGTGTGAAGACCGGTGTGCCCTACCCCGTGCTGGCCCGAGCCTCCTTCGGCATCTGGGGCGCCAACATTCCGGCACTGGTGCGCGCCATCGTCGCCTGCTTCTGGTACGGCGCGCAGACCGCCGCCGCCTCCGGCGCCATCGTCGCATTGCTCATCCGCTCGCAATGGTTCGCCGATTTCAACGCCAACACCCATTTCCTCGGCCATTCCGGCCTGGAGGTGATCTGCTTCGTGGTCATATGGGCCCTGCAACTGCTGATCATCCAGAAAGGCATGGAAACGGTGCGCCGCTTCCAGGATTGGGCAGGACCCGCCGTCTGGGTGATGATGCTGCTCCTGGCCATTTATCTGTGCGTCAAATCCGGAACCTTCGCCTTCACCAGCGACATCCCGATGGACGTGCTTCTGGAGAAGACCAGGGATGCCGGCGTGCCTGGAACGCCGGGCTCGTGGACGTCGCTATTCGCGGTGGCCGCGATCTGGGTGACGTATTTTTCGGCGCTCTATCTCAATTTCTGCGATTTCGCCCGCTATGCGCCCGATCAGGCAGCGCTGCGCAAGGGCAATATCTGGGGCCTGCCGGTCAACCTCATCCTGTTCTCGCTGGTCGCCGGCGTCACCACCATCGCCGCCTACGACGTCTATCATGAAGTGCTGCTGCATCCCGACCAGATCTCGGCCAAGTTCGACAGCTGGTTCCTGGCTGCCCTTGCGGCCTTGACCTTCGCGGTGGCGACCTTGGGAATCAACGTGGTGGCCAACTTCGTCTCACCCGCGTTCGACTTCTCCAACGTCTTCCCGCGTCAGATCGACTTCAAGAAGGGTGGCTACATCGCCGCGCTGATCGCGCTCGTGCTCTATCCCTTCGCGCCGTGGGAAGGCAGCGCCGCGTCCTTCGTCAACATCATCGGCGCGACGATGGGGCCGATCTTCGGCGTCATGATGGTCGATTACTATCTGATCCGGAAGAGCGAGGTCGACGTCGAGGCGCTCTACCTCGAGGACGGCGAATTCCGCTTCCAGGGCGGCTGGCACGTCAATGCCTTCATCGCCGCCGGCATCGGCGCCGTCTTCTCCTCGATCCTGCCGAACTTCACCAACTGGCTGCCGTCCTGGTGGGGTGTCTATGGCTGGTTCTTCGGCGTGGCGATTGCCGGCGTCATCTACTACGTGCTGCGCACCGCGGCCGTCGGCGCCGGTGCCAAGACGGCCAAAGCATGATGGATTGAAACCGGGGCGGCCTCGAGCCGCCCCGCTCTATTCTGCGACCATTTCAGCCAGCTTGCGCACCGTATTCCAGTTGCGCGAGGTGCCAATGCCGAGGCGCTTGTGATTGGCGGCCGCAAGCAGGCGCGAACTTGGCCTCTCGCGCGAAAACACAAGCCATATGTCGCCACCGACCAGAAGCACCTTTTCGTCCCCGGCGGCACGGGTCTGAAGACCCGATATGGCATCTTCGGCCACGGGTTTGCGCATTACACGCACCGCGACCTGGTCGCCGGCTTCAACCGAGTCAGCCGGGAATGGATTGCTGGTTGCGAGTCTCAGCCAATCCTCGGCGCTGCGGACAATGATGTCGACGTGGCGGCCAAAGGCCTTTTCGAAGGCGACTTCCAAGCGCGTCTCAAGCGTGGCGACCGAAATCTTTTCACTCTCGAAGACCAGGTTGCCGGTCGCCACCAAGGTGCGGACATTCTTTAGGCCGATGCCTTCCGCCATCGCCTTGAGGTCGGACATGACGACCCGCCGCCCCTCTCCCAGGATGATGCTGTAGAGGAGCGCGACATAGGTCCGCATGGAATCAGTCAGACCAGCCGGCTCTGCTCCACCGCCGCCTCGATGAAGCTGGCGAACAGCGGATGCGGATCGAGCGGCCGGCTCTTCAGCTCGGGGTGATACTGCACGCCGATGAACCAGGGATGGTCGGGATACTCGACCGTCTCAGGCAACACGCCGTCAGGCGACATGCCGGCAAAGACCAGCCCGCAATCCTCAAGGCGCTGCTTGTAGTCGATATTGACCTCGTAGCGGTGCCGGTGACGTTCGGAAATCTGGGTGTCGCCATAGATGTCGGCGATCTTCGAGCCCTTGGCGAGTTCGGCCTGATAGGCGCCGAGCCGCATGGTGCCGCCGAGATCCCCGGTCGCCCGGCGCTTTTCCAGCATATTGCCCTTCAGCCATTCGGTCATCAAACCGACGACCGGTTCCTTGGTCGGGCCGAACTCGGTTGAGGAGGCATGTTCGACGCCGGCCAGGGATCTTGCCGCCTCGATGCAGGCCATCTGCATGCCGAAGCAGATGCCGAAATACGGCACCTTGCGCTCACGCGCGAATTTCGCCGCCAGGATCTTGCCCTCCGAGCCGCGTTCGCCGAAGCCGCCGGGCACCAGGATACCGTGCACCTTCTCAAGCCAAGGCGCCGGGTCTTCCTTTTCGAAGATTTCCGATTCGATCCAGTCGAGCTTGACCTTGACGTGGTTGGCCAACCCGCCATGCGAGAGCGCCTCGATCAGCGATTTGTAGGCATCCTTGAGGCCGGTATACTTGCCGACGATGGCGATGGTGACCTCGCCCTCCGGATTGTGGATGCGGTTGGAGACAGCCTGCCACGGTTCCATGCGCGGCTTGGGCGCCGGGTCGATGCCGAAGGCGGCCAGCACTTCCGAATCGAGACCTTCCTTATGGTAGGCCATAGGCACGTCGTAGATGTGCGGCACGTCGAGCGCCTGGATGACGGCGCTCTCCCTGACATTGCAGAACAGCGACAGCTTGCGGCGCTCTTCCTTGGGAATGGCGCGGTCGGCGCGCACCAGAAGAATGTCGGGCGCAATGCCAATGCCGCGCAATTCCTTGACCGAATGCTGGGTCGGCTTGGTCTTCAGCTCACCTGCTGTCGGGATATAGGGCATCAAGGTCAGATGCACGTAGACGGCATTGTTGCGCGGCAGATCGTTGCCGAGCTGGCGGATTGCCTCGAGAAACGGCATCGCCTCGATGTCGCCGACCGTGCCGCCGATCTCGCACAGCACGAAATCATAGTCGTCATTGCCGTCGAGGACGAAGTTCTTGATCTCGTCGGTAACGTGCGGGATGACCTGCACGGTCGCGCCGAGATAGTCGCCACGCCGCTCGCGCTCGATGATGTTCTTGTAGATGCGCCCGGTCGTGATGTTGTCCTGCTGATTGGCGGAACGGCCGGTGAAGCGCTCGTAATGACCAAGATCGAGATCGGTCTCGGCACCGTCATCGGTGACGAACACCTCGCCATGCTGGTACGGCGACATCGTGCCGGGGTCGACATTGAGGTAGGGATCGAGTTTTTTGATGCGAGCGCGATAGCCTCGCGCCTGCAGGAGAGCCCCAAGGGCCGCTGCGGCAATGCCTTTTCCAAGTGAGGAAACCACGCCGCCTGTGATGAATACATATCGCGCCATGGGAGTCATCGCTTAACGCGGCCGGATTGATTCCGCCAGAGAAAAAACCGCCGCGAAGGCTTTTTCCCAAGAAGGCGCTCGGACCATGATCCCTAAAATGGAATCCGGTTTTTTGGACAGGATCCCGACCAAAACGGGTTTTGATCGAGACCTTCCGTCCGGAATTGGCGTAAAAACAAAGACTTAGAGCAGGTCGGCGATTCTATCAAACGTTGAACCGCTCCAAGCAAAACAAAAGGGCCGGCTGAGCCGGCCCTTTCGGCATGATGATGGAAACGTCAGATGATGACGACCTTGGTGCCGACCCGGACGCGGCTGTAGAGATCCATGACGTGCTCGTTCATCATACGGAAGCAGCCATTGGAGGCGCTGGTGCCGATAGACTGCGGCGCGATGGTGCCGTGAATACGCAGATGCGTGTCCTTCTTGCCGTCATAGAGATAAATGGCGCGGGCACCGAGCGGGTTCTGTCCGCCGCCGGCCATGCCGTCCTTGTACTGGCCGTAGTGCTTTGGCTCGCGCTTCTGCATGTCGAGTGTCGGGATCCAGCGCGGCCATTCCTGCTTGTCGCCGACCGCGACCGTGCCCTTGAACTGCAGGCCTTCGCGGCCGACCGCGATGGCATAGCGACGCGCGGTCGTGGACGATTCGACGAGATAGAGCCGGCGAGCGCTGGTGTCGATGACGATCGTGCCGGCATCATAGCCCGTAAATTCCACGTCCTGAGGCACGAATTCCGGCTTCACCTTGAACGGCTTCTTGGCGTTTCTCTGGGCAAGTGCCGAATCGAGCGCGCGGGTCTCGGGCAGATAGCTGATCGATGAGCCCGATGAAGTTCCACCGAACAGGCCGGCGAACAGGCCGCCACTCGACTGCTTCTGGCCGCCGACGACCTCGCTGCGCAGTTCGCCATTGTTGCCGGTCAAAGCGACATTCATCGCTTCGGCCGGGATAGGCTCAGCCGATTGGATCGGCGTGACGGGTTCAATCGGTTCGATGATCTTGGTGGTCTTCTTGGCTGTGTTGGCCTCGGCCACTTCAGCCGCCGGAGCGCTTTTGCCCTTCTGGGCCAGGAAGGCCTGCCGTGCGGCATCGGCCCTGGCTTTCGCCGCTTCGCGCATCGCCAGCTTCCTGGCCTCGAGCGCCTTGGCCTTGGCGTTCTCCTTGTCGGCAACGATCTTGGCCTCGATCTTCTTGATCTGGGCAAGATCGTCCGGCGTCGGGTTTTTCTTCTTCTTGAGAAGCTTCAACTGCGCCGCATCGCTTTTGGCCGCGACGGGGATGGCGTCGGTTTTCTCAAGCGACACCGGCTGTTGTGCGGCCATGTTTGCCGGCATGGCGGCGAAGGCCGGGGAACTCATGCCGATTGCGGCGCAAAGTCCCAGGAAAATGAAGCTGCGAAGCTGCATGGCGAAGATCCGATCGTTCAATGCTTGTTGCCCACGGCGTCGCCCGGCGTCCCCCAAGGACGCCGAAAATGCCGCGTGCAATCTATAGTCGAATAAGCGCGGATGCCTCAAGCGCGAGACCGCACTGCTGCCCGTCGAATCTTCGTGATCGCGCAGCATTTGCCGCGACTGTGTTCAAACGATCACAGATCGCGGTTTGGAAACGTCGAGGTTTACTGGTTCGGAACCTGGGGCGCCGCCGGCGCTGTGTTGGTGGTTCCATTGGTGGCCGGCGGCGTTGAGCCTGCGGCGGGGGCAGTGGCCGGGGCCGTTGCCGGAGGCTTTGCCGCGGCGTCGTTTCCGGATGGCGGCGTCGGCGTGGTGGTGCCGGCGGGAGCCGGGGTGGTGGTGCCAGGCAGTTGGTTGAGCACGCCCTTGCCGGCGCCGTCCGAGGTCACGGGAACCCGGTCGAGAATGTCGATCGGCTTCTCGCCGTAGCGGGCAATGATCGACAAGGTCAGCGACGTCACGAAGAACGCTGCCGCCAGGATCGCCGTCGCCCGGGTCAACGCGTTGGCCGCGCCGCGCGCCGTCATGAAGCCCGACCCGCCACCAATGCCGAGGCCGCCGCCTTCGGAACGCTGCAGCAGCACCACGCCGACAAGGGCGAGCACGACCATGAGATGGATGACGATCAGTACGGTTTGCATAGTTTATCCTGGCAAGGCCTTGCCCGGCCGCGGACACGACCGGTGAATTGGAGGCGGCTCAATACAATGCTTTCACGGCATTTCCAAGCCCGTGGCCGGAATATGGGAAGCAACGTGCCCTTTGCAACGAATTTGGACGAGATGGGACCCGCCCATCGTCGTGGATCTCAGCCTGCAATGCTGCGATAGGCTTCGGCGATACCCAGGAAATCAGCCGCTTTCAGGCTGGCGCCGCCGACCAGCGCGCCATCGACGTTCCTGACGCCCAGCAGTTCGACCGCGTTGGACGGCTTGACCGAGCCGCCATAGAGAATGCGCATCCTGGCAGCGGCGGTCCCCAGCTTTTCCGACAGCTTTTCGCGGATATGCGCATGCGCCTCGGCCACATCGGCCGCCGTTGGCGTCAGGCCGGTGCCGATCGCCCACACCGGCTCGTAGGCGATAATGGTATTGGACGGCGTGGCGCTCGGCGGCACCGAGCCTTCAACCTGGCGCGAAAGCACCTCCAGCGTGGCGCCGGCTTCACGCTGCTGCTGCGTCTCGCCGATGCATACGATGGCCACCAGTCCGGCACGCCAGGCCGCGGTGGCCTTGGCCTGGACCGTCGCATCGTCCTCGCCGCGTTGTTCGCGGCATTCGGAGTGACCGACAATGACATGGCTCGCGCCCGCGTCCTTCAGCATCTCCGCCGAGATGCAGCCGGTATAGGCGCCGCTTTCCTTGGGGTGGCAGTCCTCACCGCCGGCATGGACAGGCGTGCGCGACAGGATCTCCGCCGCATGGGAAAGCAGCGTCGCGGGAACACAGACCAGTGCTTCGGTCTCGGCGTCGAGCCCGCTCATGAAACCGTTGCCGATCATCCTGAGTTCGTTCAGCGAGGCGCTGGTGCCGTTCATTTTCCAGTTGCCGGCGACAAGCGGGCGAATTCCTGGCGTCATGGTGTGCTTCTCCGGGCGATATCAGGCTCTGGCCCTCACTACCAAAATCAGGCCACAAAGCAATCGACAGTGGACCGGAAGGGCGCTATTGCGCTTGTTTCAGACTCGGCGCATGCGAAAATGCGCATAAATCGGAAGTAACCATGCTTGGTATATTGAGAAGCGCGGCAGGTACCTGGGTCGCGAAGACGCTGCTTTCGCTGCTGGTGGTCAGTTTCGCTGCCTGGGGCATCTCCGGAAAGCTCATGGGCGGCTTTGCGGGCCACGATTCGGTGATAACCGCTGGTGGAACCAAGGTATCGATCAACGAATACCGCCTTGCCTATGACCGCCAGCTCGCCGTCATGTCGCAGCAGTTCGGTCAGCGCCTCACTCATGAACAGGCAAAGGCGCTCGGCATCGACAATCAGGTGCTGGCGCAACTCGTCTCCGGTGCCGTTCTCGACGAACAGGCACGCAAGCTGGGCCTCGGCCTCTCCAAGGACCGGCTGGCTGAACTCACCCGCGAAGATCCGGCGTTCAAGGGCCCTGGCGGTCAGTTCGACCGGCGGACATTCGACTACATGCTGCACGAGGTCGGCATGCGGCCCGAGGATTACCTGAAGAACCGCGCCCAGGTGGCGGTGCGCCAGCAGATCGTCGAGGCTGTCTCGGACGGCCTCAAAGCCCCGGACACGTTCTTCAAGGCAGTCGCGCTCTACCGCGGCGAAGACCGCACCGTCGACTATCTGACATTGCCAAAAACGCTGGTCGAGCCGATCGAGGCGCCGAGCGACAGCGTGCTCCAGGCTTATTTCGAGGCGAACAAGAAAACCTACGCCGCACCTGAGTACCGCAAATTCTCCTATGTCCGCCTGGAACCGGTGGACATCATGGATACGACCGCGGTCACCGACCAGCAGGTCAGTGACGACTACAACAAGAACAAGGCGCGCTACACCACACCCGAAATGCGCACCATCGAGCAGCTTGTGTTCAAGACGCCGGATGCCGCGAAGGCAGCGCTCGATTCGCTCAAGGCCGGTGCCACCTTCGACAAGCTGGTGACCGCCGAAGGCAGGACCCCGGCCGATATCCTGCTTGGCACGCTCGCCAAGGACAAGATCGCCGACAAGGCGGTTGCCGATGCCGCCTTCGCGCTCAACGCCAATGAAGTCAGCCAGGTCGTTCAGGGCACCTTCGGTCCAGTGCTGCTGCGCGTGACCGAGATCAAGCCCGAGGTGGTGAAGCCGCTTGCCGAAGTGTCCGACCAGATCCGCAAGGACCTGGCGCTGGGTGAGGCAAGCCGCATCCTTTTGGATGTGCACGACAATTATGAGGACACCCGTGCATCGGGCAGTTCGCTGGCCGACGCGGCCGCCAAATTGAAGCTCAAGGACATCACCATCGACGCCATCGATCGCAATGGCCTGAGGCCCGATGGCACCATCGTCAAGGACCTGCCGGAATCGCCGTCGCTGATCAAGGCCGTCTTTGATGCCGAACCCAACACCGAAAACGAAGCGCTGACCACGGCGGACAACGGCTTCGTCTTCTATGAGGTTGGTTCGATCACACCGGCTCGCGACCGCACTCTTGATGAGGTGCGCCAGAGGGTGGTCGCCGACTGGACGGCTGCCGAGACCACCAAGCGGCTCGCCGCCAAGGCGGACGAACTCGAGAAGCGGCTCAAGGCCGGCGCCACGCTCGATGTCATCGCCAGTGAACTCAAGCTGGAAAAGCAGACCAAGCGCGGCCTGAAGCGCGAAGCCGATGATGCCGATTTCGGCAAGGAGGGCGCCGCCGTGATGTTCGGCGTCGGCGAAGGCGGCACCGGCTTGATCCCCTCGCCCACCGGCGACGGCCAGATCCTGTTCAAGGTCGCCGAAGTGTTCGAACCGGCCGGCGCCGACGCCAGCTCGGTGCCGGACGACGCGCAGAAATCATTCACCTCCGGCATGTCCGACGACCTGCTCGACCAATTGGTGGCGCAGTTGCAGACGCAATACGATGTCCGCATCGACCAGGCCGCCGTTGCCCAAGCCTCGACAAGATGAGCGCGCTGAAAACCCATATCGCCAAGGTCGCGACCGGCACCGCCCTGTCCTTCGAGGAGGCGTGCGAGGCCTTCGACATCATCATGTCGGGCGATGCGACCCCAGGGCAGATCGGCGGCTTCCTGATGGCGCTGCGCGTGCGCGGCGAGACGGTCAGCGAGATTTCAGGCGCTGTCGCCACGATGCGTGCCAAGATGCTGCGCGTCGATGCCCCTGACGGCGCCATCGACATCGTCGGCACCGGCGGCGATAATTCGCACTCGGTCAACATCTCGACAGGATCAGCCTTCGTCATTGCGGCCAGTGGCGTGCCGGTCGCCAAGCACGGCAATCGCGGCCTGTCCTCGCTGACCGGTGCGGCCGACGTCCTGATCGCGCTCGGCGTCAAGATCGACCTCTCGCCCGAGTTCATCGGCCGTTGCATTCGTGAGGCGGGCGTCGGCTTCATGTTCGCGCCCGCGCACCATCCGGCGATGAAACATGTCGGCCCGACACGCGTCGAGCTCGGCACCCGCACCATCTTCAACCTGCTCGGCCCCCTGTCCAATCCGGCGGGGGTGAAGCGGCAGATGGTTGGCGTGTTCCTGCCGGAATGGATCATGCCAGTGGCCGAGACGCTGAAGGCGCTCGGCACCGAGCACGCCTGGGTCGCCCATGGCGACGGCTATGACGAGATCACCACCACCGGGCAGACGCAGGTTGCCGAACTGGTTGGCGGCGAGATACGCAGCTTTACGTTGACCCCTGAAGAGGTTGGACTGAAGCGCCATACCAAGGACGAGCTGCGCGGCGGTGACGCCGCCTACAATGCCAAGGCCTTGCGCGACATGCTGGGCGGCGCCGCCGGCGCCTACCGCGACACAGTGTTGATGAACGCCGGCGCCGGACTGGTGATTGCGGGCAAGGCGACGACGCTGGGTGACGGCATCGCCATCGCCGCGCAGGCGATCGACAGCGGCCGGGCGCTGCAAGTGCTCGACCGGCTGGTCGAAATTTCGAACGGGTGAACCGTGTCTGACATTCTGCGCAATATCGAAGCCTACAAGCGCGACGAGATAGCCGCCGCCAAGGCACGCGTACCGCTGGCAGAGATCAAGGCGCACGCAAAAGACGCCGACGCACCGCGCGGCTTTCTCGCGGCGCTCGACGCGAAACGCAAATCCGGCGATTTCGCCCTGATCGCCGAAATCAAGAAGGCAAGTCCCTCCAAAGGGCTGATCCGTGCGGACTTCGATCCGCCGGCATTGGCGAAGGCCTATGAGAAAGGCGGCGCCGCCTGCCTTTCCGTACTGACGGACGAGCCGTCCTTTCAGGGGGCGCCGGAATTCCTCACCAGGGCAAGGGCAGCCGTCGCCCTGCCCGCGCTACGCAAGGATTTCCTGTTCGATTCCTACCAGGTCCATGAAGCTCGCGCCTGGGGCGCGGACGCTATCCTGATCATCATGGCCAGTGTTGACGACGACTTGGCGCATGAGCTGGAAACGACCGCGTTCGAACTCGGCATGGATGCGCTGATCGAGGTCCACGACGAGGCCGAGACGGAGCGCGCGTTGAAATTGTCGTCGCGGCTGATCGGCATCAATAACCGCAATCTGAGAACGTTCGAGACCAGCCTTGAGACCTCCGAGCGGCTGGCGGCCATGGTACCCGCCGATCGCCTGCTGGTCAGCGAGAGCGGCATCTTCACCCATGACGATTGTCTCAGGATGCAAAAGAGCGGCATCGGCACCTTTCTCGTCGGCGAAAGTCTGATGCGGCAACAGGACGTCGCCGCCGCGACGCGCTTGCTCCTGACGGGCAAGGCAGTAGCCGAGGCGATCTGATCGTGGCCAACCTCACGCACCTTGGCGCGCAGGGCGAGGCCAACATGGTCGATGTCGGCGACAAGGAAGAGACGACGCGCACCGCGATCGCCGAAGGCTTCGTCTCCATGCAGCCCGAGACATTGAAGACCATTCTCGCCGGCAACGCCAAGAAAGGTGACGTGCTTGGCACCGCGCGCATCGCCGGCATCATGGCGGCGAAGAAGACGCATGAGTTGATCCCGCTCTGCCACCCTCTGCTGCTGACCAAGGTTTCCGTCGACATCGAGCCAGACCATGCTCTGCCCGGCCTCAGAGTCACGGCGCTGGCGCGCGTTACCGGCAAGACCGGCGTCGAGATGGAAGCATTGACCGCCGCGTCCGTGGCCTGCCTGACCATCTACGACATGGCCAAGGCGGTGGACCGCGCCATGGTCATCTCCGGTATCCGGCTGTCCGAAAAGACCGGCGGCAAGTCCGGCGACTACAAGGCAGGTGCCTGATGGTGCTGGTTCCGGTCGCCGAGGCGCTCGAACGCCTCCTCGACGGCGCCGTGCCGCTGGCCGGCGAAAGCGTCCCCCTCATCGAGGCTGTCGATCGTGTGCTGGCCGAAGCGGTGGTGGCGCTTCGCACCCAGCCGCCCTTCAACGCTTCTGCCATGGACGGCTATGCGGTGCGAGTCGCCGACGTGGCGTCGGTGCCGTCGAAACTCTCGGTGATCGGGATGGCGCCGGCCGGGCGTGGCTTTGACGGCGCGGTCGGCCAAGGACAAGCCGTGCGCATCTTCACCGGCGCACCGCTGCCTCATGGTGCCGATACCATCGTCATCCAGGAGAATGTCAGGGATCTCGGCGGTGGCAATATCGAAGTGGTCGAGCCCACCGCCGAGTGGCGCAACATCCGCCGCGTCGGCCTCGATTTTTCCAAGGGCGACGTGCTGCTGGAGAAGGGGCGCTTGCTCGACCCGGCTGCACTGTCGCTGGCGGCATCGGCCAACCACCCCCGAGTGAGCGTGGTGAAACGGCCGTTGGTCGCCATCATCGCCACCGGTGACGAACTGTTGCAGCCCGGCAGCGAACTCGGGCCGGACCAGATCATCTCGTCCAACGCTTATGGCGTCGCCGCGGCAGCACAGTCGGTCGGTGCCCGCGCGCTCGATCTCGGAATCGCCGCCGACCGCAAGGACGCCATCGCCGCCCTGGTCAGGAAAGCGGTGGCCGCCGGCGCCGATGTTATCGTCACGCTGGGCGGTGCCTCGGTGGGCGACCATGACCTTACCCATGACGTGCTGACCAGCGAAGGCATGACCCTCGGCTTCTGGAAGATCGCCATGCGTCCTGGCAAGCCGCTGATGTTCGGGCGCCTCGGCGATGTCAGATGCATCGGCCTGCCCGGCAATCCGGTGGCAAGCCTGGTCTGCTCGCAATTGTTCCTGAAGCCGCTTCTGGCAAGGCTCGGCGGTCGCGATCATCGTCAGGATATCCGCCAGGCGCGGCTCGGCGCCGCAATGGCGGCCAACGATCTGCGCCAGGATTATGTGCGGGCGGTGGTCCGGGAAGACGGCAGCGGGTTGGTGGCGACGCCGTTCGGCATCCAGGATTCTTCAATGCTGAGGATGCTTGCCGATGCCAACGGATTGGTCGTGCGCGCGCCTTTTGCTCCCGCATCTGTTGCCGGAGACGCTTGCAGCGTTCTGATGTTGCGTTGAAGAATTATCTCATAAATAGCTGATAACAGGACAAAAATAATCTCGGCTATTCCGAGATCAAAGTCCGCGTCAAGGCGTGCGCTGGATCGGCAAGGCCATCGACAACATCGTAATGATGCCGATCCGGTTCGACCACGGCGTTGGTAATTGCGCCAAGTCCGGTCCAGATGTTGGCGAGCAACGCATTCTGGCGCAAGAACTCGGAACGCTCCCCGCCGCCGGCCCAGCAGGTGATACGGACACCATCCAGGGGGCGCAGCAGTGCCGGGCTTTCCATCTGCGCCTCATGCTCATCGATTTTCAGCGTCGCGTTCATGTCCGTGCGCATCAGCGGGCGCAAATCATGCAAGCCTGAAATCGAAACGACATGGCGTATGCGCCGCGCGATACCGGCAGCCAAAGGCGTGGTCACCGTCACCATGCGGCTGGCGAGATGTCCACCGGCCGAATGTCCGGTCAGAATCAATGGCCCGTCGACCATTGCCGCGGCCCTGCTGATAGCCGTCCCGATTTCGGTGACGATGCCGGCGATGCGTATGTCGGGGCACTGCGTGTAGGACGGCATCGCCACGGCAAAACCGCTGTCGACCGCGCCTTCGGCGAGGTGCGACCACAAGCTCTTGTCGGTCTCCATCCAATAGCCGCCATGGATGAACACCACTAGGCCCCTCGGCGCGGCCTTGGGAAGGAAGAGGTCGAAGCGGTTGCGCGGCCGATCGCCATAGGCAATGTCGATACGTGCCCGGCCCTGTGCCGATAGCGCATCGCGGAACGCCTGCGCGGGTTCCGCCCATGCGGCCGGCCAACGGTCACTGCCGGCGATATTGGCGCCGTTGGCGTAGGCATTGTCCCAGTCGGCAATGCGATGGTCTGGCATCGGCACCCTCCCCCGAAGCGGCATCGTTTCAACACTAGCAATGGCCGCCGCCATGTCATGCGTCAATGCTCCGAGGCAAAACATTTTAGGCTTGAAACAAATTTCGACTGGTGCGATCCTGCCAGCGGAACAGTCGACAATGGGAGGTCCGCTGTGCTGTCCGAATCTGCCAATCGTCACCTTTCCGGCGACTTGGTCGAGCAGGTGTAGCCGGCTGCACGAAGCCTTCCGCGAAAGATGGGAATTTCAGATCCACCGCCTCCGGCCAGGTGCCCCGCACGCTGGCCGGGCAGCAGACAGGACAGCGGCGACATGCTTGGGCCTTCAGCGCATACCGACACGTTCACGCGCGATCACCTGCCGCCGCCCGAACAATGGCCCGACTTCCTGCTCGACGGCTTCGACTACCCCGAACATCTCAACGCCGGTGTCGAATTGACCGACAGGCTGGTCGAGAAGGGTCTCGGTGACCACACCGCCCTGATCGGCAATGGCCGCCGCCGCACCTACAAGGAACTGTCCGACTGGACGAACCGGCTCGCCCACGCGCTGGTCGAGAATTATGGCGTCAAGCCGGGCAACCGGGTGTTGATCCGCTCCGCCAATAACCCAGCCATGGTCGCCTGTTGGCTGGCCGCCACCAAGGTCGGCGCCGTCGTCGTCAACACCATGCCGATGCTGCGCGCCGGCGAACTCACAAAGATCGTCGACAAGGCCGAGATCACGATCGCGCTCTGCGACACCCGGCTGATGGACGAGATGACCGCCTGCGCCAAGGACAGCGCGTTCCTGAAGCAGGTGATCGGCTTCGACGGCACCGCCAACCATGATGCCGAGCTCGACCGCGCCGCCCTCGACAAGCCCGTCACCTTCACCGCCGTCAGCACCGGCCGCGACGATGTCGCCCTGCTCGGCTTCACCTCGGGCACGACGGGCGTGCCGAAGGCGACGATGCATTTCCACCGCGACCTGCTGATCATCGCCGATGCCTACGCCCGCGAAGTCCTGCAGGTGACGCCGGACGACATCTTCGTCGGCTCGCCGCCGCTCGCCTTCACCTACGGTCTTGGCGGGTTGGCCATCTTTCCCCTGCGCTTCGGCGCGGCGGCGACCCTGCTGGAACAGGCGACGCCGCCCAACATGATCCACATTATCGAGACCTACAAAGCCACCATTTCCTTCACCGCGCCGACTGCTTACCGCGCCATGCTGAAGGCCATGGATGAGGGTGCCGACCTGTCATCGCTGCGTGTTGCCGTTTCCGCCGGCGAGACCTTGCCGGCGCCGGTCTTCGAAGAGTGGACACGAAAGACCGGCAAGCCGATCCTCGATGGCATCGGCGCCACCGAAATGCTGCACATCTTCATCTCCAACCGCTTTGACGACAGGAAGCCCGCTTCGACCGGCAAGCCGGTCGGCGGCTACGAGGCGCGCATCGTCGACAACGACATGCGCGAAGTGCCGCGTGGCGAGACCGGACGGCTGGCGGTGCGCGGGCCAACCGGCTGCCGCTACATGGCCGATGACCGGCAGAAGGACTATGTGCGCGACGGCTGGAATCTCACCGGCGACACCTTCACGCAGGACGAGGACGGCTTCTTTCACTTTGCCGCGCGTTCCGACGACATGATCGTCAGCGCCGGCTACAACATCGCCGGACCCGAGGTCGAGGCGGCGCTGCTTTCGCATCCCGATGTCGCCGAATGCGCTGTCATCGGCGCCGAGGATGGCGAGCGCGGCCAGATCGTCGAGGCGCATGTCGTGCTGGTGCGAGGCGTGGCGCCGGACGCGATGACCGTCAAGCGCCTGCAGGACCACGTCAAGGCAACCATCGCGCCCTACAAATACCCGCGATCGGTCAAATTCATCGCCGCGCTGCCCAAGACCCAGACCGGCAAGATCCAGCGCTTCCGCCTGCGCACGGAGAAAATCAATTGAGCGAACCCTACGATCCGGCGTCCGAAGGCGCACAGATGTCGTTCAAAGAACGCATGTCCTACAGCGACTATCTGCACCTGGAGAAAGTACTCGACGCGCAGGCGCCGCTGTCGTCGGCGCATGACGAGATGCTGTTCATCATCCAGCACCAGACATCGGAACTCTGGATGAAGCTCGCCTTGCACGAGATTGGCGCCGCGATCCGCTCGATCCGTGCCGACCGCCTCGAACCGAGCTTCAAGATGCTGTCGCGCGTCGCCCGCATTTTCGAGCAGCTGAACAACGCCTGGGACGTGCTGCGCACGATGACTCCAAGCGAATACACAGAGTTCCGCGATGCGCTCGGCCAGTCCTCGGGTTTCCAGTCCTGGCAGTATCGCGCCATCGAATTCATGGCCGGCAATCGCAACCTCGCCATGCTTGGGCCGCACAAGCACCGGCCGGACCTCACGGGCAGGCTGGAGGCAATCCTGACCGAGCCGTCGCTCTACGATGAAGCGCTGCTGCTTCTGGCACGCAACGGATTCGACATCGGCGCCGATGCCAGGCGCACGGACTGGCGAGAGACGCGCAGCGAGAACGAAGAGGTCCTCGTCGCCTGGCAGACCATCTACCGCGATCCGCAGCGCTACTGGATGTTCTATGAACTGGCCGAGAAACTGGTCGACTTCGAGGACTACTTCCGCCGATGGCGCTTCAACCACGTCACCACGGTCGAGCGCATCATCGGCCTGAAGCGCGGCACCGGCGGCACATCCGGTGCCTCCTACCTCAAGAAGATGCTCGAGGTCGTCCTGTTTCCGGAACTCTGGAACGTCCGTACCCGGCTCTGAGCTCCTTGGTGCGGACTGGAAAGCGGCGCGGCACTTTTCCTGGAATTGCGCCGACGCTTCAGGTCACCGCGGTCTTGACCGCGAAGCGCGCGTCCTTCCACGCGCCGGTGCGCAGGATATCTTCCAACACCCCGACCGCCTGCCATACATCGGCGTAACCGACATAGAGCGGCGTGAAGCCGAAGCGGATCGTCGATGGCGCACGGAAATCGCCGATCACGCCGCGCTCGATCAGCGCCCGCATCACCTGGTAACCGTTGGGGTGGAGGAACGAAACCTGGCTGCCGCGCTGCTTGCCATCGCGCGGGCTTTCCAGCTCCAGGCCGTAAGCGCCGCATCTGGTCTCGACGAGTTGGATGAACAGGTCGGTGAGCGCGATGCTCTTGTTGCGCACTGCCGCCATGTCGACATCGTCCCAGATATCCAGCGCCCCCTTGAGCGCCCGCATCGACAAGACCGGTTGCGTGCCGCACAGGAAGCGACGGATGCCGCTGCCGGCCGCATAACCCTGCTCGAAGGCGAAGGGCCGCGCGTGGCCCCACCAACCGCTGAGCGGCTGCTGGACTTTGTCGTGATGACGCGTGGCGGCGTAGATAAAGGCTGGCGCGCCCGGACCGCCATTGAGATATTTGTAAGTGCAGCCGATGGCGAAATCCGCATTGGCGCTGTCGAGTTCGACCGGCAAGGCGCCGGCGGAATGGCAGAGATCCCAGACGATCAGCGCGCCGACCTGATGGGCCTTGCATGTCAGTGCCGCCATGTCGCGCAGCTGGCCGGATTTGTAATTGACATGGTTGACCAGGATGACGGCGACACGCTCGTCGATCAGTTCCTCAATGGTCGGCGCGTCGACGCCCTCGAGCCGCAAGACGGTGCCGGGTCGCGTCGAGGCCACGCCTTCGGCCATATAGAGATCGGTCGGAAAGCTGTCGCCTTCGGCGACGATGACCGACCGGTCCGGCCGCATGCCGAGCGCGGCATGCAGCACCTTGTAGATGTTGATCGAGGTCGTATCGCACACCACGGTCTGGCCGGGCGCGGCGCCGACCAGCCGTCCGAGCTGGTCGCCAAGTGCCAGCGGCATGTCGAACCAGCCGGCAGTATTCCAGGCGCGGATGAGATCCTGCGCCCATTCCTGGGTGGCGGCGTTCTGTAGCTCGTTGAAGACGGCGGGTGCCGCGGCCCCAAGCGAATTGCCGTCGAGATAGATGACGCCTTCCGGCAAAATGAACCGGTCGCGCATGGCGCGCAGCGGGTCCGCCGCATCCATGGCCTCGACGGCTGCGAAATCGAGCGGTGCACGCATCATTTGTGACATTCCCTGGTTATTCATGCCCTGGTTATTGACGGATCGCTTCGCGTGCCGGCGCCGACCCGCGGCTACGCTTGAGGCTGGGCAAGGCAAGCATGGCGAGCACGAACAGACCCGTGGCAAGCTTCAGGTCGGGCGGCGGCATGCCGGCGGCAAGGCAGAACGACACCAGCTGGTAGTAGATGATCGCGCCGGCGAAGGGCGCCAGCAGCTGGCGCCAGACCGTCTGCTTGCCGACGACGGCCTCGCCGATCATCAGCGCGGCAAGGCCGTTGATGAGGATCCCCAATCCCATATTGACGTCGGCAAATCCCTGCGACTGCACCATCAGCGCGCCGCTTGAAGCCGAAAAAGCGCTCGCCAGCCCGACACCGCCTATGGTCGCGGCCCAGACATTGATGCCTTGCGCCTCGGCCATGTCGGGATTGGCGCCCACGGCACGCACGGCCGTCCCCTTCTCGGTCCTGAAGAACATGTGGAGCAGCATGAAGGCGATCAGCGCGAGAAGGCCGGCGACGACGATCTTGCTGGCGGGAAACCCCGGCCGCGCGAACGGCACCCAGTCGAACACCGTCGGCGAGCCGAAGACCGAGAGATTGGACTTGCCCATGATGCGAAGGTTGATGCTGTAGAGCATCGTCATCATCAGGATGCCCGCCAGAAGCGTGTGGATGCGGAAGCGCAGATGGATGAAGGCGGTGCAGCAGCCCGCCGCGAAGCCGGCAACGAGGGCGGCGGCGATGCCGACCAACGGCGATGCGCCGGCGGCAAGGAGGACGCCGCAGATGCAGCCGCCCAGCGGAAAGGCGCCCTCGCTGGTGAGATCGGGAAAATTCAGCATGCGAAACGGAATCATGATCCCGAGCACGACAAAGGCCAGGATCAGGCTTTGCGCCAGCGTGACCGGCATGATCGCGACGAAGCTGGCGAGAACGTCCTGAATGAAGCCCATGATGATCAGCTCGCCAGCAACATGCGGTCGGTCTTGACTGAGAAATGGCCGATCAGATCGATAACCGAGACCCTCGCCTTCTCTTCGCCTGTGACCTCCAGGAGGACGCGGCCGGCGTCGAGCATGATCACCCGGCTGCCGTAGTCGACGGCATGCTGCATGTTGTGGGTCACCATCAAAGTCGTCAGCTTCAGCGCGCTGACAGCGCGCACCGTTGCCTGCATGACGATCTCGGCCGTGCGCGGGTCGAGCGCCGCGGTATGTTCGTCGAGTAGCAGCAAGTCGGGCGATCCGCCGACCGCCATGATCAGCGACAGGGACTGCCGCTGCCCACCCGAAAGCAGGTCGACGCGGGTGTCCAGGCGGTTTTCAAGGCCGAGGCCCAGTATCGACAGGCGTTCCTTGTAGGACGCGAGCCGGGTGGGGTTCAGCCCCTGGCGCAAGGTGCGCTTGCTGCTGCGCAAATCAGCCAGCAGCATGTTTTCCGCCACCGTCATGCTGGCGGCGGTGCCGCGCATCGGATCCTGGAAGACCCGCGCCAGTTTCGCGGCGCGCTTGTGCACCGGCATATCAGTCACATCGGCGCCATTGATCAGGATCTTGCCGGTATCGAGGATCAGAGCTCCGGAAATGGCATTGAGCATGCTGCTCTTGCCAGCTCCGTTGGAGCCGATGACGATGCCGAACTCGCCAGTCGCCAATGACAGGCTGAGGCCGTCCAGCGCGATCTTCTCGTCGGCCTGGCCCCTGTAGAATACTTTGCGCGCGGATCGGATCTCGAGCATCGTTCCTCCCTGACATGAAAAGTGACGGCGCCCGCGCCGTCACCTTCATGCAGCCTGATGTCAGTCGACGATGCAGCCGCAATCTGCCATCGAGGCCGGTATCTCGATGCCGAACGCGGCCATCGCCTTGCGGGAAATCGTTGCCATGTGATCCTTGTAGGCCGGGCGCGACGGCGCGATCGTCTTGGGATCCTTGCCCTTGAGTATCTCTGCGGCGATGTCGCCGGCGTTGATGCCAACCTGCGTGTAATTGACCGCGAAGCTCGCCGGCACAGTGCCGTTGCGGACCGCGCTGTCATCGGAGTTGACGACCGGGATACCGGCCTGGCGGGCGGCGGCGGAGACAGCGGCGATCGCCGGCTGGATCAGGTTCGAGGCCGGGCCGTAGATGACGTCGGCCTTGCCGGCGAGCGAAGCGATACGTTGCTGGATGTCATTGACGTTGTCGATGCCGACCTCCACCACCTCGAAGCCAGCGGCGGGCGCCGCCGCCTTGATCTTTTCGACCAAGGCAACGTCATTGGCCTCGCCCGGATTGTAAGGCACGCCGAAGCGCTTGGCGTTCGGCAGCAGCTTCTTGGTGAAGGCCATCACCGCGGCGACGTCCTGCAGATCGCTGGCGCCGGTCATGCCTTCGTCACCTGAATCCCACGACGGCACCAGCTTGGCCGCCACTGGATCGGTGACCGCGGCAAAGACGATTGGAATGCCGGAACCGGCGAGCGCCTTCTTGGCGATCTGCGAGACCGGCGTGGTGATGGTGTAGATCAGCTTGGGCTGCTCCGCCTGCAGCTTGGCGATCATCTGCGGCACCAGCGATGCATCGAAATTGGTATGGCTTTCCGTATAGACGACGTCCTTGCCCTCGACGAAGCCATTGTCCGTCAGCGCCTTCTTGAAGCCGGCTATGGCGGCATTGAGCTGGGGGTGCTCGCCGAAGTTGGCAATGCCGATGCGTATCTGGTCGGCGGCGGCACTGCCGGCGCTCACCATCAACGCGCTAGCCAGGAACAAACCCGACAACCAAGCGGATTTCGACTTCAACATCATTTCCTCCCAGATTTGATCACCGCCGCTTGCAGCGCGGCTACTGCAAACGATCATGGTCAGTCCGCCGGCTTGTGTCAAACATTATATATAATTCTTGCCATGCCCCTACATCATATATAATTTTCCCTGCCAGACGACGGATGGACCGCGATGCAGGATCAAACGAGCTCCACAAAGACGGAGGCAGCCTATCAGCTGTTGCGGCGCGATATCCTGACCACGCGCCTCATGCCCGGCGCCCCGCTCAAACTGAGTGCACTGCGCGGCACCTATGGAGTCGGCTGGACGCCATTGCGCGAAGCCTTGTCGCGGCTCGAGGCCGAACGCCTGGTCACCGCCATCAGCAATCGCGGTTTTGCCGTGGCTCCGGTGTCGCGGGCCGAACTGGAGGATCTGGCGCGCGCCAGGATGGTGGTCGAGATCCCCCTGTTCCTCGAATCGATGGAGAAAGGCGGCAAGGAATGGGAAGATGCCGTGGTCACAGCCCACTACCGGCTCTCCCGTTGCAAAACCGCGGTCGACGATCCCTCGGATGCGGCGGTCGACAAATGGGACGAGAATCACGAGGCTTTCCATGCGGCGCTGCTGAGTGCCGCCACATGCGATTGGCTGTTGCGTTTCCGCTCGACGATCTCGGATCAATTGCGCCGGCATCATCGCTTTCTTGGTCTGGCGCCGACATTGCGGGCCGCGGCCGGCCTCAAGGATGGCTACGAAGAGGCGATGGAGGCGCTGCGCGAAGCGATTGCGATCGAACACCATACCGCGATCATGGAAGCGGCACTCGATCGTGACGTCGAGCGGGCCAAGGCGCTGATGGTGGCCCATATCGGCTACACCCTGCACGTCTATGTCCACAGCGAAGACAGCGGCCCGACCAAATACGCCGCCCGCGCCGGCAGCTTGAAAGCCGGTTCGGGATGACTCCGGCGCTTCCGCGACATCTATTCGCACGCGTTGGTCGGAGTGGGGCCGGACGCCTGGGTCCATCGCTGCCCCGAAGCTGCCAGTCGTTGGCGTTTTGGTTTCGTTTCGTTCCGCGAATAACGGACCGATAAATTATACAATCCGCCCGGGGAAAGCCTTCCGAACGGCTGACGCCAAACTCGGGAGCGGATGGGCCACAGGCCATTAACCATAACGATTTCAATGGGCCTGCCGATGGCGGAAAAGGTCGGCTTCTGCCCGCCGTAGCGGACAAAAAACATCCGCAGCCTTAACAAATTCATTAAACTTTAAACGGTTGCGGAACACAACTGGAACAGATAGTGTTTGTTCTGGGTTTGTTTTTTCGATTCTGGTTCAGACCTTCGTTCAATGCCTTGGGGGCCGCCATGCTGACACGCAAGCAACATGAACTGCTGATGTTCATCCACGAACGGCTCAAGGAAAGCGGGATACCGCCCTCCTTCGACGAGATGAAGGAAGCGCTCGATCTTGCCTCCAAATCCGGGATTCATCGCCTGATCACGGCGCTGGAGGAACGCGGCTTCATTCGCCGGCTACCCAATCGGGCGCGCGCGCTGGAGGTGCTGCGGCTGCCGGATTCGATCGCGCCCGGCCTGAACGCGGCAAAGAAATTTTCGCCCAGCGTCATCCAGGGCAGCCTTGGTCAAAACAATCTTGGCCGCCAGCTCAAGCCGGCGACGGCGCCTTCGCGTCTGCCCGCGGCCGGCAATGACGACGATGTGGTTTCAGCCGTGTCCATCCCGGTCATGGGCCGTATCGCCGCCGGTGTGCCGATCGATGCCATCCAGCATCAGACGCATTCGATCTCGGTGCCGCCGGATATGATCATGGGCGGCGAGCACTATGCGCTGGAGGTCAAGGGTGACTCGATGATCGAGGCTGGTATCTTCGACGGCGACACGGTCATCATCCGCAATGCCAACACGGCAAGTCCGGGCGAAATCATCGTGGCGCTGGTCGACGAGGAGGAAGCGACGCTGAAGCGGTTCCGCCGTAAAGGCGCCTCGATCGCGCTCGAAGCCGCCAATCCAGCCTACGAAACGCGCATTTTCGGGCCGGACAGAGTCAAGGTACAAGGCAAGCTGGTCGGGCTGATCAGGCGCTACTGAGCCGGTTTGCCATCGGACTTGTCTGGCTTTTTATAGGGCGGCAGCCCCCTCGCCTCGCGTGAGAATTTTCGCTGCTCGTGCCAGGGCCGGTATGGTCCGTCGACAGCGAATTCGATCACAGCCGGGGTTGTGGCCGACTGGGGATCGAAGAAGACGGCAGCACTTCCCTTGCGGGCGAGCTGCCGTTTCGTGACGACGACAACCAGCGGATTGTGGCAGGCGTCATAGGCGGTCGCGTCATTGACGACGATCAGGTCGGCGAAGGCGCAGGCTTTCCAGGTGTTCTTGCGATCCTCGACATAGGCGACGATCGCGCCGGAAGGGTGCCTGGCAAGGCAAAGGCCTTCGCGGCAATAGAACGGCGATCCCTGCGGCAGGTCGGTGGGAGCGGCAATATCGAATTGCCCGTCCGCCTTGTCGAACATTTCCGGTTTGACGATTGTTTCGGAGACCAGAGCGCGTTTCCAGTTGTCGGCCGCGAATTCGTTCGGACGTTCCCGGTTGACGGCCAGTTCGCCATTGCCGATCGGCAGTGCGACCAGCCGTGCGTCTTCCGAGATCAGCACATCGGGCGTGCGTATGTCCGACACAGTCAACAGACCGGCAAGTGCGAATGGCAGTGCCGCGAGCCGCAGCCAGGTCGTCGCCATCGTCGCGATGACCAGCGCGACGGCCACCAGCAGCACGGATTGCTGCGAGATCAGACCTACCCCATCGATCGGCGAGCGCTCCGATATCCATGACGATACGGCGATCATCGCTGTCAGGCCTTTGCCCATCACGTAGAGAAACGGGCCGTCGGCGCCGAAGGGCATCGCCAGCGAACTGAGGACCGCAAAAGGCATGACGACCACCGACACGATCGGCATGACGGCCAGATTGGCGAACAGGCTGAGCGGCGATACGCGCTGGAAATGCCAGATGGCAAACAGCGCCGTCGCGCTGCCGGCAATGATGGAGGTCATGGCCAATCCACCTGTCGCCAGCAGGAATTTTCGCGTCAGGAACCCGGGTAGTGACCGCTTTGGCGACGGTGGCCTCGTCTTACCAGCGCGGTGGTCCGCCCAGCCGGCATAGGCGCCAACAAGGGCCGCGGTTGCCGCGAACGACATTTGGAAGCTCGGGCCGACGACCTCGTGCGGGGAAACCAGGATAACGGCGATCGCCGAGATGGCCAGGTTGCGCATGGTGAGCGCCGCGCGATCGAACAAGACGGCAATCAGCATCACCGCCAGCATGATGAAGCTGCGTTCGGCCGCAACGACGACACCGGAAATGACGAGATAGGCGGCGATCGAGAAAAGTGCGGCGGCGGCCGCATATTTCTTCACCGGCCGGCGCGCGGAAAAGTCTGGAAACAGCGCGAAGGCACCGCGCAACAGACCCATGATGGTGCCGGCGACCAGCGCCATATGCAGTCCCGAAATGGAAATGATGTGATAGATGCCGGTACGCCGCATCGCTTCGTTGATTTCATCGGGAATGCCGGCGCGCACGCCGACGATCAGCGCCGCCGCGATCTCGCCTTCGGCGCCGCCGATGCTGCCCCTGATGTGGTCGGCGATGGCTTCGCGGGCGTTTTCGATGCTTGAAAAAAGACGGGCTGGCAGCGACATCTCACCATCGTCGGTAGCGACAACCGTTGGATTGCCGAGAAAGAAGCCGCTGCCGCCGATGCCTGCGAAATAGCTGTCGAAGGAGAAGTCGTAGCTGTCCGGCCGCACCGGACCGGTCGGCGGCAGCAGTTTGGCGTAGCCTGTGATAAGCGAGCCAGCGGTCATTTCCGGCGGTATCTTGCGTGCCGAAAGCCGGACCCTTTCCGGCGCATAGCGCAATTTCGGCCGGGCGGTCGAAATCACGTCCATGGTCAACCGGATACGGCCGCTCTCCATCTCCTCGAGCGAGACCACGCGGCCGGTCAATTGAGTCGAGATTTCCGAACCCAGCATCCGGGTTCCTGCTCGCCATGTTTCGACCTTCGCCGCGAGCAGGCCCAGCGCGCACAACAGCACTGCCATGAAACACAGATGGGTTTTCGGCCAGGAACGCGAGACGAATGCACAGGTCGCCGCCAGCACCATGACCGCGACAGGCTTTGCAAAATCGGGCTCGGTCGCCAGCGAAAAGTAGCCGATCGCCCCAACCGCCAGGCAGACCGGCACCAGCAGGAAGGCGATGCCCCGGTCAAGTTCCAGCTCCGCCGCCTTGGCCAAGCCGTGGCGCAGGCGAAGCAAGGATATCCGGCCGATTTTCCGGCGCGCGCGCACGATCCTGCGTGCGGCAGGAGACGGAGTTGGCGCCGGCAAGCCCGCTTGCAACGGCTGGGTTGCGGGCGCAGCCACGAGCGGCGATGGCAGCGGGATCGCCGGAGGCGTCGCAAACAAGGACCGTTCGCTGACGCCGACAATGGCGCCCTCGCCCCGATCCGAGCCCCGGCCTCGTCCAGTCATCGGGTCTGCCCCTTGCGCCCTCGACACCCTATGCTACATGAACGCGCGAAGCGCGAAAGTCCGCGCCCTCCGCACCCAGCTTCAGACGTTTTCCGAGAGTTCCATGTCCGACAAGGTCATCACCCGTTTTGCCCCCTCGCCGACCGGCTATCTGCACATCGGCGGCGCGCGCACGGCACTGTTCAACTGGCTCTATGCCAAGCATACCGGCGGTACGATGCTGCTGCGCATCGAGGACACCGATCGGGAGCGTTCGACCGATGCGGCCACATCAGCCATTCTCGACGGCCTGACCTGGCTCGGCCTGTCATGGGACGGCGATGCGGTTTCCCAGTTCGAGCGGGCGCCGCGCCATCGTGAGGTGGCCGAGGAACTGGTGCGGCTGGGCAAGGCCTATTACAGCTACGAGACCTCAGCCGAGCTCGAGGCGATGCGCGAGGCAGCACGCGCCAAGGGCCTGCCGCCACGCTATAACGGCCACTGGCGTGAGCGCGATCCGTCGGAGGCACCCGCCGGCGTCAGGGGCGCCATCCGCATCAAGGCACCGACCGAGGGCGAGACGGTGGTGCAGGACCGGGTCCAGGGCGAGGTGCGCTTCCCCAACAAGGATCTCGACGACTTCATCATCCTGCGTTCGGACGGCAACCCGACCTACATGCACGCCGTCGTCGTCGACGATCACGACATGGGCGTCACCCACATCATCCGTGGCGATGATCACCTGACCAACGCCGCCCGCCAGACCGTGATCTACAACGCCATGGGCTGGGAGGTGCCTTCGATGTCGCATATCCCGCTGATCCATGGCGCCGACGGCGCCAAGCTGTCGAAGCGCCACGGCGCGCTTGGTGTCGAGGCCTATCGCGCCATGGGCTATCTGCCGGAGGCCCTGCTCAATTACCTGGCGCGTCTCGGCTGGAGCCATGGCGACGACGAGATCATGTCGATCAAGGATATGATCTCGTGGTTTGACATCGGCGACGTCAACAAGGGCGCGGCGCGCTTCGATTTCGCCAAGCTCGAGGCGTTGAACGGCGTCCATATGCGCCGCATGGCCGATTCCGAATTGTTCGACATTTTCATCGCCACCTTGCCTTATCTGGAGGGCGGCCCGGCGATGGCGGCGCGCCTCGACAAGAAGAACAAGGCGCAGTTGCTGGCAGCCCTTCCGGGCCTGAAGGAGCGCGCCAAGACGCTGGTCGAGCTCGTCGACGGCGCTGCCTTCCTGTTTGCCGCGCGGCCGCTGCCGATCGACGACAAGGCCGCGCTCCTGCTCAATGACGATGCCCGCAAGATCCTGCGCGGCGCTCACGAAGCTTTGAAGTCGCTGTCGGGTGAGTGGACGGCGGCCACGGCCGAGGCCGCTATCCGCGACTATGCCCTGGCTGGCGGCCACAAGCTTGGTGCCGTGGCCCAGCCGTTGCGGGCTGCTTTGACCGGCAAAAGCACCTCGCCGGGCGTATTCGACGTGCTGGCCGTGCTGGGGCGTGAGGAAAGCCTGGCCCGCATAGCGGATCAAATCGATTAGGAGCAAACTGGCCCAAGAAGATTGGCATTGAAAGGCGCGTTTCGCAGTGCAACATTATGTCTTGGCCCAATCTGGCACGCACCTCCTAGAATGCGGTGGCGAAGGCGCGCATTGCGGTGATTTCGACGTGTCGCTCTGCGGAATTTGCCTTTGCCGGCATGAGGAAACAAGAAGGAGTTTGCAATGACCGAAGCTGCGAAAAAACTGGATGTGGGCGGCCAAGAGGCCACGGCAACGCTCGAATTCGCCGGCAAGACCCACGAATTCAAGGTGCGAAGCGGCTCGGTCGGACCTGACGTCATCGACATCGCCTCGCTCTACAGCACTACCGGCGCCTTCACCTATGACCCCGGCTTCACCTCGACGGCAAGCTGCGAGTCGGAGATCACCTTCATCGATGGTGATGCCGGCATCCTCCTGCACCGCGGCTACCCGATCGACCAATTGGCCGAACATGGCGACTTCCTCGAGGTCTGCTATCTCCTGCTCTACGGCGAACTGCCCACCAAGGCGCAGAAGGACGATTTCGATTACCGCGTGACGCGCCACACCATGGTGCACGAGCAGATGTCGCGCTTCTTCACCGGCTTCCGCCGCGACGCGCACCCGATGGCGGTGATGTGCGGCGTGGTTGGCGCGCTGTCGGCCTTCTATCACGACTCGACCGACATCTCCGACCCGTACCAGCGCATGGTTGCGTCCATGCGCCTGATCGCCAAAATGCCGACGATCGCGGCCATGGCTTACAAGTACCACATCGGCCAGCCGTTTATTTATCCGAAGAACGATCTCGGTTTCGCGGCAAACTTCCTGCATATGTGCTTTGCCGTGCCGTGCGAGGAATACAAGATCAACCCGGTGCTGGCGCGCGCCATGGAGCGCATCTTCATCCTGCACGCCGACCACGAGCAGAACGCTTCGACCTCGACCGTTCGTCTCGCCGGCTCTTCGGGCGCCAACCCCTTCGCCTGCATCGCCGCCGGGATCGCTTGCTTGTGGGGCCCGGCCCATGGCGGCGCCAACGAAGCGGCGCTCAACATGCTGGGCGAGATCGGCCATGTCGATCATATCCCGGAATTCATCGCCCGTGCCAAGGACAAGAACGATCCGTTCCGGTTGATGGGCTTTGGCCACCGCGTCTACAAGAACTACGATCCGCGTGCCAAGATCATGCAGAAGACGGCGCATGAGGTCCTGGGCGAGCTCGGCATCAAGGATGATCCGCTGCTCGACATCGCCATGGAGCTGGAAAAGATCGCGCTGACCGATCCCTATTTCATCGAGAAGAAGCTCTATCCGAACGTCGACTTCTACTCCGGTATCACGCTGAAGGCGCTGGGCTTCCCCACCACCATGTTCACCGTGCTGTTCGCGGTCGCCCGCACGGTCGGTTGGATCGCGCAGTGGAAGGAAATGATCGAGGATCCGCGCCAGAAGATCGGTCGCCCGCGCCAGCTCTACACCGGCGCGCCGGAGCGCGACTACGTACCGATTGCGAAGAGATGAGGCAATAGGGATTGGGCAGTAGGGAATAGGCCTGCCCACTGCCTACTGCTTGCTCTTGATGCACCCCATCACCACCTCCGCAGCGATATCGCCGGAGGGCCTGTCGGTCGCCATGCGCCTTGCCACTTCCGCAAAGCCGTCCTTCTGCCAGGCTCGGTAGCCGGTGTCTGAAAACAGCGCCTCGAGCTGCCGCGCCAGATAGCGCGGCCGCACATATTGGTTGTAGTGCTCCGGCACCACGATCTGGTCGGCAATCAGATTGGGCAGGGCCGCACTCCACACCGTGACCAGCCCCTGGACCATGCGCATCACCGGATCGAGCCGGTAGCACGAGATCATCGGCACACCGGACAGCGCCAGTTCCAACGACACTGTTCCCGAGGCGATCAGTGCCGCATCGGCTTTGCCGAAGGCCTGCCATTTGCGCTCAGGCTCAAGGATGATCTCAGGCTTTTCATCCCAGCGAGCAACCGATGTTTTGATCAGGTCAGCGACATGCGGCACCGTCGGCAACAGCAGGCGCAAGCGATGTCCGCGCGCCCGCAATGCCGAGACCGTCTCACCAAACGGACCAATAAGCCGGCTCGCTTCGCCGCGCCGCGATCCCGGCAGGACGAGCAGCGTCTTGACACGATCGCCCGAGAGATCGCGCGGCTGGCCTTGCGCCTTGGCCGCGCCAAGTACGCCGGGATCATGCGTCAGGCGATGTCCGACATAGGTGCCGGGCGGGCCACCGAGGCGGCTGAGTTCCTTCACTTCGAAAGGCAGGATGCACAGTATGTGGTCGACGTAGGGCTTCATCGCCGCCGCCCTGCCCGGCCGCCACGCCCAGACGCTCGGGCAGACATAGTGGACGATCGGGATGTTCGGATCGGCGGCTCGAACCTTTTTGGCGACGCGCAGCGAAAAGTCAGGGCTGTCGATGGTGATGAGGCAGTCGGGCTTTTCAGCGGCGACGGCACTTGCCGTCTGGCTGATCCGCCGCATCAGGCGCGGCAGGTCGCGCAGGATGGCGCTGAGCCCCATCAGTGCGATCTCTGATCCGTCGAACAGCGGCGCCAGCCCAAGCGCCCGCAGATGCCGCCCGCCAATGCCGACGAGGCGCACCTCGCGCCCGGTCATGCGTTTCAGGGCCTGGACGATGTCGGCGCCAAGCAGGTCGCCGGATTCTTCGCCGGCGACGATCGCGATCTTCAGCGGCTTCTCAGCTGCCATGGGCAGGCCCCGCGGCCGGCAGGCCGATCACGAACAGACCGAGCGCATTGGCGCGCGCAACGACAGTCGGCCCTTCGAGGATCAACGAGCGGCCGGCTTCGACGGCAATGCCGGCAAGGCCGGCTTCATGCGCCGCCTCGACCGTTTGCGGGCCGATAGAGGGAAGATCGGCGCGCAGTTCCTGGCCGGGCTTGGCGCATTTAACCAGGACGCCGCGCGTTTTGCCGGCGAGCCTGCCATGGCCACGCAGTTGCTGCGTCCGCTCGAGCAGACCGCCGGTGCCCTCGATGCCTTCCAGGGCAATGACGCGACCGCCGATCGCAATAGCGGCCTGGCCGATGTCGAGCGCGCCGATGGCCTTTGCCGCCGCATGCGCCGCCTCGATGTCGCGCCAGTCCGACTTTCGCGGCACTGCCTTGGTCAGCGGCCCCTCAGTCGCGACAAGTTTCGGCACGACTTCGTGCGCGCCGACGACCTTGATGCCGCGCGCCTCCAGGCCTCGGGTCAATATCTTCAACAGGCCGTCATCGCCGCGCGCAAGCGCCATGGCGGCGGAGGATATCACAGCCAGCAGGCCGAAGCTCGGGCGCATGTCGATCAGACGCGGCCTGCGCCTGATCTCGCCGGCAAGCACGAGATGGCTGATCCGCCGGCGCCTCAGCAAGGCAGCCAGCGAGCCGATGTCTTCCAGGGCAAGGCTTTCATGCTCATAGACCGTGAGCTCGGACTGACGGTCGGCCTGGCCTTCGACCAAGATGATGACGGGCGGATGTCCGCCCTCCGCCAGCCCTTCGGCGACTTCGACCGGCAGGCTGCCGCCGCCGGCAATGATGCCGACCCTGGCGCCCGGCGCGAGAACGAAGCCTGCCGAGCTGGCCTCAGCCTTCGTCATCGGTGACGTCGCCATCGCCGCCCTTTAGCGATGGCACCGCATAGTGCCGCTTGCCGCGACTGGTGATGAAATCGATGATCTTCATTGCAGTCGGTGACGAGGCGAACTCGGCCTTGGCGAACTCGATATTCTCACCGACGGTGCGGGAGCGGTCGAAGATCGTCTTGTAGGCCTTGCGCAGCAGATAGATTTCGGAACGCGGCAAACCGGCGCGCTTGAGGCCGATGATGTTCAAGCCGCGCAAGCTGGCGCGGTTGCCGACCGCGATGGCATAGGGAATGACATCACCAACAAAAGCCGAGCACCCGCCAAGAAAGGCGTTGTCGCCAACGCGCACAAATTGATGGACGGCGCTGAGGCCGCCAATATAGACGTTGTCACCGATTTCGCAGTGTCCGCCCAGCGTCGCGCCGTTGGCGAAGGTGGCGTTCTTGCCGACGGCGCAATCATGGGCGATATGGGCGTAGGCAAGGAAATTGCCATTGTCGCCCACCGTCGTTTCGCCGCGGCTGGTGTCGGTGCCGACATGCATGGTCACGCCTTCGCGGATGGTGCAGTTGGCGCCGATGACGAGTGTGGTGCGGCCGCCCTTGTGCTTGGTGTTCTGCGGCGGTGCGCCCAAGATCGCCATCGGATAGACCTTGGTCGACGCCCCGATAGTGGTCGCGCCCATCACCGAGACATGGCTGACCAGTTCGACACCGTCGCCGATCACGGCATCGGCGCTGACATGGCAGAACGGCCCAATGCGCACACCCTGGCCGATCTGGGCGCCTCCTTCGACGACGGAGGAAGGATGGATTGACGTCTTGATTTTCATAGGCACTCGATCGTCAGTCGCCGGTGACCATCATGGCTGAAATCTCGGCCTCGGCCGCCTTGGTACCTTCGACCAGGGCTTCGCAGGCGAATTTGAGCAGGTTGCCGCGCTTCTTGATTTTCTTGACATGGATCTTCAACTGGTCGCCGGGAACGACCGGTTTGCGGAATTTTGCGTTGTCGATGGTCAGGAAATAGACCAGCGACGGTTTCGACGCCCCGAGGCTGCGAATGCAGATGGCGCCGGCCGTCTGCGCCATGGCCTCAACGATGAGCACGCCCGGCATCACCGGCTGCTCCGGGAAATGCCCCTGAAAATGCGGCTCGTTTATGGTCACGTTCTTGATGCCGATAGCGGAGTCGTCACCATCGATGTCCACGATGCGGTCGATCATGAGGAAGGGGTAACGGTGCGGCAGGAGCTTCATCAGCCCCAATATGTCAACCGCTTCCAGCGTTGTCGCCGCCACCATGTCAGCCATTGTCCTTGCCCTGCTTGCGTGCTCTGGCCATCGTGCGCAACATGGCTATCTCTCGCATGGCTTCCGCCATCGGCTGTGCCGGATAGCCACCCCATATCTCGCCGGCGGGAACATTGCTCATAAATCCACTTCTGGCGGCAAGCTTGGCACCTGTACCAATCGTCAGATGATCCGCAAGCCCGACGCCGCCGCCCATAGTGACATTGTCACCCACCACCACGGAACCGGAAATACCCGAAAGCCCGGCCACTATGCAATTGCGACCGATGCGGACGTTATGGGCGATCTGCACGAGATTGTCGATCTTTGTGCCTTGCCCAATGATCGTATCGGACATCGCGCCGCGATCGACTGTGGAATTGGAGCCGATCTCGACATCATCCTGGATGACGACGCGTCCGATTTGCGGGACCCGTTCCGGGCCCTTGGCGCCGCCGACAAAGCCAAAGCCGTCCTGGCCGATCCTGGCCCCACCATGGATGATGACCCGATTGCCGATCAGTGCGTACTGGATGCTGGCGCCCGGGCCGACATATCCGTCACGGCCGATCTGGCAGGACTGTCCGATGACGGCGTTCGGCGCAATGACGGTGCCGCTGCCGATCGAGACGCCAGGCCCGACGACGGCGCCGGCCTCGATGACGACGCCGGCTTCGACATGCGCGGTCGGGTCGACATGGGCATGCGGCGAAACGCCGGTTTCGCCAGTCATCGGCCCCGGCGTGGCGGCTGTCGGGAACAGCAGGCGCCCAACCAGCGCGAAAGCCTGTTGCGGCCGCGGATGGATCAGGACGGCGATGCCGGCAGGCGCCTTGTTCGCGAATTCCGCCGGACACAGCACCGCAGCCGCCCGCAGCGACGGCATCAGCGCGGAATTACGCCTGCCATCGACGAAGACGAGCGCGTTGACGCCGCCTTCACTGGCTGGCGCCAACGCTTCGATCGAAACGTCGGATTGGCCCGAATCGACAAGCACCGAGCCAGTCAGATTCGCGACTTCGGCCGCCGTATACCGGCGTGATGGCGCGAAGAACACCGGATCGGTCATTCCAGAAGCTATATCCAGCTAGGTCGGAACATTTCTCCCGGATCCAAAACCCGGGAGCATCGTTGGCCGCCGATCAGAAGCGGGTCGATATGCCGAAGTTGAATTCCTGCACGTCGTCGCTCGCCTCTTTCCTGACCGGGATCGCATAGTCGATACGGATCGGGCCGAAGGGCGAGGCCCACATCAGGCCGAGACCGACCGAGGCGCGCAACTTCATGCCGGTAGAATCTTGATCGACCAGCCCAGTCGCAAGCTTGCTGCCATAGAGCGTCGCCGCATCGGCGAACACCGCGCCACGCAAGCCGAAGCTCTCCGGAACAACCGGCAGCGGGAACTGGGCTTCGGCCGAAGCGTTGAAGTAGGTCGTGCCACCCAGGTGGTCGCCGCTGGTGTCGCTGGCAACCGGGCCGATACCACCATAGGCAAAGCCGCGGATCATGCGGTCGTTGCTCTGGAAGTGATCGAAGATGCGCAGGTCGCCGTTGCCATATCCCTCGACATGACCGGCCCCGCCCGAAAGGAGCCCGACAAGGTCAAGCTGTTCGGACAGCGTCTGATAGATGCTGCCCCGTCCGGTGATCTTCACGAATTTGGCATCGCCACCGAGACCCGCGACCTCCACGGTCGTGTTGGCGTAGATCCCCTCATGCGGGTTCTTCATGTCGTCGATCGTGTTGTAGACCAGCCCCAGGCTGACCGAAGACTTGATCCAGGGACTCTGCTCGATGCCGTCCAGAATGGCCTGTGAGATGTTACAGCTGCCGTCGGGATCTCCGATGGAGGTAGGACCGCAACTATCGTCGACCTTATATTTCTCCTGCGAGATATTATACGCCAACTGGGTCGTGATGCTGTTGGTGATCGGCAGCCCGAAGCGGATCGTCGCGCCGGTGGTGTCGCTGTCGTAGTTGTTGTTGTATTCCCGCGTCGACCTGTAGATGTCGAAACCGGCAGCGATGCGCCGCCCGAGAAAATAAGGCTCGGTGAACGACAGGCTGTAGTCACGCGAGTTCTTGCCGCCGCCGGCCGACAGCTTGATGAACTGGCCACGGCCGAGGAAGTTGCGCTCGGTGATCGATCCTTCGACCGACGGTCCGGCCGCGTCGCCACCGGTCGAATAGCCGGCGCCGATCGAGAACTCACCGGTCGACTTCTCGACCACGTCGACGACGAGCACAACTTGGTCAGGGGCCGAGCCAGGCACGGTCGAAATGTCGACTTTGTCAAAATAATTCAGGTCTTCCAGGCGCTTCTTCGCGCGCTGGATGAGCACCTGGTTGAACGCGTCGCCTTCGCTGACATCGAATTCGCGGCGGATGACATAGTCACGCGTACGATCGTTGCCGCGGATCTCGATGCGCTCGACATAGGCCTTGGTGCCCTGGTCCACCGTGTAGACAACCGAGATCGTGTGGTTCTCGAAGTTGCGGTCGCCGCGCGGCGTCACCTGCGCAAAGGCATAGCCGGAACCGGCTACCTTTTCCGTCAACGCGATGATCGAGTCTTCGACATCCTTGGCGTTGTAGACATCACCCTTGCGGGTTTCGACCACCGATTCCAGCGACTTGGAGTCCACTTCCGGGATCGTGCTTTCGACGCTGATGTCGCCGAAATTATAGCGATCGCCTTCCTGGACGGTGATGGTGACCGTGTATTTGTTGGTCGCATTGTCGAGTTCGCCGACGGCGGACACGACCTGGAAATCGGCATAGCCGTGATTGTAGTAGAAACGGCGCAGCAATTCCTGGTCGGCGCGCAGCTTGTCTTCGTCATAGACGTCATCGCGCAGGATGAACGAGACCCAGGATGAACGCTTGGTGTTGATCACGTCCGACAGGCGGCGGCTGGAATAGGCGCTGTTGCCGACGAAATTGATTGCCGCAATCTGCGTGCGATCGCCTTCGGTGACGTGGAAGACCACGTTCACGCGGTTGTCGCCGAGCTCCATGACCTGCGCGGTCACGCCGGCATCGTCACGGCCGATGCGCCTGTAAGCGGCCTTGACCGCCTCGACGTCCGAATCGAGCGTGGCCTGCGAGAACGTGCCGCGCGGCTTCAGCTGAACCGCTGCCTGAAGCGCGTTGTCCTTGAGCTTCTTGTTGCCCTGGAACAGCACCTGGTTGACGACCTTGTATTCCGAAACCTTGACCACCAGGGTCGAGCCGACCTGATTGATCTGGACATCCGAGAACAGGCCGGTGCCGAACAGCGCCTTGACCGCGGCGTCGACATCGGAGCTGGAGAAGGCCTTGCCCGGCTTGATGGTGATGTAATTGCGGATGGTATCGGCGTCGACACGCTGGTTGCCGCTCACCTCAACCCTGCTTACGACAGCGGCTTCGGCCGCCGATGTGGCAACGAACTGCACTGCGAACGCACCTGGTACGACCAGAGCGGCGGACAGTGCCGCCGCTGACGCGGCGTTTAGAAACTTGGATGCTGCCTTCATCGGGCTTAATAACCTTTTCTCGTAGTCCCCACGGCGAGAAAACCGGACGTGCGGTCATTTCCCCTACCGTATTAACCGGATTTTCCCTACACGCAAGGCTTCTGGTTAATTTGTATTTACTTAACCCTGTTGCGTGGCTTTCGCGTCACTCATATCCCCGTGCATGGTAAACGGCGTCTCAACATCGCCCATGCCCAGGCCAAATTCCTTCATGATTTCAGCACCCAAAGAGATCGTTCCAGAACACGAACCCCATGAAGCACAGCACCACAAGCAGACCAGCCCGATAGGCCATTTCCATCATCCGTTCCGACACTGGCCGGCGGATGACGGCCTCCACCCCGTAGAACAACAGATGGCCGCCGTCGAGGGGGGGAATCGGCAAAAGGTTTAGAATGCCTATCCCCACGGACAGCAGCGCGACAAGCTGCACCAGCCACTCGAAACCGAGTTTGGCAGCCTTGCCGGCCATGTCGGCGATCTTGACCGGGCCACCCAGCTGGCACTTGTCCTCGCGCCCGACAGCGAAGCGCTGCAGGAACTGTCCGGTGCGCTCGATGACATGGCCCGTTTCCTCAACCGCCGCCGCGACCGCCCCAACGGGGGTGTAGGTGATGAGACGGGGCTGGCCGAGTTCCTTGTTATTGACGACGCCGATCACCGCAACCTTGACCTTGTTGCCGAGCGCGTCCTCCTGCTCCATCAGCCGCGGCGACGCGGTCACCGTGACCTCCTTGCCGTTGCGCAGCATGACAAAGGTGATGGTGTCGCCGGCCCGGCCCGAAACCAGCCGCTGCACGTCTCCGAAAGTTTCGACCTTGCTACCGTCGACGCTGACGAATCGGTCGCCAGGCAAAATGCCGGCCTTGGCCGCCGGGCTGTCGGCGGTAACCTCCGCCACCATGGGCTCCGCGACATAACGCCCATAGGAGGCAAACAGCACGGAAAAGACCACGATCGCCAGCAGGAAGTTGAACAGCGGCCCGGCCGCCACCGTTGCCGCGCGCTTCCAGATCGCCTGGGTGTGGAAGGCAACCTTGCGTTCCTCGTCGGTCAGCGTTTCGAGCTCTTCCGATGTCGGCTGGCTGGAGGTGGCGCTCATGTCGCCGACAAACTTGACATAACCGCCGAGCGGTATGGCGCAAAGCTTCCAGCGCGTGCCATGCCTGTCGTTGAAGCCGATGAGCTCCGGACCGAAGCCGATAGAGAAGGCCTTGACCCCGATGCCGCACCAGCGGCCAACGAGGTAGTGGCCCATCTCGTGAACGAACACCACCACGGTGAGCACGAAGAGAAACGGCACGAGCGTGCCGAGAAAGAGGCCTTCGGTGCTGAAAATCGCGTGAAGAATCTCGTTCAACTCAGGCCCTCAAGTTCTTCCGCGGTCGCGGCGTGACTGTGACATCAATCCAGGCGAATCCAAGGCACGTCGGCGCCAGATCGTGGCATGACAGCATTCAAATGGGAAACAGCCCCTGTGCCGGATGGTCGGCGCCCGCAGAAATCCAACCGATGACGTATAGGGCAAGAGCGGCCGCGACAAGCCCGTCGACACGATCCATGATGCCGCCATGGCCAGGAATGAGCACGCCGGAATCCTTGCAGCCGTGCCGCCGTTTGACCCAGGATTCGAACAGGTCGCCCGCTTGGGCGACAACTGACAGCGCCAGCGCCACAAGGCCGAGCAACGCCAGGTTGCCGGCGCCGGCAATGGCTGCCAGCAGAAGTCCCGCGACGACGCCACCGACCGCCCCGCCGAACGCGCCGCTGCGCGTCTTGCCTGGCGAAATCGACGGCGCCAGTTTAGGCCCGCCGACGGCGCGTCCGACGAAATAGGCAAAAATGTCGGTTGCCCAGACGACCGCGAACAGGAACAGGATGGCGACGAGGCCCGAATGGTCGCCATCGCGCAGCAGGGCAAGCGACAGGCCCGACACGCAGGCATAGGCAAGGCCGCCAGCGTCCCACTGGCCGATCTTGCGAAGTCCCGCGGTGGTCGCCGTTATCGCAACCAGAATCACGACCAGCGGCAGCAGCCACAATGCGGACAGGCCAGCGATCAAGGCGCCGACGAAAATGACCATCAGCGCTTCCGGCAGCAAACCAAGCCCGTCGGCCGCGGCGGGCCGCGACATACGTGTCCACTCATAAAAGATCATTGCCGACATGACCGCGCACAGCAGCCGGAAAGGCAGGCCGCCAAGCCAGGTCAGGCCAAGGGCGACAATGGCGAGCACGACCGCCGAAATCACACGCAGCTGAAGGTTGCTCATCCCGCGGCCGGTCGCGAAGCGACGTCTTGCGGGTCCAGTCCGCCGAAGCGGCGCTCGCGGCCGGCATATTCGCGCAAGGCCTCGGCGAGGTGCTCGCGATTGAAGTCCGGCCAGTAGCAGGGCAGGAAGACGAGTTCGCTGTAGGCAGCCTGCCACAAGAGGAAGTTGGACAGGCGAAGCTCGCCGCTGGTGCGGATGACCAGCTCCGGATCGGGAATGCCTTGCGTGTCGAGAGAGCCGGCAAAGCTTTCGGCGGTGATCGCCTCGCTATCGATTTCACCGCGCGCCACGGCCAGGGCAAGCTTGCGCGCGGTGCGGACGATCTCGTCGCGCCCGCCGTAATTGAAGGCGATCACCAGCGTCAGCGAGGTGTTGTTGATCGTCAGCGATTCGGCTTCCTCGAGCAGTCCCCTGATGTCCGCCTGCAGCCCTGCCCGGTCGCCGATGATCCTGACCCGCACGCCGCTCTGGTGCAGCTCGGCAAGGTCGCGACGGATGAACAGCTTCAACAGACCCATAAGGTCACTGACCTCGGACTTCGGCCGCGACCAGTTCTCCGACGAGAAAGCATAGACGGTCAGGAAGGAGATGCCGAGACCGGGGGCGGCGCGCACCGCCTTGCGCAGCGCCTCGACGCCGGCGCGATGACCCGCGAGCCTCGGCATGCCGCGCGCCTTGGCCCAGCGTCCATTTCCATCCATGATGATCGCGACATGCGCGGGCGTTGTCATGATCTCGCTTTCGGATCAGCCAAGGGCCAACCCTAAACCTGCATGATTTCAGCTTCCTTGTCGGAAAGCAGATGATCGATGGTGCTGATGGTTTCGTCGGTAAGTTTCTGGACCTGGTCGGAACGCTTGCGCTGGTCGTCCTCGCTGATGTCGCCGTCCTTCTCCGCCTTCTTCAGGAAGTCCATGCCGTCGCGCCGCACATGGCGCGCGGCGACACGCGCGTTCTCGGCATAGCCGTGCGAAATCTTGACCAGCTCCTTGCGGCGCTGTTCGTTGAGCTCCGGCAGCGGAATCCTCAGATTGGTGCCGTCGACGATCGGGTTGAAGCCCAGATTGGATTCCCGGATCGCGCGGTCGACCGCGCCGACCATCGACTTGTCCCAGACCGAGACCGAGATCATGCGCGGCTCCGGCACGGTGACGTTGGCCACCTGATTGATCGGCATGGTGGTGCCATAGGCTTGCACCTGGATCGCGTCGAGCAGGTTGCTGGACGCGCGGCCGGTCCGCAGCGAGGCCAGATCATGCTTGAACGCCGCGATTGCCCCATCCATGCGCCGCTTGAGATCGTCGTACTCACCACTCATTTTAGTCTCCTCGACCCGTCTGCCGCGGGTTCACTGCTTCGGGGCAAGGCCCCGTGTTCGAGCCTGATTTCGAAACCCGGCTTCCCTTCTTCGGGATCAGGCCCCGGATCACTCGTCCGCGACGACCGTACAGCGGCCGCCGCCCCTCAGAATATCCCCGAAACCGCCCTTTTCGTGGATCGAATAGACGATTATCGGAATGTTGTTTTCGCGCGCAAGTGCAATCGCAGCCGTATCCATGATCGAAAGGCCGCGATTTATGACTTCGGCGTGGCTGATGCGCTCGAAACGCGTCGCGCTGGGGTCCTTTTTCGGGTCGGCCGAATAGACGCCGTCGACCTGCGTGCCCTTGAACAGCGCGTCGGCGCCGATTTCGGCCGCACGGAGCGCGGCAGCCGAATCAGTGGTGAAGAACGGATTGCCGGTGCCGCCGGCGAAGATCACGACCTTGCCCTGGTTCATGTAGGCGGTCGCCTGGCGCTGCGAAAAGCTCTCGCAAAGCTCGGGCATGGCGATCGCGGACAGCACGACGGCGTCGACGCCGATCTTGTTCAGCGATGTGCGCAGCGCCAGCGAATTGATGACCGTGGCAAGCATGCCCATATGGTCGCCGGTAACGCGGTCCCCGCCCTTGGAGGCGACGGCCACGCCGCGAAAGATATTGCCGCCGCCAATGACGACACCCACCTCGATGCCCAGCGCGCGCGCCTCGGCGATGTCGCCGGCAATGCGGTCGACGACCGAGACGTCGATGCCAAAATGCTGTTCGCCCATCAACGCTTCGCCCGAAGCTTTCAGCAGAACACGTCGGTAGAGGGGCTTCACCGTCATCTGGTTCCTCGAAAATCCCGGCGCGGCAAGCTCCGAAGGCGAAAAAAGGCCTCCTGCTTCGTCCGGCGGTGCTGTCATGACGGGTTGACCGGATACACGAAGGGCGCAGCGATGTCACGCCGCGCCCTTGTGCAAAATTCCAGGCTTTTTGGATCAATTGCTGCTGATGGCAACGGCCTCGCCTTCGACCACCACCGGCAATGCATAACCGGACGGCTTGTCGCCGGTCACGACACCGCCGGCGACACGGACCTGGATCTCGGGGCCGAAATAGGAATGCGGGAACGGCGCCGGCGTGCCGCTCACCTTGTCCAGCCGCTGGCGAAGCGCGGGCGGTATGGAGAAATCGAGCGCCGCGAGATTGTCCTGCAACTGCGAAAGCCTCGTTGCTCCAAGGATGACGGTGGCAATTCCTGGCTGTGTCGCCACCCAGTTGAGCGCCACCTGAGCCATGCCGCGGCCGAGCTCGGCGGCGACCTTCTCCAACTCCGCCACAACAGCCCAGTTGTGCTCGGTAAATTTCTGGAAGCCTGGATGGGTGGTGTTGCGGAAGCCGTCGAGCCGGCCGGCATTGCCCGCTTGCGCCGGGCGGTATTTGCCACTCAACAGCCCGCTGGCCAGCGGGCTCCAGACCATGATGCCGGCGCCATGGCGCGTCCCGAACGGCACGAATTCATGCTCGATGGCACGCTCCGCCAGGGAGTATTCGAGCTGCAACGCCGAGATCGGCTCATAGCCGCGCAGTTCGGCGATCGCCTGAGCCCGTCCGGCATACCAGGCCGGCACGTCGGACAGGCCGATGTGACGTATCTTGCCCGCCCGAACCAGATCGTCGAGGGTCCGCAGCACTTCCTCGGCCGGCGTCAGCCTGTCCCAGATATGCATGAGATAGAGATCGATGTAGTCGGTGCCCAGCCGCTTCAGCGAGGCGTCGACGGCACGCATGATGTTCTTGCGGCCATTGCCGCCGGCGTTGGGATTGCCGGGGTTCGAGTTCATGGTGAATTTGGTGGCGATCACCGCCTTGTCGCGCAAGCCTCGCTCGGCCACGAATTCACCGAGCCAGGTCTCGGCCGTGCCGCCGGTATATAGGTCTGCGGTGTCGAAGAAATTGCCGCCAGCCTCGACATAGGCGTCGAACATCGCGCGCGCCGTGTCCCGGTCCGCGCCCCAGCCCCATTCCGTGCCGAAGGTCATCGTGCCCAGCGCCAGCCGGCTGACGCGCAGGCCGCTGTTGCCGAGTGTGTAGTAGCTCATCGTCATTGTCTTTTCCGATCCTGATCCGGTTGGTGCGGGCGTCATTGGCCCGGGGTCGCCTTGACCCAGGGATTGCCGCGTTCATGCGTCATGCGGAAGGTGAAGCCATCGACTTTCCAGACGGAGCCAGAACGTGTCAGGTGGTGCTCATACGTGCCCCAGACTTCCCACAGCGGATCGCCATTGCCCTCCATCCGGTTCCAGGCATAGCCGTTCGACAGAACGGTCGCGCTGTCCGCCTCGAGAACGACCTGGTGATTGGTGCGCAGGTGCAGGCTGGTCTTGCTGCCCTTGAGATTGCCGGCCCAGGCGCCGATCAGATCGTCGGACGCAATGTTGGCCGCGGGCTGCCCGGACAGGCTGCTGAAGTCGGCGGTGACCCGATCCGCGAAATAGCTGCGAGCGAGTTTCCAGTCCTGCGCGTCGACGGCGCGGTCGATGGCATCGGCGATGCGGATGACCGCGCGTTCGTCCGCGAGCGCTTGCCAGCCGGATGGTTCCGCCCCGCCGGCATCGACCGGTGACAGCGCCACGCCGGCCGCGAAAGTTACGTGCTTCAACGCATTCATGTCTCTTCTCCTCAATGCCATCAGCCAACCGCGGATGTGTCGGCGACAATATGGATCGGTGTCTTGGCATCGATTAGATTGCATTGTTCGCAAGGACCATGCGATATCATTCATGAATGGATCGGGATCTGCTCTCTCATTTGCCTGTCATCGTCGCCGTTGCACGTCGCGGCGGTTTCGCGCTTGCCGCGGCCGAACTCGGTATGAGCCCGTCGGCGGTCAGCCATGCGGTGCGTCTGGTCGAGGAGCGGATCTGCCAGCCGTTGTTTGCGCGCACGACGCGCAGCGTTTCGCTGACCGAGGCCGGCAAGGCGCTGGTGGAAACGGCCGCCCCTGCCCTCCAGGACATTGCCGAGCAGATGGACCGCATCCGCAGCGTCAAGGGCAGGCCGTCTGGCCTGCTCAGGATCAATGCCTCCAACATCGCGATCCCATTGGCGGTGACGCCGGTCGTCGCCGCGATGGCCGAGCGCTATCCCGACATTACGGTGGAGATTTTTGCCGATCAGGGATTGGTCGACATCGTCGGCGAAGGTTTTGACGCCGGCATCCGGCTCGGCGAGATGATCGCGCAGGACATGGTGGCCATCCGACTGACGCCGCCCTTCAAAGTCGTCGTCGTCGCCTCTCCCGCCTATATCGGACGACGTGGGCGTCCGCGCAGCGTGGCCGATCTCGCGAACCACAATTGCATCGGGTACCGGCTTGTCCGCTCGGGTGCCCTCTATCGCTGGGATTTGACCTGGGATGGCAAGGATGTGGTCATGGAAACCAGCGGTACGGCCATCGTGACGGACTCGCTGGCCGCCATTGATCTGGCGCTCGCCGGAGTAGGCCTGGCCTATATGTTCGAGCCGCTGGCGCGCGCGGATCTGGCGGCCGGGCGCCTGGTGCAGGTTCTGCCGCAATCTGCGATCGAGGAACCCGGCCTTTTCCTCTACTTCCCGCGCCGCGCCGCGATGGCGCCGAAGCTCAGGGCCTTTATCGACACCGCAAACGAAATCGGCCTGACATCCTTGCGGACATCAGGCCGAAAAACACAGTCGCAATAATGCGGTAGGACGCTTACTTCTTGACCGCCGCAGCGACTTCCGCGGCGAAATCGGACTCTTCCTTCTCGATGCCCTCGCCAAGCGCGAAGCGCAGATAGGCGGTGATCTTGGCGGGCGCGCCGATTTCCTTTTCGGCATCCTTCAGCGCCTTCTCGACGGTAATGTCGGGATTGAGCACGAAGGCCTGCTTCAAGAGCACGACTTCTTCATAGAACTTGCGCAGGCGACCCTCGACCATCTTCTCGATGATCGCTTCCGGCTTGCCGGACTGGCGCGCCTGGTCGGAGAAGATGGCCTTCTCGCGCTCGACCGCTGCCGGGTCGATCTGCTCGGCGGTCAGCGCCATCGGATTGGTGGCGGCGACATGCATGGCGACCTGGCGGCCGAAGGCATTGGCGGCATGCTCGTTGCCGGTGGTCTCGATCGCGACCAGCACGCCGAGCTTGCCAAGGCCATCGGCAACCGAATTGTGGACGTAGGTCGCAACCGCGCCATGCGGAACGGTCAGCTTGGCCGAGCGGCGGAAGCCCAGGTTCTCGCCAATGGTGCCGACAGCGTCCTTGATGGTGTCGGTGACCGACTTGTCGGAGCCCGGATACTTCGCGGCAGCCACAGCCTCGGTCGTGCCGTAGGCAAGCGCCACCTTGGCGACGTTGGCGACGATTTCCTGGAAGGCGGCGTTGCGGGCGACGAAGTCGGTCTCGGAATTCACCTCGACGACGGCAGCTTCGCGCACGCCATTGTCGACGCCGATTAGGCCTTCGGCGGCAGTGCGGCCGGCCTTCTTGTCGGCTTTGGAAATGCCCTTCTTGCGCAGCCAGTCGACGGCCTCTTCCATGTTGCCGTTGGTCTCGTTCAACGCCGCCTTGCAGTCCATCATGCCCGCGCCGGTCAAGTCGCGGAGTTCTTTGACCTGTGCAGCCGAAATGCTCATTGTCGCCTCTTTGTTTCAAATGCGCCGACGCACCATCGAATCTCGACGGTGCGTCTGTTTAGCGTGCCAAAATATGAGAAAGATGAAGGCCGCAAGCCGGCCTTCGATTATCAAGCCTCTGGGGCTTCCGACGCCGGAGCCGGATCGAGCGCCGGTTCGACCGGAGCTTCGACCGAAGCGCCGATGTCGACGCCGAGCGCGCCCTGCTGACGGGCGATGCCGTCGATCGCAGCCTTGGCGATCAGGTCGCAATAGAGCTGGATGGCGCGGGCCGCGTCGTCATTGCCGGGGATCGGGAAGTCGATCTTGTCCGGGTCGCAGTTCGAATCGATGATGGCGACGACCGGGATGCCGAGACGCTTCGCCTCGAGGATGGCAATCGCCTCCTTGTTGGTGTCGATAACGAACATCAGGTCGGGCGTCGAGCCCATGTCCTTGATGCCGCCGAGCGCCTTGTCGAGCTTCTCGCGCTCACGGTCGAGGTTCAGGCGTTCCTTCTTGGTCAGGCCTTGCGCCTCGCCGGCCAGCATCTCGTCGAGCTTGCGCAGCCGCTGGATCGAGTTCGAGATCGTCTTCCAGTTGGTCAGCATGCCGCCGAGCCAACGCGAATTGACGTAGTACTGGGCCGAACGCTGTGCCGCATCGGCGACGATGTCGGACGCCTGCCGCTTGGTGCCGACGAACAGCACGCGGCCGCCCTTGGCAACGGTGTCGGAAACCTGCTTCAGCGCCTGGTGCAGCAAAGGCACCGTCTGCGAGAGGTCGATGATGTGGATGTTGTTGCGGGCGCCGTAGATGTAAGGCGCCATCTTCGGGTTCCAGCGGTGGGTCTGGTGGCCGAAGTGAATGCCAGCTTCCAAAAGCTGGCGCATGCTGAAATCAGGCAGTGCCATTCTCATTTCCTTTCCGGTTAGCCTCCACGGACACAGGCATTTGTGGACCGAAATCCTCGAACGCCACCGGAGGTCTCAGCCGGATTTCTCCCGGGCAGACACCAAAGTCCGTGTGTGGAATGAGCGCGCATATAGAGGGGAAGTGCTGCAAACGCAAGCCGTGTAGCGCTTTAACGCCTAGCGTGCGGCAATCAGCGCTCCGGTGCCGATCATGGCGCTGCCGGCAAACCTGTTCATCAGCCGCATGCGCCTGGGCGTCCTGAACCAGCCCGAAGCCCGGCCAGCAAGCCCGGCATAGACACCCATGGTGAGGATATTGACGCTGATGACCACGGCCACCACCAGCAGGCCGTCGACAAATGTCAGCGTGTCGAGATTGAGAATCAACGGCATGATCGAGGCATGGAACAGAATCGCCTTCGGATTCCCCAGCGCAATGGACGCACCAAGGAAGAAGAACCGCGACAATCTCGTCCGTGCCGCCTGCGGCTCGTTCGTTTGCGCGGTCGAGGCCCTCCACATCCTGACGCCGAGAAAAATCAGGTAGGCGGCGCCTGCATATTTCAGCAGGAGGAAGATCCATTCGAATGTCTGGGCCAGGGCCACCAGCCCGAGCAGGGCCAGGGTGACCAGTACGGCATCGCCGGCGGCGACCCCAACGCCGGCTATGAAGGCGCGGAGGAAACCACGCGACACGCCATTGGTGATGACGGCGAACATCGCGGGTCCCGGTGTGGCGGCGGCGAGCGTGACAGCGGCGCAATAAGCCAGAAATGCCGTTAGTGTCATAGTTTGGCCTTTCCGTTGGGCACCCGCACGCGCCGGAAGATCGCGACGATCTCCTCGCGGCTGCATTCGATGGCGCCGAGCCGTACCGCGCGGTCGCGCTCGAAGCCGGTTATGTCATAGTGTGGCGCCGATGTCCTGGGCGGCCCCTGATAGGACGAGCGCTTCACGCCAAGCCGCGATGCGAACCGGTGCAGCTCGTCGGTGTCGTCGGCCATCAGGTGGCACCAGCGATGGCCGGCCCACTTCCAGATCGCCGCATCGACATAGACCGCCATCATGCCCGCCACGGCCAGCTCACTTGCGCATCGCCGCTATTTCGATACCGGGCAAGGCTTTGTCTGGTCGAACAGCGACAGATTGACCAGCTTGCCGGTCATCGAGAAGTCGCCATAGTCCATGACGAGATCACGGGTGATGCCGTTCTCGTGCAGCTTGAAGCTGATCCGGTATTCCGGCACTTCCTCGCCGTTCTGGGTGCTGTCGTCGAAATAGGCGATGTCGACCGGCCAATATTTGTCGGCGGCAAGCTTCGCCAGTGCCGGCGCTTCCGGATCGGCCTTGTCGGCCTCGGTCTTCTTGCCGACGACAACCGTGGTCGTCATCACCTTGTTGGCGTCCTCCGAGCCATCGAACAGGTTGGTCTGGTAGAAGTTTTCGCCTTTTTCGGCCTTGCCGATCAGCTCGACCAGATGTTGGGTCGGGAACTGGGTGGCAGCGAGTTCGAGACTATTCTTCTCCGGCTTGTCGATATCGACCTTCAGGCCCTTGGCATTCTTTGTCGCGACGCCCTTGACCTCCTTGTCGAGGTTCTGGTCGACGAAGGACTTCGTCACGAAGGAAAACATCTTGCCTTCCGCGTCCTCGAACGTGGTGGTCTGCTGGTCGGTCAGCTTCGTGTTGTCGTTGGTCGCGATCTGGGTGACGAAACGGAATTTCACCGTATAGCCTTCGCAGGCCGAGCCGTTGAACTCGTAGACCATGCGGCCGGTGATGCCGGTGATGCCGGAGCGATCATCCGCCTTCTTGAGGGTGAGATCGTAGACGGCGCGATGCGCCTGCAGCGCCGGTACGGCGAAAGCGGAGCCCACGGGGAACAGCGCCGACAACAGAACGGCGTGGAATGCAAGGCGCGTTGCGCGCATGAGGTACTCCAATCGTCGCGGCTGATGGCAGGCCGCAGGGAAAGATGGTCCAGCTTAAAAAAAGTCGTGGCGGAAGCGAGGCAAAAATAGCAATTTCGGCCCGGCCAGCGCGGCACCTTCCAGCAATAGGGAAAAGCAATGAGTGAAACAATCGAAAAGCGGCTAAGTGATCTCGGCGTGACGCTTCCTGTTGCCGCCGCGCCCGCCGCCAACTACGTGCCCTATTGCAGGACCGGCAACCTGCTGTTCACGGCGGGACAATTGCCGCTCAAGGACGGCAAGCTGCAGGCGAGCGGCCTGCTTGGCCGCGACATCGACACGGCAAGCGGCAAGGACGCGGCGAAATACTGCGCCATCAACATCCTGGCGCAAGCCAAGGCGGCACTTGGCGACCTCGAGAAGATCCGCCGCCTGGTGAAGATCACCGTCTTCGTGGCGTCGGCCCCCGATTTCGTCGAGCAGCATCTGGTCGCCAACGGCGCCTCCGATTTCCTGGTTGCCGCGCTCGGCGAAGGCGGCAAGCACGCACGCTCCGCCGTCGGTACCGCCTCCCTGCCGCTTAATGCCGCGGTGGAGATCGAAGCGGTCTTCGAAGTCGAATGAGTGAAGGTGCAGACATGACCGACCTCTCCTGGCTGACTGCCCGGCCGGTTGCCCATCGCGGCTTTCACGACATGAACAAGACGCGCTGGGAAAACACGCTTTCCGCCTTCGCAGCCGCGGCCGAGCGCGGCTACGCGATCGAATGCGACGTGCATCTTTCGTCGGATGGCGTTCCCATCGTCATCCATGATGATGATCTGCAAAGGTTGACCGGGAAGGACGGGTTCGTCTGGCAACGGAGCGCCGCCGAACTTACCGCGCTCAAGGTTGGCGGCACGGCGGATCACGTGCCGACGCTGCAGGAAACGCTCGACCTGGTCGACGGCCGTGTACCCATGGTCGTCGAGCTGAAAGGAACTCCCGGTCGCGATGAAGGCCTGGTGGCACGCGTCGGCAAGATGCTGAAGCGCTACAAGGGCAAGGCTGCGATCATGTCGTTCGATCACTGGCTGATCCGCGATTTCCCCAAACACGCGCCCGGCATTCCAGCTGGATTGACCGCCTATGGCAAGGACGCCAAGCTGATCGAAGCGCATTTCTCCATGCTGGCGCACGAGCTCTCCTTCACCTCCTACGCCGCCGGCGATCTGCCGAACCCGTTTGTCAGCTTCGTGCGCGAAAAGCTCAAAATGCCTGTCATCACCTGGACGGTCCATGACCAGCCGGCGGTCGACCTGACCTTTAGATATGCCGATCAGATGACGTTCGAAGGCTTCGAACCCGACTTGGTCAAAGTCGCCTGAAGAGGGTGCCCGAAACGTGACTTGTAGCGGCCCGAATGGAGCTTAAATAAGCCTCATGGATCAGGGCGACGACGGCGACGGACAAACGGCGAATGCGGACTATGCGATCCGCATCGCCGCCGGTATAGGCGCCTTTACCTGCGATGAATGGAATGGCTTTGCCGGGACCACGCGCGGCGACGCGGAAGTCGGCTATAACCCGCTGGTTTCATTCGCTTTTTTGAGCGCTCTGGAGGATTCCGGCTGCGCCGTTCGGCGCACTGGCTGGCAAGGCCATCACCTGCGGCTGGAGACTGCGCGAGGCAGGCTGCTCGGTGCGGTTCCCTGCTATCTCAAGTCGCACAGCCAGGGCGAATACGTGTTCGATCATGGCTGGTCGGATGCCTTCGAGCGCGCCGGCGGCCGTTACTATCCCAAACTGCAGAGTGCCGTGCCGTTCACGCCCGTCACCGGCCCTCGCCTGCTGGTCGGCAAAGGCGAGGATCAGGATGCAGTGAAGGCCGGCCTTGCCGCCGGGCTCAAAATGGTGACCGACAAGCTCGGCGTATCCTCGGCACATGTCACTTTCGCGCAGGAGAGCGACGTCGCGACGCTTGAGGCTGCGGGCTTCCTGCATCGCACCGACCAGCAATTCCACTTCTTCAACGAAGGCTTTTCCACCTATGACGACTTCCTCGCCACGCTTGCCTCGCGCAAGCGCAAGGCGATGAAGAAGGAACGGCGCGAAGCGCTCGCCGATGGCATCACGATCGACTGGCTCACCGGCAAGGACCTGACCGAAAAGGCCTGGGACGACTTCTACGCCTTCTACATGGACACTGGCAGCCGCAAATGGGGCCGCCCCTACCTGAACCGCCAGTTCTTCTCGTTGATCGGCGAACGCATGGCGGACGACATTCTGCTGGTGATGGCCAGGCGCAACGGGCGCTACATTGCCGGCGCCATCAACTTCATCGGCTCCGATGCGCTCTACGGCCGCAATTGGGGCTGCATCGAGGACCACCCCTACCTGCATTTCGAGGTCTGCTACCACCAGGCCATCGAGTTCGCCATCGAACGCAAGCTGAAGGTGGTCGAGGCGGGTGCGCAAGGCGAACACAAGCTGGCGCGCGGCTACCGGCCTGTGACCATGCATTCGGCGCACTACATTGCCCACCCCGGCCTGCGCAAAGCGGTCGCCGATTATCTCGGGCGCGAACGGCGCGAGGTGGAGCGGATGGGCGAGTATCTGGAGGAGCATACCCCGTTCCGCAAAGATCTCGAGGAATAGCCGGCCTCATCGCGCGCTCGTCGAGGCCGGCATGGTCGATCTCGATCGATCTCCCCGCAGCTTCGTCTTGCCGCTCGGAGGCGGCTTCGTTACACCGGACGGCAAAGGCACACTCCGGAGCGTTCGCCATGACTGAGGCCTATGACACCGACAACATCTTCGCCAAAATCCTGCGCGGCGAAATACCCTCGCACCGTGTGTACGAGGACGAGGCTGTCGTGGCTTTCATGGATGTGATGCCGCAAGGACCAGGCCATACGCTGGTGGTGCCGAAAGCGCCGTCGCGCAATCTGCTCGACGCCGAGCCCTCGACATTCGCCCTCCTTTTCACGGTCGTTCAGAAAGTGGCACAGGCGGTCAGGAAGGCTTTCAATGCCGACGGCGTCACCATCATGCAGTTCAATGAGCCTGCATCCGGACAAACCGTCTATCACCTGCATGTCCATGTCATCCCGCGCTTCGACGGCATCCCCCTGAAACCGCACACGGGCCCGATGGAGAATCCGGAAGTGCTGGCGCGGAACGCAGACAAGATCCGCGGCGCCCTCCAGAGCGGATTTTAATCCTTTATAAACCGGCAGATCATGGTGTCGCCTGTATTACAGCCTGCGATTACTTTGTTCATACCTTTGCAAGCCTTTCCGGGGCATGTTTTCGCGGAGGACGGGCGATGCGGGATATTTCGGAAACTTTAGGCAGGCAGCCTGGCGCCAGCGCGAGCGGCGCCTTCGTGCATCTTTTGGCCGAATCATTTTATCGCCACCGCGCTATTCATGCGGTCGCCCTGTTTACACTCGGACTAAGTTTCATGATTGGCGCCCGGGTCGGCATCCGGCCGGATTTTGGACTGCTTGTCGAATACGGCTTCTACCTGGGGGTGTATTCCTGGGTTGTCGGATGTGTCTACGCGGCATTCCGCCTGTTATGGCTGGCCATTGTCGACGGCGCCACCTCGCCGCTCCGTCTTTTCCTGAATTCATTCTGGGAGTTGCTGTCTGATCGAAGGCGCATCGCCAACGGCGTGAACGGGCTGGTCGCGATCATGGCTTTTATATCCGGCTTCACGGTACTGAAAGGAGCGATCGCGTTGCTGGCGCCTTTCTCCTGGGACCAAGCCTTTGCACAATTCAGCGTCGGCCTGCATTTCGGCCGCCCTACTTACCAATGGGTCTGGTGGATCGTGGAAAGCCCCCTGGCCGTTCATTTTCTCAATCTTTGTTACAATCTTTGGTTCGTGGTGCTGCTCTCGGCGATCTTTTCAAGCGTCGCGGCGGCTCGCGATTCCCTGCTGCGACATCAGTTTCTGCTCAGCTTCATGCTGGTCTGGCTGATAGGCGGCTTCGGCATTGCCCTGATATTCTCATCGGCCGGCCCTTGCTATTACGCCAGGCTCGGCCTTGGCGATCTCTATCAACCGTTGATGGACGCACTTCAATCGGCAAATCGGCAGTATCCGATCTGGGCCCTTTCCCTGCAGGACAGGTTGTGGGACGGTTATCAGGGTTTGCCTTCGGGCAGCATGGGCATATCGGCATTTCCCTCCATGCATGTCGCGTCGGCCGTGCTCATTGCCCTCTATGCGACCAGGCTATCGGTCAGCCTTGGCACTTTGATGTGGATATTCGCGGTGCTCATCATGCTCGGTTCGGTGGTCCTTGGCTGGCACTATGCCATTGACGGCTACGCCGGCGCGCTTGTTGCCCTTGCGATCTGGAAAATCACCGGCGCGGCGTTGTCCCGGGCGGACGCAAGAACTATTACCGTTTTGGAAGAGCTGTCCGGCCTCGGCGCGCTGCCACTCATTTGTTTAACGCCGCAACCGGCGGATGGCCTGGCCATGGCCGACGGCGCTTATCCACGCCAAATCATTTGCGGACAATTGGATCAGGAAGACCGGAGCGCCGCAAAAGCCGGATCCGAAAGCCTCTGAAATGCCGTTGGCGCCACCACTCCCTTCAGAAACTGCTGGCGGATCGCATCCGCGCATTGCCCGACACCGAGGCGTGACGTATCGACTTCCAAATCATACACGCCAGGCCGGTGCACTTCTCCCTGCCACAGGCGTACAGGCAAAGGCACGGGATCACCGGGCGCGCCGGTAACGTAGTTCCCGCCCGCGGCGCTGGCGGCGCGCCTTTCCATGATGACCTCGATCGGGCAGCGAACGCCAACAAACAGGACCGGCAGGCCGGCGAGCCGCCTCGCGCAATCGGCCAGGATGTGGAGCGGTTTCGAATAAGCGTCGTGGTGGCCGACATCCGCAACGACATTCAGCCCCAATCGACTATGCGCCGCGATCGATTCATAGAGGGCCGCATAGAAGCGCGGCACGAAAACTTCCAGATCGGGCCGCTCGCCGCCAGGGCGCAGGCCTATTCCGGGACGATATCGCGGCGGCGTGATCTGCTCATAGCTGTCAACGCCAAGATTCATCCATGGACCGTCAAAGCTCTCCCCGATGGCCTCGGCTATACTCGACTTTCCCGAACGCGGCGCGCCGTTGAGGATGATGATTTGCCCGGCCACGCGCCACCTCATTGTTCCCATGAAAAAAGCCCCGTTTCCGGGGCTTTTTTGACTTTCGCCAGGCTCAGCCCTTTCTGGGCAGTTGCGGTACAAGGCTGCGCTTGCCGCCGTCCTTGCCCTTGGGCTCCGATTTCTGCGCCACGACCTTCTTTGCCGCGGGCTTCCTGGCCACGGCTTTGGGTGGCTTCGGCGCGTCTTCCGGCTCTTCCTTCTTCGGCTTCACCGGCGCCTCGTCGGCAAGCGATTCGAGCTTGAGGCCGGTCTCGCCGGTTTCCTTCTTCTCGACGGTGACGCGCACCGTGCCGCCCTTCTTGAGCTTGCCGAACAGCACCTCGTCGGCCAGCGGCTTCTTGATGTGCTCCTGGATGACGCGGCCGAGCGGACGCGCACCCATGCGTTCGTCATAGCCCTTGTCGGCGAGCCAGGCGATCGCGTCCGGCGACAGGTCGAAGGTGACGCCACGCTCTGAAAGCTGGGCTTCCAGCTGCATGACGAACTTCTGTACCACCTGGTGGATGACCGGCACCGGCAGCGAGCCGAACGGAATGATCGCATCGAGGCGATTGCGGAATTCCGGCGTGAACAGCCGGTTGATCGCCTCGACATCGTCGCCTTCGCGCTTGGTCGAACCGAAACCGATCGCCGCGCGCTGCGCATCGGATGCGCCCGCATTGGTGGTCATGATCAGTATGACATTGCGGAAGTCGATCTGCTTGCCGTTGTGGTCGGTCAGCTTGCCGTGGTCCATAACCTGCAACAGGATGTTGAACAGGTCCGGATGCGCCTTTTCGACCTCGTCCAGCAGCAGCACGCAGTGCGGATGCTGGTCGACACCGTCGGTCAAAAGGCCGCCCTGATCGAAGCCGACATAGCCGGGAGGCGCGCCGATCAACCGCGAGACGGTGTGGCGTTCCATGTATTCCGACATGTCGAAGCGGATCAGTTCGACGCCCAGCGAGGCGGCCAGCTGCTTGGCGACTTCCGTCTTGCCGACACCCGTTGGCCCAGAGAACAGATAGGAGCCGATCGGCTTCTCCGGTTCGCGCAGACCGGCACGTGCCAGCTTGATCGCCGAGGTCAACGCGGTGATGGCGGTGTCCTGGCCATAGACGACGCGCTTGAGCTCGATGTCCAGGCCCTGCAGCACCTTCTCGTCATCGGCCGAAACCGTCTTCGGCGGGATGCGCGCCATGGTAGCGATCGTCGCTTCGATTTCCTTGATGCCGATCGTCTTCTTGCGCTTGGCTTCCGGCACCAGCATCTGCGAGGCGCCGGTCTCGTCGATCACGTCGATCGCCTTGTCCGGCAGCTTGCGGTCGTTGATGTAGCGCGCCGACAGCTCCACCGAGGCCTTGATCGCCTCGTTGGTGAACTTCACCTTGTGGAATTCCTCATAATAGGGCTTCAGGCCCTTCATGATCTCGATGGCGTCCTCGATGGTCGGCTCGTTGACGTCGATCTTCTGGAAGCGTCGCACCAGCGCACGATCCTTCTCGAAGAACTGACGGAATTCCTTGTAGGTGGTCGAACCGATGCAACGTATTGCACCCGACGACAGAGCCGGCTTCAACAGGTTCGACGCGTCCATCGCGCCGCCCGAAGTCGCGCCGGCGCCGATCACCGTATGGATCTCGTCGATGAACAGCACTGCGCCCGGATAATCCTCGAGCTCCTTGACGACCTGCTTCAGCCGTTCCTCGAAATCGCCGCGATAACGCGTGCCGGCCAAAAGCGTGCCCATGTCGAGAGCGAAGATGGTGGCATTGTGGAGCACTTCCGGCACGTCGCCCTCGACGATGCGCTTGGCCAGGCCTTCGGCGATCGCCGTCTTGCCGACGCCGGGGTCACCGACATAGAGCGGGTTGTTCTTGGAGCGGCGGCACAGCACCTGGATGGTGCGGTTGATCTCGCTCTCGCGGCCGATCAGCGGATCGATCTTGCCGGCCTTGGCCTTGTTGTTGAGGTTGACGCAGTAAGCCGTCAGCGCGTCCTGCTGCTGCTTCTTCTTGCCGCCTTCCTCCTGCGGCTCGGCGCCGTTCTGGCCGCCCTGCTCGTCGTCGGCGCCGCGCGGGGTGCGGCTCTCGGACGCGCCCGGGCGCTTGGCGATGCCATGCGAGATGTAGTTGACCGCGTCGTAGCGGGTCATCTGCTGTTCCTGCAGGAAATAGGCGGCATGGCTTTCGCGCTCGGCGAAGATGGCGACGAGCACGTTGGCACCCGACACTTCCTCGCGGCCGGATGACTGCACATGGATCACCGCGCGCTGGATCACGCGCTGGAAACCGGCCGTCGGTTTGGAATCCTCATCGTAGCCGGTGACCAGATTGTCGAGCTCGGTATCGATGTAGGTCAGAACGGTATGCTTCAGCTCGTCGAGATCGACGTTGCAAGCGCGCATGACGGCGGCCGCCTCGGTGTCGTCGATAAGCGCGAGCAGCAGGTGTTCAAGGGTTGCATATTCATGGTGCCGCTCGTTGGCGAGCGTCAGCGCTTGATGAAGCGCCTTTTCCAGGCCTTGGGAGAAAGCCGGCATGTTACCTCACTTCTTCTCCATCACGCATTGCAGCGGATGCTGATTCTGTCGGGCGAAATCCATGACCTGGGACACTTTGGTCTCGGCCACCTCGAATGTATAGACCCCGCACTCGCCCACTCCATGATTGTGAACATGAAGCATGATGCGTGTGGCGGCTTCGCGGTCCTTCTGGAAAAAACGTTCCAGCACGTGAACCACGAACTCCATCGGAGTGTAGTCGTCGTTGAGGATGAGGACCCGGTAAAGGCTGGGCTTCTTGGTCTTGGTTTTGGTGCGCGTGATAACGGCCGTCCCGCGGCCGGCCTCATTGCCGTCGCCGCCGCCGTTTTGCATCCGCGCCACTCGTCTCGTGGCAGTCAAACCGATCGTCACGTAATCCTGCCTCTTCGAATCCTCATGCGAGTTCGACATGTAGGTGTTCGATGGACGATTTTAAGCCCTTCTGGTTAGCTGACAATATGGCTAGGTGACCAACTTGGCGGATTTTCGCATTCGTGAAGCGCTACGCTGTCGCGGATCGGAAACTGGCATGAAAAAACCCGGTCGCGTTTCCACGACCGGGTTCTGCCCCACCCACGAAGGGCCGGATCTTGAAAATTGTCGGGCGAAAATTACTTCGCCTTGGCAACGATCGATTCGAACGGCTTGTAAGCTTCCTTGGCGAGTTCGGCATAGAGGTCGCCAATCTTGGTGGCCTCGGCGACGAACGCCTCGTAGGACTGCTTGGCATAGTCGGACTGGATCTCGATCGCCTTGTCCAGCGACTTGGCCGAGAACAGCTTCTCGAACGCGGCGCTGCCGGCTTCGAAGCTCTTCTTGGTGTATTCGCCGGCCTCGGTGGCGATCGCCTGCGCGCCCTTGGACAAAGAGGCGAAGCTCTTCAATCCGGTGTCGGCGAACTCCTTGCCGTACTTGCTGAAGTCCTCATAGGTCTGGGTCATTTCATACTCTCCCTGGACGGTTGAAGCGCCCTGCCCCGAGCGCCGTTGTGCAATGCATGATAATATATTGTGCGCCGCACAAAAGTCAAGAATTCAAGGGCTCGCCACCCCGCCGGCACCGGCAATGGCTAAAATTCGAATAAAGGAAGGCTCAAACCACCAGAAAATGGTGAACGCGGCGGTTACCATAAACGGATTGGTAACGCTGCCCCGCTAGCTTGGCCGGAAGCGAGGCAGGATCCCTTTGCCGCCTCCAGCGCAACGAGAAATTCAAAGGAACTACCAGTGCGTCAGGCGTTGTCGGGCATCGTTTCCAAATCCGCGTCCCCTCTCAAAACGATCATGATCCTCGCCATGGCGATGACATTCATCGTCGCGGATGCGGCATCGTCGCTCGCGGCAAAGTCAGCGGCCATCGTCGTCGACGCCAAGACCGGCAAGGTGCTCTATTCGGCAAACGCGGATGGCCGGCGCTATCCTGCCTCGCTGACCAAGATGATGACGCTCTATCTGACCTTCGAAGCGATGGCGAAGGGCAAGATCAGCAGAAACTCGCCAGTCGTGTTTTCGGCCCATGCCTCCGCCGAGGCACCGACCAAACTGGGCGTAAAGCCGGGCGGATCGGTCACGGTCGAGACGGCGATCCTGTCGATAGTCACCAAGTCGGCCAACGACTCGGCGACCGCGCTTGGCGAAATGATCGGCGGCAACGAAACCAATTTCGCCCGCATGATGACGGCCAAGGCGCGGCAGCTCGGCATGGACGGCACCGTCTTCCGCAACGCCAACGGCCTGCCGGATCCGGGGCAGTTCACCACCGCGCGCGACATGGCCACGCTCGGCATCGCGCTGCGGGAACATTTCCCCCAGTACTACGGCTATTTCGCGCAGCGGTCCTTTCTCTACGGTCGCCAGCGCATCAATGGCCACAACCGCCTGCTCGGGCGCATCAAGGGCGTCGACGGCATCAAGACCGGCTATACCCGCGCCTCCGGCTTCAATCTCGTCTCGTCCGTTAATGACGGCAACCGCCGCCTTGTCGCCGTTGTCATGGGCGGCACGTCGGGCGGCAGCCGCGACAACCAGATGGCTGGCCTGATCAACACCTACCTGCCGAGGGCCTCCACCCGCGGTGGCGGCGATCTGGTCGCCAAGGCGGACAGCAATCCAATCAAGGCACTTGCGAAGGTTCTCCTGCCCAAGCACGACGCGCCGACCCCGGACGAAAAGCCGGTGGCCGTCGCGGAAGCCGATACGGCTGTCGCGGACGACACGACCACGGCTGTCGCGGACGACGCCACAGTTGCCCAGGGCGACAGCGAGGACGAGGATACAGCCGAGGCAGAGGCGCCCAAGCTGGTTGTTCCGGCAAAGAAGGTGAAGACGGTCATCGTCTCCGCCCCCAAGGTTGCCACCGCGCAGGTCGTGGCCGCCTATGCCGAGCCCGCCCCGGCCGCCGTCGATCCGGTCAGCACCGCTTCGGTTCCGTCAGGCTGGGCCATTCAGGTTGCCTCCTCGCCCAACCAGTCCGAAGCTCAGGCTTTCCTCGACAAGACCACCAAGCAGGCTCCCAAGGTGCTGGCCGACGCTTCCGGCTTCACCGCCGCTTTCGACAAGGGCGGCGTCACTTACTACCGCGCCCGTTTCGGCGGCTTTGGGTCGAAGGACGCCGCCTGGAAGGCCTGCACCGCTTTGAAGAAGAAGAAAATCGAGTGCTACGCCGTCCAGCAATAGGACTGCGTGGAAGATTTCTCCCGGAAGAATATTGCGTCGAAGGAGACTAGTTGTGATTGGAGAGCAAGACGTCCTTGGCTTCGTTAATCCGCGCCGCCAGGAAAGACGTGCCGCCGATGTCGGGGTGCAGGCGCTGCATCAGGCGGCGGTGCGCCTTGCGGACATCCGCCGCGGCGGCCCCCGCTTCAAGACCAAGGACCTTGTAGGCCTCCTCCTTAGTCATGGCGCCCGGACCTGGCGCAACACCCAGCCCTTCGCCACCGTTCGTCTCAGCGTTTTTGCGCCAGACGGGAAATCTGCCGTCAAGATACGTCTCTAGCAGTTGGCGGCTCTCCGGATCGCCGGAGAGCTCGCGGTAGAGATGCTGCAATTCCGCTTGGGTCATCGAGCCAAGCATCTTGCCATCGTGGCGGCCGGCAAGAACCAGCCCTTCAAGGCCGCCCGTATCGTGATCGAGTTCCATCTCGAGTGCCGCTGTCCGCACGGTTGAGCGTTTTCCAGCAATTGGCCTGGCATTTGGGCGCCCGGTACGCGTGGCGCCATACCAGGCGATTGCCACGAACAGGATGATTCCGCCGATGCCTTGACGCCCGACCACGAGCACGGCGCCGCCGATCAGCGCCAGCAGTATCGGCCCCAAGGTTCTCATCCCGCTTGCGAGTTGCGCCGGATCCGCACGGAGAAAGGCCATGGCCAACCCCAGGAGCACCAGCAACAACGCGACCACAACGATAATTGCGCCTAACATTTCCCATCGCCCCGCAGATATCCTGTCCGCCTGGACAGCCGCGTGATGTCCTTCAACACTTTTTCTGCGCCAGAATCATGGCCTTTACCCCCGCTGGAAGAGGACCATCATACGAGCTGGTTCTCCAACGCCGCGGCCTGTGTCGACTTCGACAGTTCTTCCTCGCGCATGGATTTCAAGATGTGGCGTCGTCGCGTCGCTTGCAAGTCCAGTGCGAAGCAAGTTTGAGGGCCAGAAATGTCTAGAGCAGGCCGAGATCGGCGAGCTCGCGCCTGAGTTTCGGCGGCATCTCGACCAGCCCCGCCCTGCCCTTGCCGAGATCCGCCGGGGCGTCCGTTGGCTTCAGATAACGCCAGCCCTGGAAGGCGCGGCGCGGCTGCCAGTCGGTGCGCACCACCTCGGGATCGAGCATCAAATGGCAGCGGCCGATGCCATCGTCATCGGTGAACGGCCGGATCTCCGTGATCAACTGCCGGCATTGCACGCTGCCCTTGATCACCCAGTAGAGCGAGCCGCCATCGGTGACCTCGTCGCCACGTGTCGGCACCATGCGGGTGGTGTGCCAGTGTTCGGCTGGTTCGCCGGCACGGCGGCGCTCGTCGAGACGGAAGGCGATCCAGTCTTCGAGATCCTCGACACTGTCGCAGCCGACGCAAAGCTTTAGGAGATTGAGAGCCATGCGCTAAGGTTAGCCCGGGGCGCCAGGACGTCAACGGCCTGGCGGACTTCTCCACAGTGCCGGTTTGGGCCAGATCTCAACACTCAACGACATTGACGGCAAGACCGCCAAGGCTGGTTTCCTTGTACTTCTCGTTCATGTCGAGGCCGGTCTGGCGCATGGTCTCGATCGCGGCGTCGAGCGGCACGAAATGCACGCCGTCGCCCTTGATCGCCAGGGACGCGGCCGTGACCGCCTTGACGGCACCCAGCGCGTTGCGTTCGATGCACGGCACCTGCACCAGCCCGCCGACCGGGTCGCAGGTCATGCCGAGATGATGTTCGAGCGCGATTTCGGCGGCATTCTCGACCTGTTCGGGCGTGCCGCCCATGACGGCGCACAGGCCGGCGGCCGCCATCGCCGAAGCTGAGCCCACCTCGCCCTGGCAGCCGACCTCGGCGCCGGAGATGGACGCATTGGACTTGATGATGCCGCCGACGGCCGCTGCCGTCAGCAGGAAATCGCGGATGCTCGGCTGGTCGGCCTCGGGATGGAAATGCAGCCAGTAGCGCAGCACCGCCGGCAGAGTGCCGGCCGCGCCGTTGGTCGGTGCGGTGACGACACGCCCGCCGGCCGCATTCTCCTCGTTCACGGCCATCGCGTAGATCGACAGCCAGTCATTGGCGAGCAGCGGGTTCGGCCGGTTCTGCTGCCACTGCTCCTGCAATTTGTCATGGAGCTGCCTGGCGCGCCGCCGCACCTTCAGCCCGCCCGGCATGATTCCGTCCTGCGACAGGCCGCGGTCGATGCAGCTCTTCATGGCGCCCCAGATGGCGTCGAGGCCGGTGTCGAGCTCCTCGCGCGACATCTGCGTTTCCTCGTTGATGCGCTTCATGTCGGCGATGGAAAGGCCGCTCTTGGCCGCCATCTTGAGCATCTCGACCGCGTTCTTGAAGGGATACGGCACTTTCTTGCCCTCGGTCGTGACCGAGCCCTTGACCTTCATCCGCTGCAGCTCTTCTTCCGAAACCACGAACCCGCCGCCGATCGAATAGTAGATGCGCTTGAGCAGCAGGCGACCGCCGGCGTCGTAGGCATGGAACGCCATGCCGTTGGCGTGACCGGTGAGCGGCGTCTTGCGGTCGAGCACCAGATCGGTGGCCGGGTCAAAATGGTAGGAGGGGTGACCGGGCGGTGAAATCAGCTTGTCGGCAGCGATGCGGCTGATGATGCCGTCGGCCTGGTCGGGGTCGACCGTTTGCGGCGTCTGGCCGGCAAGGCCGAGAATGACGGCACGGTCGCTGCCATGGCCGACGCCGGTATAGGCGAGCGAGCCATGCAGGCTGGCACCGATGCGGTCGACCTTGGCACCGGCGGGGCGCGGCCAGTCGTCGCCCGCGACCTCGTCGAGAAAGCGGCGCGCGGCCGTCATCGGACCCATCGTGTGCGAGCTCGAAGGGCCGATGCCGATCTTGAACAGGTCGAAAACGGAAAGGAACACGCTGTCTCCTGGGTCACGTCGAGGACTACATATAGGAATTCCCGGGATGTTTCCGCTCTTTTGACGATCGCGGCGCAGCACCTGCCGACCTTGTTTGCTCCGGCAGCGACATTGATTGTCTGTCGCCATATGCGGCGATCGAAGCGATCGCGCGGGATATGGTAAACTCAACCATGGGCGATTCCTCCTATCTGTCGGCGGCCGATCTCGCGGCGCTTGGCTTTTTCCTCCTTGCGTGGGTGCTGCACACGCTCGCGTCCGATGGCAAGCTGGTTAGCCGCATGTCGCTGACGACCGCCATGAATGCGCAACGCGAGGCCTGGATGCGCACCATGGCCGAGCGTGAGATCCGCATCGTCGACACCGCCATCATGAGCGGCCTGCAGCAGGGAACCGCCTTCTTCGCCTCCAGTTCGCTGATCGCGCTCGGCGGCTGTTTCGCCCTGCTTGGCGCGTCGGACCGCGTCATCGAGGTTCTCAGCGACCTCCCGCTGGGCGGCGTGCCGGATCGAGCCGCTTTTCAGATCAAGGTGCTGGGCCTGGTGCTGATTCTCGCCTTTTCCTTCTTCAAGTTCGGCTGGGCCTACCGGCTGTTCAACTATTGCTCGATCCTGATCGGCGCGGTGCCGATCCCGCATGGCGAAGCCTCGCGCAATCCGGTCACGCAAACGGCCGTGTGGCGCGCGACGCAGATGAACATGCTGGCCGGCAAGCATTTCAACTCGGGCCTGCGCGGCGTGTTCTTCTCGATCGGCTATCTCGGCTGGTTCGTCGATCCCCTGGTGTTCGTGCTGTCGACGCTTCTGCTGCTGGCCGTCCTGGTGCGGCGCCAGTTCTTCTCGGCAGCGCGGCGCGCCGTCATCGGTCAGCCGCCCGGCGCCGGAAACGGCTGATCGATGCGCCCGGAAAGCCAATAGGCCAAAAGTCCGATCCACTCGCGAACCGCCATCGTGGTCGCCTGCAGCGAGTCGGACGGGTTGTCTCGGAACAGGCCGATGCCTTCCTTGCCCGAGGTACGATAGTCGACCGGCCATGGAACGGTTGGAAAACCGGCCTTGTCGAACAGCGCCTTGGCGCGGGGCATGTGAAAGGCTGATGTCACTAGCAGCCATGTCTCGCCCGGCTTGGGTTTGACCAGTTCGCGGCTGAAGACCGCGTTCTCGTAAGTGTTACGGGATTTGTCTTCGAGGATCAGACGGTCGGCCGGTACACCCAGCGCCTCGAGCAGGCGTGGCGCCGTGTCGGCATCACCTTCGCCATCGAAGAACAGTGAGCCGTTTCCACCGGAGACCACCACTTTTGCCTGCGGGAAACGCCGGGCGAGGATTGCGGTCTCGACCATGCGATCGCCGCTGCTGTTCAATTCATGGCCGCCGCGCACGAGGTTGATAGCGCCCTCGAAGCCGCCGCCGAGCACGGCGATGCCGTCCACTTTCTCCGGCAGCGACGGCTTTGGAAAGCGTTCCTCCAGCGGATTGAGCATCATGGCGCCGAGCGACGTCCAGGCCGACAGCGCAAGGATCAAAAACGCCAGCACACTGCCGGTGACGGCAAGCCGCCGCCGGCCGATCATCCCCGCGATCAGCCCCGCCAAAAGCAGGAAGATTGTCAGGTTGAGTGGCTGGATGAAGAACCAGAAGACCTTGGAAAGATAGTAGAACATCGCTCCACCCTTACAGCGTCAAGGACGCCGTAATGCTTCAGTTTCACGCATGATCCTATCCGAAAATCGATCGCGATTTTCGGGGGCATGCGTCAGACGAGCGATACCCTTACCACCACTTCTCCGGCTGGAATGTGCCGGCCGCCTGCTCGATGACGGCGGCGGTCTGGAACAATGTCTCTTCCTCGAACGGCCGGCCGATCAGCTGCAGGCCGAGCGGCAACCCCTTGGGGTCGAGGCCGGCGGGCACCGCAATGCCGGGCAGACCGGCCATGTTCACGGTGACGGTGAAAATGTCGTTGAGATACATCTTGACCGGATCGGCCGCCATGTCCTCGTCGGCGATGCCAAAGGCGGCGGACGGGGTCGCGGGCGTCAGGATGACATCGACACCGGCGGCGAAGACGTTTTCGAAGTCGCGCTTGATCAGGTTGCGCACCTTCTGCGCCTGTAGGTAGTAGGCGTCATAATAGCCGGCCGACAGCACATAGGTGCCGATCATGATACGGCGCTTGACCTCGCGGCCGAAGCCGGCGGCACGCGTCTTCTCGTACATCTCGACAATGTCCTTGCCTGGCACGCGCAAGCCGTAGCGGACGCCGTCATAGCGGGCGAGGTTGGACGACGCCTCGGCGGGAGCCACGATGTAATAGGCCGGCAGCGCGTATTTGGTGTGCGGCAGGGAGATGTCGACGATCTCGGCGCCGGCATCCCTGAGCCAGGCAATGCCCTTCTGCCACAGGGCCTCGATCTCCTCAGGCATGCCCTCGACGCGGTATTCCTTGGGAATGCCGACCTTCATGCCCTTGATCGGCTTGCCGATCGCAGTCTCGTAGTCCGGCACCGGCCTGTCGACTGACGTCGTGTCCTTCGGGTCGACCGAGGCCATGGATTTCAAAAGAATGGCAGCGTCGCGCACGTCGCGAGCGATCGGGCCGGCCTGGTCGAGCGACGAAGCGAAGGCGACGATGCCCCAGCGCGAGCAGCGGCCGTAGGTCGGCTTGATGCCAACAGTGCCGGTGAAGGCGGCTGGCTGGCGGATCGAGCCGCCGGTATCGGTCGCCGTAGCACCGGCACACAGGAAGGCCGAGACGGCAGTCGCGGAACCACCGGAAGACCCACCCGGCACCAGCTGTGCATTGTCGAGGCTACGCTGGGTTTTCGTGCCGCCGGCCGACACGAAGCCGCCATCCCCTTGATGTGTCGTGGGCATCACCACCGTATCGAGGCGCGAACGCCGCCACGGATTGATGACCGGGCCATAGTAGGAGGTCTCGTTGGACGAGCCCATGGCGAACTCGTCCATGTTGAGCTTGCCCAGCATGACCGCGCCATCGGCCCACAGATTGGATGTGACGGTCGATTCATAGCGCGGCTTGAAGCCGTCGAGCACATGGCTGCAGGCCTGGGTATGGACGCCTTCAGTACCGAACAGGTCCTTGATCCCAAGCGGAATGCCTTCCAGAGCACCGCCCTCGCCCTTGAGCAGCCTCGCGTCCGACGTCTTGGCCATCTCGCGTGCCTTGTCTCCGGTCACAGCGACATAGGCATTGAGCGCCGGATTGGCGCGATCGATCGCCGAGAGATAGCTTTCAGTCAGCTCGGTCGCGGTGATTTCCTTGCCGCGCAGCTTGGCGCGGGCCTGCGAAATCGTCAGTCGGGTCAGGTCGCTCATCATAGGCTCTTTTCGTAAAACACCGACCACTCGGAATCGGGATAATCCAGCACCGGCCCGCAGCGCGAGAACCCGGCACGTTCATAGACGGTCCAGGCGGCCGGATGCCGGTCACCGGTCTCCAGCACCAGCCGCTTCAATCCTTCATGGCGCGCCAGCGCCTCAAGCCGCTCAACGACGCCGGCGCCGATCTTGCGGCCGCGATGCGAAGGCCTGATATACATGCGCTTGACCTCACCGATCGCGTCGCCATGCCGCTTCAGCGCGCCGCAACCAATGGCGATCCCATTGTCGCGAGCGATGAAAACCGTCGTGTCCTGCCCCGCCATCTGCTCGACAGTCAGATGGTAGCAATGCTCCGGCGGCGTCAATTCGAGCAAGGTTTCGTTGAGCTCCCTCACCAGGCCGCGCACGTCGTCCTGCAGCGGCGTCTCGATGGCGATCTCGATTGCCATCGGCGCCTTACTCCACGACCTTCGGCACGAGGAAGAAATTCTCATCGGTCGCCGGTGCGTTGGCGACGATGTCGGCCGCCTTGTTGCCGTCTGTGACGACATCCGCGCGCTTCTTCATCTCCATCGGCGTCACCGAGGTCATCGGTTCGACACCGGAAACATCGACCTCGTTCAACTGTTCGACGAAGCCCAGAATGGCGTTCAACTCGCCGGTCATGCGCTCGGCATCTTCCTCGCTCACCGCGATGCGGGCGAGATGCGCGACGCGCTTCACTGTCTTGACATCAACGGACATGTATTTGCCTCGGGAAAAACCAGATCGCGCTATAGCGGCGCGGCGCGCGGCGCGCAACATGCGCCGGCCGACAATCGGGCAAACAGCTTCATGGCAGGGCAACGCCTTCGCAGAGATAATAGCTGCCGCTGTTACCGCTCGCCTCGCTCTCATCGTCGATGGGTCGGACCGAGACGAGATCGAGCTGCGTCGGGCTGATCCGCGTCACCGACAGGACATCCGGAAAGACGTAGCCCGGTTCCTGGCAGATGGCCGTCACCGCCCAGCTCGGCGAGCGCGTCGCCTTGCTGACTTGAACGAACTCGCAGCTATACTCGACGCCCTGCAGGCCATGCACCGAAAGCACGATGTTGCCGGCATCGACAAGCGTCTGCAGCGTCTCCTTCCTGGCCTGTCCACAAAGCTCCTCGGACTGCAGATAGACGCCGTCGATGAAATCATCGGCGGCGAGCGCGGGCGACGCCGCGACAACCATCGAAACGCAAAGAGATCGCCCCAACGCCATGGATTTGTTCCGCTTTCGTTGTTTCTAGATCGTAATCGCTTGGCCGATTTTCGGCAACGCGACCTTGACGCCGGACCCTTCCAAGCTGGCTTCGAACTTTTCGGGCGTCGGATCGATCATCGGAAACGTGCCGAAATGGCAAGGGACAACCGTGTCGAACTTGAAGAAGCGGCGGCAGGCAAGGGCCGCCACCGCGCCGCCCATGGTGAAGCGGTCGCCGATCGGGACAATGCCGATCTTCGGTTCGTGCAGCTCGTTGATCAGCGCCATGTCGGAAAAGATGTCGGTATCGCCCATATGATAGAGCGTGCGGTCATCCGGGAAATGCAGGACGAGCCCGCCCGGATTGCCGAGATAGACGTTCCTGCCGCCATCTTCGCCAAACGAGGAGGAGTGCAGCGCCTGGACAAAGGTGGTGGTGAAGCCGCCGCAATCGACCGTGCCGCCGATGTTGCCGGGATTGATCTTCTTGTCGCTGACGCCCTTGCCGACTAGGTACATGCAGATTTCGAAATTGGCGACCAGTTGGGCGCCACTCTTGCCGAGCACTTCCAGCGCGCCGCTGATGTGGTCGCTGTGCCCGTGTGTCAAAAGAACATGCGTGATCCCTTCGGCCGGCTCTTCCCAACCGCCGGTCCAGGACGGGTTGCCGATCAAATAAGGGTCGATCAGGATTTTCGCGGCACCGGTTTCGATGCGGAACGCCGAGTGGCCGTACCAGGTCAATTTCATCAATGCATTTCCTCGATTTTTGTCGAGCCAGAGGATAGAACGCCGCTAGCCCCGAGATCAAAGGGTATAGTGTCCGCCGCGCATTCGAAAAGACGCGTGCTACCGAAAAGACGAGGGAAACCGTTGGCTGTCATCACGATTGAGCAATTGCCGGCGCGCCTCGCCGACGGCAGGACCCTGGCAGGGCTCGATCTCGGCGACAAGACGATCGGTGTCGCGGTTTCCGACCGGGGGTTCTCCTTCGCTCATCCCCGCCCGGTCATCCTCAGAAAGAAATTCTCGCTCGACGCGGCCGTCCTTCTGACGTTGCTGGAGAAGGAGAATGTCGGCGCGGTGGCGATCGGACTGCCGATCAACATGGACGGATCCGAAGGCCCACGCGCCCAGAAATCGCGCGCCTTCGTGCGCAACATGGCGCAACTGAGCGACCTGCCCTTCGTGTTCTGGGATGAGCGGCTATCGACGGTCGCGGCCGAACGGACGCTGATCGAAATGGACTTCTCGCGCGCCAAACGCGCCGGCAAGATCGATTCGGCGGCAGCCGCCTTTATTCTGCAGGGAGTTTTGGACCGGCTTCAGTCGCTCGATGCAGCCGATCGAACCGAACCGGACCCGTCCAGCGCCGGCTGACCCAGCCCAAAATCTCGCGACGCCTGCGGAATGCCCACAAGGCCGTCAGCAGAAGCCCGTCGAAGACGCAAGTCTTCGCCACCATTCCGGGGATGATCGATGGGTCGATGCCCAGAATCTGGCCGTAGAGCTGGAAGAAGAAGTCGTGCGTCTGCCGGCTGAACATGACGTAGCCGAAATTGATGTCGTTGGCCGACAGATAGAACCAGCCCCAGAAAATTGCCATCGGGGCGGCCCACATTCCGAAGATGTAACGCATCAGCGGCCTCCCTTTCCGTTCGAGCCAGTCCGACCCGATATCAGGGAGAGCAGCGAATTATGCGCCGCGGCCTTCGCCATGCTGTGCGCCGTGGCGTGGAAATCGTCCTCATCCAACGCGGCTACCGAACGCCGCTCGGCGAGCATCGCGACATAGGAGGCCAGGAGTGCGGCCAATTGCACAGCCACCACCATGAACAGACCGTTGATGCCTTGGGCAGCGCCGCCGATCAGGATCATCGACATCACGCCGGAAGCAGAAATAAAGGCGATGCGAACGACGCTGTCGGCACCCGGGCTGGACGCGTCGTTGATCAGCGTATCGACAAAGGCCCAGAAGAACAGCACCGCCACGACCAGCAATGCGGTCGCCAGCGGAGCGATCACGACGATGTTCTCCAGATTGATCAATCGGGCGCTCTCGACGGTCACGCCGAGTACGCCAAGAGCCGCCGCCACGCCTCGATTTCCATCGATACAGATCAGCGCGAGCAGAGCGAAAACGATCGCCCAGTGCACCGACAGAAAGGAGGTCAATACGTGTCGCATCGTGATTCCTGGTTCGACAGGAATGACAGTGGGCTTTGCGGTTCGTCACCGCAACGGAAACCATTTGTTAAGGTTAACGGCGACGGTGGGGGTCGGCAACGCCCTCGGCGAACGACATCTCCTTCAATTCACCGGCGGATAGAGCGTATCGATGATCATGCGCGGATCGTGACGCGAATCGAGCATACCGTAGGTATTGCGCCACTGGCCCGCGAGCCGCGTCTCGACGAAAGCATCGGCGATCCGCCCTGCCCCCAGCCGGCGCAACTCGGCGGCCGCCGCCGACAGCGCAAGCTGTTCCGTAAGCAGCCGGGCCGAGCCCTCGTCGGTCGAAGCCACCTGCATGGCCGCCTTCAGAACACCGATCGTGCCGCGCCCGCCGGCGCCGAGGTCGCGGTCGATGCCGCCCAGCACCTCTTCGAAAAGGCCGGGCGCGCGGCCAAGCACGCGCAGCACGTCGAGCGCCATGACATTGCCCGATCCTTCCCAGATCGCGTTGACAGGCGCTTCACGGTAATAGCGGGCGAGTGGAGCTTCCTCGACATAGCCATTGCCGCCAAGGCATTCCATCGCCTCGTAAAGCAGCGGCGGCGCGATCTTGCAGACCCAGTATTTGACGACCGGCGTCATGGCGCGGGCGAACGCCGCCTCGCCGCGATCGCTTGCCGCCTCGTCGAAGGAACGCGCCAGCCTGAATGACAGCGCGGTCGCCGCGGCGACATCGAGCGCCATGTCGGCCAGCACGCGCTGCATAAGCGGTTGCTCGATCAGGTTGGTTCCGAACACCTGGCGATGGCGGGCATGATGGATCGCTTCGGCCAGCCCCGCCCGCATGATCGCCGAAGACGCCACCGCGCAGTCGAGCCGGGTCAACGTCACCATGTCCATGATCGTCTTGACGCCGGCGCCGGGCTCGCCGACCATCTCGCCGATGGCGTTGACGAACTCGACTTCGGAAGACGCGTTGGAGCGGTTGCCGAGCTTGTCCTTCAGCCGCTGGAAGCGAAAGCCATTGCCCGACCCGTCACCGAGCACACGTGGCACCAGGAAGCACGACAGCCCCTCCGGCGCCTGCGCCAGCACCAGGAAGGCATCCGACATCGGCGCCGACATGAACCATTTGTGTCCCGACAGGCGGTAGAACCCGCTTCCGACGCGTTCCGCCCTGGTCACATTGGCCCGCACATCCGTGCCGCCCTGCTTCTCGGTCATGCCCATGCCGAGCGTCAGTCCGGTCTTCTCGACCGGCGGCTTCTGGCTCTGGTCGTATTTGCGGGTCGTCACGCGCGGCGCCCATTCGCGAAACAGTTTTGGGCTGGCCATCAATGCCGCCAGCGAGGCGCTGGTCATGGTGATGGGGCACAGGTGCCCGGTCTCGAGTTCCGCCGTCAGGTAGAAACGGGCGGCCCGCACCTGATGGCGGCGGCCAATCTCGGCGTCGCCATTTTCCCAGACCGAGGAGTGCAGGCCGTTGGCCACCGAACGGCGCATCAAGGCGTGGTAGGCCGGATGGAACTCGACCAGGTCGATGCGCCGTCCCTGGCGATCATGCGTCCTGAGTTTAGGCGTCTCGACATTGGCGAGGCGCGCCAGTTCCTGCGCTTCTTGCGTGAGCACGAAACGGCCAAGCCCGTCGAGATCCTTGCGCACCGGATCGGAAAAGCGCTCGGCAAGCTGGATCAGCAACGGATCGCCTCGCCAGGCGTTGCCGCCCGTCAGCGGCGGCGGCTGGTTCGTTACGTCGTCGGTCACACCCAATCCTTCTAGAAAGGCCTTATCGTTGGAAAGCCTCGAATCCGAGGCCATCGGCTAGATATAGCCAAGCGTTGCTGCGCGCGCGACGAAAATACCGGGGAGAACGGCGTCAATGCAAAGCGGGTGCTTGCGGGCGCGAAATCCGCACCCTATAGCAGCCCCTTGAGATGACCGACGCTTCGTCCCTGCCACTCTATCCTCACCGCCATCTTCTGGGCATCAGCGATCTTTCGCCCGCCGACATCGAGCTGTTGCTCGACAGGGCGGATCGGGCAGTCGCGATCTCGCGGCAGTCCGAGAAAAAGACCTCGACGCTGCGCGGCCGCACCCAGATCAACCTCTTCTACGAAGCCTCGACCCGCACGCAGTCCTCGTTCGAACTGGCTGGAAAGCGGCTTGGCGCCGATGTCATGAACATGTCGGTGGCGAGTTCCTCGGTGAAGAAGGGCGAGACGCTCATCGACACCGCGATGACGCTGAACGCCATGCGGCCCGACATATTGATCATCCGCCACCAGTCGGCGGGCGCGGCGGCCCTTCTGGCGCAGAAGGTCGGTTGCTCGGTGGTCAATGCCGGCGACGGCGCGCATGAACACCCGACACAGGCGCTGCTCGACGCGCTCACCATCCGCCGCGCCAAGGGTCCGCTGTCGAAGCTGATCGTGGCGATCTGCGGCGACATCCTGCATTCGCGCGTGGCGCGCTCCAACATCATGCTGCTCAACGCCCTCGGCGCACAGGTGCGGGTGGTGGCACCCTCGACGCTGCTGCCCTCGGGCATCGACAGGATGGGCGTGATCGTCTGCCGCTCGATGGCGGAAGGCCTGAAGGACGCGGATGTGGTGATGATGTTGCGCTTGCAGCGCGAGCGCATGGAAGGCGCCTTCGTGCCGTCGGTGCGCGAATATTTCCGCTATTTCGGCCTTGATACCGATAAGCTGAAGGCGGCCAAGGATGACGCGCTGGTCATGCATCCCGGCCCGATGAACCGAGGTGTCGAGATCGCCTCCGAAATCGCCGACGGCCCGCAAAGCGTCATCCAGGAACAGGTGGAAATGGGTGTCGCCGTGCGCATGGCGGTCATGGAAGCGCTGCTTGATCCCCGTCGTAATCAAGAGGGCCGCAATCAAGAGGGTCGCGGCGCATGAGCACGACTGTCTTTGAACGCGCTCGCATCGTCGACCCTTCGCGCGGCATCGACGAAGTCGGCTCCGTCATAGTCGATGGCAAGAAAATCGTTGCCGCGGGCAAGGCGGCGCTGAACCAGGGCGTCCCCGAAGGCGCCACGGCAATCGACTGCGCCGGCAAGGCGATCATGCCAGGTTTGATCGATGGCCGGGTCTTCATCGGCGAGCCGGGCGGCGAGCATCGCGAAACCATCGCTTCGGCGAGTGTCGCCGCGGCCGCCGGCGGAGTGACGTCGATCGTCATGATGCCCGACACCGACCCGGTGATCGACAATGTGGCGCTGGTCGAATTCGTGTTGCGCACCGCCAAGGATACGGCCGTCGTCAACATCTTTCCGGCCGCAGCCATCACCAAGGGCCTCCACGGGCGCGAGATGACGGAGTTCGGCCTGCTGCGCGAGGCCGGCGCGGTCGCCTTCACCGATGGCCGGCACACCATATCGAGCGCGCTGGTGATGCGCCGCGCGCTGACCTACGCGCGCGATTTCGGCGCCACCATCGTCCATGAAACGCAGGATGCCGACCTTGGGTCATCGGGCGTCATGAATGAAGGCCTGTATGCCAGTTGGCTCGGCCTTTCCGGCATTCCGCGTGAAGCCGAATCCATCCCGCTCGAGCGTGACCTTGCGCTGGCGCGGCTGACGCGGGGTTCGTACCATGCCGCGAAGATCTCGACGGCAATGGCGGCAAGCGCCATGGCACGGGCGAAGGCCGACGGAGCGGCAGTGACATCGGGCGTGTCGATCCACAATCTGTCGCTCAACGAAAACGACGTCGGCGAGTACCGCACCTTCTTTCGCCTGACGCCGCCGCTGCGCGCCGAGGAAGACCGGCTGGCTGTCATCGAGGCGGTCAGGGACGGTACGGTCGATGTCATCGTCTCCTCGCATGATCCGCAGGATGTCGACACCAAGCGCCTGCCTTTCGCCGACGCGGCAGCCGGTGCCATCGGCCTCGAAACCCTGCTGGGCGCTGCCTTGCGCCTCTACCACAATGGCGATGTGCCTTTGCTCCGGCTGATCGAGACCTTGTCCACCGCGCCGGCGCGGCTGTTCGGATTGCCCGGCGGCACGCTGAAGCCAGGCGCGTTAGCCGATCTCGCGCTTGTCGATCTCGACGAGCCCTGGATCGTCAGTGAAAGCGGCATCCGCTCGCGCTCGAAAAACACCTGTTTCGAAGGCGCACGCCTGCAGGGCAAGGTCTTGCAAACGCTGGTGGCGGGCCGCACAGTGTTTTCCGCCTGAGCCGGCAATAGCCATGCGACATCGAGCATGGCCGGGGGAAATGCGGGGGAAACAATGACGTATGGCCTGATCCTGGCGTTGGTGTTCGGTTATCTGCTGGGCTCAATTCCGTTCGGCCTGCTGCTTACCCGCGCGGCCGGCCTCGGTGACGTGCGCAAGATCGGCTCCGGCAATATCGGCGCCACCAATGTGCTGCGCACCGGCAACAAGGGGCTTGCCGCCGCGACCTTGCTGCTTGACGCGCTGAAGGGCACGGCCGCCGTGCTGATAGCAGGCCATTTCGCGCCTGAAACAGCGGTCTGGGCCGGCCTTGGCGCTTTTCTGGGGCACCTGTTTCCGGCATGGCTGGGGTTCAAAGGAGGCAAGGGCGTCGCGACCTATCTCGGCGTGCTGATCGGCCTCGCCTGGCAGGTGGCGCTGATCTTTGCCGTTGTCTGGCTGGTGATGGCTTTTCTGTTTCGCTTCTCCTCGCTTGCAGCGCTTGCTGCAGCCGTCGTCGTCCCGATCGCCCTCTACGTCATGAGCACACCCCAGGTTGCAGCGCTGTTCGTGGTGATGAGCATCATCGTTTTCATCAAGCATAGGGCCAATATTTCGCGGCTGATGGCCGGCACCGAAGGCAAGATCGGAGCCAAGGGGTGAGCGAACCGGCCGCCGGGCCGCGTCTCACCGATCGCCAGCGGCTGAGCTGGTTGCGGCTGATCCGCACCCAGAATGTCGGCCCGGCCTCCTTTCGCGACCTGATCAACCGTTTCGGTTCGGCCGAGGTCGCGTTGGAAATGCTGCCGGAACTGATGATTTCCGGTGGCGCCAACCGGATCGTGCGCATCCCTTCGCTGGCCGAAGCCGAGGCCGAGATGGAGGCCGCGCGGCGGATCGGTGCACGCTTTGTCGGCATCGGCGAGGCAGACTATCCGCCGCTGCTGCGCAGCATGGACAATCCGCCGCCGCTGCTGGCGGTCAAGGGTAACGCCGCGGTGTTCCGGTTGCCGGGGATCGCGATCGTCGGCGCCCGCAACGCATCGCTTGCCGGCATCAAGATGGCGCGCATGCTGGCAGCCGATCTCGCAGGAGACGGCTATGGCATCATCTCCGGCCTGGCGCGCGGCATCGACACGGCGGCGCATCAGGGCAGTCTCTTGACCGGCACGGTCGGAGTGCTCGCCGGTGGCCTCGACCTGCCCTACCCGCCCGAAAATACCGGCCTGTGCGATGACATTACCGAGCGTGGCGCCATCATCTCGGAAATGCCGTTCGGCTGGCAGCCACGCGCCCAGGATTTCCCGCGCCGCAACCGCCTTGTCGCCGGTGCCGCCCTTGGATTGGTCGTGGTCGAGGCTGCGCAGCGCTCCGGCTCGCTGATCAGCGCCAGGCTTGCCGGCGACATGGGCCGACTGGTCTTTGCCGTGCCTGGCTCCCCGCTCGATCCACGCGCCGCCGGTACCAACGGCCTGCTCAAGGATGGAGCGACGCTGGTCACCGAGGCTTCGGACATCTCCAGGGCGATCCTTCCGCTGACCGGCATGCGAACACCTGATCCGCCGCCGTTTGAAGACCCGCCCGACTTTTCGGCCACGGCGCCACCAGGCGAGAGCGACCGGGCCAAGGTGATCGAAGCGCTGGGGCCGACGCCGGTGCCGGTCGACGAGATCATCCGTCACACCGGCCTGCACCCCGCCCAGGTTTTCATGGTGCTGCTTGAACTCGACCTCGCCGGCCGCCTTGAACGCCACGCCGGCGGCAATGTTTCGCTGGTTTTCGGGGACGGCTAACCCGCCCTCAGTGGCGGTCGGTCTTTTTATCCTCCGCCTCGGCGTGATCCTGTGTGTCGGCGCCAAAGAGATCCTTTTGGACAAACTGGCGCCAGACCTCGTCCGCGTCCCGCGGGCGCGACGGATCCAAACTCGGCTCGCTCTCGTGCGCATTCGGGACCGAGCGCCGGCGTAGCCAAGCAGGCATCATCTCCTGGATGAGACTGGTGAATTGGGTCATCGCCGACTCCTTCGGTTCAAGGGATGGATCAGACCGGTCGATCCATCCAAGTTGCTCTGGCTCACCGCACCCAGCCAAGCCAAAGCCTCGCCGACGTCGGCCAGCGCATGGCGCGCCGCTGTCGGTCCGCGCGGTTTTATCCGGATCGAAATGCCGTCCATCTCATTGACGGCCTCGAAACCATTCTCGTCGGATGTGTCGTCGCCCAGAAACACTGGCCGCCTCCCCTCGAAAGCTGGCAGATCCAAAAAGCGCCTGATTGCCGCTCCCTTCGCCGCCTCCAACGGCATCAATTCGACGCCGGCATTGCCGGCCAGCACCCGATACCCCACGGGCAACCTGTCCAGCGCCTGCTCGATCAGTTGCGTCGCGCGCTGCAACAAGTGCGGTGCCGCTCGTGTGTGGATTGCCAGGATCGGACCCTTGCGCTCGATATAGACGTCCGCACTATCCAGCTCCGCTTCGATCTCCTCGGCAAGTGCGGCGATGTCGGCGGGCTCTCCCGCCGCCTCGACCGGCCCATCACGCGCGAGCCTGTGCTCAAGACCGTAAAGCCCGGCGGCGCGCAATCTGAGGGGCTGGAAAAGATGATCGACAGCAGCGATCGACCGCCCCGTGATGAACGCCAGAGCTCCGTCCAATTGCAATTCGAGCCCCACCAACAGCGTCCGCAACTCATCGCCGACAACCACCGCATCGGGATGCGCGGCATGTTCGAGAAGCGTGCCGTCGATATCGAGGAACAAGGCCCACGCACCCTGCGGGACTTTGGGTACGGTCAAGTTTGACAATGTCGACATCACAGGGCCGCCACGCGCTTGCGGTCGAGCAGCGATATCACATTGCCGGGAGAACTGGGACCAGGAGAACGTGGGGCGGCGCTGACGGCACGATCGACCGCATCCCGCTTGCGCAGGCGCGCCGCATCGAACAGCATGCTGCCCGCCCATCGATAGACATTGTTTTCGCGCACGACCTCGCGCATGCGTCGCATGCGCTGACGTTGCTCTTCCGGTGACATGGTCAAGGCCTGCAGCAGGGCGTCGCCCATCATCGCCGCGTCGTAGGGATTGACGATCAGCGCCTCCAGCAATTCCTTCGACGCGCCGGCGAACATGCTGAGCATCAGCACGCCCTGTTCATCCTCGCGGGCCGCGACAAACTCCTTTGCAACCAGGTTCATGCCGTCGTGAAGGCTGGTGACCATGCAGACGTCGGCGGCCCGGTAAATCTCGTACACCTCCGTTTGCGAGTGATGTTCGGTCACCAGCACCACAGGGGTATAGTTTTCACGACCATGGCGCTCGTTGATATCCTCGGCATGGCGCAGACATTCCTCATACAATTGTTGATAGGCAGGCAAGGTGCCGCGGCTGGGCGCGGCGATCTGCAGGAACGCGACCTTGCCGATCCATTCCGGATGCAGTGTCAGCAGCTCATCGAGTGCGTTGAGACGATCGAGGATGCCCTTGGTGTAGTCGAGGCGTTCGACGCCGACGCACAGCCTGACGTTCTCGGCCAGGCCGAATTTCTCGCGAATGAGCTGGCGACATTCTGCAACGGCAGGCAGTTTGCTCAGATGCGGCGGCTCCCATTCGATTGAAATCGGATAGGCGTGAACCAGGCTGATCTGGCCGCCATAGGAGATGGCGGAATCCTCACGCTCGATCCTGCTCTCCAGGAAGCGGTCGACGCTGTCGATGAAGTTGTTGCAATGGAACTGGGTGTGAAAGCCGACGATTGAACTGCCCAGCAGTCCTTCGAGAATCTTCTCGCGCCATGGACAGATGCTGAACACCTCGGAATTCGGCCACGGAATGTGCCAGAAGGTGATGATGATCGCTTCCGGCAGGCGCTCCCGAATCATCCGCGGCAACAGCGCGAAGTGATAGTCCTGGACCAGCACGATGGGCCGCTCGTTGCGGGCCTCCGCCACGACGGTGTCGGCGAATTTGCGGTTGACCGTCTCATAGGCCTCCCAGTCGGAGGCGCGGAATATCGGCCGGGTGAAGGCTATGTGGCAGAGCGGCCAGAGCCCTTCATTGGCAAAGCCGAGATAATAGCCCTGCTGTTCTTCCTCGCTCAGCCAGACACGGCGCAACGTGTAGGAAGGGTTTTCAGGCGGCACCTCGACGCGGTCATTTTCATCGACGACAAGCGCATCGGCCGAACCGCCGCCATAGGCGATCCATGTGCCGGCGCAGGCGCGCGTAATCGGCTCCAGCGCTGAAACGAGCCCGCTGGCAGGCACGACCAGCTGGATATCGTCCCCCTTGCGGTTATGAATGTAGGGTTCGCGATTTGAAACCACGATCACCTGCGCATCGGGAAGTTCCTTCGCCAAAATGTGACGCAGAGTTTCCGGCGACCATTGGACGAGCGCGGCGGTCGCGGATTGCCCGTTCTTTTCGAATTCCGGCAATGGACCGCGAACGGGTCCTGGTTCGAGACTGGCGCGCTTCGTGTTTCTGGCCCGATGCGCCCGTGACACCACCACCGCAAGCGCGATGCATAAGATACCGACAATTGCGAGAATGAATAGCCACGGTGCGGCCGAAGGGACGACCAGGTACGAACTGTTGTCGGGCATTTCGAATTGATTACCTTTCAATGGGATGCGGCAGATCCACCGACAGGAACTCCGGCATCCTTGGCGTGGTGATCCAACGTTCCGCACACATGATGGTTCCGATTTTTCAACTCCTGACCACCAGAGGCACCAGTCCCTCATGCGCATCCGCAAGGAAGGCGCCGACACGATCTCCCACGCGTTGAAACGTCAGATCCACCGCCACATGTCCTACCGAGAGATGACGAATGACGAGATTGTCGATACCGATCGGCAAGCGCGGCTGGGTCACGTGAATTTCGTTCGTCCCACCATCGATCTGAAGGCCGAGGCAGGCCTGCATGAGCATGAAGGCGGAACCTGCGGACCAGGCCTGCGGCAGGCAAGCCACTGGATAGGCAATCGGCGCTTCGCCGGCCGCGCGCGTGAACCCACAGAACAGTTCGGGCAGCCGCATGTTGAAATGAACCGCGGATTCGAAAGTCCCGCTCATCAACCGCACCACGCTGTCGCGGATGCCGTAGCGCGCCAGTCCGGCGGCGCAGATCGCGGTGTCGTGCGGCCAGATGGACCCGTTGTGATACGACATCGGATTGAAGAAGATCGCGTCGTCAGCCAGCGTCCTCAGCCCCCAGCCGGAATGGAATGAAGCCGACAGCAGCTGGTCGGCGACCATGCGTGCGCGATCCGGATCGGGAAGGCCGACATACAGCAGGTGACCGGCGTTGGACGTGCGTACCTTGCAGGGTTGGCCATCGCCATCGATCGCCAGCGCATAGTAGCTGAGGTCCTCGATCCAGAAATGGCGTTCGACTTGTTGGCGAATGACATCGGCGCGCATTTCCCAATTTTCGGCCCGCTCCTCTTCGCCGCGCAGCCGTGCAAGCTTTGCCAATCCCTGGAACGCTGCAAAGACGTAGCCCTGCACCTCGACCAGAGCGATCGGTCCTTTCGGAATGCGGCCATCGGCATGGAAGACGGAATCGAAACTGTCCTTCCATCCCTGGTTGGCAAGGCCGGACTCGGCGGCGCGCTGGTAGGTAAGGAACCCTGTCGAACGACTGGCTGTCTCGATCCACTCGGCGGCGGCGCACAGCGATGGCCACAGGCCATCGATGAAAGCCGTGTCTCCCGTGCGGTCCGCATAGGCGCAGGCGAGATGGATGTAGAGCGGCGTCGTGTCGACGCCGCCATAATAGCGGCCGAACGGCAACTCACTCAGCGCCGCCATCTCGCCCTTGCGGGTCTCGTGCATGATCTTGCCGGGCTCGGAATCGCTGAAGGGGGAGGTCTCGGTCGCCTGGTGCTGGGCGAGAAAGGCAAGCACACCACGAGCCAGGCCGGGATTGAGCCAAAGCATCTGCAGAGCTGAAATCACGCCGTCCCGGCCGAAGGCGGTGGAGAACCATGGAATCCCGGCGTATGGGTAAGGGCCGGTCGCCAATTCCGTCGTGAGCAACGCCACATCGGCGCGGGCCCGCTCCATCCAATCATTGAAGACGCGGCCCGAACTGTGGAGTGTCGCCCCGTGCCGGCGCTTGGCGCGCATGCCGAAACGGGCGCGGGCGGCGGCAGCCCGGAACCGCCGGCTTTCGGGGCGGTCTGACGTCTCGCCGCCCACTTCCACGTAAAGCGTCTGGCTGCTTCGCTTGGTAATCGCGATGAAGAAATCCGCCCGCTCGGAGGTCAATTGATCGGGCGTCTGCGAAAACGATATCGCGGATGTTCGTACCACCTTGTCCAGGCCTTCGTAGCGGAGCACGACCGAGTTCCCGTCGATCTCGGCCGTGTGGGCGGTGCCGCGTTTGGACCGGGTCGAGCCCCGGACTTCGAACATGTCCCGAAAATCGGCACCAAAGCGCAGCGACACCAGGACCGTCGAATGCTCCCGACTGTAGTTGGAGAGCGTGATGCGTTCATACAGCCTTTCCTCCCACAGAAGCCTGGCGCGCTCGATATGGATCGCGCCCTGCGGAATCTGGCGGCTTGCGGTGCTCTCGATCGGCAGATTGGTCAGGTTGGTGGTGAACAGGACGTTGTCCTGGCTGAGCGATGCGCCAAGCAACGACAGCGACCGCCCGCCAACTGTCAGGCGAAATTCTGAAAGCACACGCGTGTCGTCGCGGAAGAAGCCGTCGCCGGCGCCACGTATGTCGCCATAGGCATCGGCGACGGCAAAGCAATCGCCATGCTTGAGAGCATAAAGCCGATGCGGCTCCCTGGGGGCGGTTTCGTCCAGCGAAGCCAGTGCTATTGCAGGATCGAGCTTTCGCTCGTCGAGTTGGGTAATGGTCAAGAAGATTGTCCCGTGCTGGTTTCCGAACGGGGTGACGGTCTACGAGGCTCTGCTCTCCTCGACGCCATTGGTCAGCCGCGAATACGCCGCGACATAATCCCTGGCCATTCTGTCGGCGGAAAACCGCCTTTCGAAGACCGTTCTTATTCTTCGCCTGTCGAGTTGCAGGAGATCGGGCATCGAGGCGACGGCATCTTCGATGGTTTCGACGACAAAGCCGGTGACCCCATAATCGATGATCTCGGGCATGGCCCCGCAACTCCAGGCCATGACTGGGGTTCCGCAGGCCATGGCCTCGATCACCGCAAGCCCGAAGGGTTCGGGCCAATCGATGGGAAACAGCAAAGCGGCCGCATTGCCCAGAAACCTGCTCTTCTGGTCCTCGCCGATCTCGCCGACAAACTCGACCCGGTCGCCATCGATCAGGGGCTGCACGACTTCCTCGAAATAGGCGCGGTCGCCATCGCCGACCTTGGCGGCGAGCTTCAGTTTCAGGCCGGTGCGGCGAGCGATCTCGATCGCCCGGTCCGGCCGCTTGTCGCGCGACATCCTGCCGAGGAACGCCAGATAGGCGCCATCCGTGCCTGCCTCGAAATCGGGCTCATAAAGCCCAAGCGGCAGCCCATGATGGATTGTCGCCAGCCAATTCGCGGACGCGAACCGCGCCCGCTGGCTGCGGGATATGGAAATCATGGGAAACCGCGGAAACCGGTCATAGGCCTGCGCGAGGTCCGCGTAATCCAGCCTGCCATGCGGCGTCGTCACGGTGCGCTGTGGAATATCGCGGAAAAAAGGAAAATGCAGGAAATGGCTGAGATGGAAATGGACGACGTCGAAGTCGTCGGCCCGTTTCCTCACTTCGTCGAGCATCGACAGATGCGCCGCGATCTCGGATTTCAGCGGACGGGGATCGAGACGAAGCGCCCTTTCGCGGCATGGCACCAGTTTGGCGGAAGTCTTCGTGTCGCCGCTGGCGAACAATGTCACGTCGTGGCCGAGGTCGACGAGCGCCTCGGTAAGATACGAGATGATGCGTTCGGTGCCCCCGTAGAGTCTTGGCGGCACCGACTCGTAAAGCGGTGCGACATGGGCAATCTTCATGTCCCGGCGTCCCTCAATGAGCTGGTCATAGAGCCAAAATGCATCAGCGCCGGGATCGTTCCTGAATCATTGGAAGATGCGTCGAATGAGCCGTCCCCTGTTTGATTCGACCGGCCGCTCTATTTCCTGTCGGTAATGCCGGCTTGCGCTTTACGGCAGCCGAAGGAGGTCCAGATGCAGCAACCCAGGGATATCGCAGCCCGGCGTCTGAGCATGATCGTCGAACAATATGTCGAGGCCAGAAAACGGCACTTTGGCTTTGTGTCGACGGACCAGGCTGCCCGGGTGATCCGCAGAACCCTGAAACCCGATCCTTCGGAGCCAGCACTTTCCGATCACGACCTTGACGACATGGTCGCCGCACTCGCCGTAAAGAACGGCCTGGCCGTCATCTTCGATCGGGGCGTGCGGGGACCAGCCGGCGGCGCCGAGGCCGACTTGAACAGAAAGGAACCGATCATGCGAGCACCGACGGAAACCCCGGATGTTGCCGGCGCGGTGGACGCCATCCTGAGCGGTCGTACCGCCCAACTTTCGATGAGCGCGGTGATCTCCCTGCTGCGCGAACGGACCGGCACCAAGCGATCCGATGCGGATCTGGAAGGACTGATCGCCAAGAAAGCCGCCGTCTTGGACGTGCACCTGTCACGGAGCGTCTAAGGGGTCACTGCTCGTCGGGGCGTCGTCATCATAACGAAACCCCGTCACCCTAAGTCGGTTGATCGTCAGGACCACACGGCCAAGCTCGTCGCTTATAGCGCAAGTCCAGTCCTTGACCGCGATCACCTTCTTTCCGGCCATATGCCTCCGGGGGCTTTACGCGATCTGAAGCCGGTTCACGGAACCTTCGCCGGATATTACAACCAGCCGTGCAACGGCAAACGCGGCCAGAATTATGAAAAACGCCGTGATGTTCAAGAACATCGTTGCCGCAAAGATGCTCGCGCTTTGGTCATAGCAGCTTGCGAATTCCATGACGCTTTACCCCCTTCAAACCTGTTGCATCATGATCCTGCTTCAGAAGAAATTCAAGCAGATGCTAAAATACATGGACGGGGTTCAAATGCGCGACAGCCAATTGCTTGTCCCCCAGCGACTAGTGCAAGGCTGCACGGGGCGCTGACGGTCACAATGCCGTACGCCGTGGCCCCTCAGTCCCTGGTTAATGAAAAACCCGCCACAGGAGCGACCTGCGACGGGCTTTTGGAGTGGCTACATCCCTGAAGGAATCGACCGCTTGTAGTTCTATTGTGAACTGTGTGATCGCGTTAGCCTATGGTGTGATCGCGGAAAGCCTTGGGCCTGCCCGCCTCAATTTTGCGAACACCGAGCGGACACAGATTTACGGATACTGAGACCTGATTTGGTGAGCGCGATGGGATTCGAACCCATGACCTACTGATTAAAAGTCAGTTGCTCTACCGGCTGAGCTACGCGCTCCCGCGGGCTCGAAAAGGCCGCCCCCGAAATTGCGCGGAACATAGGGAGAGTGCCGCGACCGGTCAACCGGAAAAGATGGGTTTCAAACCCGCTCTTTGCCCTAAATCGCTGCCCCTTGCTTTTGTTCCCCGGGTCCAGGTGAGCAGCCCGCGGTTTCGGTTTCGGTCCGGCAACGGCTGCCAACACGGCGGAACAAATCCGAAGCACCATCGTTTTCCGCCAAAGGGACGTTCGCCAAACCTTCGAGGAGAAGACCAATGAATAGAGTGACAACGGGTCTGCTAGCCGCCACGCTCTCGGCCACATTCGTCGCGGCGAAGGTGGTGCCGGTCAACGCCCAGCCGGCCTACGTGCCATTGTCCCAGGCGACAACGTCGGACATGCAGACAGTGCAATACCGGGAATGGCGGAGAAACCGCTCCTTCGACCGCAATTTCTCGCGCAATCGCAGCTTCAGCCGCAACGGTGACATGTATTGGAATGGTCATCGCGGCTATCGGGAATATCGCCGCGGCTATCGCCGTCATGGGGATTACTGGTTCCCGCTCGCTGCCTTCGCGACTGGCGCCCTGATCACCGGCGCGATCGTCAATGAGAACAACCGCGTCTATGAAGGCAATGCCCATGTGCAGTGGTGCTACGATCATTATCGGAGCTACCGCGCTTCGGATAACACCTTCCAGCCGAACAATGGTCCTCGTCGGGAGTGCCGTTCGCCTTACTGAGTGAGTATGAGTGGCCTAAAAGTGTGTGAGCCGAAGGCCCGCGTTGGAAACGGCGCGGGCCTTTCCTTATGCGCTCAGTGTCCTGCGCACTGCATCACGCCAGCCTGCTAGTTTCGCAGTACGATTGGACGCGTCCATATCAGGCTTGAACCGCCGCTCGAGCGCCCAGCTTTTAGCGAACTCCTGCGCGGCGGGCCACACGCCCGCCTTCGAGCCGGCGAGCCAGGCCGCCCCCAGCGCGGTCGTCTCCAGGATTGTCGGCCGATCGACCGGCGCGTCGAGGATGTCGGCGAGGCGTTGCATGGTCCAGTCCGAAGCCACCATGCCGCCATCGACCCTGAGCACGGTCTTTGCCTTGGCGCCCTTCCAATCCTTGTGCATGGCGTCGAGCAGGTCGCGGGTCTGGTAAGCGACTGATTCCAAAGCCGCCCGGGCAAACTCGGCAGGACCGGAATTTCGGGTCAACCCGAAGATAGCACCCCGCGCCCCGGCATCCCAGTGCGGCGCGCCAAGTCCGACAAAAGCCGGCACAAGGTAGACGTTCTGCGTCGGATCGGCCTCGGCAGCCAGCTTGCCGCTCTGCTCGGCCTTGCCGATCACCTCGATGCCGTCCCGCAGCCATTGCACCGCGGCACCCGCAATGAAGATCGAGCCTTCCAGCGCATAGGTGGTCTTGCCGTTCAACCGGTAGGCGATGGTGGTCAACAGGCGGTTCTTCGAACGCACCAGATCGCTGCCGGTGTTGAGCAGCGCAAAACAGCCGGTGCCGTAGGTGGATTTCATCATACCCGGCTCGAAACAGGCCTGCCCGATGGTCGCGGCATGCTGGTCGCCGGCAACGCCGAGTATCCTTATCTCGGCGCCAAACAGGTTTTTCTCTGTGATTCCATAATCATCGGCGCAATCCTTTACCTCCGGCAGCATTGCGGCCGGGATGCGCAGGATGGAAAGCAGTTCGTCGTCCCAGGCATTCTTCTCGATATTGTAGACAAGCGTGCGTGAGGCGTTGGTGGCGTCGGTGGCATGAACCTTGCCGCCGGTCAGCCGCCAGATCAAAAAACTGTCGATGGTACCCGCCAGCAATTCGCCTCTCTCGGCGCGCCGCCTTGCCCCTTTCACCTTGTCCAGCATCCAGGCGATCTTGGTGCCCGAGAAATAGGGGTCGAGCAGCAGTCCTGTCTTGCGGGTGAATTTCTTCTCGAGCCCCTGCTTCTTGAGCTTCTGGCAGAGCGGTGCGGTGCGCCGATCCTGCCATACGATGGCGTTGTGGACCGGTTTGCCCGTCGCCCTGTCCCAGACAACGACGGTCTCGCGCTGGTTGGTGATGCCGATGGCCACGACATCAGCAGCCGTACGGCCGGCCTTTTTCAGTGCAGCCTTCACGGTGGTCACGACGCTTGCCCAGATCTCTTCCGGATCATGTTCGACCCAGCCGGAGGCCGGATAGCGCTGGGTGAATTCCTTCTGCCCGCTACCCACGACCTTCATCTGGCCATCGAACAGGATCGCCCGGGTCGATGTCGTTCCCTGGTCGATGGCCAGCACAAAACCACTCATTCCGCATCCTCCGCCTCGATACAAAGAAGGGAGACGGCAACGCGCCGCCTCCCTCAATTTCACACGGGCGCGAACGCCCGCATGGACAGTCTCACTTCTGCCAGCTCTTGACCAGTTCGTCGTAATTGATGGTCTGCGGCTTTTCCTTCTCGTTCTCGAGCTTCAGCTGAGGCGCGAGATTGCCGGCCTTGACCGCATCGGCGTTCCAATAGGCCAGGTCGTGCTCTTCGGCCATCTTCGGACCAATGTCACCCTGGACACCGGATTTCTCGATACGGCTCAGGACCTTTTCCTGGTCGGCACAAAGCGAATCCATGGCTTCCTGCGGCGTCTTGGCACCAGAGGACGCGTCGCCGATGTTCTGCCACCAAAGCTGCGCCAGCTTCGGATAGTCCGGCACGTTGGTACCGGTCGGCGTCCACTGCACGCGGGCCGGCGAGCGGTAGAACTCGATCAGGCCGCCGAGCTTCGGCGCACGTTCGGTGAAGCTCTTGTCATGGATGGTGGAGTCGCGAATGAAGGTCAGACCAACCTGGCTCTTCTTCACGTCGACGGTCTTCGAGGTGACGAACTGCGCATAAAGCCAGGCGGCCTTGGCGCGGTCGGTCGGTGTCGACTTCATCAGCGTCCAGGAACCGACATCCTGATAGCCGAGCTTCATGCCGTCTTTCCAGTAGGAGCCGTGCGGAGACGGCGCCATGCGCCATTTCGGCGTACCGTCGTCATTCATGACCGGGAGGCCCGGCTTGACCATGTCGGCGGTGAAGGCGGTATACCAGAAGATCTGTTGGGCAACATTGCCTTGCGACGGCACGGGGCCGGATTCGGAGAAGGTCATGCCCTGGGCTTCCGGCGGCGCATAGGCCTTCAGCCAATCCAGATACTTCTGGATGGCATAGACCGATGCTGGTCCATTGGTGTCGCCGCCTCGTGCCATGCACGAGCCTACAGGTCGCGAATTCGCATCGACCTTGATACCCCATTCGTCGACCGGCACGCCGTTCGGCAGGCCCTTGTCGCCGTTGCCGGCCATCGACAGCCAGGCGTCGGTGAACCGCCAGCCGAGCGACGGATCCTTCTTGCCGTAGTCCATGTGGCCATAGACCTTCTTGCCGTTGACGTCGCGGCCGGTGAAGAACGCGGCGATGTCCTCATAGGCCGACCAGTTGACCGGCACGCCGAGTTCGTAGCCATACTTGGCCTTGAAGTCGGCCTTGTTCTTCTCGTCGTTGAACCAGTCGTAGCGGAACCAGTAGAGGTTGGCGAACTGCTGGTCGGGAAGCTGGTAGAGCTTCTTGTCCGGCGCAGTGGTGAACTTGGTGCCGATGAAGTCGTCGACATCGAGCATCGGATCGGTGACATCCTTGCCTTCGCCCGCCATCCAGTCGGTCAGGTTGCGCACCTGCTGGTAGCGCCAGTGCGTGCCGATCAGATCCGAATCGTTGACCCAGCCGTCATAGATGTTCTGGCCGGTTTGCATCTGGGTCTGGATCTTCTCGACGACGTCGCCTTCCTGGATGACGTCATGCGTGACCTTGATGCCGGTGATGGCTGTAAAGGCCGGCGCCAGCACCTGAGACTCGTACTGATGGGTGGTCAAGGTTTCCGACACGACTTTGATGTCCATGCCGGCGAAGGGCTTGGCGGCGTCGATGAACCACTGCATCTGCTTTTCCTGGTCGGCGCGGGAAAGCGTCGACACGCCGCCTATCTCCTTGTCCAGAAAGGCTTTTGCTTCATCCATGCCGGCATAGGCATTGCCTACGCCGAGCAACAGGACAAGGGCCGTTGTTGATGTTAAAAATTGCCGTCGCATGTGTTTCCTCCACTGTTTTAGGTTTCAAGTGCGATCTGGAGCGACCGCCGGCACGCGGCCGCTCCAACAGTTTCCCCCTCTATACGTAGCGGAACACGCCGATGGCGTAGACCACGGAGAGAGCGAGAGCCCACCAGAGGCTCGGTCCGACAAGACCCAGCCAAGCGAGATGGATAAAGGCGCTGCCAAGCAGCGATAGAAACAGACGGTCGCCGCGCGTCGTCTCGAAGCGCAGCACGCCGACGCGCGGATTGCCACCCGGCGAAGCGTATTCCCAAACGCCCATGCCAAGCAGAAGCAGCGCGATGACGGTGAAGAACGCGGCCGTCGGCCAGGTCCACGCCATCCAGGAAAAGTCGAGGTTCATGTCACACCCTCCCCAGCGCAAAACCCTTGGCGATATAGTTGCGCACGAACCAGATCACGAGCGCGCCGGGGATCAGCGTCAAAACGCCGGCGGCTGCCAGCAGCCCCCAGTCCATGCCCGAGGCCGACACCGTACGCGTCATGGTCGCAGCGATCGGTTTGGCGTCGGTCGTGGTCAGCGTGCGGGCGATCAGCAGCTCGACCCATGAAAACATGAAGCAGAAGAAGCAGGCGACGCCGATGCCGCTGGCGATCAGCGGCATGAAGATCTTGAGGAAGAAGCGCGGGAACGAATAACCGTCGATATAGGCGGTCTCGTCGATTTCTTTCGGCACGCCCGACATGAAGCCTTCCAGGATCCACACCGCCAGCGGCACGTTGAACAGGCAGTGCGCCAGCGCCACCGCTATGTGCGTGTCGATGAGGCCGAAGGCCGAATAGAGCTGGAAGAACGGCAGCGCGAACACGGCCGGCGGCGCCATGCGGTTGGTCAGCAGCCAGAAGAACAGATGCTTGTCGCCAAGGAAACGATAGCGCGAGAAAGCGTAAGCCGCCGGCAGAGCCACCGATACCGAAATCACCATGTTCATGACGACATAGGTGATCGAGTTGATGTAGCCGGAATACCAGGCCTTCTGCGTGAAGATGGTGACGTAGTTGGCGATCGTCGGCGCGTGCGGATAAAGCGTCAGCGAGTTGACGATCTCGGCATTGGTCTTGAAGCTCATGTTGATGAGCCAGTAGATCGGCAGCAGAAGGACGATGATGTAGAGCGTCGGCACGATCCACCACCAGCGCGACTCCTCGCCGCGCCGGCGCATCCGCCTGTCGAGTTCGCTCTGTGAGAGCGAACTGGCGAGCCCTTCGGCGGCGGTCCCGTTCATTGCATTGCGCTCGGTGCGTTCGTTGGCGCCAGCCATTTCAGCGCTCCGCGTCGTAGTTGGTCATCACGGTGTAGAACACCCACGACAACAACAGGATGATGAGGAAGTAGACCAGCGACATCGCCGCCGCCGGGCCAAGGTCGAACTGGCCGAGTGCCGTCTTGACGAGGTCGATCGACAGGAACGTCGTCGAGTTGCCCGGACCGCCGCCGGTGACGACGAAGGGCTCGGTGTAGATCATGAACGAGTCCATGAACCGCAGCAGAACGGCGATCAGCAGCACGCGTTGCATCTTCGGCAACTGAATGTAGCGAAAGACCGCCCAGCGCGACGCACCGTCGATCTTGGCCGCCTGGTAGAATGCGTCGGGGATCGAGACCAGGCCGGCATAGCAGAGCAGCACGACAAGGCTGGTCCAGTGCCAGACGTCCATGACGATGATCGTGACCCAGGCGTCGAAAGGATCCTGCACATAATTGTAGTCGATGCCGATGGCGTTGAGGTAGTAGCCCATCAGGCCGATGTCGCTGCGCCCGAACACCTGCCAGATGGTGCCGACCACGTTCCACGGTATCAGCAGCGGCAGCGACATCAGCACCAGGCACACCGGCACGCCCCAGCCCTTTTTAGGCATGTTGAGCGCGATGAAGATGCCAAGCGGCACCTCGATCGCAAGGATGATGAAGGAAAAGACCAGGTTGCGGACCATCGCTTCCCAGAATCGGCTGGATGAAAGCAGTTCCTCGAACCACTCCGTACCTGCCCAGAAGAAGACGTTGTTGCCGAATGTGTCCTGCACCGAATAGTTGACGACCGTCATCAGCGGGACGACGGCGGTGAAGGCCACCAGCACAAGCACCGGCAGCACCAGGAACCAGGCCTTGTTATTCCAGGTCTTGTCCATCTATGCCCCCATCTCGACACGCCAGGAATCGGCATAGATGTTGATGCCGGCCGGATCGAACCGCACCTTCGGTTCGGCCGGAACGGTTTCGTCCTCCCCGATGACGGCCGCGATCTCGCGGCCCTCCAGCTTGGCGCGCACCACCTTGTGGCGGCCTACATCCTCGACCTTGGTGATTGAAACGGCCATGCCGTCGCTGCCGAGCCGTACATATTCCGGGCGGATGCCAAGCTCGACGGCCCCGGCGCTGGCCTTGGGCACTCCAGGCAATTCGATCCGTTGCGAGCCGAGCGTCGCCGTCCTGCCTTCGATTGCCACCGGCACGACATTCATGCCTGGCGAGCCGATGAAATAGCCGACAAAAGTGTGACGCGGCCGCTCGAACAGTTCCGCCGGCGTGCCGATCTGCACGATGCCGCCATCATACATGACGACCACCTGGTCGGCGAAGGTCAGCGCCTCGGTCTGGTCGTGCGTGACATAGACCATCGTGTAGCCGAAGCGGCGATGAAGCTGCTTCAACTGCGAGCGCAGCACCCATTTCATGTGCGGATCGATGACGGTCAGCGGTTCGTCGAACAGGATGGCGTTGACGTCCGAGCGCACCAGGCCACGGCCGAGCGAGATTTTCTGCTTCTGGTCGGCGGTCAGGCCCCTCGCCTTCTTCTTCGCCCATGAGGCCAGGTCGATCATCTCCAGCGTCTCGCGCACCTTGCGGTCGACGTCGGCCTCCGGCACGCCGCGATTGCGCAGCGGGAACGCCAGATTGTCGTAGACCGTCATGGTGTCGTAGATGACCGGGAACTGGAACACCTGCGCGATGTTGCGCTCCTGCGTCGACAAATTGGTCACGTCCCTGCCATTGAACAGCAACTGGCCATGCGAGGGATGAAGCAGCCCTGAAATGATGTTGAGCAGCGTGGTCTTGCCGCAGCCGGACGGCCCAAGCAGCGCATAGGCGCCGCCATCCTCGAAGGTATGATGCACTTCGCGCAGCGCGAAATCGGCATCCGTGCGCGGGTTCGGCAGATAGGAATGCCTGACGTGGTTGACGTCGATGCGTGCCATATCGCCCCTCCTAAGCCGCCAGCTTCGGCGCGGTCATAGCCCGGCCGTGCTCGTCGAAGACCATGATGTGACGCGGATCGATGAACACTTCGACCACCGCGTCTGTCTCGAAATCCCTGATGCCGTGGGTCAACATCACCCAGCGGGCATCGGCAAAGTCGAGATGGATGAAGCTCTCGGACCCGGTGATTTCGGTGATGGTGACCTTTGCCCGTACCGGCACCGCGGCGGCATTGGGCCGGTCGAGCGAAAGATGGTGCGGCTGAAAGCCGATCGTATAGTTCGTATCGGCGATGCCGACGAGTTCGGCGGGCACCGGCAGCTTGACGCCGCCCTCGAGCAGAAAGTCCGCGCCCTTCTTGGCCAGCACGATGCTGTTGAGCGGCGGATCGGCGAAGGTCCTGGCCGTCACCAGATCAACCGGCTTGCGGAATACGTCGATGGTCGGCCCGAACTGGGTGATGCGGCCTTCCGACAGCGTTGCCGTGTTGCCGCCGAGCAGCAGGGCCTCATGCGGCTCGGTGGTGGCATAAACGAAGATGGTGCCGGCAGCGGCAAAGATCCTCGGCAGTTCGGCCCGCAATTCCTCGCGCAGCTTGTAGTCGAGGTTGGCAAGCGGCTCGTCGAGCAGCACCAGGCTGGCATTCTTGACGATGGCGCGCGCCAGCGCGGTGCGCTGTTGCTGGCCGCCCGACAGGCTGAGCGGGGTGCGGTCGAGATAGGGTGTCAGCTTGAGGAGAGCTGCCGCCTCGCGCACCTGGCTGTCGATCTTGCCTTGCTCGACACCAGCCACCCTTAGCGGCGAGGCGATGTTGTCATAGACCGTCATCGCCGGATAGTTGATGAACTGCTGGTAGACCATGGCGATCTTGCGCTTCTGCACCGGCGTGCCGGTGACATTCTGGCCGTCGAACCAGACCGAGCCGGAAGTCGGCACATCGAGGCCGGCCATCAGCCGCATCAAGCTGGTCTTGCCGGAAAGCGTGGGCCCTAGCAAAACGTTGAGCGAGCCGTGCTGAAGCGTCAGCGACACGTCGCGGATGTGCTCGACCGCACCGACCGTCTTGGTGACGTTCCTCAGTTCCAGCATGACGCCTCCTCCCAGGCTTTCCGCATCAGCTCAAAACCTCTTCATTCGGCGGCCGCGACATGCTGCCGGCTTATGCCACGCATGAATTCATCGAGTACCGAGACCTGCTCGCGGCTAAGATGCAGGCCGCGCTTGGTCCGTCGCCACAGCACATCTTCCGCAGTGACGGCCCATTCGTTTTCAACGAGATAGCGCACCTCGGCCTCGTGCAGATCGCCACCGAAATTGCGGCCGAGATCGGCAATCGACTTGGCCAAGCCGAGCAGAACCTGCGCACGCGTCCCGTAAAGCCTGGTCAACCGGCGCGCCAAACGCTGGTCGAGGAAAGGGTAGGCGCTTTTCAGCTTCGCCACCTGCGCATCGAAACCGGTGGCCGGAAAATCGCCGCCAGGCAGCGGCGCATCAGATGTCCACGGCTTGCCGCGCTTGCCGAGAAAACCTTCGATCTTCTCCAGCATTGATTCCGCCAGCCGGCGGTAGGTGGTGATCTTGCCGCCAAACGCGTTGACCAGCGGTGCGGCGCCCTCGCCGCCATCGGCCTTCAGCACGTAGTCGCGCGTCGCTTCCTGCGCCTTGGAGGCGCCGTCATCATAGAGCGGACGCACGGCCGAATAGGTCCAGACAATGTCCGAACGCTTGACGGGAACCGCGAAATACTCGCTCGCCGCGGCACAGAGATAGTCGATTTCGGTGTCGCTGATCTTCACATCGTGCGGATCGCCGGGATAATCCCGGTCGGTGGTGCCGATCAGCGTGAACTCGTCCTCGTAGGGAATAGCGAAGATGATGCGGCCATCCCTGTTCTGGAAGAAATAGGCGCGCGGATCGTCGAACTTCTTGGCGATGACGATGTGGCTGCCCTGCACGAGGCGGACGTTGTGAACGTCATTCTGCCCGACGACGCCGGACAGCACGTGGTCTACCCAGGGCCCCGCCGCATTGACCAGCAACCGTGCCTTGACCTCTTCGGTCTCGCCGGTTTGCAGGTTCTCGATCTTTATCGTCCAGATCCCGCCTTCGCGGCGGGCTCCAACCACTTTCGTGCGGGTCCGGATGGTTGCGCCCCGGTCAGCAGCGTCACGTGCATTCAGCGCCACCAGCCGCGCATCGTTGACCCAGCCATCGGAATATTCGAAGGCCTTTTTGAACAGCGGCTTCAAAGGCTTGCCCGCCGGGTCGCTTGCCATGTCGAGCGTCCTGGTCGCCGGCAGCAATTTGCGCCCGCCAATGTGATCGTAAAGGAACAGGCCAAGCCGGATCAGCCAGGCGGGTCGCAGGCCCCTGGCGTAGGGCAGCACGAAGCGCATCGGCCAGATAATGTGCGGTGCGTTCTTCCACAGAACCTCGCGCTCCATGAGCGCCTCGCGCACCAGGCGGAATTCGTAGAATTCGAGATAGCGCAGCCCGCCATGGATCAGCTTGGTCGAACCGGACGAGGTTCCGCTGGCGAGGTCATTCATCTCGGCGAGAAAGACCGAAAACCCGCGGCCAACGGCATCACGGGCGATTCCGCAGCCGTTAATACCGCCGCCTATGACGAAAATGTCCCGGACTGAAGATGGGTCCACTTAATTCCTCCACGATTTCGCACTGCACCATTTTGGGTCTTTTGCGAAACCGTAGCGGAATTATTTCGAACTCATAACGAATGTCAAACGAAATATCACAAGCCGGTGAACAAGCCGGCGAGAAGACGATAAAAGACCTCAGGCGGGCGACGTCTCGATCAGCTGAACCTCGGCTTCCTGGCAGATCTTGCGCACCGAATCGATCTCGCAGCGATCGGTGATGAAGGTGTTGACCTGCGACAGATGACCGATGCGTACCGGCGCCGTACGCTCGAATTTGGTCTGGTCGGATACCAGGATGACATGCCTGGCATTGGCGATGATCGCTTGCGCCACCTTCACCTCGCGAAAATCGAAGTCGAGCAGCGCTCCATCATGATCGATCGCGGAGGCACCGATGACAGCATAATCGACCTTGAACTGCCTGATGAAATCGACCGCCGCCTCACCGACGACACCCCCGTCCGAGCCGCGCACCACACCACCGGCAATCACCACCTCGATCGAAGGATAGATGCGCATCCTATTGGCAACATTGATGTTATTGGTGATAACCATCAGGCCGTTATGATCGAGCAACGCCTTGCTGACCGCCTCCGTCGTGGTGCCGATGTTGATGAACAGCGAGGCGTTGTCGGGGATCAGCCTCGCCGCCGCACGGCCAATCGCTTCCTTCTCGTCGGCCGCGATCTTGCGCCTGGCTTCATACTCCATGTTCTCGATGCCGGACGGGAACAAGGCGCCGCCATGGATGCGCGAAAGCAGCCGCTGGTCGCACAAATCGTTGAGGTCCTTGCGTATGGTCTGCGGCGTCACATTGAAATGCGTGGCCAGATCGTCGACCAGCACGCGGCCGTTGTCCTTAGCCATCTGGATGATCTCGGCATGGCGCGGCGACAGATACATCAAGCAAGCTCCCGTTTTCGTTTTTCTTGCTTATAGTCGAAAACGAAACCGATGAAAAGGCACAAGCCGGCTAACGAAATCCGATGATTGTACGAGGGAACCTCGGCGCGACCTTGATCCAGCCTTTTTCAGGCCACGGCGCGTGCAATTTCGGTAATGGCGGTGAAAGCCGCGTCGACGTCTTCCGCCGTCGCATCGAACTGGCCCACCTGGAAGCGGATCGCCACCCTTCCATCGACTTTCGTTTGCGTCAGGTAGATGCGGCCATCGTCGTTGATCGCATTGACCAGCCGCAGATTGTGCTCGTCGGCATCGGTGTCCGAAGCCGCCTTGTGCCGGAACGAAAACAGCGACAGCATCGGCTCGCTGACGATCTCGAAATCCACCTCCCTTGCCAGACGCGTGGCGAGGCCTTCGCTCCAGGCGACATGGTTGCGGATCATGGTTCGCAGGTTTTCCAGTCCATGGGCGCGCAGCAGGAACCACAGTTTCAGCGCGCGGAAGCGCCGGCCGAGCGGCACCGACCATTCCGAGTAGTTGATGATGCCGTCATGGCCGTGCGTCTTGAGATAGTCGGGCTTGATGGCCAGCGTCCTGACATGGCTCGAGGGGTCGCGCAGGAACTGGATCGAACAATCGAACTGCGCGCCCAGCCATTTGTGCGGATTGAAGACGATCGAATCGGCGCCTTCGACGCCAGACCAGAAATGCCGGTATTCCGGGCAGATCATCGCCGACCCGGCCCAGGCGGCATCGACATGCAGGTAGAGCCCGTGCCGCCTGGCAACCTCCGCAACCGCTGCAATATCGTCCGTGCCACCGGTGCTGGTGCCGCCGACACAGGCGATAATACCAGCAGGCAGCATGCCGGCTTTCCGGTCGGCAATGATGGCTGCTTCCAGGGCTGCCGTGTCCATGGCGCGAAAACGGCCGGTGACCGGAACGCGCACGAGATTGTCCTCGCCGATGCCCGAGACCCAGATCGCCCGGTCGATCGATGTGTGCACCTGGTCGGAAGAATAGATGCGCAACCGCCCCTGCCCGGCCAAACCCTTTTTGTTGCCTTGCCAGCCGAGCGCCCGCTCGCGCATGGTCAGCACGGCGTTGAGTGTCGCCGACGAGGCCGAATCCTGGATCACGCCGGAAAAACCCTCTGGCAGGCCGAGCGCCTGGCGCATCCAGTCGACGGTGCGGGTTTCAAGCTCGGTCGCCGCCGGTGACGTTTGCCAAAGCATGCATTGCGCGGCCATCGCCGACACCAGGTATTCCGCCACCACCGAAACCGGCGCCGCGTTGGCCGGGAAATAGGCGAAGAAGCGGGGGTGCTGCCAATGTGTCATCCCCGGCACGATCTTGGCTTCGAAATCGGCGAAGATTCTGTCCATCGGTTCGGCGTCTTCGGGCGGCGACACCTCGATGCTCCTGAAAATGTCGCCCGGCTCGACCAATGGCCGCACCGGCCGCTCACGCAAATTGTTGCGATAGTCGGCACCCCAGTCGGCGGCGCGTTGCGACCATTGCCGGAAATCGTCATTGTTCATCTTGTCTTCCCGACATGATCTTTCGTGGCCGGCGGCAGCCGCCCGATCTTCAAGATCATATTAATTAACATGTGAAATATTTGCAACCACCGTCGAATGGCGAGATAGGCAAAACTAGCCGGGGAAATCCGGCAGGCTGGCGAACGCCGTCTTCAGGGCATTCGACCATCCATCGGAGATCGTGCGGTAATACTGATCGTCCTGGCCGATCCGCTTTTTCAGGCCGACCTGAAAGGCGTCCCGTTCCAGGAAAAGCAGGTCGAGCGGCAAGCCGACCGACAGGTTCGATTTCAACGTCGAATCGAACGACACCAGCAAGAGTTTAACCGTCTCGGCGAGGCTCATCGTCTTTTCATAGGCGCGGATGATGATCGGCTTGCCGTATTTGGTCTCGCCGATCTGGAAGAACGGCGTGTCGTCGGTCGACTCGATGAAATTGCCTTCGGGATAGATCATGAACAGGCGTGGCGGGCTGCCCTTGATCTGCCCACCGAGGATGAAGGAGGCATTGAAATAGGAATCGGCCTTCTCGCCGGCGGGCGACGATTGCGCGATCACCTCTTTCACCGTGTCGCCGACCAGCCGCACCGTCTGGTACATGGATGGCGTTTCGAGCAGCTTCTCGTGGCGGTCGGTCACCGCCTTGGTGCGCTCGTCGAGCAGGCTGACCACGGCCTGTGTCGTCGCCAGATTGCCGGCCGACATCAAGACGATGACGCGCTCGCCCGGCTGCTCCCACACATGCATCTTCTTGAAGGTCGAGATCGAATCCATGCCGGCATTGGTGCGCGTGTCCGACATGAACACGAGCCCGCGATCGATCTTGAGGCCGACGCAATAGGTCATAGAATCTCTTGAGGCAGCAATCCTGGGGGGATTACTGCTCTACCGTGACGGTGACCGCAAGCAGTTCTTCCGCCTGTCCCATCCGAATTCCCGACACCGGCGAAGCGTCACGGTAGTCGCGGCCGGTAGCCACCTTCACATAGCGTTCATCGGGAGAAATACCATTGGCGGGATCGAAGGCAACCCAGCCGAGGCCCGCGACATGGGCTTCGGCCCAGGCGTGGCTCGCCGCCTGCTCCACCGCCGCATCCATCATCAGATAGCCGCTGACATAGCGGGCCGGAAACCCCATGGCGCGCGCGGCGGCGGCAAAGATGTGGCTATGGTCCTGGCAAACGCCGGTCTTCAGCGCCAAGGCTTCCTCGGCTGCGGTCGTCGCATTGGTGGTGCCGGGCGTGTAGGCGACGCGTTCGCCGATTGCGGCCATCAGCCGATGCAGCCTTTCAAGATCGGTCCCCTTGCCGACCGCCTCGGCAAGATCACGGATGCCGCCGCCTATGGTGGTCAAAGCGGTCTCCTGCGCGAACAACCAGAGTGGCGCGAAACCTTGGTGTGGCCCGCAAACGCCTGACGTATCGCGCGTCACCACCTCGCCCGAAGCCTCGACCGTGATCACGTCGTTGTCACCCTCGACGCTCAACAGCCTGTTGTCGTTGCCGTAATGGTCGGTAAATCGCACTTCCTCGCGCGCGCCTTCGACCTTCAGCGCCCAGGACAGCACTGTCTGTGTCGGCCCGCTCATGGGAAGCAGCCGCAGCCTCTGAAGTAGATATTGCACCGGCGCGTCATAGCGATATTCGGTCCGGTGAGTGATTTTCAGCCGCATGGCTTCCTCAATAAAACCTGTAGTCCTGCGCGATCTCGTCGCCGAGCCTGGTGTTGTCGCGAATGAACCCGGCCAGGAACTCGTGCAGGCCCGCGTCGAATATGTCCTTGATCGATCCCGCGCGCAGCATCGTCTGGGTCTTCTCCGCGGTCGCGTGGCAGGCATGACGCTCGCCATAGTCGTCGCCGAGGAACTTCAGATGCTCGGCCAGGAAGCGATAGCAGAAGGTCAGCGACCTCGGCATACGCACATTGAGGATCAGGTAGTCGGCGATGTTGGTGGGCTTGTAGTCGGCATCGTAGACCCAGCGATAGGAGCGATGCGCCGACACCGAACGCAGGATCGATTCCCACTGGTAGTTGTCCAGGCTCGATCCGACCCATGAAATCGACGGCAACAGCACGTAGTATTTCACGTCGAGAATGCGCGCGGTGTTGTCGGCGCGCTCGACATAGGTGCCGAGCTGCGAGAAGTCGAAAATCTCGTTGCGCAGCATGGTGCCGTAGAACGAGCCACGGATCAGCGCTGTCTCGCGCTTGATCGCATCGAGCACATTGGGCAGGTCGCGCTCGTCGATCGGCCTCGCCAGCATCCGTTTCAGCGCCATCCAGGCTTCGTTGATGCTCTCCCAGGTCTCGCGCGTCAGCGCGGTGCGCACCATGCGCGCATTGTTGCGGGCGGTCTCGATCGACGACATCGTGCTTGAAGGGTTCGACGTGTCGCGCAGCAGGAAATCAGCGACATTCGCCGCCGAATAGTCCGAATACTTCTGCGTGAAGGCAGCGTCGGAGCCGGCGCTGAGCAGCACGGAGTTCCACTCCTCCGAGGCGCTTTGAGTGCGGGTCAGCGCCATGCGCAGGCCGGCATCGACCAACCGCGCCATGTTTTCGGCCCGCTCGATATAGCGGTTCATCCAGTAGAGCCCGTTGGCGGTGCGGCCGAGAAGCATGGAATGGCCCTTCGGGCTAGTGAGCAGGGAATAGCGAGTAGGGGATGGCAAGCGACTGAATCTCAACGGAATATGGCATTTCCCTGTCCCCTCTGCTTCCACTATTCACGACTGACTATCCCCTACTCACCCATCTCAATCATCCAGCACCCAGGTGTCCTTGGTGCCGCCGCCTTGCGAGGAATTCACCACCAGCGAGCCTTCCTTCAGCGCAACGCGCGTCAGCCCACCAGGCACGATCTGGATGCGATCGGAAACCAGCACATAAGGCCGCAAGTCGACGTGGCGCGGCGCCAGGCCCTTGTCAGTCAGGATCGGACAGGTCGAGAGCGCTAGCGTCGGTTGGGCGATGTAATTAGACGGCTTGGCCTGCAGCTTCTTGGCAAAATCCTGGCATTCCTTCTTGGTTGCAGCCGGGCCGACCAGCATGCCGTAGCCGCCGGAACCGTGCACTTCCTTGATGACGAGCTCATCAATGTGTTCAAGCACATATTTCAGGCTGTCCGGTTCCGAACAGCGCCAGGTCGGGATGTTGCCGAGGATCGCCTTGCGGCCGGTGTAGAATTCGACGATCTCCGGCATGTAGGAATAGATCGCCTTGTCGTCGGCAATGCCGGTTCCCGGCGCATTGGCGATGGTGATGTTCCCGGCGCGGTAGACATCCATGATGCCGGGAATGCCAAGAGCTGAATCCGGCCTGAAGGTCAGCGGGTCCAGGAAAGAATCATCCACGCGGCGGTAGAGAACGTCGATCTGCTTGTAGCCTTCGGTCGTACGCATCGCGACATGGCCGTCGACGACGCGCAGATCCTGTCCCTCCACAAGCTGCACCCCCATCTGGTCGGCAAGGAAGGCGTGTTCGAAATAGGCAGAATTGAAACTGCCGGGCGTCAGCACCGCGATGGTCGGCGCCCCCTTGGTGCCTTGCGGCCGCACCGCCGCCAGCGACTGGCGCAGCAGCTGCGGGTAGTTCTCTACCGGCCGCACCTTGATCTTCTGGAACAGCTCGGGGAACAGTTGCATCATCGTTTCGCGGTTCTCCAACATGTAGGAGACACCGGACGGCGTGCGTGCATTGTCTTCCAGCACGTAGAACTCGTCCTCGCTGATGCGCACGATGTCGACGCCGATAATGTGGGTGTAGACGCCGGCCGGTGGCCGCACGCCGATCATTTCCGGCAGGAAAGCCTCGTTCTTGGCAATCAAATCCCTTGGGACGCGGCCGGCGCGAAGGATTTCCTGGCGATGGTAGATGTCGTCGAGGAAGGCGTTCAGCGCCTGTACGCGCTGCTCGATGCCTTGCGTCAGGCGGCGCCACTCATTGCCTGAAATGATGCGGGGAACGATGTCGAACGGGATCAATCGCTCGGATGCTTCCTGCTCGCCGTAGACGGCAAAAGTGATGCCGGTCTTGCGAAAAACGCGTTCGGCGTCCTGCATCTTTTCGGTAAGTCTGGCTGGATCTTGCTCCTTCAGCCAGCGATCGTAAGCCGAATACGGTCTTCTAAGTCCGGAGACCTCCGGAAGCATTTCATCGAACGCTGCCAATCGCATACTCCCCTGTGACGCCATTTCACTGGCGTCGCCGGAGAAAATCAAGCGCAATCGGCGATTTGGGAGAACCTGACGATGAGTATGTCGCGGCTGCCTAAAATTGAGGCAGCCGAAATATGCGCTTGATCAGGCTTTGCCTCGTGCCCGGGCAAATCCGCTTCGCGACTAGAAGGCGCGGAAGGTGACGACGGTGAAGGTGTCCTTGATGCCGGGAAGAATCTGCACCTTCTCGTTGACGAAATGGCCGACGTCTTCCTCATCATCGACATAGAATTTGGCGAGCAGATCGTAATTGCCGGCGGTGGAGTAGATTTCCGAAGCGATCTCGGCGTCGGCAAGCGCGCTGGCAACCTCGTAGGATTTGCCCAGCTCGCATTTGATCTGCACGAAAAACGCCTTCATGGCTTCGTCCCGCTAAACGTCCACGTTCAAGCGGCCCTTCTGGCAGACTGGAGGCGGGCTTTCAAGCGCTGGAATGCGCACTTAGCCGGCGCGGGCCTTGGCCACGGCCTCGCGCATCTTCGCAACCGGCATGCCGCGCTCGAGGAATCCGCCTAGCCGGGACGAATATTGGCGGCCGCTGAAACCGTGAAGCGCCGTCACCCGTATGTTAGGATGCCTCCGCAACAGCTTTTCTGGAGGCGGCTTTTCGAGGGACGGTGGAGACAGGCCATGCGCCGCGGCTTTTTCGCATTCGCGTTCGTTTCGCTCATGCTGGCTTCCCAGGCGTTTGCCGGCGATGCCGAGATCAAGGCTGGCCAAGCCGTCATCGACGGTCAATTGAAGGCCCTCATCGCCGATGACGGCGCCAAGGCCTACAGCTTCGCCGCTCCGAACGTGAAGCAGGTATTCCCGACCGTCGATGCTTTCATGAACATGGTGACCAACGGCTACCCGCCTGTGCGCAAGCCACGGTCCTACTCTTTCGGCAAGGTCGAGCAGACGGGCCCGGGTTCGATCGTCCAGCAGGTGCTGATCATTGGCCCCGACGGCAAGGACTATGAGGCGGTCTACACGCTTCAGCAGCAGCCCGACGGCACATTTCAGATCACCGGCTGCAGCCTGCGCGCCTCGAATTCGCTGAGCACCTGAACCAGTTCGCTCACTTCAATCCTGGCGCTGATAGAGCGTCCAGCCCTGCCCCGACAGTCCCCAACTCGTCGAGGCATCGACGCGATCATAGGTCAACAGGCAGCCGGACGGGGCCGCGACATGCTCCGGCTGCTGGTCCACGGCGCCCTCGAGGATCAGCCAGGACGGACGCTCGTCACATATCTTGTCGGCCGCGACGAGCAATGACTGGCGTCCCAGCCGTTTGGCAAAATAGTTGACAATCACGGCGATCCGAAAATCTTGATTGCTGGCGTAGCTCGTTGCGCCATTGCGTGTCATCTCCTCAACGATGACGGCATAGGATCCGCGTTCCTTTTCGTAGAATGGCAACAGAAACGTCATCGTGCCGGCTAGGATTGCCACCAGCCCCCCGACGGCAACAAGCCGATATATGCCAGCGGCGGCGAACCCGAGCGCAAGCAACTCGCCCGCGCAAAGCAACAGCAATGTTGCACTGACCAGAAAGTAGCGCGGGAAATCGAGGGTCGGCAGCTGTGCTGCCGCCATCAGAATAGGCAGTCCGATAATCCCGATGACATAGAGACTGGCCCGCCGATCGCGCCGAGTACCGGCAAATACGCAGACAAGGCCGCAGGCCAAGGCAATACAGGCCAAGTTGCTGATCCAAGGCGGCAAGCCGAACAGACAGCGGATCATTCCGCCGTACCCTTGGACGAAGGCCTGGAGCGTGAACGGCGAAACGCCACCAACCTTGAAGCCAAACATCTGGCTGCCGATCATTACGCAGGCGGCTAGCGGCAACAAAGCCAGGAAGGCCGGCGTGAAAATCTGCCCCAGTTCGACGTTGACGCGACCGAGACTGCCGGTGCGCCGCCAGATGAGCCAGGCGCTCCAGGCCACCAGAACCACCACCGTCTCTACCATCGTGAGGTGGGACAAAAACCCGAGGAGGACGATGGCCGCGAACGCGATGCCTGAACGGCCTGTGTCGAACCGGCGTTCCAGGAACACGACGGAGAGGAGCGTGAACAGCACCAGCCCCGCATAGCCTCTCGCCTCGGAGCCGTAATGGACCATCGGATAGCTCACCGCAAACAGCATGCTTGTGGTGACACCAGCCCATCGGCCTTGCGCAGCCACGGCTGCGGCAATGATTGTGCCGACGCCGAGGGCAATCGACAGGCCGCGCTGAAGCAATGGCGAGGCATAAGGACCGATCAGGTACAGGTAGATCGAATTGAGGAAATGATTGTTGTCGTGGTTTACGCGCCAGAATATCTGATCGATCGAGGTAAGCTGCTCGAGCAGCAAGAAACTCCAGATCTCGTCCAGCCAGAGATCGCCGCGCCCACCCAGCAGTCGCAAGACAAGGCCGATTGCCACGATCGCGGCAATCGCCAGGCCGAAACCACGATGCTTGCGCGTTGCCAAACGCAGCAGACTAGCATGCGAATTAGGCAGCGCTAATTTAGAATTGTCGACAGATGGGTCTGCTGTTGCGAACAGTTTCTTGCCCCTTGCCTGAATATAGCTCGGAACAATTACTCTTGGTTCTGTTTAGAAAGAGTGTCCTCGGATCCCAATTCAAAGTACGGGCAGGTCGCCTTTGGCCCAACCCTCGGATATCTCGCCCGAGCGCAGTTCGAAGGTGCCGCTCTCGATCGCGGCCCGGATGTCCTGCATCAGCTTCTGGTAGTAGGAAAGATTGTTCCAGGTCAGCAGCATCGCCCCGAGCGCCTCCTGCGAACGCACCAGATGGTGCAGATAAGCGCGCGAATAGTCGCGCGCAGCGGGGCAATCACTCTCTTCGTCGAGCGGGCGCGGATCGTCAGCGTGACGGGCGTTGCGCAGATTGACCTTGCCGCGCCTGGTATAGGCAAGACCATGCCGGCCGGCTCGCGTCGGCATCACGCAGTCGAACATGTCGATGCCGCGCGCCACCGATTTCAGGATATCGTCCGGCGTGCCCACGCCCATCAGATAGCGCGGCTTGTTGTCAGGCAGTTCCGGGCACGTGATGTCGAGCATGTCGAGCATCACCGCTTGCGGCTCGCCGACAGCCAGGCCGCCGACGGCATAACCCTTCAGGTTCATCGCGCTCAGCGCGTGCGCCGAGCGCATCCTGAGCGCGGCGTTGTCGCCACCTTGCACGATGCCGAACATCGCCTTGCCAGGCTGGTCGCCGAACGCTGTCTTGCAGCGCTCCGCCCAGCGCAGCGACAGTTCCATGGCGCGCTCGATCTCTTTCAACTCGGCCGGCAGCGCCGTGCATTCGTCGAGCTGCATCTGGATGTCGGAATCGAGCAGTCCCTGAATCTCGATCGAGCGCTCCGGCGACATCTCGTAGGGCGCACCGTCGATGTGGGAGCGGAAGGTGACGCCTTTCTCTGTCAGCTTCCTCAGCTTCGACAGCGACATCACCTGAAAACCGCCGCTGTCGGTCAGGATCGGGTGCGGCCAGCGGGCGAATTCGTGCAAGCCGCCAAGCCGCGCGACACGCTCGGCGCCGGGGCGAAGCATCAGGTGATAGGTGTTGCCCAGGATGATGTCGGCACCGACGCCGCGCACTTGGTCCATGTACATGGCCTTGACGGTGCCACCGGTGCCGACCGGCATGAAAGCCGGCGTGCGGATTTCGCCGCGCGGCATGTCGATCAGGCCGCGCCGCGCCTTGCCATCGGTCGCCAGCACCTTGAAGGTGAACGTCTCAGCCATTGAATTCCTTGTCGTGGACCGGCGCATCCGGCGCCTGCCTGTCGAGCGACTGGCGGTAATGGATGCAGCCGCGCATGAATTTGGGCCAGGGTGGCACGGCGATCGCCGGCTCGGTCTTTTCAGGCAGCAGATCCCACAGATCGGGGTGATGCCAGCACAGATCATGGCCTGATGTATCGCGGTGCGCGCGAATACCGGCGCGCAGCTTTTTCACTTCCGCGATCAGGTTTTCGCGATCGAAGGTTTGCAGATCATCGTCCATCGCTCATCTCCGCTCGGTAAAGCAGGCTTGCGTCGCCATAAGAGTAGAACCTGTAGCGGTTCGCGATGGCATGCGCATAGGCGGCACGCATCGTGTCGAGACCGCTGAAGGCCGAAACCAGCATGAACAGTGTCGAGCGCGGCAGATGGAAATTGGTCATCAGCATGTCGGCGGTGCGAAAGCGGTAGCCGGGCGTGATGAAGATGTCGGTCGGGCCGGACCATGGCGCCACCGTACCGTCTTCACGCGCCGCGCTCTCCAGCAGACGCAGCGAGGTCGTACCGACGGCAATGATGCGCCCACCCCTCACTTTTGCTGCGTTGAGCGCATCGACGGTCGCCGCACCGACCGAGCCGATCTCGGCATGCATCTTGTGGTCGGCGGTGTCGTCCGCCTTCACCGGCAGGAACGTACCTGCGCCGACATGCAGCGTGACGAAGCGGCGCTCGATCCCCTTGGCGTCCAGCGCCGCGAAAAGCTCCGGCGTGAAATGCAGGCCTGCGGTCGGCGCCGCCACCGCACCTTCTTCCCGGGCATAGATGGTCTGGTAATCGGCGCGGTCGCGCTCGTCGTCATCGCGCTTCGAGGCGATGTAGGGCGGCAACGGAATGTGGCCGACCGCGTGCAGCGCCTCGTCGAGGAAGGGTCCGGATAGATCAAAGCCGAGCAGCGCTTCGCCGCCCTCGCCCTTTTCGATCACCGTGGCATCGAGTTGGCCAAGGAAACAGGAATTGCCGTCATGACCGAAATGGATACGGTCGCCGGCGGCGATGCGCTTTCCCGGCCGCATGAACGCCAGCCAGCGGTCTGGAGCCATGCGCATGTGCAGCGTGGCCTCGACCTGCGCGGCCGCTTCACCGCGCCGCCTGATGCCTTTCAGTTGCGCTGGAATGACCTTGGTGTCGTTGAAGACCAGCACGTCGCCGGCGCGGAGCAACGACGGCAGATCGCCAACCGTCCGGTCCTCCAGCCGCTTGCCTGGCTCGACGACGAGCATTTTGGCGCTGTCGCGCGGCTCTGCCGGGCGAAGCGCGATGCGCTCTTCCGGCAGGTCGAAATCAAAGAGGTCGACGCGCATCGGGAATCAAAACAGCCGAACGAGCAGCGCTCCGGCCAGCAGAAGCACGGCGCCGGCCACGCGGCCGACTGATATTTCACGCACCGCGACACCGAGGAAGCCGACGCGGTCGATGAGCATGCCGGCCAGCAACTGACCGGCCACCAGGAACGCCATCAGCGCGGCGGCGCCGATGCGTGGCGTCAGGATGGTGGAGAGCGTAACATAGAAGCCGCCGAGCATGCCCCCGGCGACGAACAGCCACGGCGCCGGCGCCTTCCAGTCGAGCGAAATGCCTTGCAGCTTCACCACCGTTACCGAGATGATGCCGAGCACGACCGCGCCCGACAGGAACGAAAACGCGGCCGCCGCGACCGGGAGACCCAGGCCGCGCGCCAGCTGCGAATTGATCGGCGCCTGAATCGCAATGAAGGCGCCGGACAGGATGCCGAGAAGCGACCAGACGACGCCCATCATTGTCGTTTCGCCTTACTTGACGTCTGCCGCGACCTTCAGCGACACGATCTTGTCGGGATCCTGCACCGGCTCGCCGCGCTTGATCTTGTCGACATTCTCCATGCCTTCGATGACCTGGCCCCAGACCGTGTACTGGCGGTTGAGGAACGCGGCATCGTCGAAACAGATGAAGAACTGCGAATTGGCCGAGTTCGGGTTCTGCGAACGGGCCATCGAGCAGGTGCCGCGACCGTGGTTCGCGTTGGAGAACTCTGCCTTCAGGTCAGGCTTTTCCGAGCCGCCCATGCCCGCGCGGGAAGGCGCGAACGAGGGCTTGCTCGAGTTGCCGAACTTGACGTCGCCGGTCTGCGCCATGAAGCCTTCGATGACGCGGTGGAAGACGACGCCATCATAGGCGCCTTCGCGCGCCAGTTCCTTGATGCGGGCGACATGGCCGGGGGCCAAATCGGGAAACAGTTCGATGACGACCTCGCCCTTGGTCGTTTCCATGATGAGCGCGTTCTCGCGGTCCTTGATCTCAGCCATGTCAGATATCCTTTTGTAAAATGGAACTATTTGTCGGCGGCAATGCGCACTTTGATCATCCGGTCGGGATCGGCAACCGTGCCATTGTCCGCCTCGTCGCCCTTCTTGATCTTGTCCACCAGCTCCATGCCGCTGACGACATTGCCGACGATGGTATATTGGCCATCGAGCGGCGGTGCCGGTGCGAACATGATGAAGAACTGCGAATTGGCGGAGTTCGGATCCTGCGAGCGGGCCATGCCGACCACGCCACGCTTGTAGTGCTCGGTCTGAGAGAATTCGGCCGGCAGGTCGGGCAGGTCCGAGCCGCCGGTGCCGACGGCCTGGGCGTTAAATCCCTTTTCCATGTTGCCGAACTTGACGTCGCCGGTCTGCGCCATGAAGCCGTCGATGACGCGATGGAAAGCCACATTGTCATAGGCATGATCGCGCACCAGCTTCTTGATCTGCGCGACATGCTTGGGTGCCAGATCGGGGCGCAACGCTATGGTGACGTCGCCCCCCTTCAGCGTGATGATCATGGTGTTTTCCGGGTCTGCAGCATAGGCGGAAACGGACGCGGTCAAGAGACCGGCGAGCACAACAAGGAATGAGGCGAGCCTTTTGAGCTGCATGAGGATTTTCTCCGAGCTTATTTCGCGAATTTTGCGGTGAGCGCACCGGCCACGGCCGCCGGCACGAAGGGGCGGATGTCGCCGCCCATCGAGGCTATCTGGCGCACAAGTGTGGCGGTAATGGTTCGCACCGACGGGCTGGCGGGCAGGAAAACCGTCTGCAACTCCGGCGCCATGGTTTCGTTCATGCCCGCCATCTGCATTTCGTAGTCGAGGTCGGTGCCATCGCGCAGACCGCGGATCATGATCGAGGCGCCTTCCCTTCTGGCGGCATCGATCACCAGCCCATCGAAAGCGACCACTTTGATGCGGGCGCCATCGCGGCCGAATTCGGCTTTCGTGGCGGCTTCAATCAACCGCACCCGCTCGTCGAAGGAGAACAGCGGCTTCTTGCCCGGATGAATGCCAATCGCCGCATAGACAGTGTCGGCAACCGCCAGTGACGCTTTCAGCACATCGAGATGGCCGTTGGTCAGCGGGTCGAAGGAGCCGGCGTAAAGGGCGATGCGTTCGGTCATGCCGGAGCTTCTAGCGAGCCTCTCTCACAAAGGCAAATCCGATCGGCAGGCGGCCCGTGAACCTTTTCCGGCACATGAACGACAGATGAATACGCTGATCACGAAGCCTTCACGCAGCGTTCACTAGGTTGCACCCTTAATAAGATGAAACCAAAGCCCCATATATCCGTTGTAAGGCGCAGGAGAACACGCACATGCTGATCTACATGCTCGCCACCGCAATGACCGTCGCCATGCTGATCGCCACAGTATTCGGGCTGCATCAGGAGGCGCAGCGCATTCGCGTCAAGGCAACCACCAAACGCTTCGAAGGCTTCGGCCTGCGCAAGCCGTATCGCCATTACTAAGCTATTGTCGACTTGCTGCCGCGCCGGCCACAGGCCGGCGTTACTATGCTAACCAACGACTATTCGCTGTTATCCGGACTGCCGTCAGGCGTCGAACCGGGCTCCGCGCCACCCTCGACCTCTTCCGCTTCCTCGTCCGCTTGTGGCTCCGAAATCCGTTCGACCGAAACCACCTTTTCACCTTCAGCCGTGTTGAAGATGGTCACGCCCTTGGTGGCGCGGCTAGCGAAACGGATGCCATTGACGGGCACACGAATGACGGTGCCGCCGTCCGACACCAGCATGATCTGATCGTCATTGCCGACCGGGAAAGTTGCCACCAGACGGCCGATTTCGGCCGTCTTCGACACGTCTGTGGCGCGGATGCCCTTGCCGCCGCGTCCAGTCAGGCGGAAATCATAGGACGAAGAGCGCTTACCGTAACCGTATTCGGTGACCGTCAGCACGTACTGCTCATGCGCCTTGAGGAACTCGTAGCGCTCGTCGGAAAGCTCCGTCTCCTCGCCGACCTCTTCATTGGTCAGCGCGATCTCTTCCTCTTCACCGGCGGCGATGCCCGCGGCAAGCCGCCGTTCGGCCGCGGCACGCTTAAGGTAGGCGGCGCGTTCAGCCGGCGGCGCATCGACATTCTCGATCACCGACATTGAGATGATGCGGTCGGTGTCAGCCATGGTGATGCCGCGCACGCCGACCGAGTTTCGGCTCTGGAAGACGCGCACGTCACCGACCGAGAAGCGGATGCACTGTCCCGAGCTGGCGGTCAAAAGCACGTCGTCATTGTCGGTGCAGGTCTCGACGCCGAGGATCTCGTCGCCCTCCTCCTCCAGCTTCATGGCGATCTTGCCGTTGCGGTTGACCTGGACGAAGTCGGAAAGCTTGTTGCGGCGCACGGTGCCCCGCGTGGTGGCGAACATCACATCGAGTTCGCCCCAGCTCGTCTCGTCCTCGGGCAGCGGCATGATCGTGGTGATGCGCTCGCCCTGCTCCAGCGGCAGCATATTGATCAGTGCCTTGCCGCGTGACTGCGGGTTGCCGATCGGCAGGCGCCAGACCTTTTCCTTGTAGACGATGCCGCGCGAGGAGAAGAACAGCACCGGCGTGTGCGTGTTGGCGACGAACAGCCGGGTGACGAAATCCTCTTCCTTGGTCGACATGCCGGAGCGACCCTTGCCGCCGCGGCGCTGCGCCCGGTAGAGCGAAAGCGGCACGCGCTTGATGTAGCCGGAATGGCTCACCGTCACGACCATGTCCTCGCGCTGGATCAGGTCCTCGTCTTCCATGTCCGCGCCACCGTCGGTGAGCTCGGTGCGGCGTGGCGTGCCGAACTCGTCGCGCACGGCGGCGAGTTCGTCCTTGACGATCTGCTGAATACGCGCGCGAGACGACAGGATGTCGAGGTAGTCCTTGATCTCGTCGCCGATCGTGTTCAACTCATCGGCGATTTCGTCGCGGCCCAGCGCTGTCAGGCGCTGCAGGCGCAGTTCGAGGATGGCGCGCGCCTGTTCCTCGGACAGATTGTAGGTGCCGTCCTCGTTGATGCGATGGCGTGGATCGTCGATCAGCAGGATCAGCGATTCAACGTCACCCGCAGGCCAGCGCCGCTCCATCAACTGCTCGCGCGCCGACTGCGGATCCGGCGCGGTGCGGATAAGCTTGATCACTTCGTCGATGTTGGCGACGGCGATGGCTAGACCAACCAGCACATGGGCGCGGTCGCGCGCCTTGCGGAGCAGGAACTTAGTCCGCCGGCTGATCACCTCCTCGCGGAAGGTGACGAATGCCGTCAGCATGTCGGTCAGGTTCAGCAGTTCCGGCTTGCCGCCGTTCAGAGCCACCATATTGGCGCCGAAAGACGTCTGCAGCGGCGTGAACCGGTAGAGCTGGTTGAGGACGACGTCGGCAACGGCGTCACGTTTGAGTTCGATGACGACGCGATAACCCTGACGGTCGCTTTCGTCACGAATGTCGGAAATGCCCTCGATGCGCTTGTCGCGCACCAGTTCGGCCATCTTCTCGATCATCGAGGCCTTGTTCACCTGATAGGGAACCTCGGTGATGATGATCGATTCACGGTCATTGCCGCGCTGTTCGATGTTGACCTTGCCGCGCATGACGATTGAGCCGCGGCCTGTGGAATAGGCGCTGTAGATGCCGGAGCGGCCAAGCACGATGCCGCCGGTCGGGAAATCAGGGCCCGGAATGATCTCCATCAGCGCCGGCAGGTCGATCGCCGGATTGTCGATGACGGCAATGGCGGCGTTGCAGACCTCACCGAGATTGTGCGGCGGGATGTTGGTCGCCATGCCGACGGCAATGCCGCCCGAGCCGTTGACCAGCAGATTGGGAAAGCGCGCCGGCAGAACCTTTGGCTCGGTGTCCGATGCATCATAAGTGTCCTGGAAATCGACGGTGTCCTTGTCGATATCCTCCAGAAGCTCATGCGCGACCTTGGTCAGGCGCGATTCGGTATAGCGCATCGCCGCCGGCGGATCGCCGTCGATCGAGCCGAAATTGCCTTGCCCGTCGATCAAGGGCACACGCAGCGACCAGTCCTGCGCCATGCGCACCAAGGCGTCATAGATCGAGGCATCGCCATGCGGATGGTATTTACCCATCACGTCGGCGACAGGACGCGCCGACTTCACGTATTTGCGGTTCCAGTGGTAGCCGCTCTCATGCGCCGCGTAGAGAATGCGGCGGTGCACGGGCTTCAGGCCATCGCGCACATCTGGCAACGCACGGCTGACGATCACGCTCATGGCGTAAGAGAGATAGGAACTCTGCATCTCCTCGATGATGGAGATGGGTTCGATGCCGGTGGGGCCGCCGTCGGCGCCGCGCGGTGTCTTTTGGTCGGTCAAATCGGATCACAATCTAATCAGGAATCACTGACCGCTTATATAGGAAGCACGGCCGAAACTCCAATGTTCACGGCACTTTTCCAGTGTCATTTTTAGTGGTAATTTCAAAAGGATACCGCTAATTGCGACGATATGGCCGTTACGCTTTTCGCCGCCACCAAGGCAAAAGCCTGTAATGGACCAACTCCCCAAGCAAAAGCCGCGATCACCATGAATTGGAGCTCATGGCTACCTTTGCGGGCGCTGCACGGTTGGACGCCCCGGGATTTCAATGGCGATCTGATCGCGGGCGTCACACTGGCCGCGATCGCCATTCCCGAGCAGATGGCGACAGCCAGGCTCGGCGGCTTTGCGCCCGAGGTCGGATTTTTCGCCTTTGTCGCCGGTTCGGTGGCGTTTGCGCTGTTCGGCGCCAATCGCCACCTTTCGACCGGCGCGGATTCGACCATCACGCCTTTGTTTGCCGGCAGCCTGGCGCTGCTCGCATCATCAGGCTCACCGCATTATCTGGCGCTGGCCGCCACGCTGGCGCTGATGGTCGGGCTGATCGTGATGCTGAGCGGCGTCTTTCGCCTCGGCTGGATTGCCGACCTGCTCTCGGTGCCGGTCACGACTGGCTTTCTGGCAGGCATCGCCGTCCATATCATCGTTTCACAATTGCCTGGACTGCTCGGCCTGCCGGCGGAAAGCGGCGAAACCGTGCAGCGCATCGGCGAAATCGCCAGCAGCCTCCATCTCACCAACCCCTGGAGCCTGACGCTCGGCCTTGGGGTATTCGCAATCGTGTTGTTTTCCGAGCTTATCAGCGCCCGCATCCCCGGCGCGCTGATCGGCATGGTGCTTGCCACGACAGCGGTCGCCATTTTCGGCCTCAAGGATCATGGCGTCGAGGTGCTTGGTGCCTTGCCGAATGGCCTGCCGCGGGCAGGGTTGCCACTGGCCGGTCTCGACGACGTGCAGGCGCTCGTTCCGCTGGCATTGCTGATCGCCATCGTCGTCATGGTGCAGACGGCCGCCACGTCCCGTTCCTTCGCTCCGCAGGGCGACGCGCCCGACGTCAACCGCGATTTCGTTGGTGCCGGCGCCGGCAGCATCGCGTCGAGCCTGTTCGGCGCCTTCGCCGTCAACGCCAGCCCACCACGCACGGCAATCGTCTCCCAGTCGGGCGGCCGCTCGCAACTCTCGAGCCTCATTGCCGCGGCGCTCGTTGTGGCGCTGGGCGCCTTTGGCGGCGGCCTGCTCGCCGATGTTCCGCAGGCCGCCCTCGCCGGGGTCCTGATGTTCGTCGCCCAGCACATTCTGCGCTGGAAGGTTTTCGCCAGTGTCTACCGGCAAGCGCCGGTCGAATTCGCATTGATCCTGATCACCATGGCGGCCATCGTCGTGCTGCCCATCGAGACCGGCGTGGCGGTCGGCATCGGCCTGTCGCTGCTGCACGGAATCTGGAGCGCGACCCAGACGCTGCCGATCGAACTTGAACAGGTCCCGGGAACCTCCGTCTGGTGGCCGCCGGGCAAGCCGAGCGCTGGCGAACAACTCCCCGGCGTGCTGGTCGCGGCGTTCCAGGCGCCATTGTCCTTCGTCAATGCCGACGGTTTCAAACGCGGCTTTTGTGATCTGGTCGACGCCCGCAAGGGCGATGTGAAACTCGTCGTGCTGGAGGCCAGTAACATTGTCGAAATCGACTACACCGCCGCCCAGGCATTGATCGAAACCATCACCCATTGCCGCAATGCGGGCGCAATATTCGCCATTGCTCGGATGGAATCGGTGCGTGCCCAGGCAGCCCTTGCGCGGTTCGGCATCATCGATCTCGTCGGCCCGCAGCGGATCTTCCACAGCGTCGATGCCGCCGTCAGGGCTCTGCATTCCGGCCCGCCGGAAAACCAGGAGAGTGCACCATGATCGTCCTGAGAGAGCCGTTGGTGACCCCGGTCCCGGTCAAGGAACTGCGGCCAACGCAAATTACTGTCGGGATGCGCGAGGTGGATCTCAAGCGCCAGCTGATCCGCTCGCAGAGCGCCGCGAACACAGGCGCCTTTCTGGGCAAGCACATGATCCCGGTCGTGTTGGGCCCGAAAAACCGCAACTACGTCACCGATCACCATCATCTCGCCCGCGCCCTGATCGAGGAAGGCGTCAAGGATGTGCTCGTGACGGTGATCAGCGACCTGTCGGCACTGGACAAGGACGCGTTCCTTTTCATGCTCGACAACCGCGGCTGGATGCATCCATTCGATGAAAACGGCCAGCGCTGGGCTTATGCCGCCCTGCCGAAGACCATCGGCGAACTGGTCGACGACCCTTACCGGAGCATGGCTGGCGAACTGCGCCGACTGGGTGGCTACGCCAAGGACACCACGCCGTTCAGCGAATTCCTGTGGGCGGATTTCCTGCGCCGACGCATCGACAAAGGCGCGGTGGCGAAAAATTTCGACAAGGCGATGAAGGATGCGCTCGTGCTGGCCAAGGGCAAGGACGCCGACTATCTGCCCGGCTGGTGCGGGCCGACCATGGACTGATGCCACGGGTGGTGACGCAACTTTTCAGCCGCTGCCCGCGCGCATGGCGCGATAGCGGCCCGGGGTCTCGCCCATGACCCGCCGAAACCGGCGGTTGAAGGTCGACAGATCGTTGAAGCCGGTCTCGAAAGCAATTGCCGAGATGGCATCTTTCGACGTGTGCAATCGCACTGCCGCGCGATGCAACCGGGTCCTGAGCAGGTACTGATAGGGCGTCATGCCGGCGACCTGCCGGAAGGTGCGCAGGAAATGATAGGGGCTGGTCGCGCTCTCATCCGCCAACGCTGGAAGCGAGATCGGTCCGTCGGCACCCAGTTCGATCCGCCGCACCGCCTCGGCAACCCTTTTCTGATCGCGGCGGCTTGGGCCGCACCCGGCATGCGTGGCGCCGGAGATTGTAGCCATCGCGGCACCCGCGATGCGCAAGGCGAGTTCCTCGAAGGCGTCCGCGTCGGCCAGGTCGCGTGCGGCTTCCGCCTCGGCCAGCAACGGCGCCAGGGCCGGTAACGGCGGCAGGCGTGGCGCCGCGAAGGTGAGCGTCCTGGCGCCCGGCACATCAGCCACGATCCGGTCCATATAGGCCGGCCCGAAATGGAAGGAGAGGCAACGGTCACCGCTGCCATGCTCGTGCCCGCATTCGTAGCAGGTGCCGGAATTGCCGAGCAGGAGACTGCCTGGCGCGAGCATTGCCGTGCCTTGCTGCGCGCGGTAGCGGAACGAGCCGCCGGTGACTGCCGCGACGCAAAAATCCCGATGTGCTTCCTCGAACGGCCGATCGCCGGCGCTGGCCGTGCAGATGACATCCGCCACGTGCCAGCCAGGTCCGGATGCAAGGGTATTCGCGGTCGCCGTCATGGCCGAAATATAGCAATTTTTCCCAAGCCCAGAACCCTGCAAGCACCTATTCCTCGCGGTCTCCTGACAAGAAGAGGCCGCAGCCATGTTCGAACAATCCTCATTTGCCGAAGCCTTGCACAGTCCCGGACCGATCGAAGGGCTCGCTGAAAAACTGGCCCTCTACGGCCGCTTCGTCGGTGCCTGGACATTTGACGCCTCACGCCATCTCGAGGACGGCACGGTGCTGACCGGCCGCGGCGAGGTGCATTTCGGCTGGGTGCTGGAAGGCCGGGCGATCCAGGATGTCTGGATCCTGCCCGCGCGCGACGCCGGCCCCTCGCCTTCGCTCGGCAAATGGACTTTTTACGGCACGACATTGCGGGTCTATGACCCAAGCGCCGATGCCTGGCACATTTTCTGGAGCGACCCGCGCAACCAGTATTACAGCCGCCAGCTTGGCCGCGCCGAGGGCGACACCATCGTGCAAGTGGGCGCCGACGGTACCGGGTCGTCGGTGCGCTGGAGCTTTTCGCGGATCACCGAGAATTCCTTCCGCTGGCTCGGCGAGCGCTCGCACCATGGCGCGGACTGGCACCTCGAGGTCGAATTCCTGGCGCGGCGAGTAACTACAAGCTGAAGCAGCACACCATTGTAAGAATGGAGAAAAACATGTTCGATCATGTCTCGATCGGCGTCCGCGACGCCCAATGTGCCGGATGCGAAACGGCCTCGTGACAATGGCCATTTCTTCATTTCTCACTGCTCTCGTATCCGAGGCTCCCCCAGCCGACCGAGCGAAAGATGTGGACCTCTATGGATGGCTGATCGGAAGCTGGGAAATGGACACGGTCCGCCACCTTGACGACGGCACGATCCAGAAATGGACCGGAGAATGCCATTTCGGCTGGGTACTCGAAGGCCGCGCGATTCAGGACATCTGGATCAGGCCCAGGCGCCCTGCGCGGTCCACCATGTATGGCACGACTTTGCGCATCTTCGATCCTGGGATCGGTGGCTGGCACATCATCTGGAATGATCCGCTCAACCAAGATTACTCGCGCCAGATCGGACGGGCCGAGGGTAAGGACATTGTCCAGATCGGCGATGACTCGCGCGGTCTGCAAACTCGATGGCGTTTCACCGAGATCACTGCCAACAGCTTCCATTGGATCGGCGAGGAAAGACCTTCCGAGAGCCACCCTTGGCAAATCACCTATGAGCATTTTGCTCACCGGACAAAGCGCGTCGCCTGAATCCGTTTCGCCGCGACGCGCCCTACCGCATCGAAGTCTCCGGCCCCTCCGACAGTTCCCATCGACCGGGCTTTGCTCTACCAATATCGGAGTGCGGGCTCGGCCCGGCGGGAGGGGTCAGCGATGCCGAGTTTCGACAGCCTGTTCAATGCCTTCGTCACCATTCTCGTGACCATCGATCCGCCCGGGCTGGCACCGCTGTTCCTCGCCGTGACACGCGGCATGAATCGCGACGAGCGCCAGCAGGTCTCCGTACGAGCCTCGATCATCGGCTTCCTGGTGATGGCGCTGTTCGCGATCGCAGGTGCCTCGATCCTGTCGGTGTTCGGCATCACGCTGCCGGCCTTCCGCGTAGCAGGCGGTTTTCTGCTGTTCTTCATCGCCTTCGAAATGGTGTTCGAGCGCCGCCAGGACCGCAAGGAGAAGATCGGCGACGTCGCCATCACCAAGGACATGATCCACAACATCGCCGCCTTCCCGCTGGCGATCCCGCTGATCGCCGGTCCCGGTGCGATTTCGGCGACTGTGCTGCTCTCCGGCTCGTTTCAGGGCTTTGCGGCACAGGCGGCGCTGGTCGGCATCATCTTCGTCTGCCTCGCCATCACCTATCTGGTGTTCGTTCTGTCGGAGCGCATCGACCGCATCCTCGGCCAGACCGGCCGCTCGATCCTGACCCGCCTGCTCGGCGTTATTCTGGCGGCGCTGGCGGTGCAGTTCGTCGCCGACGGCATCAAGGCGCTGATGGCTAGTTGAACGGTATCCCCGCGGCCCTACTGCGCCGTCGTATCGACGATCTCGAAGTCATGCGTAAGCGTGGCCGTCTTGGCCATCATGGCGGAAGCCGAGCAATATTTGTCGATCGACAGATCGATCGCCCGCTTGACCTTGTCGCGCGACAGCGCGCGGCCCTTGACGATGAAATGCATGTGGATGCGGGTGAACACCTTCGGGTCGGTCTCGGCCCGGTCGGCGTCGAGTGCTACGACACAGTCCTCGATCGCCTCGCGTCCCTTTTCAAGGATGTGGACGACATCATAGGCCGAACAGCCGCCGGTGCCGATCAGCACCAGTTCCATCGGGCTCGGCCCCGGGGTCTTGCCGTCCGGGCTGGACGCGGTTCCCAATACGACCTTGTGGCCGCTGCCGGATTCGCCGACGAAGGTGCGCTCCTCGACCCATTTTACCCGTGCCTTCATCGCCCTGTCCTTTCAGTCTGTCGATCGCGCCGGCGTCAGCTCAAATCAACAATGCAAAACCCCGAAAGTCCATGCAGGACCCTCGGGGCATATCAAGCACAAGCATTCGCCGTTTGGTGCGGCTCCCGATCAGAACGGAATTTCGTCGTCCAGTTCGCGCGACGAACCGCCGCCACCGCCGCCCCTGGGAGCATTGCCGCCACCGCGGTTGAACCCTTCATTCGGGCTCGACTGGCCAAAATCCGACCCGCGGCTGCTGCCGCCACCGCTGTAGCCGCCGACCTGGCCGCCCTCACCCTGGCCGCGCGCGTCAAGCATCTGCAGCTCGCCACGGAATTTCTGCAGCACGACTTCGGTCGTGTATTTGTCGGCGCCGGTCTGGTCCTGCCATTTGCGGGTCTGCAACTGGCCCTCGACATAGACCTTCATGCCCTTCTTCAGATATTGCTCCGCCACCTTGGCGATGCCCTCATTGAAGATGACGACGTTATGCCACTCGGTCTTTTCCTTGCGCTCGCCGGAATTCTTGTCGCGCCAGCTTTCCGAGGTGGCGATGCGGATGTTGACGACCGGCTCGCCCGAATTCAGGCGGCGGATTTCAGGGTCCGCGCCGAGATTGCCGACCAGAATGACCTTATTGACGCTACCCGCCATGATATTTCTCCGCGCTCATCCGAAACAAATTTTTGTCGCAGCACCTTACAGGCTACGGACGTCAGCCGCCTGCCAAGGCTGGCTTTTCCCACAAGGTTTTTGTTCCCTTTTCGTTCCTATATGCATCGCCGCTGATTGTCAAGGAATGGCAGCAATGGCCAAGGTCCTCATATGGGTTGCAAAACAGCGCTTGCCAAATCAATAAGTATCGACTTATGCTTTTGTCATGATCGAAGCAGAGATTTTCCGCGCCCTGGCCGACCCGACACGCCGCGCCGTCTTCGAGCGTCTCGCGACGAGCGAGATGAGGGTGTCGGAACTGCGCAGCGGCCTGACTGTGTCGCAGCCCGCCGTCTCCCAGCACTTGGCGGTGCTGCGCGGTGCCGGTCTCGTGGTCGAGCGGCGGGCCGGCCGCAACGCCTATTACCGCGCCGATCCGCAGGGGCTTGCCCCGCTGCTCTCCTGGATTGAACGCTACCGGACGTTCTGGCCGGAGCGCATCGAAAGGCTGAAGACGGTTTTGAAGGACATGGATCAATGAAGAGCCAACGCGAAGTCGCACCGGATGCGATCGAATTCGAATATGACCTAGCCGAGCCGCCGGAAAAGGTGTGGCGGGCGCTGACCGTGCCGGAACTGCTCGCCGCCTGGATGATGCCGAATGATATCAGGCCACAGACCGGCAGCCGCTTTGCCTTCGCCGGGCCCGACGCGGCAATCGAGTGCGAGATCCTCGACGCCGAGCCCGAGCACCTGCTGCGCTATTCCTGGCGGGAACAGTCGGACGATGCGGCGCGACAGCACCCGCTCGACAGCACCGTCACCTTCACACTCGCCCGCACCGTTTCGGGCGGCACGCATCTGCGCATCGTCCATGACGGCTTTGCTCGCAAGGCGGCCGTTACCATGACGAGCGCCGGCTGCCGGCTTTCGCTGCGCGGAGCTGGAAAGCTCATCGCCGCGAGCAACACGCCGCATCTTCTGCTGCGCACGGCCTGAACACGGAAATTGGAGAAGAAAAATGAGCGGTGTTGCCAGTCTTGTGCCGATGGTGATCGAGCAATCGAGCCGCGGCGAACGTGCCTTCGACATTTTTTCGCGGCTGCTGCGCGAGCGCATCGTCTTCATCAACGGCGAGATCAATGACGACGTCTCGGCGCTGGTCTGCGCGCAGCTTTTGTCGCTGGAATCGGACAATCCCGAGAAGGAGATTTCGCTCTACATCAACTCACCGGGTGGCATGGTGACCAGCGGCTTCGCCATTTACGACACGATGCAATATATCAGTTGCCCGGTGTCGACCGTGTGCATGGGCTTTGCCGCGTCGATGGGATCGTTCCTGCTGATGGCGGGCACGGCCGGGCGCCGGATCGCGCTGCCCAATGCCACCATCCTGCTGCATCAGCCGCTCGGCGGCTTCCAGGGCCAAGCTTCCGACATCCAGCGGCATGCCGAACGCATCGGCCAGACCAAGCGCCACATGACCGAACTCTACGCCCAGCATTGCGGCCGCAGCTATGAAGAGGTCGAACGCACGCTCGACCGCGACCATTTCATGACGGCCCGCGAGGCCCAGGCATGGGGCCTTGTCGACCATGTTTTCGACACCCGCAAAAAGGCGGCGTGACCCGAGAACGAAGATTTGACGATACCGGTCTGGTTCAAGTGGCGGCAGGTCCCTATAACAGGGGGATGACCGACGCACATCGATCAAGACCATTGCACCGTGTCACAGCCACCATGGTGCTCGCCATCGTCGGCCTTTTCTCCTGTGCGGCACTTGCCGACGGCGCCTCGTCGTCGGCGCAGAAAGGCGCCCTGCCCGGCGTGAGCGGCGACTATCGCATCGCCAAGCCAGCCCCGGTGCCCGAACCCGACGACGCATTCCCTAGCAGCGGCAACGGGCAGTTCAAGATCGGCGATACGGATGTCAGGATTTCCGGCAGCATCACGGTCGATGTCGGGGTTGGCGGGATCAAGCCGCCCAGGTAGGGCAAAAGATCGGTCCTGCAAACTCGAGCCCGCCCAAAAGAATAGCCCCGCCGTGCCTGGGGCAAACGGACGGGGCTTTTCTGGATCTCAAATCCATTTTTTGCCGGGAGTGTACTGCCGGCGTTGGATTTCGGATGCATCGCGGCATTCAGCCGACGATCCGACTAACAGTCTCTAATTTTGGGGGATATGGCAGGTCACGGTTTGTCTGGTGGCGCAAACGCTATACCCTGGCACTTATGCCTGCCTCGGCTCCAACGAGACGTGGAGCCCTGGGGGACTATCCGGTGGCGTCATGCTCCGCTCCTTTGTCCGTTACGACATTGCCATCGCGAAGCGCAAATCGCAAATGCCTGCGGCGTCTCGCAGGCCGCATTGGGGCGGCGAGGCCATCGAAAGACGGCCGGCTTCGCTGACCTCTGGAGACTGCCCCCGTGAGCCGGTCGCGTCAACCATCAATAGCCGGTTACGGAAAAATGTGATCGCCGGGAGGTTACGTCAGGGTCAGTTTCCGCATAGCTTTGTCAGGAGCGTGTTCGGTCTTTGTTCTTTCCGCTTGCCCCTTCGCGCGAAAGACGGTTAAACGACTTCTGTCGGGAGTTGTGGCGTCTCTCGACGTGGCGGCAAAAAGACCTACATAGGGGATGGCCGGGAAAAACCCGCCAATCCCACGAATTCCAGATCTGAGGCGGCGACCGGCGATGGCCGACCATAAATTCCTTTCCATTCGCGGGGCGCGCGAACACAATCTGAAGAATGTCGATCTCGACCTGCCGCGTGACAGCCTGATCGTCATGACCGGCCTGTCGGGCTCCGGCAAATCATCGCTCGCCTTCGACACCATCTATGCCGAGGGCCAGCGCCGCTATGTCGAGAGCCTCTCGGCCTATGCACGGCAATTCCTCGAAATGATGCAGAAGCCCGACGTCGACCAGATCGACGGCCTTTCGCCGGCCATCTCCATCGAGCAGAAGACCACCTCGAAGAACCCGCGTTCGACGGTCGGCACCGTCACCGAGATCTACGACTATATGCGGCTTCTGTTTGCCCGTGTCGGCGTGCCCTATTCGCCGGCCACCGGCCTGCCGATCGAGAGCCAGACGGTCAGCCAGATGGTCGACCGGGTACTGGCGGTCGAGGAAGGCACGCGCCTGTTCCTGCTGGCGCCCATCGTGCGCGGCCGCAAGGGCGAATACCGCAAGGAACTGCTGGAGTTGCAGAAGAAGGGGTTCCAGCGCGTCAAGGTCGACGGCGTCTTCTATGAAATCGCCGACGTGCCGGCGCTGGACAAGAAATACAAGCACGACATCGACGTCGTCGTCGACCGCATCGTCGTGCGCGGCGACCTTGCCACGCGTCTCGCCGACTCCATCGAGACGGCATTGAAGCTGGCCGAGGGGCTGGCGGTGGCCGAGTTCGCCGACAAGCCGCTCGACGCCAGCCAGACCGGCGAGGATTCGGTCAACAAATCCAAGAACGAGACGCATGAGCGCATCCTGTTCTCGGAAAAATTTGCCTGTCCGGTGTCCGGCTTCACCATTCCGGAGATCGAACCCAGGCTGTTCTCCTTCAACAACCCGTTCGGCGCCTGCCCGACCTGCGACGGTCTCGGCAGCCAGCGCGCCATCGATCCCAACCTCGTCGTGCCCGACGAGAACGTGTCGCTGCGCGACGGCGCCGTCAGCCCGTGGGCGAAGTCGACCTCGCCCTATTACTCGCAGACGCTCGAGGCATTGGGCAAGGCCTACAACTTCAAGCTCGGCGACAAGTTCAAGGATCTTTCCGCCGAGGCCCAGGAGGCGATCCTGCGCGGCACCGGCGAGCGCGAAATCACCTTCCAATATGATGACGGCCTGCGCTCCTACAAGACGACCAAGACCTTCGAAGGCGTCATCCCCAATCTCGAGCGACGCTGGAAGGAAACCGAATCCGCCTGGATGCGCGAGGAGATCGAGCGCTTCATGTCGGCAACGCCCTGCCCGGCCTGCAAGGGCTATCGGCTGAAGCCTGAAGCGCTGGCGGTGAAGATCGGCGGCAAGCATATCGGCGAAGTGACGGAACAGTCGATCCGCAATGCCGATCGCTGGTTTACCGACCTGCCGGCGCAGCTCAACGACAAGCAGAATGAGATCGCTGTCCGCGTCTTGAAGGAAATCCGCGAGCGCCTGCGCTTCCTCAACGATGTCGGTCTCGACTATCTCACTTTGTCGCGCAATTCCGGCACGCTGTCGGGCGGCGAAAGCCAGCGCATCCGGCTGGCCTCGCAGATCGGCTCGGGCCTCACCGGCGTGCTCTACGTTCTGGACGAGCCGTCGATCGGCCTGCACCAGCGCGACAACACGCGTCTGCTCGACACGCTCAAGCATTTGCGCGACATCGGCAACACGGTGATCGTCGTCGAGCATGACGAGGACGCCATCCTGCATGCCGACTATGTCGTCGACATGGGTCCGGCCGCCGGCATCCATGGCGGCGAGATCATCGCCCAGGGCACGCCGCAGCAGGTGATGGCCAACCCCAATTCGATCACCGGCAAATATTTGTCGGGTGCGCTCGAAGTAGCGACGCCCGGCGTGCGTCGCGAGGCGAAGAAGAACCGGCGCCTGAAGGTTGTCGGCGCGCGCGGCAACAATCTGAAGAACGTCACCGCCGAAATCCCGCTCGGCACCTTCACCGCCGTCACCGGCGTGTCGGGCGGCGGCAAGTCGACCTTCCTGATCGAGACGCTGTTCAAGGCGGCCTCGCGCCGCATCATGGGTTCGCGCGAGCATCCGGCCGAACACGACCGCATCGAGGGGCTGGAATTCCTCGACAAGGTCATCGACATCGACCAGTCGCCCATCGGGCGGACGCCGCGTTCGAACCCCGCTACCTATACCGGCGCCTTCACGCCGATCCGCGACTGGTTCGCCGGCCTGCCGGAAGCCAAGGCGCGCGGCTACCAGCCGGGACGTTTCTCGTTCAACGTCAAGGGCGGCCGCTGCGAGGCCTGCCAGGGCGACGGCGTCATCAAGATCGAGATGCACTTCTTGCCCGACGTCTACGTCACCTGCGATGTCTGCCACGGCAAGCGCTACAATAGGGAGACGCTCGACGTCCTGTTCAAGGGCAAGTCGATCGCCGACGTGCTCGACATGACCGTCGAGGAAGGCGTCGATTTCTTCGCCGCCGTGCCTGGCGTGCGCGACAAGCTCGACACGCTGAAGCAGGTCGGCCTCGGCTACATCCATATCGGCCAGCAGGCGACGACGCTGTCGGGCGGCGAGGCGCAACGCATCAAGCTGGCCAAGGAACTGTCGCGCAAGGCGACGGGCAAGACGCTCTACATCCTCGACGAGCCGACCACTGGCCTGCATTTCCACGACGTCGCCAAGCTGTTGGAAGTGCTGCACGAATTGGTCGACCAGGGCAACACGGTGGTGGTCATCGAGCACAATCTCGAAGTGATCAAGACCGCCGACTGGGTGCTCGACCTCGGTCCCGAAGGCGGTGATGGCGGCGGCGAGCTGGTCGCGTCTGGAACGCCGGAAGCAATCGTGCGGGAGAAGCGCAGCTACACCGGCCAGTTCCTCAAGGAGCTTCTGGAACGGCGCCCGGGGGGCAAGCGCGAAGCGGCGGAGTGATGGGTAGGGATGGTCGCATCACGGTCCAGAGCAGCTTTGGCGTGAGGCTTGCCCGCCCAGAAGATCTCGCCGCGATCGTCGCGCTGACTCAAGCGGCCTATGCCCCCTACAACGCGATACTCGACGCGCCACCGATCCCGGTTACCGAGGACTACGCACCGCGCGTCGCCCAGGGCGAGGTCTGGCTGCTGGAGAGGGACGCCACGCTTGCCGGGCTAATCACGCTGGAGCGCCATCCCGACCACGTCATGATCTTCTCCGTCGCGGTCGCCCCCGGCTCCCAAGGCAAGGGATTTGGCATCGCGTTACTCAATCACGCGGATGAACAGGCAAGTCTGTGGGGCCTGCCGGAGGTGCGGCTCTACACCAACGCCAAGATGGAACGGAACATCGCGCTCTATCTCGCCTATGGTTTTCACGAAACGGGTCGCCGACCCAATCCCTATCGGCCAGGGTGGGTACTGGTCGACATGGCCAAACCCGTCGACAGGCCCACCGCGGCTTGATCGCTTTTGAAATCTGGGAGGACGACGATGAGCAAATCGGGAACAATCCGCGCCGGCATGGGCGGCTGGACCTTCGAGCCTTGGGACACGTCCTTCTATCCGGACAAGTTGTCGAAGGCCAAGCAACTGAACTACGCCAGCCGGCAAGTGCCGAGCATCGAGGTCAACGGCACCTATTATTCGAGCTTCAAGGAGCCGACCTTCGTCAAATGGGCCAACGAGGCGCCAGACGGTTTCGTCTATTCGCTGAAAGGCAACCGCTTCGTCACCAATCGGCGTGTGCTGGGCGAAGCCGGTGAATCGATGATGCGTTTCCTCGGTTCCGGCGTGGCCGCGCTCGGTGAAAAGCTCGGACCGATCCTGTGGCAGTTCGCGCCGACCAAGAAATTCGACCCTGACGATTTCGAGGCGTTTCTGAAACTGCTGCCGGAAAAGCAGGACGGCGTCGCGCTGCGCCACGCGCTCGAAGTGCGCAACGACAGCTTCATCGTGCCGGAGTTCGCCGCACTCGCGCGCAAATACAAGGCGGCGATCGTCTATGCCGACCATGCCAAATATCCTGACATCGCCGATATCACCGGCGATTTCGTCTATGCGCGGTTGCAGACCGGCAGCGACGACAATCCCGATTGCTACACGCCAAAAGGCCTCGATGAATGGGCGGCGCGCGCAAAAATCTGGGCGGAAGGCAAGCAGCCGGCCGATCTGCGGCGCGCCGGCCCCGCCACCGACGCCCCGGTCCAGCCGCGCGATGTCTTCGTCTACTTCATCACCGAGGGCAAGGTGCGCGCGCCGTTCGGGGCAATGGCGCTGATGAGGCGCGTAACCGACTGAAAAAGCATCGGTCGGTTTCCAGCACCCGCTATAAGTGCGTCGCCTATGCGTTTTGGGCGTAGCAAAGCGCCTATTCCTGGGCATCTTCGCCGTGATCGTAACCTTATCGACACTTCCTTGCCGCATGAATACTCCGACGCCAAGCTGCAGAGCTGGAGCCGTCGCCGGCAGGGAAAGAGGGGCATGTCGCTCGACTACACTTCACTTCTGCTCGCTGTCGGGTTCTCCGCCGCTTGCCTCAGCCTGACATTGTTTGGCATGTGGCTGACCGCTCGCTCGGAGAAATTCCTGCTGACATGGGCGATCAGCCTGGTGTTCGTGGTTGGCGATATTTTCATCTACGACGCCTATATCGACATGCCCGGGCGCCTGCTCGGCATCGCCACCTCGGTGTTCCTGCTGATCGGCTTTTCGGCCATGCTGGGCGCCGCCTATCAGTTCCGCACCGGCGGCTCGCCGCTGCCGCGGGCGCTGTGGGGTTGCGTTTCCCTGGCGATAGCGCTGCCTCCCATGGCTTTGGGCTACGACGGCCTCGGCTTCATGTTCGAGAACATGTTCGCCGCCTTGCTCCTGTTCGCCACGGCGTTCGAATATTGGAGAGGCCGCGATGAGGCGCCCGCTTTGACGATCGGCATCACCACGCTCTATTCGGCCACGGCCACGTCCTTCGCGCTCTGCGCCATGGTTCTCGCTTGGGACGGAAAACTGGTGCTCGGCCACGCGCCAAGCAATTGGGCAGAAGAGCTCAGCCTGATCGTGGTGATCGCCAGCATGACGGGTATTGGCGCACTCTCGCTTGCCCTCAACCAGGGGCGTCTGGCGCGGCACCACCACCGCAACGCCCTGACGGATCCCCTGACCGGCCTGCTCAACCGGCGCGCCCTGTTCGACATGCATGGCCATATTCCGGTCGGCGCCTTTACCGCCGTGGTCGTCTTCGACCTCGACAATTTCAAAGCCATCAACGACGAATTCGGCCACGCGGCGGGCGACGAGGTGCTGAAGGTGTTCGCCAGAGAGTTGGCAGCCAACCTTCGATCGGCCGACGTCGCCGCGCGCATGGGCGGCGAGGAATTCGCACTGGTGCTGAGGCGCACTCTGCCGGAGACGGTCGAGGAATCAGCTGAGCGCATCCGGGCGGCTTTCGCGATGCGGTTGATAGAAACCGAAACCGGCTCGCTCACTTGCACGGTCAGCGCCGGATTTGCGTTTGGCAGCAAGGAGGGCCTCAGCTTGGACAAGGTGCTCAGCGCCGCCGACAAGGCGCTCTACGACGCCAAGCGCGGAGGCCGCAACCGCGTCATCGCCTCGCCATTCCGGCGCGCGAGCTGATCACTCGCATCATGGCGACTCTGTGATTGTTGAATAGCGAAGACTGCCCCTAGGCCGCCATGACGATTTCATTGAAGGCATCGAGGTCAACGTAAAAGACCTTGGTGATCTCCTCGATCAGATCATCGTAGTCGCAGCCCTGTGACCTCAAGATGTTGATGGCGGCGATGATGTCGACACGTTCGGTAAGCCGCCGCTTCTGGTAGTCCTCGACGTAACGTTCCATGGCTGTCCCTTAGCCTGTGTGCCCAAACGCGTTTGAACGACAGAGATCGGGAAGCTAGGAAGCCTTGCTTGCGTGGAACTTGCAGAACCTTCGCCGCGCCTCGATCTGCTATAACCAGACTGATACGGAAGCGGCCGACTCACAAAGCCTGGAAAAGACTAGCATGCGACATAGCGTGTGCCAGAGACGCGGATGATGGATGGAAGAAATATTGGACTTGCCAAGAACTTCAAATCTTCAACTGAAGTCCAGTGCCGATTCTAGACCGTGAGGAATTTGCGAACATCAGCCCGGTCTAAATCTTGCGCCGGGCCGGTGTGGACGATCTGGCCGCGATCCATGATGTTGACCTCGTCGGCAAGCTCTCGGCAGAAGTCGAGATACTGTTCGACCAGCAACACAGCGATGCCGGCCTGGTCGCGCAGATAACGTATGGCGCGGCCGATGTCCTTGATAACGGAGGGCTGGATGCCTTCGGTCGGCTCGTCGAGCACCAGCAGCTTCGGCCGCATTACCAGCGCCCTGCCGATGGCCAACTGCTGCTGTTGACCGCCGGAAAGATCGCCGCCACGGCGGGCAAGCATCTGCCTCAGCACCGGAAACAGCTCGAAGACGTGCGCCGGCACGTCGCGGTCGGCGCGCCTCAAGGGCGCGAAGCCGGATTCGAGGTTTTCGCGCACGCTGAGCAGCGGAAAGATCTCCCTGCCCTGCGGCACGAATGCGATGCCCGACCGGGCGCGGTCATACGCCGCGCTCCGGTCGAGCGCCTTCCCCTCGAAGGCAACGCTTCCGCTCGTCAGCCGGTGATGGCCGACGATCGATCTCATCAAACTTGTCTTGCCGACGCCGTTGCGGCCGAGCACGCAGGTGATCTGGCCGGCAGCCGCCTTCAGCGACACGCCACGCAGCGCCTGGGCGGCGCCGTAATGGAGCGTGGCATTGGAAACTTCGAGCATGTCAGCGCCTTCTCCAGAACCGAAGAAACGACATGTCGAAGTGATGGAATTGCACCCGCCAGACCATGCTCATCTCCCCAGATAGACTTCGACGACGCGCTCGTCGGCCGATACGAAATCGAGCGTCCCTTCGGAGAGCACCGAGCCCTCATGCAGGCAGGTGACCTTGACGCCGAGTTCGCGCACGAAATGCATGTCGTGCTCGACGACGATGACCGAATGGTCACGGGCGATGTCCCTGAGCAGCCGCGCGGTTTCCTCTGTCTCGGCATCGGTCATGCCGGCGACCGGCTCGTCGACCAGAAGCAACTTCGGATCCTGGGCCAAGAGCATGCCGATCTCAAGCCACTGCTTCTGGCCGTGGCTAAGATTGGCCGCCAGGTCATGACGCTTGTCGCCCAACCGGATGATGCCAAGAATCTCGTCGATCCGTCGCGTCTCGGCGGGCGATTGGCGGTGGAACAGCGCCGGGAAGATCGAGCGCGGCCCCTTCAGCGCCAGCATCAGGTTTTCCTCGATCGTGTGGCTTTCGAAGACGGTCGGCTTCTGGAATTTGCGGCCGATGCCCATCATGGCGATCTCGGCTTCGTCATGCCTGGTGAGGTCCACCTGGCCGTCGAAGAACACTTCGCCTTCGTCGGGTCGCGTCTTGCCGGTGACGATGTCCATCATCGTCGTCTTGCCGGCGCCGTTGGGGCCGATAATGGCGCGCATCTCGCCCTTGTCGAGCACCAGCGACAGATTGTTGATGGCGCGAAAGCCGTCGAAGGAGACCGAGACGCCGTCGAGATAGAGGATGGTGTTGGATTTGCTCATGGCCGCTTACTCCGCCGCCTGCGGTTCGGGGTCGGACCAGGACCATTCGCCTGGATTTCTCGCCGGCGATCGAGCAGGCTTCGAGGTGGCGGATGCGACTCTCGCCTCGGTGCCGGCTTCGTCAGCGAGGGAAGCCGCGCGCAACGCCCTGGCATTGCCGCGCCAGCTGTCCCACATGCCGATTATGCCCTTCGGCAGGAGCAAGGTGACAGCGACGAACAGGCCGCCCAGCGCGAACAGCCAGAATTCCGGCAGCACACCGGTGAACCAGGATTTGCCGGCATTGACGAGCAGCGCGCCGATGATCGGCCCGACGATGGTGCCGCGTCCGCCCACCGCCGCCCAGATCACCACCTCGATCGAATTGGACGGTTCGAATTCGCCGGGATTGATGATGCCGACCTGCGGCACGTAGAGCGCGCCGGCAATGCCTGCCATGACGGCCGAAACGGTGAAGGCGAACAGTTTCACGTTCTCCGCCCGCCAGCCGAGGAACCGCGTGCGGCTCTCCGCGTCGCGCACGGCCATCAGCAGCTTGCCGTATTTGGAGCCGACGATCGCCCAGGTGATGAAAACGGCGAGCGCGAGCATTACCGCGCTGGCCGCGAACAGCGCCGAACGGGTCGCGTCGGCCTGCACGTTAAAGCCCAGAATATCCTTGAAATCGGTGAGCCCGTTGTTGCCGCCGAAGCCCATGTCATTGCGGAAGAAGGCGAGCAGCAGCGCATAGGTCATCGCCTGGGTGATGATCGAGAGATAGACGCCGGTGACGCGGCTGCGGAAGGCGAACCAGCCGAAGACGAAGGCAAGCAGGCCGGGCACCGCCAGCACCATGATTGCCGCGAACCAGAAATGGTCGAACCCGGTCCAGAACCACGGCAATTGCTTGTAGTTCAGGAACACCATGAAATCAGGCAGGATCGGATTGCCATAGACGCCGCGCGAACCGATCTGGCGCATCAGATACATGCCCATTGCATAGCCGCCGAGCGCGAAGAAGGCGCCGTGGCCAAGCGAAAGGATGCCGCAATAGCCCCAGACCAGATCGAGCGACAGCGCCAGCAGCGCGTAGCAGAGATACTTGCCGGTCAGCGCGACTATGTAGGACGGCACGTAGAAGGCGCTGGTTGGCGAAACAGCCAGGTTGAGCAGCGGCACGATGACGGCCACCGCCAGCAGGGCGAAAATGGTGATGGCGATGCGGCGGTCGGCACCCGCGGCGAAGAAGCGTCCTGAAATCATGCTTCCACCGCCCTGCCCTTGAGCGCGAACAGGCCGCGCGGGCGCTTCTGGATGAAAAGGATGATCAGCACCAGCACGACGATCTTGCCGAGCACGGCGCCGGCATAGGGTTCGAGAACCTTGTTGACAATGCCGAGCGAGAAGGCGCCGACCAGCGTGCCCCAGAGATTGCCGACACCGCCGAAGACGACGACCATGAAACTGTCGATGATGTAGCCGCGGCCGAGATTGGGCGAAACATTGTCGATCTGGCTGAGCGCGACGCCTGCAATACCGGCAATGCCGGACCCCAGCGCGAAAGTCAGCGCGTCGACCCACGGCGTCCTGATGCCCATCGAGGCGGCCATGCGCCGATTGGCGGTGACTGCGCGCATCTGCAGGCCCCAGGGCGTGCGCTTCATCACGTAGAGCAACATGCCGAACACCGTGAGCGCGAACACCAGTATCCACAGCCGGTTCCAGGTGATGGCCAGTTGTCCGACGTCGAATGAGCCGGACATCCAGGACGGATTGCCGACCTCCTGGTTGGTCGGTCCGAAGATCGAGCGCACCGCCTGCTGCAGGATCAGCGATACGCCCCAGGTCGCCAGCAGCGTCTCCAGCGGCCGGCCGTAAAGAAAGCGGATGACGCCGCGCTCGATGATGAGACCGACGAATGCCGCAACCAGGAAGGCAAGCGGCAGCGCGATCACCAGCGACCAGTCAAAGAGGCCGGGAAAGGACGTGCGGATCACCTGCTGGACGACGAAAGTCGTGTAGGCGCCGAGCATCACCATCTCGCCATGCGCCATGTTGATGACGCCCATGACGCCGAACGTGATCGCAAGCCCGATCGCCGCCAGCAGCAGCACCGAACCCAGCGATATCCCATACCAGATGTTCTGGCCGGCATCCCACAAGGCCAGCGTCGAATTGATGTTTGCGATCGCAGCCGTCGCCGCGTCCTTGACCGCTCCAGAGGCGTTGGCCTCGACCGAGGTGAGCAGCGAAACAGCATCGCGGTCGCCGCGCGCACCGATCAGGGCGATTGCGGCGAGCTTGTCTGCGTCGGGCTTGTCTGAAACCAGAATGGAAGCGGCACGCGCCTGTTCCAGCGAAGCCTTGACGCTCGCCACGCTTTCACTGGCGATGGCTGCGTCGAGCGGGCCGATATTGGCGGCGTCCGGTGTCTTGAACATGGTGTCCGCGGCGGCGATGCGGACCGTCGGATCCTTGGAACCAAGCGTCAACGTGCCCAATGCATCGCGGATCGTGCGGCGCAACGTGTTGTTGACGCTGATCTTGGTTATGTCGTCCTCGGAGGCCTCGCCTGCTGGCTCGCCGCTCAGCGGGTCGAAAAGCTGGACGTTTTCGTCGCCTTCCTTGCCGACAAACACCATCGAGTCGGCCGTACGAGCGTAAAGATTGCCGTCCGCCAATGCAGCAAGCGGCCGTTCGACAGCCGGATCGCCTGTGGCCGTCAACTCTTGAACGACAGCTCCTGTCTCGGAAAAGTCCGTCACTGTCGCGAATTTGGCGATGATGGCACGCAGATCGGCTTCCGCAGCGCCAGAAGACGACAGCGTCGTCAGCAGGAACAAAAGCGTCAGGCCAATCGCGTGGAGAATCTTCATCGGCTTTCGGTGACCATTGAAGGTTGAAGTGGGCGTCCGGCCAGTGGAGGAACTGTCCGGACGCGCGCGGTCTTGGGCGTGGACCCGAAGGTCCAGCCCGGGGAGGATCAGTTCGTGCCCTTGCCGCCGCACTTGCCGGTTTTGACGTTGAAGTTGCCGCAGCTGAGCGGCGCGCGCCAATCGGAAATCAGGTCCTTGGAGTCGGGCAGGTAGTCGGACCATTCGTCACCCATCACCAGGCCCGGTGTCTTCGAAACCGTTTCGAATTGGCCATTGGCCTGGATTTCACCGATCAGCACCGGCTTGGTGATGTGATGGTTCGGCATCATCGTCGAATAGCCGCCGGTCAGGTTCGGCACCGAAACGCCGACCATGGCATCGATGACCTTGTCCGGATCGGTGGTGCCGGCCTTTTGAACCGCCTTCACCCACATGTTGAAGCCGATATAGTGGGCTTCCATCGGGTCGTTGGTGGTGCGCTTGTTGTTCTTGATGAACTTGTGCCAGTCGGCAATGAACTTCTTGTTCTCGGGCGTGCTGACGCTCTCGAAATAATTCCACGCAGCAAGATGGCCGACCAGCGGCTTGGTGTCGAGACCGGCAAGTTCTTCCTCACCCACTGAGAAGGCCATGACCGGGATGTCTTCGGCCTTGATGCCCTGGTTGCCCAGTTCCTTGTAGAACGGAACATTGGCGTCGCCATTGACGGTCGAGACGACGGCGGTCTTCTTGCCGGCCGAACCGAACTTCTTGATCGCCGAAACTTCGGTCTGCCAGTCGGAAAAGCCGAACGGCGTGTAGTTGGTCATGATGTCTTCGGCCGCGACGCCCTTGGACTTCAGATAGGCTTCGAGGATCTTGTTGGTGGTACGCGGATAGACGTAGTCGGTGCCTTCCAGCACCCAGCGCTTCACCGAGCCGCCGTCCTTGCTCATCAGATAGTCGACGGCCGGAATGGCCTGCTGGTTTGGAGCCGCACCGGTGTAGAACACGTTGCGCTCGCTTTCCTCGCCCTCATACTGGACGGGATAGAACAGGATGTTGTCGAGCTCGGAGAACACCGGCAACACCGATTTGCGCGACACCGAGGTCCAGCAGCCGAACACCGCCGCGACCTTGTCCTTGGAGATCAGTTCGCGCGCCTTTTCGGCGAACAGCGGCCAGTTGGAAGCCGGATCGACGACGACGGCTTCAAGCTTCTTGCCGAGCAGGCCGCCCTTGGCGTTCTGCTCGTCGATGAGCATCAGCATGGCGTCCTTCAGCGTCGTCTCCGAAATCGCCATTGTGCCCGACAGCGAATGGAGAATGCCGACCTTGATCGTGTCGTCGGCAGCCCTGGCCGGAGCGGATATCATCAAACCGGCGGCGACCACGCCCGCCGAGACCATTTTTGTTATTGTCGAGAAATTACCCCTCATACCGAAGACTCCCAAGCTGGTTGATTGCACCGCAACACTACGATGCAACCCCCGTGCCAACCGCTGCCTGCTTGCTGAAAATAGCAAACTAACCGAACGTTATCAGTTAGTTGATACATTAGAATGAACAGAGATAAGAGAGCCGGTTAAAAAATGATTGAGGGAAATTTGCGCAGCGCACGAGGCGTATGCCTAATTTTAGCTCATTTTTGACACATGCCTATATTTTGACCTTGGCGCACGTGTCGCGGACGACAAATGTTGCGGCGCGGCACGAAAATAGGGCAAGCTTGTCGTTCAAACGGACGACGTCATGACATCAGGCATTTCACGCATATTCATCGGCATTTTGTCTGTGGCGGCGGCAACCGGAGCGGCACGAGCCGATTTCAGCGATGGCAAGATGCCCGATGGCACTTATCACTGCGAAGTCTATCTGCTCGGCCTGTTCCTCAACCTCGGCGACATCACCATCAAGGGAAACGTCTACACAGGCCCCGTCACCTTCGGTACCGCCCAACAGGCTTACAACTATCAGATGGATGCAAACGGTGTGATTTCGTGGCTGGGCCCGCTCGGCGGCTATACCGCCGGCGGCAACGCGCTCTCGATGACCCAGGCAACCCTGGACGGCCAGAACCCGCCCTCCTTCGACATCATCATGAAGCAACCCGACGGGGCCTTCACCGCCTCGACCTGCACCAAGGGAGGCAATCAGTAGGCCTTCGCCTCCCATCGGGGCTGCCTTGGGAGTCTGCACGTCTGCCGTGTCATCTGGATGTTGCCGAAACTGGATAGGCAGCGGTGCGCCGTCACATCCACCTCGAGAGGCAGACACCATGGCCAATTCCCCGTCTTCATCCTCCCCCTTCATTCGCGACGCTTCAACTCGGGAAAGCCGAGTGTCGAAAGAGCGGCGACCGCATGTGTTTCGCCGGCAAACAACGAGCCGACAAAGCTGCCGCCGGCGATCAATGCGCTGGATGCAAGGCTGCCTTTCAGGAGCGTGCGGCGCGAAACGCGCTCGGCGATGACGCGTCTACGACAAGACCCACGCCGCCGCCGATGGCTATGAAACAACGATCGTTGCGCGAGGCCGCCTAGCGCGCTTCCGTGGCAATTTCGAGCGCCAGGCGGCTCATGTCGGTGAAAAGCTCCTGGCGTTCGGAATAGTCGGTCTGTTCGCCGGTGAGCAGATTGTCGACCACGGTCAGCAGCGATAATGCCCTCGCGCCGAAATGCGCCGAGATGCGATAGAGAGCGCTGGTTTCCATGTCTACGGCCAGCGCTCCGAGCGCCCTGGCGTCGGCATAGCGGGCACGTGGGTCGGGATGGTAGAATATGTCGGTGCAGGCTGTCAGGCCGGCGTGGTGGTCGATGCCGAGTTCGGTTGCCTTGGCCAATGCGCAAGCGAGCAGCGCCGGATCCGGGCCGACATCAGCCTCGTAAAGGCCAAAGACCCGGCCGTTCTCGGTGTCTTCAGGCCGTGCCGATTGCGAGATCACAAGGCTGCGCAGCTTTGCCTCGGCGCTCAGGCCACCGCAGGTACCGGTGCGGATCAGTGTCCGAGCGCCATAATAATCAAGCAATTCATGCGCATAGATCAGGAACGATGAAACACCGATACCCGTCGCCTGAATGCTGATGGGCCTGCCTCGAAACGAGCCGGTAAAGCCAAGCGCACCGCGACGACGATTGACACAACGCGGCGTGTCGAGAAACGTGCCGGCCATCCACTCCGCGCGCTGCGGGTCGCCCGGCAACAAAATCGTGTCGGCGTAGTCGCCCTTGCTTGCCTCGATGTGTGGCGTCAACAGCTGCTCCCCCAAGCCCGCCTGCTATATTGCCAATAATCATGGCGTTGTTACCGCGTTGTGCAAGGGGCGCGGCATTGGAAATACCTAAGATTCAAGCACATCCTTGACGATCGTAGCCAGTTGCTTGAGCGAGAACGGTTTTGGCAGGAAGCCGAAATGCGCCTCCGCCGGCAGGTTTCTGGCGAATGCGTCCTCGGCATAGCCGGAGACGAAGACGAACTTGATGTCCGGCTGGCGTTTGCGCAATTCACCGAGCAGCGTCGGCCCGTCCATTTCCGGCATCACTACGTCGGAAACGACGATGTCGACCTTGCCGCCGAGCGCTTCGAACACTTCCAGCGCCTCGACGCCGGAGGACGCCTCGTGGACGGTGTAACCGCGCGAGGTCAGTGCCCGCATGCCGCCCATGCGCACGGCGTCCTCATCCTCGACCAGCAGTACCGTCGCCGACCCGGACAGGTCCTTGGTGCTATCGGCCAGTTTGACTGCCGCGGCGGCCGGTGCTTCACCGGGTTCGGCCGCCTTTTTCGCTTCCGCGATGTGACGTGGCAGGAAGATGCGGAAAGTCGAACCCTTGCCGACTTCGGAATCGCAGAAAATGAAACCGCCGGTCTGCTTGATGATGCCGTAGACCATGGACAGACCGAGGCCCGTGCCCTTGCCGACCTCCTTGGTGGTGAAGAACGGCTCGAAGATCTTCTTCAGCACGTCGGGCGCGATGCCTGAGCCGGTGTCCTCGACCTCGACCACCACATAGTCGGCGGCCGCGAGTTCGCGATACGGGAAGGTCTTGGACTCCTCGGCGGTCACGTTGCGTGTGCGCACGGTGAGATCGCCTCCCGCCGGCATCGCGTCGCGCGCGTTGACCGCCAGGTTGACCACCACCTGCTCGAACTGGCCGATATCGACCTTGACCGGCCACAGGTCGCGGCCGTGGTCGACCTTGAGCTTGATGTCGTTGCCGACCAGCCGGGCAAGCAGCATCCTGAGATCGGCGAGCACGTCGGTGAGGTTCAGCACTTCCGGCCGCAGCGTCTGCTTGCGCGAGAAGGCCAGCAACTGCCTGACCAGCGAGGCGGCCCGGTTGGCGTTCTGCTTGATGTTCATGATGTCGGGGAAGGACGGATCCGACGGCCGGTGATTGGTCAAAAGCAGGTCCGACGCCATGATGATGGCGGTCAGCACATTGTTGAAGTCGTGCGCGATGCCACCGGCGAGCTGGCCGACGGCCTGCATCTTCTGGCTTTGCGCCATCTGCCCTTCGAGCGCCTTTTGCTCGGTCGTCTCGACGGCGTAGACGATGGCCGATTCCTCGGCCCCTTCGCCGCCAGTACCGTCGGCGACGGCGTTGACGTAGAAACGGATGTGCCGGTCTTCATTGCCGGGCAGCACGGTGTCGATCGGTTCGATATCGGCCTGCCGCTGCCGGGCTTTCTCGAACGCCGCGGCAAAGGCCGGCCGGTCGCGGTCATGGATCACCGTGTCGAGCCGTACGCGGCGATCCACGGCATCGCGGTCGACGACCGAGGAAAACAGCGACAGAAAAGGTGCGTTGGTGCGCAGGATGCGTCCGCTGGCATCGACACCGGCGATCGCCATCGGCGTCGAATTGAAGAAGCGGGTGAAGCGCACTTCCGAAGCGCGCAGATCGGCCGAGGCATCCTCGCCTTGCGTACGGTTGAGCACGATGGTGCGCGTCGGGCCGCCGACGCCCTCGCGACTTGCCGAAACGCGGTGCATGAAGCGCACTGGCAGCGCCTCGCCGGTCATCGTCGTCAAGTCGAGATCGATGACCGCATTGCGCGTCGTGCCGGGATCCGCCTTGACGGAGCGCACCAGCGCCATGCCGTCGCCGGCAACGATATCGGGCAAGGTGACGGCGCCGGGCGTGAAGCTGGCAAGGTCGATGCCCAGCCATCCGGCGAGCGTGGCGTTGATGTAGGTGACGCGGCCGTCCTGATCGGCCGAAAAGAAACCGGCCGGCGCGTGGTCGAGGTGATCGATGGCCTTCTGCAGATCGAGGAAGAAACGCTCCTGCTCGGCCCGCTCCTGCGAAATATCGGCGAGCTGCCAGGCCAGCATCGGCAACCGCTGGCCCGGAACGCTGAACGCGCGGGCGCGCGCCCGGTACCAGCGGGCGCCCGGTTCAGCGCCGGGCCGGATCGATTGCGCGAGCCTGAACTCGCCATCGCCCGGCTGCCCGTCACGCAAGCCGGACGCCAGCCGGTAAATGGTCACCGAGGCCTCGGGGACATCCGAGAGCAATCCTTCGACGGTCTTCAGATCGGCGGCCGAGGTGGCCCCGGTCATATCGGCATAAGCCCGGTTGGCGTAGACGACGCGACCTTTGGTGTCCGTGACCAGCAGGCCTTGGCCCATCGAATCGACGAAAGCCTTGGACAGTTCGTCGCCCGTCGAGCGCGGTGTGATCTGCACGAAGCCGATCGCGGTCGCGAACAGGAAGCCGACACCGATCATCGCCAGCACGCCGAGCATGCCAAGCAGGAAGGGGTCGCCGAGGCGCTCGCGGAAAAGGCCGAAGACGACGGCCGCGCCCGTCAGAACGACGATGAAGATGATAAGCCGGGTGACCGCGCCCGGTCGCGTATTCTGGTCGACGATCGGTACCGGATAGAAATCGCCGCGCGCTTCCTTGGCCATATGCCCCCTGCTCGTGAAATCCGAGGTTCCGACACCCGCCCCTAATGCATGTCGCCCAAAAGTGACTTCGGTTTTGGGAAAACGTCACGCATGAAAAACAAGGACCTGAAACGCGTCGCATGAATCCGTTCAGCGCGACGCGCTTTAGCCGGTTGAATCATATTCTCCTAGTCCGGAAAAGGCCCGGGCGGCAAATGTCAGATAAAAATGATGTCGACCGGCCTTCCCTGTGTTTCAAGCTGTTCACGATGCGTGAAAGGCAACTTGCGGTGGCCAGTCGCAACGGTCTAGTGTCGCGTCACTTTCCAAAACCGATCAGGGGAAACCAATGCAGTGGCTGGATAGCGTGGCGGGTCCCGGTTATGCGGCGGCACTCCTGTGGACCTTCGCGGCGCTGATCCTGCTGGTCATCGTTCTCATCATCGTCAGGCTCGTGCGCAACCTGACCTTCGGGACGTTTGTCGCCGGCGGCCGCAACCGCAAGACGCGGCTCGCCGTCATGGACGCCACCGCCGTCGACAGCCATCGCCGACTGGTGCTGGTGCGACGCGACGACATCGAACATCTGCTCCTGATCGGCGGCCCGACCGACGTCGTTGTCGAACGCGACATCCGCCTCGCCGCGCCGCGCCGTCCGGCCTTGACCGGGGATGGCGGCCCGCAGCCTGTCCCGGCGGCCGGGACCCCGGTCGCGAAGCCGCGGCCGCCGCAGCCCGCTCCCGCGCCTCCCAGACAAGCACCCGCTCCGCAGCCGGTGGCAGGGCCCGCCCGCCAGCGCCCGGCGGCACCGCCACCGGCTCCCGCAGCGAAACCGGCGGCGCAAATCTATCAGTCGACCAATGTCACGCCGCTGCCCGCCTACGGCTCCGCCAATGCCAATGCCGTCAGGCACGCGCCACCGCCGCCGCAGGACAGCATCGACGACACGCTGATGAAGGAACTCGAGGTTTCGCTCGACCAACCACGGTCCGGCGGCCCGGCGGCCAAACCGGCACCCAAGGCGCCGCCGTCGCTCGATGATGAAATGACGAGGCTTTTGGGCGAACTCTCAAGCCAGAAGAGATGATTTGCGCCCCGGGTGGCCTGCCGGTGAATTGAACCGGTCGACGGTCAAGCGCGCCTTGGCATGCGCGGCGACATCGAACAAAAATGGCCGGAAACCGGCCATTTGGAAATCAATGCAGCGCTATCTGTCAGTCGTCGCGATAGACTTTTTCACGGCGCTCATGGCGCTCCTGCGCTTCTATCGACAAGGTAGCGATCGGGCGGGCGTCGAGCCGCTTCAACGCGATCGGCTCACCGGTCTCCTCGCAATAGCCATAAGTGCCTTCGTCGATGCGCTGTAGTGCCGAATCGATCTTCGAGATGAGCTTCCGCTGACGGTCGCGGGCCCTGAGCTCGATGGCGCGGTCGGTTTCCGAAGAGGCGCGGTCGGCGAGGTCGGGATGGTTGGCGTTTTCCTGCTGCAGGATTTCGAGGGTTTCGCGCGCTTCGCGCAAAATGTCATTTTTCCAGGTGACGAGCTTTAGGCGGAAGTAGGATTTCTGCCGTTCGTTCATGAACGGCTCGTCTTCGGAGGGTACGTAATCGGCGGTAACGATGTCGTTCATTCGACTCACCCAAACAGCCCCAAATTTGGCGCCTATATATTCGCCGCCAGACGCCTGCACAAGCGCAATCAGCCACCGGCTCACGCAATTGTTAAAGTGCGCCCGCAGCCTTCCCCGGAGCGGGATAGATCTGTTTCGATGGCGAAAGTAGGACGATCTTCGCCGCTTGCCCCCGCAAGTGATTCGCCGCGCCGAAGAACGTGCACCATTGTGCGCGATGCTTTTCTCGTGGCTAATCGCGGCAGGACTTCGGCTTTCGGGCGTCATTGGAGGTTGAGTGAGCAGGCTTTATCTGTTGCGACACGCCAAGGCCGGCTGGGCCTTGCCGGGCATGCGTGATTTCGATCGTCCGCTCGATGCATCCGGCCGCGCCGATGCCGAAAAGATGGGGGCCGCGATGCGATCCCGTTCCTATGTGCCGGACCTGACGCTGTGCTCCAACGCCAAACGCGCCAGGGAAACGCTCGAGGGACTGGCCGGTCAGACGGACACAGGCAAGGTGCTTTTTTTCGACACGCTCTACAGCGAAGACGCGGCCGGCTATCTCCGGCTCGTCCGGGATCATGGCGGATCAGGCTCCTTGCTGGTCATAGGCCACAATCCGATGACGGAGGATCTCGCCATGGCGGTTTCGGGCGATGGTGGCGAGACGGAGCGGGCAATGCTCAATCATGGCTTTCCGACCTCGGGCCTCGCCGTCGTCCGTTTCCCCGGTAATCTGGCAAAAGCGGCCCAGGGATCGGGCTATCTCGAAGCCTTCCTGACCCCGGCCGATCTCTGATGCCGATTTCCAGCGCCATTTCAAAGCCGGGTTCCAGCGCCTATATCGGGCGGACGCAAGTCCGAGCGAGCATATTTTGGCATCATCGCTGACCACCTTCACCGACGAGGCAAGAATTGCCCTCGACACATTGTCGGGACGTGCCACCGGACTTTTTTCTCCATCGCTGCGTCTGGGCGTCACGGGTCTATCCCGCGCGGGCAAGACCGTCTTCATCTCGGCCTTCGTCCACAACCTGATCCATGGCGGACGCCTGCCGCTGTTTGAGGCGCAGAAATCGGGGCGTATCGCACGCGCCTTCCTCGAACAGCAGCCCGACGACGCCGTGCCGCGTTTTCAGTACGAGGACCATATCGCCGCTCTGGTCGACGATCGCGTCTGGCCGGACTCGACCCGCGCCATCTCTGAACTGCGGCTGACGATCGAATATGAATCGGCCTCCGGCTGGAACCGTATGTTCTCGTCGGGCAAACTGTCGGTCGACATCGTCGATTACCCCGGCGAATGGCTGCTCGACCTGCCGCTGCTCGGCAAATCCTTCGCCGATTTTTCGCGAGAAGCCCTCGAAATGGCCACGTTGCCGGTGCGCGAGGACCTGTCGCGGGCCTGGCGGGCGATCTCGACGGAAATCGACCCGAATGCCGACGCCGACGAAATGACGGCACGCCGGCTGGCTGAGAGCTTCGCCGCCTATCTCAAGGCATGCAAGCTCGACGAGCGAGCGCTTTCGACCTTGCCGCCAGGACGTTTCCTGATGCCGGGCGACCTCGAAGGCTCGCCCGCGCTGACTTTCGCGCCGCTGGCCGGCCTCGGCGACAGGCGCGCGCGCAACGGTTCGCTGCACGCCATGATGGAACGGCGCTACGAGGCCTACAAGACACATGTCGTCAAACCGTTCTTCCGCGAACATATCACGCGTCTGGACCGCCAGATCGTACTCATCGATGCCATGCAGGCGCTGAACGCCGGGCCTGGCGCCATGGCCGACCTGGAGCGCGCCGTCACCGAGATCCTCAGCTGCTTCCGCCCCGGCCGGGGCAGCTTCCTCACCGACCTCTTCTCCCGGCGTATCGACCGCATCCTGGTTGCCGCGACCAAAGCCGATCATCTGCACCACGAAAGCCATGACCGGTTGCAGGCGATCGTGCGGCGCCTGGCCGACCGCGCCGTGGCGCGGGCGAATTTCACCGGCGCCGATGTCGACGTGGTCGCGATGGCGGCCGTGCGCGCGACCCGCGAAGGCACCGTCAAGCAGGGCCGGGAAACATTGCCCGTTATCATCGGCACGCCGATCGCCGGCGAGAAGATCAATGGCGAAACCTTCGACGGAAAGACGGAAACAGCTATATTTCCTGGTGATTTACCGGAAAACATTGATGCTGTTTTCGATCTTTCGGGACCGGACCACAGGCAGGACTCCACAGACCCGGCAATCCGCTTCGTCCGGTTCCGTCCGCCCAAACTCGAACGCACGGCCGAAGGCGTCACGCTGTCGCTGCCGCATATCCGGCTCGACCGCGCCCTGCAGTTCCTGATCGGAGACCATCTGGCATGACAGCGCCCCGCAAACCGGCGGCATTCCGTATCGAGCCGGAAGCCACGCCGAAACAAGACGCGCCTCGACCACGCCAGGCCGAACCGCCGCGCAAACCGCGCCCGATGAAGGCCGATGTGGCGCTGGTCATCCCGGCGGAGGTCGACGTCTTCGACGAACCGGACATTATTGCCGCCGAGCCGTCGCCGTCGGTCGCCCCCCGAAAACGCTCGGTTCTCGGCAGCATCTTCTTCGGCGCCTTCGGCGTGCTGGTTTCGCTGGCTGTCGGCCTGTGGACCGACCAATTGATACGCGATCTCTTTGCCCGCGCCGAATGGCTGGGCTGGCTCGCCGCCGGCATGGCGGCGATTGCGTTGCTGGCGCTTCTGGTGATCCTGATTCGCGAATCCCTGGCGATCGCCCGGCTCGCCGAGGTCGAAAAGCTGCAAAAGCGAGCCCTCGACGCCATCGCGCGTGACGATCCGAAGGCGGCACGCGCGGTGGTCGATGAACTGTCGGCCTTTGTCGCGGCCAAACCCGAGACCGCGGCCGGCCGGCGCGCGCTGGCCGAATTGCGCGGCGAGATCATCGACGGCGCCAGTCTGGTACGCCTGGCGGAAGCGGAAATCCTCGGCCCCCTCGATGCCAGGGCCAAGGTGATGGTCCTCGAGGCCGCCAAGCGCGTCTCGCTGGTGACGGCGGTCAGCCCGCGCGCGCTCGTCGACGTCGCCTATGTCGTCTTCGAGGCTGGGCGCCTCATCCGCCGGCTGTCGGAACTCTATGGCGGACGGCCCGGAACGCTGGGTTTCTTCCGCCTGGCGCGCAGCGTGCTGGCGCATCTGGCGGTCACCGGCTCGATTGCCGTCGGCGACAGCTTTGTCCAACAGATCGTCGGCCACGGCCTGGCGGCGCGCCTCTCGGCCAAGCTCGGCGAAGGCGTCGTCAACGGCATGATGACGGCGCGCATCGGCATCGCCGCCATGGAGACGGCGCGCCCCCTGCCCTTCAGCGCTGCCAAGCGCCCGGGACTGGGCGATTTCCTCGCCGCGCTGACGTCGTTTGCGACAAGGAAAGACGCCGAAACAAACGCACCCGACAAATGACGAGCGCCTCTTTCGCGGCACGATGGGATTGCGCTTTCGAGGCCCTGAGGTGACGAAGCATTAACCAATCTTCTTCATGGTCAAACCGGTTTCAAACAGCCTCGTTGTTGCCGGGTGTCGTCGATGAAAAGCGTAATTCTGTCCAGCATCTTGCCCCTGGCGGCGGCGATCACAGCCGTCGCCGGTATTGCCTCCGGGGCTTGCGCCGGAGAGCCGGACAAGCAGTTTTTCCAGTCGGCCGAAGGCAAGTGGGTCGGCCCCGGCGAAATCGTCGCCGGCAAGTACAAGGGCACGAAATTCAACTGCAGCTTCACCGGCTCCACCCCCGACGGCAAGACGGGCATGACGCTTGACGGCGGCTGCCGGGTCGGCATGTTCACCCAGCCGATGTCGGCCAAGATCGAGCGCAAGGGCCGCGACTACAAGGGTTCCTTCATGGGCGGCTCGGCCGGTGCCGGGCTCGATATCATCGGCGGCAACGTCGTCGACGCCCGCAAGGTGGTCTTCACCATCAACCGTAACCAGCTGCGCGGGGTCATGCAGGCACGCATTCCCGACGACAATTCGATGACGGTGACAGTCGCCGTGCGCGTTCAGGACCAACTGGTGCCCGTCATCGGTATGAGCCTTAAGCGGGTCGATACCGTCGAAGTCGGCTCCATCACGCCGAACTGAGGCGTTCCGGATGGTTCTTGGCATTGCTGGGATACCCCCAAACAAAAGAGGCGGCAGCCCATCGCCACCGCCTCCTTTGAAACAAACGAACCGGGCGTCAGCCCTTGATCGCGGCGGTCACCTCGTCATAGGCCTTGCAGGCGTCGGCCAAGGTCGTGGAACCCTGATACTTGGTCGTCACCGCCTGGACCTTGGCGGTCAGGTCAGCCGCCTTGGACGGGTCCTTGGTGATCGCCTCCTGCAGCGCGGCGGCCATGTCCTGCGCTTTCTTGGTTGCGATCTCGGTCGTGCATTCCGGCGCCTTTGAACAGGCCGAACCGGCAAGCACCGCCAGCCCGACGGCAACGAGCAAAAACTTCTTCATGTCAGTCATCTCCTCAAAAGGGCGCGACTTGATCGCCGCTCACCCCCAATGGCCGAAGCCGAGCGTGCTTAGCCTTCGATTGTGGCAAGATGCAACGCGTTACCGACGTTAACTTGTGTAACGCGCCTGCAATATCGCCAACGGCCGGATTCAGGCTGCTGTGTCGGCGGCGGCAAAGTTCAGCTACGCGGTTGTAGCAGCGCCAAGACGGCCGTCGATGCGGCAAGGATGGCCGTCACGGTCAAAGGCGCTGTAGGGCCATAGGTGTCCACAACATAACCGCCGACAACCGCACCGGTGGTGATGGCGACCTGAAAGGAGGCGACCATCAGGCTGCCGGCTGCTTCCAGCGCGTCAGGCGCCGCGCGAGACAGATTTGTCGGCAGCACCACAGGCGCCATGCCGAAGGCGAAACCCCACAGGGTGGCGAACCCAAAGGCAACGCCGATGTGCACGCCCCAAAGCACCAATGCCAGCGCCGCGAACGCCATCAATGCGGCCGTAACCACGAGAGCCACGTGGATATTGGCGTCGGCCATGCGGCCACCGGCAATATTGCCGATCACAGCCGCGATGCCAAATCCGAGCAATGCCAGGGCAATTGGCCCGGTTGCAAGGAGCGTCACGTGTTCGAGAAAGGGACGCACATAGACCGAGCCGGCAAAATGCCCCGTCATCAGCAAAAGGATGGCGAGCATACCGAGTTGAATGCCACGCCGCCGTGTCAGCCGAAAGACGTCTGCAAGACTATTGCTTGCCGTTGCAGGCAAGGTCGGCAGGCTGAGCAACTGCAGCAGCATGGCAAGCAAGGCCAACCCCGCCGTCATGGCCATGGCGCTCCGCCAACCCAGCCAATCGCTGATCAACGCGCCCATCGACGGTGCGGCAATTGTTGCGAGCGAGACGCCGAGGGTGACGATCGCCATGCCCCGCCCCGTCGCATTGGCGCCAACCAGCCTCGCCACGACGGCGACCGAAAGTGCCCAGAAAGCGCTGAGAGCGATCCCCAGTCCGGCCCGGCCCAACAATAACAGCCAGAAATTGGGCGCCAGCGCCGCAAGAATGTTGGAACCGACCGCCAGTGCCATGAGGCCGACAAGCACCGTCTTGCGGTTCAATCGGCCGATGAGGACATTGCTCAACATGGCCGTCACGGCGCCGACGGAAGCGGTGGCGGTGACCACCTGCCCGGCCGTCCCCTCGCTGATGCCGAGATCGCGCGCCATCGGCGTCAACAGACCTGCCGGCAGGAATTCGGCGGACACCAGCGCAAAGCTGGTTGCCGCCAACGAAAGGACCGCGAACCATGTGGTTGCGCTCCACGTCGCCGGCGCGGCGGCATCAAGGTCTATCGCCGCGTCTTCAAGCTGTAATGTTGTGTCAGTCACGGAAGGATCTCCAAAGTTTGGAGATCTTTCATAAACGAGTCTTTTCGGATGATATGTATCTCAAAATCCGAAATTCATGTCTATTCGTCCAGGAATTGTGCGACGCACAACGCCCGGCGAGACATTGGTGATGCGCTTGAAGGCGCGAGCGAAGGATGCCTCGGAATCATAGCCCAAGCGGGTAGCAACCTCGGCCACCGACAAGCCGTTTTGTCCCAACAACTCGCGGGCAAGCTGCATGCGCAGACGGGCGAGATAGCGTGCCGCGCCTTCTCCCAATACGGCGCTGAAGCGCTCCGCGAAAATCGAGCGCGATTGGCCTGCCAGGCCGGCGAGGCCTTCGAGCGTCCAGTTATGGCCGGGGTCTCGGTGCATGGCTGCCAGAGCGCGGCCGATATGAGGGTCGCGGATGGCCGCGAGCCAACCGGTGGTCGAAGTTCCCGTGCAATTGACCCAGCAACGAATGAGCCGGGCTGTCAGCAAGTCCGCCATACGCGACAAGATGGTGGCGCTGCCCATCTGCGGTTGCGCGGCCTCCGCGGTCATTGCCGCCAGCAAAGGACCAACGACCGGGTCATTGCCGGCAACGTCGCAACCCTTGATGATAGGTGGCATCAACGCGATCAATGGGTTAAGCGCACAGGCGCCCAAGGTCATGGAGCCGCAGAACAGGGTGCTTGTCGCGCCCGTGCCTTCCCGCACGACTTCGCAGACGTTGCCCCCCAACTTGGTCACCTGGCAATCATCGAGCGAGCCGCCTGCGACGTCCGGCGCGCTAGCCAGCCGATGGGCGATGCCTTGCGGCAGCAGCACCAAATCGCCATTGCGCAACTCATGCCATCCCTGCGCTTCGGTATGGATCCAGCATGGACCCTGACTTACAAAGTGAAAACGAAGGAGCGGTTGCTCCGGAAAGGCGATGCTCCACGGATGTCGGAGCTCGCATCGGCCATAGTTGACGCCACTCAAGCGAAAGTCTTGCAGGACTTCGCTGAGCGCATCCATCGGAATATGTGGCGGCGAAGACGGCCGGGACGAATGGTCAGGCATTGGGCAGATATAGACACCAATCGTCCGACAGGCAAGCGGAGACCGTTGTTCCACCAGGGGAATCGCTTCGACGGCACCCCTACCGGCCCTGGCAGGCTCCCCGCCCTTGCCTCCCGCTCCAACTGCATGCAAGGAGTGATTTCGGACACAGGGACAAGAGGCATGGCAGCGGAAGCATCAGGCAGCGATCTCATTCAGGTGGTGGCGCTGCTTGCCGCAGGGGTCGTCGCCGTCCCCATCTTCAAGCGCATGGGTCTCGGCTCGATTCTCGGATATCTCGCCGCAGGCGTGGTGATCGGCCCGTTCGGCATCGGTGTCTTTTCCGAATCGGGAGCCATCCTGCATGTCGCCGAACTCGGCGTCGTCATGTTCCTGTTCATCATCGGCCTGGAAATGCAGCCATCGCGGCTCTGGGGCCTGCGCCGCGAGATCTTCGGGCTTGGCGCGCTTCAAGTCGGGGTCTGCGCGGTGCTGCTGACTGGTGTCGGCATGGCCGGAGGGTTTCCGATCGCGCAATCCTTCGTCGCCGGGGCCGGTTTCGTGCTGACCTCGACGGCCATCGTCATGCAGCTTCTGGAGGAGCGCGGCGAAATCGCCTCTCCCAAGGGCCAGCGCATCGTCTCCATCCTGCTGCTGGAGGATCTGGCCATCGTGCCGCTGCTCGCCCTGATCGCTTTCCTGGCGCCCGGCGGTGCCGATACCAGCCTGTCGGAGCGGCTGACCGAGGTCGGTATCGGCCTCGCCGCGATCGTCGGACTGGTGGTGGCGGGACGCTACCTGCTCAATCCCTTCTTCCGCATCCTGGCGGATGCCCGTGCGCGCGAGGTGATGACGGCCGCGGCTCTGCTGGTCGTGCTCGGGTCGGCGCTCGCCATGCAGCTCAGCGGCCTGTCGATGGCGATGGGCGCCTTCCTGGCCGGGGTGCTGCTTTCGGAATCGACCTTCCGCCATCAGCTCGAAGCCGACATCGAACCGTTCCGCGGCATCCTGCTCGGCCTGTTCTTCCTTGCGGTCGGCATGTCGCTCGACCTGCATGTGGTGGCCGCGAACTGGAAGCTGATCGCCATCTATGTCGTCGCCTACATGGTGATGAAGGCTTTCGGCATCTACATCGTCGCCCGCATCCTGAAATCAGGCCACCGCGAGGCACTGGAGCGCGCGGTCTTCATGGCGCAAGGCGGTGAATTCGCCTTCGTACTCTATTCCGCGGCCGCCGCCGTCGGCATCATCGACGGCCAGGCAAACGCGACGCTGACGGCGATCGTCATCATCTCCATGGTGCTGACGCCGCTGGCGATCATCGCCTTGCGCTATTTGACGCCGCGCGACGAGCAGTCGCTGGACGGCGTCGAAATCGCCGACGGCCTGACCGGCAGCGTGCTGATCATCGGCTTCGGCCGCTTCGGCCAGATCGCCAGCCAACCACTGCTCTTGCGCGGTATCGACGTCTCGATCATCGACAACGATGTCGAGATGATCCAGGCGGCCGCCGATTTCGGCTTCAAGGTCTACTATGGCGATGGCACGCGGTTGGACATCCTGCACGCGGCCGGGGCCGGCCGGGCGCGGGCCGTGCTGATCTGTGTCGACAAGCCCGACGCCGCCATCCGCATCGCCGAACTCGTCAAGGCGGAGTTTCCCTTGCTTACGGTGTTGGCACGTGCGTTCGACCGCGGCACGGCGCTGCAGCTCATCCGCGCCGGCGTCGATTATCAGCTGCGCGAAACCTTCGAATCGGCGCTCGTCTTTGGTGGCTCGACCCTCGAGGCGCTGGGCGTCGATCCCGAAGACGTCGCCGAAACGATCGAGGACGTCAGGCGTCGCGACACGGCCCGCTTCGAGACCCAGCTCGCCGAAGGCATCCGCTCGGGACAGCGTTTCCTGAAAGGCAATATCGGCACGCCGATCCCGACCCCGCTTTCCACGCCCCGCCGTCCTGGCCAGGCGCTCAACGAGGAAACGGCCGGCGTCCTGCATAAATCCGAACCGGCGGATTGAACGGGGAAATCAACGATGGAACTGAACAGCAGAGCCCTCTCGGTCACCAAATTCTGGCGCGACGCCGGCGAGGATGCGTGGTTCGAGAAGAACGACGCTTTCGATGCCGATTTCCGCGCCCGCTTCCTCGACCTCCATTACGCCGCCGCGCGGCGCGAATGCGACGACTGGTCAGGACATGCCGAAGGCTCGCTGGCGCTGATGATCCTGCTGGACCAGTTTCCGCGCAATTGCTTTCGCGGCACCGGCCATATGTTTGCGACCGACCCCCTGGCAAAGCATTTCGCGCAAAAGGCGGTCTCTGCCGGCCACGATTTGGCGCTGGAACCGGAGGTCCGCGTGTTCCTCTATTTGCCGTTCGAGCATTCGGAAAATCTTGCCGACCAGGACCGGTCGGTTGAACTTCACACAGCCAGGGCCGAGTTCAATCTGAAATACGCCCTGGAACATCGTGACATCATCCAGCGCTTTGGCCGTTTCCCGCACCGCAACAAGATGCTTGGGCGCGAAACGACCGCTGAGGAAAAAGCATTCCTGGATGACGGTGGTTTCTCCGGCTGATACCAGCGGTCTAGCGCAGCCACCAATCCTGGCCTGACGGCAGGCGCTCGATGCCCGCGGCATCGACCGAGCCCAGGCGATCGACAACGCGTTTGCCGCCAATGGTGAGGTCCGGCGCGATCTCGGCCAGCGGTGCCAGCACGAAGGCGCGCTCCAGCATGCGCGGGTGTGGCACTTCCAGGCCCGTTTCATGGATGATGCGGTCGCCGAACACCAGGATGTCGATGTCGATCAGGCGCGGCCCCCACCTCTCCTCGCGCACGCGCTTGAGCTTTCGCTCGGCATCGAGGCAGAGGTCGAGCAATGCCCGCGGCAACAGCCGCGTCGACAGTGCTGCGGCCGCGTTGAGGAAATCCGGTTGGTCGAGCTTGCCCCAGGGCGGCGTCCGGTAGAGCGAGGAAACGGCGCCCACGTCAGTATCGGGATCGGCGTCGAGCAGGCGCAACGCAGCCCCCATCGACTTGGCCGGATCACCGAGATTGCCGCCGAGGCTCAGATAGACGGTGTTACTCGGGCCAGACAACGGTCACCTCGACGTAATCGAGCACGCCAGGCACCGGCGCATTCGGCTTGCGAACGGTGACCTCGGCTTTGCGAATCTGGGGAAAGCGCCCGGTGAGGGCCTTTGCGACTTCCAGGGCCAGGGCCTCGATCAGGAAGCGCCTGTGTCCGGTGATGATCTCCTCGATGACGGTGAAGGCAACGCCGTAATTGACGGTTTCCCCGATGGCGTCATCGACGAGCGCACGTCCGGGCTCGACGGTGAGCGAGGCATCGACATAGAAGCGCTGCCCGAGCGCTTCTTCCTCGTCCAGCACGCCGTGCCGGGCAAAGAAGGCGCAATTCTTCATGCGGATGACATACATGGCTCAGCGTTCCGATCCGGTGTCCCGCGCCAGCATAGCATCCGCCACGGCCAGCGCGTCCACGTTGATTGCGACATCATGGACGCGAAACAGATGCGCACCCTTGAGCCTGAGTATGACGCTGGTCGCCGCCGTACCGGCCGCCCGGTCGGCTGCGTCGCGGCCGGTGACGGTGCCGATAAAGCGTTTTCGCGACGTACCGGCCATCAGCGGGAAGCCGAGCGCGCCAAGCTCGGAAAACCGCGCCATCAGATCGAGGTTTTCCGCCGCCGTCTCCTTGGCGAAACCAAAGCCGGGGTCGAGCACGACATGGTCGTCGGCGACACCCTGCCCGCGCCCGATCTCCAGCGATTTTCCCAGGAACGCCAACTGGTCGGCGATCACGTCGGGCAGCTTTTCGCGGTCGCGGCCGGTATGCATGATGACGAGCCCGGCGCCGGTTTCGGCCGCCACCCGAGCAATGTCTGGCTCGCGCTGCAGACCCCAGACATCATTGACGATGTGCGCGCCGGCTGCCACCGCGAGCCGTGCTGTCTCCGCACGATAGGTGTCGACCGAGATCAGCACGTCGCCTGCACGCGCCAGCGCCTCGATCACCGGCAGGATACGGGCCTGCTCCTCGCTGGCCGAGATCGCCGCCGCGCCGGGCCGGGTCGATTCGCCGCCGATATCAATGACCGCGGCGCCTTCCCCGATCATGCGGCGCGCATGGACCAGCGCGGTTTCGGGAGCATCAAACAGGCCGCCGTCGGAAAAGCTGTCGGGCGTGACATTGAGGATGCCAACCACCACGGCCTTGCCGCCAAGCTCGAGATGACGCCCATGCGCCAGCTGCCATCGCCTCGCCGTCATTGCGCATCAACCATGGGCTCATCAACCAGGGGGTCATCAACGATGTGTGATCCGCATCGGATCAGTTCCGTTGCGCCGGCAAAGGCCGTAAAGCAAGGTACCCGAAGAGGCAACATGATGACACGATCCCTGCTCTGCGCACTGCTGCTTACCGTCGCCGTTCCGGCGGATGCGGCCAATCTGGTGAAGACATACAGCTATTTCGCCATTGGCGGCAGAACGCTGGAGGATATCGAGCAGCAACTCGCCAAACACGGGCCGCAGGTCAAAAGCACGGGGTCGCGCCACCCGGGCGCCACCCAGATGGCCTTCACGACACGCATCAGCTACGCCAGCCAGTCCGGCTCCTGCCGGATCGCCGACGCGGTCGTGACCGTCAAGGTCAAGGTGATCCTTCCCGAATGGCGCCGCCCACGCAAAGCCGATGCCGATGTACGGCTGTTCTGGGATACATTGTCCGCCGACATCAAGCGCCATGAAGACCGCCATGTCGAGATCGCCAAGAACCACGGCCGCGCACTGGAAGACGCGCTGAAGGCAACCCATCCGCAGAAGGATTGCAATGCGGCAAAGGCCAAGGCCGCCGAGATAACGGCGGCCGAGCTTGCCAGACACGACCAGGACCAGTTGCGGTTCGACCGTGTCGAAGGCGTCAATTTCGAAAGCCGCATCCTGCGGCTGATGCGCTACCGGATGCAACGCATCGAGAGTGGCCAATTGCCGCCGCCAACCTGAATTTCCTCGCCGGCTCCGTTCGCCTGGATGCAAGCCAACCGGGCGGAAGCGTAGTGCAGCTTCGAATTTTTTTCGAGCGGCGGTCGAAATCGGTCTATAGGGAACGACATATCCAGGGTTGCCTCGGGCACAAGCTGGAAGCACGACCATCACGATCGATCGCGCCGCGAATGCACCACAAAGACCCGATGGTGATGCGGCAGCGCAAGGCGCATGGACGAGAAATATGGACCAGGCAGTCGACAAGCAGGCCGTGGCGGCCGCGAGCGCGCCGCTGACCGAAAGCGAAAAGAACGCCATTATCGGCGGCGTCCTTCTGTCGATGCTGCTGGCGGCCCTCGACCAGACCATCGTCGCGCCCGCCATGCCGACCATCGGGCGCTCGCTCGGCCATGCCGAATACCTGCCCTGGATTGTCACCGGCTACCTCTTGACCGCAACCGCCGTGGCACCGCTCTACGGCAAGATTTCCGACGTCTATGGGCGTCGGCCGACCGTCTATGCGGCAATCCTCATCTTTCTTGCCGGATCGCTGGTCAGCGCACTGGCTCCCAACATGTTCGTCCTTATCCTGGGGCGCGCGATCCAGGGGGCCGGTGGCGGCGGCCTTTTCGCGCTGACGCAGACCGTGGTCGGCGACCTTGTCCCGCCGCGCGAGCGGGCGCGCTATGCGGCGTGGTTTTCCGGCACATGGGCCGTCGCCAGCGTCGCGGGGCCGCTGCTGGGCGGCACTTTTGCCGAACATCTGCACTGGTCCCTCATCTTCTGGATCAATATCCCGCTGGGCTTTGTTGCGATGGCGATCATCAACACGCCGCTCAAGAAGCTGCCGATCGCGGCCAAGAATCACAGCATCGATGGTCTTGGCGCATTGCTGCTCATCGTGGCCACGGCGCTGTTGCTGCTGGCGCTGAACTGGGGCGGCAGCGCTTACCCGTGGATGTCGCCGGAAGTCGTCGGCGTCCTGGCCGGCTCCGCGCTTTTCTGGGGAGCCTTTGCCCTGCGGCTGATGCGGGCGGCCGAACCGCTCATTTCGCTGGAAGTGCTGGGCAACCCGATCGTCCTGGCCGGCACTCTGTCGATGTTCCTGCTCCAGGCCTCCAGCGTCGGCCTTGCCGTCTATCTGCCCGTCTATCTGCAATCGATACTTGGCCTGACGGCCAGCGAGTCGGGCATTGCAATGCTAGGCCTTCTGCTTGGAACCGTGGGCGGCGCCGCTTCCAGCGGCCGCCTGATACCGCGCTTCACCCACTACAAGCGCATCGCCATGGTCGGCGTCCTCTTCGCCATCCTGTGCATGGGCCTGCTGGCCTTTGTCGCCGGCCAAGCATCGTTGCTGGTCGTCGAAGTCCTGACCATCTGTATCGGGCTGGGGACCGGGACGACATTTCCGGTAACCACCGTCTCCGTGCAGAATGCCGTCGACCGCATGCATCTTGGTGTGGCGACGGGGGTGCTTACCTTTCTGCGGTCGCTGGGCAGTGCATTGGGGGTCGCGATGCTCGGGGCCGTCGCTCTGGGCTTTGGGTTGCCGCTGGCCGGTGAAGGCGTTGCGGTGGCTGGACATGTCGCATCGGCCCAGCCCTTCGTGATGATCTTTCTCGTCGCGGCCGGCACTCTGGGACTGGGCCTCATCACGCTGACGCTGATGCCCGAGAAAGAACTTCGAGGCCACGTCGACGATCCGGCGCCCATCCTGGCGGAATAGCTAGCCGGAGACGCCGAGTTTCTTCTGCAGGCTGGTGGACGAAGTCGTATACTGGAACACGATTCGTTCGCCGGGGCTGACGACGCGCTTGGCGGCCTGCGCCATCAGCGCCACCTCGTGGAAACCCGACAGGATCAGCTTCAGCTTGCCCGGGTACCAGTTGATGTCGCCCACCGCGAAGATGCCGGGCACCGATGTCTGGAATTTCTCCGTATCGACCGGGATCAGGTTCTCATGGAGATTGAGCCCCCATTCCGCGATCGGGCCGAGCTTCATGGTCAGGCCGAAAAACGGCAGCATGCGGGTGCAAGGCACCTCGATGTCGCCATCCGGGCCTCCCTTGATGGTGGCCGATGCCAGCTGGCCATCGGCTCCGGTGAGCCCGGTCACCTGGCCGACCCGAAATTCCAGCTGCTTCATCTCCTGCATGGCGTACATCTTGTTGACGCTGTCGGGCGCCGCGCGAAACTCGGGCCGCCGGTGAACGAGTGTCACGCTCTTTGCCACCGGCTGCAGGTTGAGCGTCCAGTCCAGCGCCGAGTCGCCGCCGCCGCCGATGACCAGGTCATGGTCGCGAAAATCCTCCATCCGGCGAACCGAATAGAAGACGCTCGTGCCTTCATAGGCCTCGATGCCGGGAATTGGCGGGCGCTTCGGCTGGAATGAGCCGCCGCCGGCGGCGATCACCACCACCTTGGCTTCGAACACCTCGTTCTCGTCCGTGGTCACGCGAAAGCCGCCGTCGTCCAACTTTTCGAGACTGGAGACCATGCGGTTGTAGGTGAAGTCAGGCTTGAACGGCTCAACCTGCTCAAGCAACTTGTCGACGAGCCCTTGCGCCGAAATCGAGGGCCAGCCGGGGATGTCGTAGATCGGTTTTTCCGGATAGAGTTCCGCGCATTGGCCGCCCGGTTTGTCGAGAATGTCGATCAGGTGGCACTTGAGGTCCAGCAGGCCGAGTTCGAACACGGCGAACAGGCCGACCGGCCCTGCCCCGACAATGAGGACGTCTGTGCTGATGATGCCGGTCATGATGCGCCTCGCTGCGAAAGTCCCGGCGAGACTGCATGACCATTGCCCCGCTGCCAAGCGTCAGCGGCAAAAATCGCCGATGCAGGCTTTCAGCCCTGACGTTCTGGCACCCGCACGATCAGACCGTCGAGTGCGTCGCGCACCTTGATCTGGCAAGACAGGCGCGAGTTCGGCTGGACCTCATAGGCGAAGTCCAGCATGTCTTCTTCCATCGCCTCGGGCTCGCCGACTTCGGCCGTCCAGGCCTCGTCGACATAGACATGGCAGGTCGCGCAGGCGCAGGCGCCACCGCACTCCGCTTCGATGCCCGGAACGGCGTTGCGAATGGCGTTTTCCATGACCGTCGAGCCGTTTTCGGCATCCACGTCGAAATGTGTGCCGTCATGGGCGATGAAGGTCAGTTTGGTCATTTGTCACCTGAAGGGAGTTTCGCCCGGGACGAAGAGCCTTTCGCCTGGGACGAAAGAGAGTTTCGCCCGAGATAATCACTCCGGCAAACAAGTCAACTGCCGCGCGAAAGCGGCGCTCCGTGACGTTTTTGTCGCAAACCGGAATCAGCGATTGATGGCGGCGATGAAGTCGCGCATTTCGTCGATCAGCCGGCCGAGCCGCTTGAGGGTCTGGACGTCCTCCGGACGGCGCTCGATATCGGTGGCGCAATCGGCGATGGCGAAGGCGCCCACGCCGCGTGCCGATCCTTTCAAACCATGAGCCAGCAGCAGCCGGTCCTTGATGTCGGCATCGACTATTTTGTCGCGCACCGACAATGCCTGCTGCACAAACAGCGCCAGCACCTCCTGCTCAAGGGCGCGGTCGCCCATCGTTTGCCGGGCAAGGTGTGCCAAATCGACCGGCCGGGACTGCCTCGTTCCCGATACGTCGCCCCCGGGCATTGAGAAGGCAATGCCGCTTTCGCCACGCATGAACTCGAACTCCATTTTCTTCGGCCGCCTGAAAAACTAGGCGATTCCAGTGGACAACGGGTTAATGAATGGCCGGGAAAAATGTTGCGAAAACGGCGCCCAAATCACGGTTCCGTTAACCCTATATTTAAAGTTTTACGTATCCCGCGGAATGCATGTTTTCTTTACCCCCCTGTGTCATTACGATACGAGGGTCCATTTTCAGCCTCCTGCGCGGGGGTAAGATAACCAGAATTATAAGCCCCCGCGGCAGCTAGTACAGGGTAGCGAAGGCATGGCGAAGAAACCAACGACGACCAGAACTCTCGACAGCGACGTAGCCAGGGAACTCGAAAAAGCGCTCGATCTCGACCTGAGCAGCGATACCGACAGCGGCGACCTCGATATCGCGGCTTCGATGGAAGATCTGGAAGCGCAGATATCGCAGGCCGCCGACGAGCTGGCACGCGAGGGACGCAATCAGCAGCCGTCGGCGCCCGTCGTCAATCAGGCTCAGGCCGCAAAGCCCGCGCCAAAGGCCAAGCCGGCCGAACTTCGCCCGGTGGAGACGCGCAATGGTGGCCAGCCCGCTGGTTTCGCGCCAGCCAACGACGATCGCCAGAAAGATTACAAGACCCTTCTGCACAGCCTGAACAGGCGCGCCTCCAACACCATCTACTGGGTCATCGCCTTTGTCACGCTCGCCTGGATAGCGGGTGCCGGCGGACTGGCCAACCTGCTTTTTGGACCGGGAATCTGGCGGATACGCACGCTGGACCAGTTTTTCGCCCGCCCCGAACTGATCGGCCTCGCGGTCGCGGCAATCGTGCCCGTCATCCTGTTCTGGGCCTTCGCGGCGATGATCCGCCGCGCCCAGGACATGCGCATCGCCGCGCAATCGATGACGGAAGTGGCCTTCCGCCTGACCGAGCCGGAAAACATGGCCCAGGATCGCGTCATGATGATCGGCCAGGCCGTCCGCCGCGAGGTGGCCGCCATGGGCGAGGGCATCGAACGCACGCTTGCCCGTGCCGTGGAGCTGGAAACGCTGGTCCACAGCGAGGTCAACCAGATCGAACGCTCCTATTCGGAAAACGAAACCCGGATTCGGTCGCTGGTCGACGGATTGGGCAGTGAACGCGAAGCCGTGGTGTCTCATGCCGAACGTGTCCGCGCCTCGATCTCCGGCGCGCACGAGACCTTGCGCGATGAAATCGGCGCGGCAAGCGACATCATCCGCGACAGCATACTCAATGCGTCGACCAAGCTGTCGATGACGATCACCAATTCCGGCGACACGCTGATCGACCGCATCAATGAAAGCTCGATGTCGATCTTCGACTCGGTGGAAGGCCGGCTCGACAACATCACCGACCGGCTTTCGACCTCCGGCGAGGCTTTCGCCAGCCTGCTCGATACCCGCATCGCCAAGCTGACGGACACCACGGACGGCTTGACTCGCTCGTTGACCGACCTGCTCGACGACCGCACCACCGGCATGGTGTCTCTGCTCGGCGGCGCCGCGCGCACCCTCAATTCCGAGTTCGAGGCCAGCCTCAACGGCATCGAGCGCACCTTGGCCGAACGCGGCCAGGCGCTGATCAGCGAATTCCAGACCCGCGCCGAAGCGCTGGACACCGGCACGCAGAAGCTCAATGCGGCGCTGGAAGCCCGCGCCCGTCAGATCAACGAAACGCTGGTCGAGCGTGCGCGTGAAATCGCCCACACCTTCGCCGAGAGCAAGGACACGCTGTCGGCCATGATCGATCAGGGCAAGACCCAGATCGGCGCCGACATGGCCGACATCGTCACCTCGACCTCGTCCATGCTCGAAGCGCGCGCCAGCGATTTCGCCGGCCGCATGGAGGCAGCCCGCCACGTCGTGTCGCGCTCCTTCGACGCCGACATCCAGAGACTTGCCGACGCCCGCGTCGGTATCGAGGAAGCCGTCGAAAACCACAGCCGCAAGCTTTCCGAGAGCCGCGAGCGCATGGCGGAAGCCATGCAGGCGGACCTGGCGAAATTCGCCGAGGGCCGCGCCGGCATCGATGCCGCGGTGACCAACCAGGTGCAGAAGCTGGCCGAAGGCCGCGGCCTGATAGCGCGTGCGCTCGAAGAAGACCTGCGCAAGGTCAACGAATCGCGCGCCGCCATCGATGCGTCGCTCGGCAGCCACCTCGAAAGGCTGGAAGAAGGCCGCAACCGGCTCTCTCTGGCCCTCAACGAAGACTCTGGTAAATTGGTGCAAGCTCGTACGATCATTGATGAAATGGTCGCCGGACATGTCGGAAAACTGGCTGAAGGCCGCAACATCCTGTCGCGCGCTTTGGAAGCTGATCTCGGCAAATTGTCCGACAGCCGCGCCGACATAGACGGCCTTGTCGCCGGCCAGGTCGAGAAAATCGCCGAGGGCCGCGCGGTGCTCGCCAAGGCGCTGGAAAACGACATTGCCGGTATCAAGAACCTCATCGAGGCGCATTCGGCGAAACTGGCCGAAGACCGCACGCAGCTCGGCCGTTCGCTCGAAAGCGACTTGTCGGGCATACGCGGCCTGATCGACAGCCATTCGGGGCGCCTGGCGGAAGACCGCGGGCTGCTGTCGCAGACGCTTGAAGCCGATCTCGCCAAGTTGGCCGAAAGCCGCGCCAGCATCGACGGGCTGGTCGCCGGCCAGGTCGAGAAGCTCGCTGAAGGCCGCGACATTCTCAAGCGTGCGCTGGAATCCGACCTCAACACCATCAAGAACGTCATATCGAGCCAGTCGGACAAACTTGCCGAGGATCGCGGGCAGCTCTCGCGCGTTCTGGAAGCCGATCTGCAGAACGTGAACAGCGTCATCGCCGACCACATGAACAGGCTGGTTCAGGATCGCTCGACCTTGTCGAAAGCGCTGGAGGACGATCTCGCGAAACTGGCCGAAAGCCGCTCCAGCATCGACGGGCTGGTCGCCGGCCAGGTCGAGAAGCTCGCCGAAGGTCGCGACATCCTGCGCCGCGCATTGGAGGCTGACCTCAACACGGTCAGAAACACCGTTACCGACCAGTCCCAGAAACTGGTCGACGACCGCGCCCAGTTCGCCCGCGCGCTGGAGGCCGATCTCGAAACCGTCAACAGCCTTGTCAACAGCCACTCGGACCGACTTGCCCAGGAGCGTTCGACACTGTCGAAGGCGCTTGAGGCCGACCTCGAAACTGTCGGCAGCCACGTCAACAGCCACACCGAGAGGCTCGCCCAGGATCGTTCGACCTTGTCGAGAGCGCTCGAGGCGGACCTGCAGACCGTTAGCGGCCACGTCAACAATCACGCGGAACGGCTTGTCCAGGAGCGTTCGACCTTGTCGAAGGCGCTCGAAGACGATCTTGCCAAGCTGGCCGAGAGCCGCTCCAGCATCGACGGGCTGGTCGCCGGTCAGGTCGAGAAGCTCGCCGAAGGCCGTGATGTCCTCAAGCGTGCGCTGGAGGCCGATCTTGCCAAGCTGGCCGAGAGCCGCTCCAGCATCGACGGCTTGGTGGCCGGCCAGGTCGAGAAGCTCGCCGAGGGCCGCGACATTCTCAAGCGCGCTCTCGAAGCCGACCTGCAGAGGCTGACCGAAAGCCGCGGCGATATCGACGACATCATCGCCGGGCATGTCGGCAAGTTGTCCGAAGGCCGCAATATGCTCAGCCGGGCGCTGGAAGATGATCTCGGCAAGCTCGCCGAGACCCGCAAGGACGTCGATCGCTCGCTGTCCGGCCATATCGACCAGATTGCGGCCCGGAGCACGGACATTTCCGCCGCCATCGCCGCCGATGTCGACAAGATCGAGCAGGCGTTCAGCCGCCAGACCGGCATCATCGAGGAACGCGCCGGCACCATGGAGCGCGCCCTGTCGACTGGTGTCGACAACGTCCGCAGCGTCCTCGAGAAGAGCGCGGTCTTCGTCGCCGGCGCCTTGCGCGAAAAGGTCCTGGAAGTCACCAGCACGCTGCACGAGCAGGCCGGTGCGGCCTTCAGCGACGCCGATCGCAAGATCGCCGAGCGCGCCGAACAGACGTCCGCCGCCCTGCTGGCACGGGCCGAAGACATTGCCCGCACCTTCGAGGAGGCCGATCGTCGCCTCCACGCCCGCGCGGAAGATACGTCGAACGCATTGCTCGCCCGCGCCGACGACACGTCCAGCTCGCTGCTGGCCCGCGCCCATGAAACCGCCGATCAGCTCGCCGCTCGCGCTGGCGAGATCGCCGGCACCTTCGACATGACGGACCAAAAGCTCGCCGCCCGTGCCCAGGAGACTGCGGATCAGCTGGCCGCCCGCGCAAGCGAGATTGCCGGCACATTCGACGCGGCCGACCAGAAGCTCGTCGCCCGGGCCGTGGAAACGGCGCAATCGCTGGCCGCCCGCGCCGGCGACATCCTGCGCAACTTCGAAAGCGCCGACCAGCGGCTCGGCATGCGCATCGGCGAATCCGCCGAGGCGCTCGCCGCCCGCGCGTCGGACCTTGGCCGCATCTTCGACGCCGCCGACCAGCATTTGGTCTCGCGCATCGCCGAGGGGTCGGACGCGCTGTCCAGCCGGGCGTCCGAAATCGCCCGTATCTTCGACGACGCCGACCAGCGCCTGGTTTCGCGCATCGCCGACAGCACCTCGACGATCGGCGAGCATGCGCAGACCATTGTCGGCGCCTTCGCCAGCACCGAGCAGAGGGTCGCCGATCGTGCCCGCCAGACCGGCCAGGAACTGGCCGTGCATGCGCGCGAAATCGAGCAGGCGCTTGCCGGCGCCGACGAGCGTCTTGCATCGAGCGCGGCGGCCGCGGCCGCCCGTGTCGAAGAGCAGATCGCCGGCGTCGAAAACCGGCTCGCCTACACGGCCGAGACGATGGGCCAGAAGCTCAACGAGCAGGTATCGACCGCCGAGGCGCAACTCGTATCGCGTGCCAATGTGATCGCGGAGACCTTTACCGCGGTCGGCCAACATATCGGCCAGAGCACCAACGATGCCGCCAAGACGATCGGCGCCAACACCCGCGAGCTCAACACCATGCTCGCGGCGCGGTCCGCCGAGATGTCGAAGATCCTCGACGAAACCGCGCGGCCTTTGGTCGAGCGCTTCGCCCAGGGCGGCTCGGAACTGCAGAAGAGCATGGAAGAGGTCACTGAACGCGCGACCGAGAAGCTGCGCAGCGAGAATGCGACCCTGGTCAACGCGCTGGCCAGCCGTACCGCCGAAACCTTGTCGGCGGTCGAAGGCGCCCGTTCGTCGCTGTCCGACAGCGTCGCCGATCTCATCGGCCGGATGACCAAGTCCAGCTCGCAGCTCGGTCAGTTGATCGAGCAGGCCGCGGTCAACCTCGGCGAGGTCGACCAACGTCTGACCGGCAGCACGCAAAGCTTCGCGGCAACCACCGAAAAGGCGGCGCAGACCTTTGCCAGCTCGGCGCGTCTGGTCGATTCGAACACGACAAGGCTGACGGAACTGTCGTCGTCGACCTTGCGTGAGGTCGCCTCGATCGCCACCAAGTTCGACGAACACAGCCGCCTGCTCGCCGGCGCCTCGGACCTCCTGAGCTCGGCCCAGAGCAACCTCGAACACACGCTGGAAAGACAGTCGTCGCTCGAGGATCTCGCCGTTGGCCTGGTCAAGAAGTCGGAAGATCTCGAAAGAGTCATGCGTTCTTTCGAGAACCTCGTCGGCCAGACGCTGCAGAACGCCGAAGGCAAGACGCTGGAATCGGCCGACAAGATCCGCAACGCCATCACCGAGGTCGTCGAGTCGGCAACCAAGCGCTTCGCCGATGCGACCGAGGAAATGCGGCGCACGGCGGGCTCGATCAAGAGCGAACTCGACCTCACCCGCGCCGAGCTCAAGAAAGGCGTGATCGAGATGCCGGAAGAGGCCAAGGAATCGACCTCGGCCATCCGCCGCGCCGTTTCCGAGCAGATTAACGCCTTGAAGGAGCTTTCGGATATCGTTGCGAAATCCGGTCGTGGCGGCGACTCCTCAGAACCGCGTCCCTTGCGTCCGGCGCCGCAGGCACCGGCGGCACGCGCCGCCGAGCCGCCCCGTCGCGCTCCGGCACCGCAGCAGGCGGATCTGCGCCCGCCGCAGGCACCGCTGGGCGGCGCGGCACTGCGAGGCACGCTCGATCTGGAGCGTCCGGCGGAGCCAGCACCACGCCAGCGTGCCACCGACGCCGGTGCCCGCGCGCCGCAAGGCGGCTGGGTGCGTGATCTGCTGACCGCCGCGTCGAACGATGCCGACCTCAGGCCGGCGGCCCCCCAAGCGCCCGCGGAAGCACCGCGCCCGGCCCCTGCCCAGCGTTCCCCGCTGCATGTCGTGGAATCGCTGAACTCGCTGTCCGTCGATATCGCACGGGCCATCGATCACGATGCCTCGATCGAGCTGTGGAACCGCTACCGGCGTGGCGAGCGTGACGTCTTCACGCGCAGGCTCTACACGCTGAAAGGCCAGCAGACGTTCGACGAAATCCGCCGCAAGTACCAGGCGGAGGCCGAATTCCGCGCCGCCGTCGACCGCTATTGCGACGATTTCGAGAAGCTGCTCAAGGATGTCTCGCGCAACGACCGCGACAACATCATGGCGCAGACCTATCTCACGTCGGACACCGGCAAGGTCTACACCATGCTGGCCCATGCCAGCGGCCGCCTGCATTAAGCGGTCGCCAAGCCAAAACGAAAAAGGCGGGGGATTTGTCTCCCGCCTTTTTTCTTGAAGGGACTGATCTCGCCACCTGGAAGACGCATCCGGGTTTGGTCTCGCTTTTCCGGAACCGGATACTGACTTGTGAAGACGGCAATCATCTTCGACTGCGAGTTTCTCTGCCTTGAGGGCTCACAACGCAGATACTGGTGCGCGGCCCATGACCCGGATCCGGTCATCGCCCAGATCGGGGCTGCAAGGCTCGGCCTCGAAGGCGACTTCCCCGTGCTGGGCACGCACAAGGCCTACATCACGCCGATAGACCGATTCGGCGAGAGATACGCGCTCGATCCGTTCATCACCGGGCTGACCGGCATCACCGAAGAAATCATCGAGGCCGAAGGCGTCGGGCTGGAAGAAGCCCTTGCCGGCGTCGATCGGTTTTCCGATGGAGCTCGGTTCTGGTCCTGGGGCAAGGACGAACTGAACATGATCGCCATCAGTTGCTATGTCGCGGGCATCAAGCCGCCCATCCCGGCCACCCGGTTCGACAACGCCGTGAAACTGCTGATCGCGGCCGGCATGCCGATCGAGGACCTGGCAAGGACACCGAGCAACAAGCTTGCGCAATATTACGGCGTCGAACACCAGCCATTGCAGGGGCATGACGCGCTAGAGCGTTTCATGTTTTGACGGAAGCGTATCCGGCGTTTTCGAAGTAGTTCTTGCATTCGGCTGCCTCGATGGTTTCGACGAGGTGGCCGATGTGACGCCAAGTTTCCTCGATGGTTCGCTTCTGG
>NZ_SRTD01000019.1:13180-107103 GCF_004792105.1 Mesorhizobium sp. M8A.F.Ca.ET.161.01.1.1 | reverse complement strand
CAGAAACGCACCGTCGAGGAAACTTGGCGCCACATCGGCCACCTCGTCGAAACCATCGAGGCAGCCGAATGCAAGAACTACTTCGAAAACGCCGGATACGCTTCCGTCAAAACATGAAACGCTCTAGCTTTGGCCTCGGCCACGCTGCGCTAGAAATCTCTCTGCAGTGCCATGAGCCGGACACGCATCGGTTCAACGCGCATGCCGAGTTCACGCATATAGGCAAAATGGCAATAGGCGCACGCCGTAACCCCGATGACCGCCAGCAGGCAGTTCAGCCAGGTGAAGTCCATCGTCAGTGAGAACTGAAAGCCGCTCGGCGCCGTGAACCCGGCAATGGTGCTGGCGGTCTGCGAGCGGCCGCCGATCAAAATCATCGACGCCGCGAGGATCAAGGTGCCATGGTTGGCAAGAAAGAAAGCGGCCGACCTTCTGGCCTGACTTGCCATCCAGCAGATCCCCAGCGCCGCGCCCAGCAGGGCGAAATCCAGGGCCATCGACCCTCCCAGATAGACATCGACCTGCTGCCAGACCATTCCGGACGATGGGTGCAAGGTGAGCCAGACCTTCCACATACCGGGGCTTGCGGGATAGGTTCCGAGCAGGATCGTGGCCATTCGCTCCGCCGCCAGGATCAGCAGGACAAAGGCCGGGAAGGCGAAAAGCAATAATGGTTTGCGCTTCATGGTGCCTCGCAATCTGGCGGGCAGTCTATGCTGCATAGATTGCATGAAGCTTAACGGCGCGTTTTGCTTGCCAAATCAACAGCGTCTGCCCGTAGCGATCAGTGTCGGGGCCCACCCGTGCCACGACGGCCTCGCGTCTCCGCCCTCAAGCCGATTCTGCAAATCTGCGTGAGCTCGGCAGCCAGCGAGCCGCTGATGTGGGTCCGGCAGGCGTTCGTAGCGGACAATGAGCGGAGCCGCCGAGTCTGATCCATCGGTATCGCGAAGAGCGGCCTAAGGATTAGCCAAAGCAGAAAATGTCAGCCCTATCGCCAGTGCCGTCACTGCGTAGATAGCCGGCAAAACCTGACGGTTCACACCAATCCGAAGCAAGCTATGACCAAGGTGATCCGTGCCGCCCATCCAGGGCCTGCGCCCCTGTAGCAAGCGGCGAGTCGTTACGAATATTGCATCAATCAGCGGGACGGCAATCCACGCCAACGAGGCGTCAAAACCTCTTTTCGAGGCAAGAAGCACGATTGCCGCCCCGAGGAGAAGGCTGCCGCTGTCGCCCATGAAAACGCGGGCGGGCGGATAGTTGAAGCAAAGGAACCCGACACACGCACCCGCGCCGGCCATCCCGATATCGCCGCCGAGCCCCAGGAAGGCGGCCGTGATTGCACTCGCGGCAAGACCATCCGCATGGTCGAGCATGTTGACCGCGTTGCAAGCTATCCAAATGACGATCGGGACCCACCACAGACCTGTAATGATGCCAGCTAAAATCGCGGCAGCGGCCAATGCCGCTGCCTTGACACCGGCGGAAAGGGACCGGACGTCATCCAGCGCGCCGATCAGGCAGAAAACAGCCAGCAGAAGAATATACTCAACCGGAAGCCACGGAGACATCGCGATCAGCATGGCCGGCCCTGCCAGCCGGGGAACCTCGCCCGATGTGTGCCATCGGTCGCTCTTGACCTTTGAGACCGCTCCGATGCGTATCGCCAGACGCGCAAACAGCCACACACAAACGGCCGATATGAGCAGAGCCCCGATGAACGGGACCAATGGACCAGGTGTCAAGCCATCGCTCGTTCGGCACGCATGTGCTCGATGCAGTCGACCACTGTCTGTTTGGTGCTTCGAAGTGGTCGCCATCCGGTCATGGAGGTCAACAGACTTGTGTCAGGCACGCGGTCATGCGTCACGGCAAACCGCTCACCAAAGACCGCACTGGAAGGTTTCATAACGATGGGCGCACTCGTCCTGGTGGCGTCAACCACCATCTTGGCGAGATTTCCAATCTGAACCGCCTCGCTGCCGCCCAGGTTGACTGGCCGGCCTCGCAACGACCGGCACTGCATCACCAGAAGCAACCCCTCGGCGGCATCGGCTACGTGGAGAAACGCGCGCCTCTGCTCGCCATCGTCGTGAACCACAAGCGGTTCGCCCCGCAACGCCGCGTTGACAAACACTGGCAATACGAGGCCGGTCGCCGAGCGCTGGCGCGGTCCGGCCATGTTGAATGGTCGAACGATCCAGCTAGGGATGCCCAAATCGAAAAACAGTCCAGCAACCAGATGCTCAACGGCTGCCTTGGCAGCGGCATAACCCCATCGCGGTCGGAGATCCGTCATAACTGGATCGGACTCTGTGATTGGCCGGTCCCGACCGGAGCCGTAAACTTCTGAACTCGACGTATAAAGAAGCGGGCGCTTGTGCAGCCGGCATGCTTCGACGATTGAACAGCCTGATTCGAGAATGCCGCTGGTGACGGCGAAGCGTTCCTTGTGAGCACGCTCAACGCCGATCGGACTCGCCAGATGGAAGACGGCATCGGCAAGGCCAACCTCATCCTGGACCGCCCCATTATATGCCGGATCGCCGACCCTGAAGGTACGGATCGTCAGGCGAGGGTCACCAGTCGGCAGATTGCGAAGCAGGCCGTTCGAAAGATCATCGACAACGGTCACGGTGCAATTGCGCGCAAGCAACATATCGACCAGTGCCGAACCTACGAAGCCTGCGCCACCAGTAACCAACACATGTCCGTGCTGGCCGAATTCAACCATGTCCGCGCTATGGTTGTCCAACGTTGACAGCCTCCAGAACGACCCGTGGCCTCGCAACGCACGGGACAATCTTCTATACAGTCAGGGACGGGACGAACAACCCGTTTTTCTATCAAGCGAGCAAGTTTTCATCGCCCCGATATCATTAACGAATGAATACTCCCTCCGAAAAGCCCGCACTGGTCCGATGCCCCGGTCAAGGAGCAGGACTGATTCCGGCACACACGCACCAATGTTTAGGTTTTCGTCGCTCCAGCGCGAAACAAATTGTGAGGGTATCCCCACGTTTCTCGAAATGCGACTTGTAAGTCCAATCGCGGGTGCCGCCGTTGCATATGTCCGGCCATCGACTCATGATACGCAATTGGGCTGTGAGGCCGGGAATAACGCGGAGGGAGCCGTGAAGTCCGACTATCGGCCAGATATCGACGGATTGCGCGCAATCGCAGTGGTCGCCGTCATTCTTTTCCATTTTGAAGTGCCCGGTTTTCCGGGGGGCTTCGTCGGCGTCGATATCTTCTTTGTCATTTCTGGCTACTTGATCACCCGCCTTTTGGTGGCTGAAGGCGGCGAACTGTCCCTGATCGAGTTCTACGCCAGGCGCATGCGCCGCATTCTGCCGGCGATGCTGGTAACGATCTGCTTCTCGCTCATTGCGGGATGGTTTCTGTTGCCCCCCGGGGACTATGCCAACTTAGGGCGCAGCGCGGCATATTCTACCGTCGGGCTGGGGAACTACTACTTTCTCTGGAACACGGGCTATTTCGACCGCGAGTCGGCGCTTCTGCCGCTGCTCCATCTCTGGTCGCTCGGCGTCGAAGAGCAGTTCTACCTGGCATGGCCGGTTTTGCTTCTGATGGCGAACCGGTTGGCACGGCGCCGCCGTCCGCCGATCATCGCGCTGATCTGTATGGTTGCACTGATCAGCTTCTCGATTGCCCTCCATCTGGTGGCGATCGATCCAAAGCGAGCGTTCTATGTTCCCTTCGGCCGAGCCTGGGAACTGGCTCTCGGCAGCCTGCTGGTCTTTGCGGCGCCCGTCCGCCACCGAGGCACTTCCGAAGCTTTCGGACTGGTCGGCCTTTGCCTGGTCGCCGCCAGCACCATCTGGCTGTCGCCGAACCAACCGTTTCCGGGGCTGAGCGCTCTCTTCCCGGTGATCGGCGCCGTCCTGCTCATCTGGCCGCGTTCGCAGTCAATGATCTCGGCGCTGCTTGCGAGCGCACCTTTGCGATCGACGGGCAAGATTTCTTATAGCCTTTATCTCTGGCATTGGCCGATCCTGGTCTTCTTCCGCCACTATGCAGGCACCGAAATGCCGACGGCGGCCGAAGCGTCTGTCCTTGTCGCCGTGGCAGGGCTGGCGGCGTATTTCTCTTGGCGGTTCGTCGAGGAACCCGTTCGCCGTCTGCGGGCGCCTCCATCCAGGGCATTTGCCGCCGGTGTTGCCGCCGCGGCGACAGTTTGCCTGAGCGGCAATGCGATCTTCGAAGCCGGCGGTTTCACCAGCAGGATTCCGAAAGAAGCCGAGGCAATGCGCAGCCTCGAGGTGATGTGGGACTGGCCGTGTCCACAGACGGTCGTCATTCCTGAACTGGGCAGCACCTTTTGCGCGTTTGGGGCGCCCTGGGGCAAAGCGAGACATCACGCCGTCCTGTGGGGCGATAGCCACGCCGAACACCTCGCCCCGCTGTTCGATGCTGCCGGCCAGCACGAGAATACCGCCTTCTTTCTTTATCGCGCGTGCCCGGCCGCATTCGGAGAAGGTGTCCATCGCGATTTTCCAGAGCACCCCGACTACCAGGAAAGCTGCGCGTCTTCCCGAAAGGCGGTCGTCCATATGCTGAGACAGCGAAAAGATATCGACCTCGTGGTCCTGTCTTCCGCCTGGACAAACCTTGCTGACACCAATGTCGTCGCCGATGACGGCCGGCAGGCGGACAGGGTCCTGCTGTTGCGCGATGGCTTGCTCAGCCTCGTAAAAGAAATCACCGCTCGGCAACGACGCATCGGAATCATTGGACAGGTGCCTGTGCCAGGCGTGGATCTGACGTCCTGCGCGGCAATGCGCGAAAGCGGGATGCTGAGACGTTGTTCGACAGACATGGATAGCGAGCAAATCCTACGGCGTTGGTCGCCGGTGGTGACGGCGTTGGAGTCGCTTGCGGATGAAAATGGGGTGTTCTTCGTCGATCCACTCAAAGGCATGTGTCCGGACAGGCATTGCGCCACCTACATCAATGGCGAGTTCATTTACCGCGACAAAGCTCACCTGCGCCGAAACTTGACACCGGAGACCGACGTCGGCCTTGCGCGAACGATCGGTCTCCACCAGGCCCTAGCCGCAGCCGACGGGCGAACTCGTGTATCGACAGCGAACGCCATGCAGCCTTCGACAACCAGCATGAGCAATTGAGCCCGCAGCTCTGTGCCATGCGACGACAGCGCCGGACAAAGCCTCTACGTCGAAGATCATCACCTGTCGATCTTCGGCGCGAGACTTATTGTTCCGAAAATCATCCGGAGGCTTTAGACCGACTTGTTAGTGGCGTCACGGCAGCCACAGTTGCAATCGACCATGCAATGATCGTGCCCGGAAGAATGAAGCATAGTGCACTGACCGACAGCGGAACGGCGACCTCGTAGGTTCGGTCATTGCTGCGAGGGTCGCTCGAATCCGTGGGCGCGAACAGCACAGCATCCGGCCGGCGAAAAGTATACTCGCCCTGCCTGACGGCAGGCCATGCGAGAGAAGACCAGCCGACGCGATGTAGCGATGTTCCGTTTTCGCGCAAATTGGATGCTTGCAAAGGCGGAATGTCAGACAGGTTGCCTAACTGGAAAAGGCCGGGAAATGGTGGCCGCGGAAGCAGCGTTTCGTATCCGCCTCGGGCGGCAAACATGGTTTCGTTCTGCAGCCGTCCGGTAATAAGCGGTGGTGTGACGAGCAGTATCGCGATGCAGCCGGCCCCGAAGGCCGCGACGCCTGCCAATGTTCCGCAAGCAAAGCTCCAAGGCTCGCCTTTCTCTGTCGGCGACGGCTTTATGGCAGCGACTTTTCGTGCGGCGAGCATGCCGCCAATTCCGAGCGCGATTGGAAGAAAGAGGCTTGGTGTCAGCAAGAGGTCATGCGAGGTCAGCGCCACCCCCATGACCGCGACACCAAGGGCAAGATCACCAGCGTTCCGGGCAAAGCAAAAGGCGAAGCAGACCAAGCCAATCGGAATCAGCCAGCCGAGGTGACCGAAAGCGATTGCAAACAGGACGAAGGTGTTGTGAGGCGCAAGGGCTTGCGCCTGTTCAAGTCCGCGACCGAAAAAACCGCCTTCTCGATAGGCGAGCAGGCCGCGCTCGAGAAAGAGAGCCCTTGCCGAGATCGAGTTCCTCTTGCCTTCATCCGTCAGCCGTTCGCCGAGCGCCTGCATCTTGGCGACGTTCGTGGATTGGTTAGCCGCGGGCGCGGGGCCGGATGGCAGAGGAGACGAATTTACGGCGTCCGCGGATGCACCGCCCTTAGCGGCGGCCGAACCGCTCGGGGGTTCGACGGCGAGGGGCGTGGTAGTGTCAGCAGAACTTGCCCGAGGCGGAGCCGGTTGATTTGCCGACGCCCCTTCAGGCGGTGGCGCAATTGACACCGTAGCGGCTGGCGGAGATCGATCGACAGCCTTCGATGCTTCGTTGAGCGCCGTGCTTACAGACAAAATTCCGGCATAGGATTCGTCCGTGGCAATACGGAAGGAAGCATTTGTGGTCAACGCGATGCCGATCGCCCCCAGCAGTGCAAAAGCGACGACGACCGCACGGCCCAAGCCCCCAAGATCGATCTGAAAACGACGGCCGCTGCGAAATTGTTGCCAAATGCGGACGACAATCGGAACCGCCACCGTTGCAAGGGCGGCAAGAAGGGTCGAGCGAGAAAGCGTCGCGAGAAGCGTTATGGCTACGAGCACGAGGAAGCTTGCACGCCACTTTTGTGCGACGGCGCGGTAGCTCGCCGCAGCCCCAAGCAGAAGTCCGGCCGCTGCGACATTGGGATTGACCGCCAAACCGGCGGCCCGGCCAGGCGTGTTGGTGAAGCCGCTGGCAAAGAGGAGGTCGAGCAAGCAAACCACCGCATTGAGCGCTGTGACTGACGCCGAGAGGCGCAACACGATTGCGGGAGCTGAGGCAAGCATGAGCACAATCGCCGCGCCGCCGAGGAAAAGTGTGATCAGGTAACACTTGGCGACGATCCCGATCGGATGAAGCGCAACCGGGACGACTGCCATGGCGGCGGTGATAGCAAGCAGAAGGATCGCGCTACGCACGTCTCGACGCGTCACAAGAACGGCCACCGAAACAATCAGCACTCCGCCATAGAGCGCATGGAACACCAGCCTGGCGAACTCGTCCCGCCCGGTGAAGAACGGCAAAAAGTATGGCATGAACCAGGACTGGTATATGACGATGACGAACGCGCAAAGCCCTGCCGAGATGCTCGTCAGGATCGCCCGCAACGGATGCGTCGAACTCATCGAGCGTTCCGAGTGGGCAATCCCGCTCATTCGTCAGCCCACGAGATAGAGGCGTTCATATGCGTCGACCATAGCTCCTGTCGAATACCGCTCGCGCATCATCCGTTGCCTAAATTCCCGGTCGGCTGTCGGCTCCGGCAATCGGTCGAGAACGGCTAGAAGCCCGCGAGCCAGATCGGCAGGGTCACGAGGTTTCACCAATACACAACCCGGCATACCGGAGATAGCCTCCGGATTTCCGCCGACATTGGTGGCGACAACAGGAAGACCCGCCGCGAGCTTTTCCATCAGGGCATTGCAAAAACCTTCCTCATGGGAGGCGATCACGCCAACATCCATGCCGGCGAGCAATCCCGGCACCTCGCTCTGTGATCCCAATGCATGGACTTTCGATCCGACGCCGAGCCGCCGTGCCTCTTCCGCCAGGCCCGGCCCGATGCCTCGGTCCTGTCCCGCCATGAACAGCTTCAGATTCGGCCGGCTTTCGCTCGCAAGAGCGAATGCTTGAATGAGATCCCTGTGCCCTTTGTATGGGATTAAATTCGCGACTATGATGATGCCGACTTCGTCCTGGCTGAGGCCGAGCCGCCGCCGGGTTTCGTCCCGGCGATGGACGATGTCATCGAAGCGGCTGAGATCGAGACCGTTCGGGATCACCCTTATTCTGTCGATATCATAGGCGTCGCGAGCCGCCATATCGGCCGCGACCGCATGCGAATTCGCGACCACCACATGGGAAAGTCGATTGGCGATCCGGTCCATTCGCTTGAGCCTGGGCCACCGTTCCTGATGGTTGCCGAGACCGCGTCGCGACGTGATGACAAATGGCGCCAGCGCAACCCGCCCCGCCAAGGCGCCCAGGAAATTGGTCAGCGGCAGGAAGGCGTGGACCACGCGCGGCCGGGTCAAGACGATGCGCAGGACAAGCGAAGTGACGGCTGCGCCGAGAACCAGCATCGCCTTCACACTCGGGCGCCTCGTCGGCGCCGCGCCCGACTTGGCACCCACTTTGGCCACTGTCGGCGACGCAGGTAGGGGATTCGGCCGATGAAGTCCGTACAATACCCGGATCCCGGCGCGATTCAGCGTCTCCGAGAGAACACCTCCTTGTGAAAGCGCAAAGACTTCTACCTTCCAGCCGCGCTGCTTCAATTCCTTGGCAAGCAGCACGAGCTGGCTCTCGGTGCCGCCCAGGTCAAGCGTTCCGATGACAAAGAGTACTTTGCGACGAGGCTTTCTAGCCAGTGCGGCAGAAGGCCCGGCAGCCGACTGTTGGCCTTCAGCATCAGTCATCGGAAATTTCTCTCGCAGCGTCATCCGCTCCGCCGCCTTTCCTCATTGGTCGCCGGTTGCCGCTAGGCGCAGCCGCTTGCAAGCGGAAGCCTCTGCGAGGCGATGGCTTATAGAAATGGTCACGAGCAAACGAAATCAAGAGGACCGAGCAATTCCGCGAACCCGCTGCAGCACAAGCCGGCCGCGTCCTAAAAGAAGATACTGGAGCAGAATGCCGATGGTGACGAGTAAAATACCAATGGCAAGGAACGCAAGCGGCGGAGCCCATTTCAGGCGTTCGAACTTTGCCTCGTACGCACGCACGCCGTTGAAGTCTTCGGCAGTTCCGAGCGGTTGCCAGTCCTGACCATACGCCCTTCTTAGCAGAGGCAGCATCGGCCCGAATTGCGCGTAGTACGTGTCGATGATCGACGGGTCTTGTTGTACATCCTCAAGCGAGTGAGGAACGAAGACACCATAGTCGGAATCGAGAATGTTGCCATTTGACTCAACTACAGTGTGCTCGGGGGCACTGTAGATCGTCGCTTCGATGCCCTGATCGGCAAGGACAGAGTAGACGATCTTCGAAACCTGGGAACAGAACCCATAGCCCCGATCCAGTGCCTTTCGGGGAGTTACAAATTCATAGTTCCCCAGGTTTTCCCGATATTCCGAAAGAAAGCTGAGCATCCAGAGCAAGTAATTGTCGAAAACCCCGATCCGGGTGTAGGACGCATCGGCCTCCGACCAGCGGTCACCTTCTGTCCAATAGTGTACCATTCCACGCGCGACCGCCGTTGTCAGACGCTCAAGATATGGCTGCATCGGCTCACCCGTGCGGCGATAGAGATCATCAACGTCCGCAACTCTCTGTGCAAACCCCAGTGGCCCCTCAATTGCCGAAGCAGGTGGTGCCGGGTAGGCGCTGACCAATCCGAGCGGGTATGCCGACACAAAGAACAGAAATGCCGTCCCCACCCCTGCCGAGAACACGCCGAGTGCACGAAGCAATGCCGCAATTAAGGCCAGCCGCTGCCTTCGATCCCGAATCTTTATAGCGTCACCCATGATTGAAGCATATCACCTCACCGCAATCACGGTCTCTGGCCCATACGCGCAGTTGTGGACAGGTCACCTTCGCGCTTCTGTGATAAAGTTGCCAGCGGGCATCTGTTGTGACTTGTCGTGGAGCGCCGAACGTGTGCATTGAGCGCTCTGAATGCGGACATCGATTTGGCATTGAGCGGAAACCGAAACTCGGGCAGCACTCTCGACACACTGCGACGCTTGTGGCGGCAGGTATCGAAGCCTAGACAAAGGCAGTTTTTCGGCCTCCTTGTCTTGATGATGTTCGGAGCACTTGCGGAAGCCGCTACGCTTGGTGCCTTGCTGCCGTTTCTTGCGCGCATCGCCAATCCCGAGGCGGTTGGCGGCCAGTCGTTCCTCGCTCGCCAGCTTGCCGGCTTTCGGCTGACCAGCTCTTCAGACAGCCTTCTCGATTTGACGATTCTGTTTTCGGTGGTGGCGATCATAGCCGGCGCCGTGCGCATATTCCTTGCCTGGGCCACGAACTCTTATGTCTTCTCGCTGGGACATGAGGTGGGCGTGAAGGTCTATGACCAAGTACTCCGCCAACCCTACAGCTACCACGTTTCGCGCAATTCCAGTTCGGTGTTGGCCGCGCTTCGCCAGGTTCAAGCCATTACCGCGGGTGTAATGCTGCCCCTGTTGCAATCGATCAGCGGCATAATCATCGGCGTCTTCATCGTCGCTGCCCTTTTTGCTCTGAGTTCTTTCATCACCTTCGTTATCTTCGCGGGCCTTGGGGCGGTCTACCTCGCCATGTCGCTCGTCATCCGCAAGCACCTCAAGAAGAATGCGCAAATTATCGCCAGCGCGCAGGCGGAAGGCATCCGATCTGTCCAAGAGGGACTGGGTGGCATCCGCGATGTTATCATCAACGACACCCAACCGTATTTTCTGTTGCGGTACACCGAACTCGATTTACGCCTGCAGCGCGCGAATGCAATGAACGCGCTTGCCGCGGGCGCTCCGCGTTTCGCGATCGAAGCTGCGGGTATGGTGATCATCGCGGCGCTTGCTTATTTCCTCATCACCCGCTCGAACGATGCCGGCCAGGTTCTGCCGATACTTGGAACATTTGTCCTTGGAGCGCAGCGTCTGCTCCCATCCATGCAGCTTGTATACGGCAATTGGGCGCTGATATTGAGCAATCTTGCCGGCGCCGAAGTCGTGCTCCAGGCGCTCGAGGCACCACTCGGCCCAGAGTGGAACCAGCCGCCACCTAAGCGTCTCCCATTCGATCGAGCGATCATGCTCAAGGATGTGTCGTTCCGTTACGCTTCTGACCAAGCGCCGATACTCGAGCGATTCAATCTCACGATCTCGAAAGGAAGCAAGGTCGGGTTCATCGGCAAGACGGGCAGCGGCAAGAGCACGACGGTCGATCTGATAATGGGTCTGCTCGAGCCGACTGGCGGCGTGATCGAGATCGACGGGCAGCGGCTGGACGGAACCACACGGCGTGCCTGGCAAAGACAGATTGCCCATGTGCCGCAAAGCATCTTCCTGGCGGACGCCTCGATCGCCGACAATATCGCCTTCGGCATCGATCCCGCCAACATCGACCGCGACCGCGTGCGCAATGCAGCGCAGCAGGCCGCACTGGCGGATTTCATCGAAAGTTTGCCGCAAGGCTATGAGACGCGGGTCGGCGAGCGTGGAGTCCGTCTATCGGGTGGTCAGCGCCAGCGCATCGGCATCGCCCGGGCGTTGTACAGACAGGCTTCCGTGCTCGTCTTCGACGAAGCCACGAGCGCGCTCGACACGGAGACCGAGGCCGCGGTCATGGAGGCGATCCGCGAGCTGCCCGCCGGCCTGACGGTGCTGATCATCGCGCACCGGCTCACAACAGTCGAAAATTGCGACGAGATCGTCACCCTCGAAAACGGCCGGCCACATATCTGGACGAGAGCCGGCGGACAGACCGCTTAAAGCGACTTGCTCCGTTTGGGCGGCCGACTGTTCGGGCTCCGGAAAAGGAACTCCGTGCATGCCTCACCCGTAGATATCCTGACGAGCTCGAAATCGAACCGTTTCTTCAGGAAATCGATCACCGCCTGGTCGTCGGCAAACTCCATAGGCCAGCCGCCCAGCCAGTCGCGGATGTCGGTCATGTAGCTCATGCCGCGACCTTTTTTCTTTTGATAGATCTGCTTCACGAGCAAGGGCAGTTGAAGTGGATTGCGACCGAGCCCGAAGCGCCAGATGTACCAGTACTCCATCCACCGCCTTTGGCGAGGGTTGGCGCCGTTGTATCGCCGTTTCACGTCGAGCCAGAATTGCGCGGACGGCTTCACGACATTCGACGAATAGAGAGCGATGAAGAATAGACCGCCGGGGGCAACCGTGCGCGCCGCATTTTCGATCGCCTGCCACATCGCGCCGGTGTGGTGGAGCACGCCCCAGGAATAGACGAGGTTCCAGGTGCCTAGCTTCTCCATATAGTCGGCGTCGAGCACGTCGCCGCGTTCGACGATCCAGTTCGTCGGCTCACCCGCCAATTGCCGCAACTTGCCGGTTGTGCTTACCGAGAGCGGGTCAAAGTCGAAGGACTGTATCCTATCCGCTTTTGCATCGAAGGCGGCAAGCGAGTGCAGCCCGCTGCCGCTGCCGATATCGAGGAAGTCGAAGCCTTCGAGGGTCTGCTTGCCGAGGAAGGACAAGAGCTTCTCCGCCGCCATGCGGCGGCGTTCCGCCGAGTAGTGCTTGTCGATGAACGACGCCCAATTGGCTCCGAACTCGTATCGGTTCGACGATGGATTTCCCGCGAACGTCATTCTGTGGCTCGGTGCCGGGCTTCGATGATTTCCATCATATGAGCGGTAACTTTCCGAATATCATAGCGCTCTTCCGCGATCGATCGACTGTTTTTGCCCATGCATTCGGCTTCACCTGGGTTGTCGATCAAGCGGATCATGGCTTCCGCCAAGGGGGGCGCGGCGCCGACCGGCACCAGCAGGCCGCTCACGCCGGGAACGATCGGCGCGCGACAACCCGGCGCATCTGTCGTGATCACCGGGCGCCCCATTGCCATCGCCTCCAGGACAGATCGCGACGTACCCTCGCGGTAGGATGGAAGCACGAAGATACGCGAATCGGCGATCACCCCGCGGACGTCTTCCACAGGCCCGTGATAGCGGATGGTTCCGTCCGCGACCGCTGCCTCAACTTCCGATACCGGAAATCCCGCGGGATTTGGATCCGTATCGCCGACCAGGTCGAAACGGGCTTCAGGTCGAATTGCCTTAACCAGCCTTGCCGCACCCAGATATTCGCCGAGGCCTTTGTCGCGAAGCAGGCGTGCGATCATAAGAAATCGCGGCTTCTCTGGTAATGGCGCAACCTTGAATCGATCGAGATCTACCCCTGAACCGTTGGCTACATTGGCTGGTGTACGTCCGAGCAGTCCCAGACGACCGAAGTCATTCCGGTCATCGTCGTTCTGGAAGGTGGCCGTGGTGGCAACACGCAGGCTCGCGGCATAAAGAAGCCGGGCCACCGCATTGACCATCCTCCACCGTAGAGATTTGTGACGGTCCGTGAACGCATAGCCGAGGCCCGTGACAAGCGCGTGCCGGCGCGGTACCCCCGCCATCAGCGCCGCGGGTATGCCATAGACGATCGGCTTGATCGCACAGGTCAGCACGGCCTGGGGTTTGAGCTCTCGTAGCTTCCTGCAAAGACGAAAAGCCAAAAGCGTATCGCCGAATGGCGCAATAGCCGCACGCTCCATGGGCAATGGATGAAAACGGATGCCGTTCTCGGTCAGCCAACGAACGGTCATGGCATCGACTGGCGCCAGGGCATGTACTTCGTATCCGGCGGCGCGCAGCGCAAGCAGAAGATGTCCCCGTGTGGTTGCAAGGGATCTTGGTTCGCTTACGACAACAACGATGCGATCCATGCATTCAGGTTCTTGGCTGACTGGTCCAGACCATTCGGCTCTTGTAGGGTCTTGAGGCTCGAAACCCAATCCTGCCGCATCTTATCCACAACATCGAGCGCCACGAGACGATGGCGGCACGCGCATCGATCAGGCGCTATTTTGAGTGGAGAGTTCCCACTTCGCAACTACACATCGTTGAATTGGCGTGCAGCCTGCCATACAAGCGCTGGACATAAGTGACTTAGGAACTCCGCCGATGTCCGAACGCATCGCCGTTATCGGTCTGGGATATGTCGGCCTGCCGGTAGCCGTCGCGTTTGGGAAAGTTTTCCCGGGCACCATTGCTTTCGATATAAGCGAAAGCCGGATTGAGGAATTGCGTCGCGGCGTCGATCGCACCGGAGAGGTCGACACGGCGGCGATCAAGGAATCCTCGATCGCGCTTACGACCGACCGAGAGATGTTGAAAGGCGCGACTTTCTTCATCGTTGCCGTGCCAACGCCTATCGACATCAACCGTGCTCCCGATCTTTCGCCTTTGAAACTGGCATCGGAGCTTGTCGGTGAAGCGGTGAGCAAAGGCGCCGTCGTCGTTTTCGAATCGACGGTCTATCCAGGCGTGACCGAGGAATTTTGCGGGCCGATCATCGAGCATATATCCGGCCTGCGGCATCCTCATGACTTCGCGCTCGGCTATTCGCCTGAAAGGGCGAACCCAGGCGATCGGGAACACTCGCTGCGGCGGATCATCAAAGTCGTCTCCGGTGAGAACGCAGAGACGCTGGAGCGCGTAGCCAGCGTCTATGGGAGCATCATCGATGCCGGCGTCTACCGCGCGCCGTCGATCAAGGTGGCCGAAGCGGCGAAGGTCATCGAGAACACACAGCGCGACCTCAACATCGCGCTGATGAATGAACTGGCAATGATCTTTGAACGGCTTGAGATCCGCACGCAGGATGTCATTGATGCCGCATCGACAAAATGGAACTTCCTCCCCTTCAAGCCGGGCTTCGTCGGCGGTCACTGCATCAGCGTCGATCCGTATTATCTGACTGCCAAGGCGGAGGCCGAAGGCTACCATCCGCAGATTATCCTCGCCGGACGCCGCATCAACGACGGCATGGGAGCCTTCGTTGCCCAGCAAGTCGTCAAACAGTTGATCCGCTCGGACATATCAGTCAAAGGAGCCTCCGTCGGCATTCTCGGACTGACCTTCAAGGAGGACGTTCCGGATTTGCGCAACAGCCGCGTGTTCGACATGGTCAAGGAACTGAGACAGTTCGGCATCGTGCCCAAGCTTCACGATCCCCTTGCCGACGCCGAATCCGCTCGACGCGATCACGGCGAAACGATTCTGCCGCTCGATGAGATAAGCGATTTGCAGGCGCTTGTCTTGGCGGTACCGCACAACGTCTATCTCACCAGTGAGAGAGCGCGTCTTTTTCAAATGATCAAGCAGGGCGGGACGCTGTTCGACATCAAGTCTGCCATCAAGCCGAATGAAATCCCTGACAATTTAAAGTATTGGAGTCTGTAAGGCTCGGCCTGAATTCAACACTGGGATCTACCGTGAGGTTAAGCAGGCCGATTCTGACCACCGACGCAGCCGGTCTTAGAGGATTCCATCTCCACAAGAGGCGGGCGTGGCTCGACTGGCTGAACGCATTCGTTTCGGGACTTCTATCTGGCATCAGCTAAGGCTTCGGTCATTCGGAAAGGGCGACGGTGGGAAGCTTATGAACGCGCGTTATGATTTCGGCCGCAACTGGTCCGAGCTTGCCGCGCGCTTCGAGGACGAGCATCTGGATCGGGCTTGCGAGGATCTTCGCCGCCTGGTGGGCGATCTGGAGGGGAAGACATTTCTCGACATGGGCTGCGGATCGGGCCTGCATTCAGCGGCCGCTCTTCGGCTGGGGGCAGCGAAGGTTCACGCCGTTGACTATGATCCGGGTTGTGTCGAAACGACCAAGGCCGTGCTTTCTCGCTTCGCGCCGGAAGCCGAATGGAGCGTGGAGCGTGCCGATATCCTCGACAGGGCGTCGCTTCCGACCGGGACGTTCGATGTCGTCTACTCGTGGGGCGTCCTGCATCACACGGGCGACATGTGGGCGGCGATCAGCAACGCAGCCGGCCTCGTTGGTCACGGCGGAAGATTTGGCATTGCGATCTACCTGAAAACGCCACTTTGCGGACTGTGGACGGTCGAAAAAAGGCTCTACTCCTCTCATCGCTGGCTGCGGCCTCCGGTCAAAGCGCTGTTTGTCTCGGTCTACATGTCGGCGAGAACGCTGCGCCATCGGGACACGATCTCGTTTGTAAAGAACTATCGCGCGCGCCGAGGCATGGAATTCCTGGCGGATGTCGACGACTGGCTAGGCGGCTATCCCTATCAATCCACCTCGGCCGAAGAGTTGGAGACGTCAGTCGAAAAACTTGGGTTTCGCACGAAGCGGCGCTTCAATGCAGTGCCTGGGATTGGCCTCTTCGGCACCGGCTGTGGTGAATGGTGTTTCGAGCGAATGGATTTATAGCCGCTGGTTCCCTCCTCTGATTTCGCGGCAGAGAGAGAAAGAACCGAGCCTGGTCATTGGAGAGTAACGCCGGATGTGCGGTATCGTCGGCATTGTGGGTGGAGCGGCCGCGACAAGCAGCGGCCCCTTCAGCGTGCGCCGCATGGCGGACATGATCCGGCATCGCGGACCGGATGGCGACGGCATCTGGACTGACGCCGAGGCCGGGGTCGCGCTCAGTCAGCGCCGACTGGCAATCATCGACCTGTCATCGGCCGGCGCGCAGCCGATGATTTCGCACAGCGGTCGCTATGTCATCGTCTTCAATGGAGAAATCTACAATCACGGCGAGATGCGGACGCATCTCGATCGGGACTTCGGCGCTCATGCATGGCGCGGTCATTCCGACACCGAGACCTTTCTGGCTGCAATCGAGGAGCTTGGAACCAACAAAGCGCTTGGACTGGCTGTCGGCATGTTTGCTTTCGGCTTGTGGGACCGCAAGGAGAGAACGCTCGTTCTCGGACGTGATCGCCTGGGGGAAAAGCCGTTATATTATGGCCGGATCGGCAAGGCCTTCGCGTTTGCTTCGGAACTCAAGGCCTTTCAACCGCTGCCGGATTGGCGCCCGGACATTGACCGGAATGCGCTGGCTTTGCTGATGCGCCACAATTACATCCCCGCGCCTTACAGCATTTACCAAGGCATTCGCAAATTAAGACCCGGCCATCTCCTCGTCCTTTCCGACCCGATGCGTGAGCCACATGTCGAGAGCTATTGGAGCGCCAGGGAAGCCGCTGAACAAGGCCAGCGCGACCCTTTTCAAGGGAGCCCCGAAGAGGCGGTCGACGAACTCGAACGTCATCTTCGCCGCGCCCTCGAAGGGCAGATGATCGCTGACGTGCCGCTCGGCGCCTTCCTCTCGGGCGGCATCGATTCTTCCGCCATCGTGGCGGTCATGCAGTCGATCAGTTCGCGACCGGTACGGACCTTCACGATCGGATTTGACGAAGTCGGCTACAACGAGGCGGGCCATGCCAAGGAAGTCGCGCGCCACCTTGGCACCGACCATACGGAACTTTATCTCAGCGAGCGGGATGCGCTAGAGGTTGTGCCCAATCTGCCCGGCATTTATTGTGAGCCCTTCTCCGACTCCTCGCAAATCCCGACATTCCTCGTCTCCAAACTGGCGCGTGGCAGCGTTACCGTGGCGTTGTCGGGCGATGGCGGCGACGAGCTGTTCTCCGGCTACACGCGCTACGCACTCGCCGATGCGTTATGGAACAAGCTTTCCCGCGTCCCGATGGGGCTGCGCCGCGCGTCGGCCAGCCTGGCGACACTGCCCTCGCCCGGTCTCTACAACAATGTCGCGGGTGGGATCATGCCGCTTCTGCCGCAGCGCCTGCGCCGCGAGCGCGTCGGCGACAAGATCCACAAGGCGGCGTCGGTTCTTTCATTGCGAACAATGGACGATGTCTACCGCCGCCTCTGCTCGCATTGGGAAGCGACCGAAATCATCCCGGATGCGGACGAGCCGCCCACCATGCTGACGGGATTGGAGGCGCTTCCAGCGCTGCCGGGCAACGTCGAGCGGATGATGTACATCGATATGATGAGCTATTTGCCGGACGACATCCTGGTAAAGGTTGATCGCGCGGCAATGGCAGTCAGCCTCGAGACCCGCGTGCCGCTGCTTGACCACCGGCTGATAGGCTTTGCACTTTCGCTGCCGCTTTCCATCCTGCGAGCCGGCGACCAGACAAAGTGGCCGCTCAGGCAACTGCTTTATCGACATGTTCCGAAAGCGCTCGTCGAACGTCCGAAAATGGGCTTCGGCGTGCCCATCGACACCTGGCTGCGCGGCGCGCTTCGCGAATGGGCGGAGGCGCTGCTCGACGAGCGCCGATTGCGGGAAGACGGGTTCTTTCGAGCCGATGCAATCCGGCGCGCGTGGTCTGAGCACCTCTCCGGACACCGTAACAATCAGTATCTGCTTTGGGACGTCCTGATGTTCCAATCCTGGCAGGAAGGAACCCAGGGAGCTTCATCGGCGGTCGCTGCCTGAACAGGCATCAGGGCCAGTTTTTTTCACTCGCGCAGCCGGATCGGGAGCGAGACGGTCCCGCACTATCAGATACCTGAGCAAGCAGCTATACGGGTTCGAGGACAGGGGCGAAGCACGGGTGAGCAAGGATCGTTCGAACGATTCGCACGCGACCCGGAACATTGCGAAGCAAGGCATTGAACTCGTTTACATCGCTGCGGCGCCACCTGACGGCAGAACAGGTCAACCGTGGCTTCTCGATCATCTGCTTCTTTTCGCCGCCAGTGCTCGGGTCGGTGGTGAGCTTCGTATTTCATGGTGGAGCGCTCTGGTCGGTGGTGTTGCTGGTCGCCAGGCGACGCCGCTTGAACATCGACCGGCCGATGCTCGCCATGACCCTTGCGATCTATGCCTATTGCGCGGCGATGGTCCTGGCATCGATCGTCAACGGCACCCTGCGGGCTGATGTCACGCACTTCCTGCCGCTGATCACCTTGTTGGTGTTCCCGATCTCCTATTCGACCTGGAGCATCACCGACAAGGCGACGCTTGCACGCATTGCTGTGCGGGCCAGCGCGGCAGCATGTGCCGGAGCGCTGGTGCTGACCATTGTCCAATATTACTGGATCGGGATGCTGAGAGCCGAAGGAGGGGCTGGAAATCCGATCGTGTTCGCGACGGTCACCTGCCTCGCCGTGATGATGTGCCTTGCGGGCGCTGTGTCGGGAATAGAGAAAGCCTGGAAGACACTCACCGTCGCCGTACTCGCCGGCGCCGTAGCGACCGTCTATTCCGGCTCGCGCATGATCTGGGTAGCCTTGCTGATCGCCATTGTCGCCGTCCTTGTGATCAATCGCCAGAGATTCACGCGATCGAATATGAGGCGGTTGCTGGTGATTGCGGGCGCCTGCTGCCTGCTCACCGCGGCAATCACCTCTCCAATCATCGTAGGTCGCACTCATTTTCTGTTCGATGACTGGAACGCCCTCGCCACCAAGGATGATCATTCCACTCCGCTCGGGCTACGCGTTGGGCTCTGGGACATTGGGATGGATGCATTTCGCGAAGCGCCATTTTTCGGCCACGGCATATCCGCCAGCCGGGCGATTTCACAGCAGGGTTTCAAAAAGCAATTTGGGGTGAGCCAGGGCTTCAACCATTTTCACAACGGCTTTCTGACAGCCTTGGTGCAGGCCGGACTTGTTGGCGCGTTATCATTGGCGGCGATCTTCATCGTCGCGATCTGGAACGCAACGAGGGTTCTTCGCTTCAGTGCCGATCCGTTAGAGAGGTTCGGGGCGACCATGATAGTGGTCGCCGTCATCGTATACCTTGTTGGTGGCCTAACAGGCATCCTTGTCGGCCACGACATTCTCGATTCAACGCTAATGATCTTCCTGATTTCGGGCACATACTTGGCTTGCGGACGAACCGTTTCGCCGATCCGTGAAAGTCAGACGACATAACGGCTGCCGCGACGGCAGGCCCGTGATGTTCTCGCGGGCCGCGTGTCGAATTTATGCGGCCACGACGACGTGGTGAAGCCAGTCGCCCGCGATTGTCCCGCGCAGCCCTAAATCACGTACGCTGTCCATGTGGTTGCGCGCCGTGAGCACGCCCATCGATACACTCAGGTCCTGCCCTATCAGACGATCAGCAAACAATCTGGCTTGCAGGTGAAACGGCTGTGTTTCCCGCTCGCCGACCAACATCCTGACTTTTGTCCGCGAAGAGTGGGATTTGCTTATCGGCGAAAATGCCGCAACTTCCGCGTCGGTCAAGCCTATCAAAGGCTCGAGGAAGGAATGCTGAAGAGGCTTCAAATCATACAGGCCGCCGAGCAGAAGTGCCGCCGAGGGGGGATGTGTCGAATCCTCGTTGAACAAAAAGGTCGCCAGATGCGCGCCGGCGGAATGGCCACTGACGCTTAGCCGACCGGGATCGCCGCCATGGCTGGCGATATTATCCTGCACCCATTGCCTCGCGCGCCGGACCTGGTCGACGATTGCCGCCATCCTGACGGCAGGCATCAGCGCATAGTCGATCACGACCGCGATTGCCCCTGCGCTCGTGACCGTTTCGGCAACGTAGGAATAATCGCTTTTGGTGAACATGCGCCAATAGCCGCCATGGATGAAGATGTGCACCGGGAGGTCCTTGCGCGGTCCCTCCGGAAAGAACAGGTCGAGACGCTCGGCCTCGTGCGAACCATAGGCGACATCCGCCAGCATAGGCAGCGAAGCCCGCGTCGCAGCGCTGCGGGCGACGATATCGGCCACGATGTCATCGAAATCGGCAACGTGGTCGCGGGTGCGAAAAGGATCCTTCGACATGGCGTCCGCTCAAAAGGTTACAGCGATGTATTTGGCCTCCATGAACTCGGAGATACCGTGGTGCTGGCCCCCTTCCCGTCCTAGGCCGCTCTGCTTGACTCCGCCAAAGGGCGCGGCGGGATCCGACATCAAGCCGCGGTTGAGGCCGATCATGCCGGCCTCGATCTCCGAAGCAACCCGCATGCCGCGCGCCATATCGCGGGTGTAGAGGTAAGCGGCAAGGCCGTATTCGGTGTCGTTGGCGTGGAGGATGGCCTGTGCCTCGCTCTCGAAGCGGGTGATGGGCGCCACCGGTCCGAAGATTTCTTCATGCGCCATGTCAGCGTCCGGCGAGACTTCGGACAAGACGGTCGGAGGATAGAAAAAACCATCTCCCTCAAGCACCGAGCCGCCGCACAGCACCTTGGCACCCCGATTGACCGCATCCTTGACCAACCGGTCGATCTTGTCGACCGCCTTCTTGGTGATCATGGGTCCACATTCGGTGTCCGCCTTGGTGCCGGCGCCGATCTTGAGCGCGGCCATGCGCCGGGACAGGCCGTCGGCGAACGCATCGTGGATGCCCGACTGGACGTAGATGCGATTGGCGGCCGTACAGGCTTCGCCGGCATTGCGCATTTTGGCGATCATGGCGCCATCGAGGGCCGCACCGAGATCAGCATCGTCGAAGACAATGAAGGGTGCATTGCCGCCGAGTTCCATGGAACAGGAAATCACATGTTTGGCGGCCTCGGCGAGCAAGGCCCGGCCGACCCCGGTCGAACCGGTAAAGGAGAGCTTCCTGACGCGCGGATCGGCCAGCATGGCCGACGTCAGGGGGCCTGGGGTCGACGTCGTCAGCACGTTCACGACACCGTCCGGAACGCCGGCTTCGCTGTAGAGCGCGGCCAGCGCATAGGCCGTCAGCGGCGTCTCGCTGGCCGGCTTCAAAATGACCGTGCAGCCCGCCGCGAGGGCCGGTGCGATCTTGCGTGTCGCCATCGCGGCAGGGAAATTCCAAGGTGTGATGAGGACGCAGATGCCGATCGGCTGGTAGTCGACCACGATCCGGTTGGTCCCGGACGGAGCGGTGCCAAACTCACCGGTGATGCGAACAGCTTCTTCGGCGTTCCAGCGGAAGAATTCGGCCGCGTAAGCCACCTCGCCGCGCGCGTCGCGCAGGGCCTTGCCGTTCTCCAGCGAAATCAGCATGGCAAGCGTCTCCGACCGCTCGACCATCAGTTCGAAACAGCGCCTGAGAATCTCGGAGCGTTTGCGTGGCGCGGTCTCACGCCACCCCTTGGCGGCTTTGGCCGCTGCCTCGACCGCAGCGGTGGCGTCCTCCAGGGTCGCATCGGGAACCGCCGCGATCACCGCCCCGGAGGATGGATCGGTGACCTCGATGAGCCTGCCGTCGGCAGACGGCAGCCATTGTCCGCCGATATAGAGCCGGTGCGGGAAACCTCGCACATCGTAGGGATCCTGATCGAGCTGGAAGGCATTGTAAGGAAGGTTCATCGTCTTGTTCCTGACGTTCACATGGCGCAGGCGGTGAGATCGCCGTCATAGGCCGCCTGGACAAGGCGGCGCATGGCGGCGAGGTCGAATGGGCGCGGGTTGTTCTTGATCAGACGATCGATGCCAAGCGCCTGCTCGGCGGTCCAGTCGAGCCTGTCGGCCGGAAGCCCCAGACCGGCCAGCGTCGGAGTGATACCGATCGCGGCGAACAAGCGTTTGATCTCCTCGATGGTCGCTTCCGCCATTTCGTCGGCGCCACGACCGTTCGCCTCAAGGCCGAGAGCAATCCCTATCTCGGCGATTTCCGCCGCGGCCACACGGCTGTTGTAGCTCATGACATAAGGCATCATCGTCGCCACCCCCAGCCCATGCGGCGTGTGCGTGAGCGCGCCGGCCGGGTATTGCACCGCGTGCGCCGCCGCCGTGCCAGCAGTGCCGAAGGCGCAACCCGCAGCCAGCGCTCCCATCATCACGTCGGCGCGCGCCTCGGCGTCATCGCCGTCGGCGCACGCCTTCTCCAGACTGCGGCCGAGCAGTTTGACGGCCAGCAGCGCGAAATGATCGGTCAACGGCGTTTTGCCGATGAAAACGTGGCGCTGCGGCAGGCTGAAGTCACCGTCCCGACGCATGGCCGTGAAGGCCTCGATCGCATGGGTGAGCGCGTCGGCACCGGCGATCGCGGTCAGGCCCCGCGGACAGGTCATTGTCAGTTCGGGGTCGCAGATGGCAACCGCGGCAATGAGATGGGGGCTCGATATGCCTACTTTGAGCGTCCGGTCCGGATCGGATATCACCGCGACGGGCGTCACCTCCGATCCTGTGCCGGCCGTGGTCGGTATGGCGATGAGCGGCAGCGTTGGTCCCGGGACTTTGAACTCGCCATAGTAGCCCTGCAACTCGCCACCGTGGCTGATCAGCAAGGCGGCGCATTTGGCGAAATCGAGACAGCTGCCGCCGCCGATGCCGATCACCATGTCGGGCCGGAAGCCCCTCGCTTCCTCGACGCAGACCGCCACCGAGTCGCGCGGCACGTCAGGGAGGACACTGTCGTGAACCAGCACGTCGATCGATGCTGCCTGCAAGGATTCCATGATTTCGGCAAACACCGCCGTGCCGGCGAAACGCTCGTCGGTGCAGACAAGGGCGCGTCGGCCATGGCGACCGGCCACGGCCGGCAGCGCATGACGTTGCCCCTTTCCGAATAGAATTTCGCGTGGGAGCCGGAGGGCTGTGAGAAGGCTCATGACAGGCTGCATCCTTGAGGGTGTCGGAGAAACTCGCATTGCAAAATCCGCACCGAAGGGGTCCTGAACTGAACGGCGCCGATAAAATCGTATAGGATATAGTATTGCATCGGTCAAACCCTCGTGTTAGCAGTCTCCCCTGTCGAGAGGCGAAAGATGCAACCTGTCAGTTTGAGCAATAATGGTGAGACGCCCACGGGAGCGGGCCGCATCCAGCGCGCGAGCAGCCTGGCCGAGGACGTTTACGAGGCCATCTTCGGGCAGCTGATGTCGCTGAAGATCGCGCCCGGTTCACGCATCACCGTCGACAATCTGGTTAAGGAATTCGACGTTTCCCATACGCCGATCCGCGAGGCGCTCGGGCGTCTGGAAGGCGAAGGCCTGGTTCTGAAAACGCATCTGATCGGATACCGCGCCGCACCGCAGATCACCCGGCGCCGTTTCGACGAATTGTACGAAATGCGTCTCCTGCTCGAACCGCACGGCGCGGCGAAGGCCGCCGCCGCGATGGACGAGGCCAAACTCGGCACACTGCTTGAGGCGGCAGGCGTGATGTCGCGCCGCGAAGGCAAGGACGAGCGCCTGCGTTATTCAAACTTCGCCCGGCAAGACGCGATTTTCCACGACAAGATCATGGAATATGCCGAAAACGAGCTCATTCGCGAGACGCTGGGTCATCAACACACCCACTTCCACATATTCCGCCTGATGTACCACTCCCGCGTCACCGAGGAGGCGCTGGACGAGCATGAGGCGATCCTCGCCGCGTTCGGCTCAGCCGATCCCGATGCCGCCGCGAAAGCAATGCGCGCCCACATCGAGCACTCGCGCGATCGCCTGCTGCCGGCCTTCGATTGAGGCCTGAACGAATGTCCATTACCGCCAATATTGCCGCAGAGCGAGGACGTGCGCTGCCTGGCGGCAACGCGCCCGCGGCCGCGGAGCCGGTGCTACGCGCTCAGGGTCTCTCGAAACAATATGGGCCGGTCACCGTGCTCTCCGACGTGACGCTCGACATCCTGCCGGGCGAGATCCATGCCATTATCGGCGAGAACGGCGCCGGAAAATCCACACTGATGCGGCTGCTGTCCGGCTATGCCGAGCCAACCCGTGGCACCTTGTCCATGGCCGGTCGGCCGGTGACGTTCGCCAAGCCCGACCAGGCCCAGGAAGCCGGCATTGCCCTCGTCCACCAAGAGATCCTGCTCGCCGAAGCACTTACGGTGACGGACAACCTGTTTCTCGGCCGCGAGCTTTCGCGCCGCCATGTCATGGACGACCGCGCCATGCGGGGGCTGGCAGCCGAAAAGCTGGCGCAGATCGGCTGCCCGGTCTCGCCGACCGCGCTGGTGCGCGACATCTCTCTGGCTGACCGCCAACTGGTCCAAATTGCCCGTGCCCTGCTCGACGATTACAAGGTCGTGATCTTCGACGAGCCGACCGCCGTGCTGACCGGCGCGGAAGTGGATCGGCTCCTCGAAATCGTCCTGCAATTGAGAGCCCACGGCACAGCCGTCCTCTACATCAGCCATCGGCTGGACGAAGTGCGGCAGCTTGCCGACAAGGTAACCGTGCTGCGCGACGGCAGGATGGTCGGTACCTATCCGGGCACCGCCCTGACGCAGATGGACATGGCGCGGCTGATGGTCGGCCGCGAGCTTGCAGCCCTCTATCCGCAGAAGAGCACACCGTCCAGCGAGCCTATGCTGAGCGTAAAAAACGCCACCGTCCCGGGCTACGCCGAGGATGTCTCTTTCACCCTCCACAAGGGCGAAATTCTTGGCTTTGCCGGCATGATCGGCGCGGGCCGCACGGAACTGTTCGAAGGGCTGGTAGGCCTGCGGCCGGCCCATGCGGAGATCGAACTCCGGGGACGACCCGTCCGGATCCACTCGCAACGCGAAGCGATCGACGCAGGCATCGGCTATCTGACCGAGGATCGAAAAAGCAAAGGCCTGCTCCTCGATGAGCGCCTGGCGCCCAACCTGACGCTTTCGGCGTTGGAGCGGTTTCATCCCACACTGGTTCTCGGCAGAAGCCGCGAAGCGGCCGCACTGGCGGAGGCCGTCCGGAGCTACGACATCCGGCTCAAGACCCTTGGTGTCAAGGCGGGGCAACTTTCCGGCGGCAACCAGCAGAAACTGCTGCTCGCCAAGGTGCTGCTTACCAATCCCTCGGTGGTCATCATCGATGAGCCGACCCGTGGCATCGATATCGCCAACAAGGCTCAAATCTACGCCTTCATTCACGCCATCGTTGGCAGCGGCAAAGCCTGCATCGTCATCTCGTCGGAAATGCAGGAGCTGATCGGCATCTGCAATCGCATCCTCGTCATGCGTGAGGGCCGTCTGACCGGCGAACTCCAGGGCGCCGAGATGACCGAAAGCAATGTGGCGCTGCTGGCGACAAGCGGCCCGAAACCGAGGCCAATGGCCAAGGGAGGAACAGAATGGCTGTCATAACCGGATCCCCATCCACGCATCGCGCCGGCGATTTGAACATCACCTGGACCGACGTGGGTCCCTTCCTGGCATTGGCCGCCCTGCTGGTGGCCGGCTTCCTCATCAATCCGGACTTCCTCTCCGCAACCAATCTCGCCAACGTTATCACCCGCAGCGCCTTCATCGCCATCATCGCGGTCGGTGCGACGTTCGTAATCTCGTCGGGAGGGCTCGATCTCTCCGTCGGCTCGATGGCCGCCTTCGTCACCGGCATCACCATCATGTTCATGAACGCCGTGGCGCCACACGCCGGCCTGTGGGCGATACCGGCTGGAATGCTCGTGGCGATCCTGGTCGGCCTGCTGTGTGGCCTCGCCAACGGGCTGATCGTCACCATAGGCCGGATCGAACCGTTCATTGCGACGCTCGGCACAATGGGCATTTTCCGCGCGTTGATCACCTATCTGACCGATGGCGGCACGATACCGATCGACCGGTCGCTGCGCGAAGCCTATCGGCCGGTCTATTTCGGCACCGTCGGCGGTATACCGATTCCGATCCTGATATCGGTCGCCGTCGCCGCGATTGCATCGTTCGTCCTCTACAAGATGAAGTATGGGCGCAAATGCGCCGCGGTGGGCGCAAACGAGGACGTCGCGCGCTATTCCGGAATCTCCATCATCAAGACGCGCACCATCGCTTACATCGTCCAGGGCGTCTGCGTGGCCATCGCCGCGATCTGTTACGTGCCGCGTCTGGGCGCCGCAACGCCGACCACCGGACAGCTCTGGGAACTGCAGGTGATCACCGCCGTGGTGATCGGCGGCACGGCGCTGCGCGGCGGCAAGGGTCATGTCTGGGGAACCGTCGCCGGCGCTGTCATTCTGGAGCTGATCGCCAACCTCATGGTGCTGTCGGATTTCGTCTCCGAGTATCTGGTCGCAGCGGTCCAGGGCGTCATCATCATCATCGCGATGCTCATTCAGAGGTTTTCGAATTCGAAATAGCCCCGTGTCCGGACCACACGGGTGCGTAGTTGTGGGTCCAATCTGGGAGAAGAAAATGTTCAGTAGAAAATGGATGGCTGCGGCCGCGCTCGGCTCGCTGCTCCTCACGGGCCATGCCATGGCCGAGGACAAGAAAGTCATCGCCGTTTCGATACCGGCCGCCGACCATGGCTGGACCGCCGGCGTCGTCTATCACGCGCAGACGGCGGCCAAGGAAATCAACGCGGCCTTCCCCGGTGTCGAGGTCATCGTGAAGACATCGCCCTCTGCGGCCGAGCAGGTGTCGGCGATCGAGGATCTCTCGGCCTCCCGCAAGATCGATGCGCTGGTGATTCTGCCCTACTCGTCGGAAGAATTGACCGAGCCGGTCAAGGCCATCAAGGAGAAGGGCACCTTCATCACGGTCGTCGACCGAGGCCTGACCGACCCGACCGTCCAGAGCCTTTATGTGGCCGGCGACAACATCGCCGTCGGCCGCAACACGGCGAAATACATGATCGACAAGCTTGGCGGCAAGGGTGACCTGGTGGTCCTGCGCGGCATTCCGACCGTGATCGACGACGAGCGCATCAAAGGCTTCCAGGACGCCATCGCCGGCACCGGCCTCAAGGTTCTCGACATCCAGTACGCCCACTGGAACAGCGACGAAGCCTTCAAGCTGATGCAGGACTATCTCGCCAAATATCCCCATATCGACGCGGTGTGGGCGAACGACGACGACATGCTGCTGGGCGTGCTCGAGGCGGTCAAGCAGTCGGGCCGTACGGACATCAAGCTGGCGCTGGGCGGTAACGGCATGAAGGATATCGTCAAGAAGGTCATCGACGGCGACACCGTGACCCCCGTCGAGACGCCCTACCCGCCGTCCATGATCAAGACGGCCATCTACATGACCATGGCCAACCTGGTTGGCCAGGCCCCGGTTCGCGGCGCCGTCAAGCTGGACGCGCCGCTGATCACCAAGGACAACGCCAAGGAATATTATTTCCCCGACTCCCCGTTCTGAGACGAACGCAGTCAATGCGGGGCGCAGCCATGCTCGCCCACTCCTTTAACGCGACAGAGGACATGATCATGTCAGGCAAGAAAATATTGATGCTCACCGGCGAGTTCACCGAGGAGTACGAGATCTTCGTATACCAGCAGGCGATGGAAGCCGTCGGCCACACCGTCCACGTGGTCTGCCCGGACAAGAAGGCCGGAGACCTCATCAAGACCTCCCTGCACGACTTCGAAGGCGACCAGACCTACACAGAAAAGCTCGGCCATTTTCAGGTGATCAACAAGACGTTCGCCGAGGCGGAAAAGCAGCTCGATCAATACCACGCCGTATATTGCGCTGGCGGCCGCGGCCCGGAATACATCCGCACCGACAAACGGGTGCAAGCCATGGTGCGCCACTTCCACGATACCCAGAAGCCGATTTTCACGATCTGCCATGGGGTTCAGATCCTAATTGCCGTGGACGGCGTCGTGCGCGGCAAGAAGGTTGGCGCGCTCGCCGCCTGCGAACCGGAAGTGACGTTGGCCGGCGGCACTTACATCGACCTCTCGCCGACGGAGGCCTATGTCGACGGAACCATGGTGTCGGCCAAGGGTTGGACAGCCTTGGCCGCCTTCATTCGCGAGTGTCTGAAGGTTCTCGGGACCGAGATCCGCCATCCCTAGACTCGATCGGCGCATTTCAACAATGCGCCGATTTGCGTTGCGGCGAGATGTGCATCCACGCTTCTTTGAAGCAAGCCCTCGGTCGATGAGATCGAGGGCCGCCCTACCAATCAATCGAAGAAGCCGGCATCCTCCGCCAGCAAATACTTCCTGGCCCCTTCGGCATCGATATCGAGGCCGAGCCCCGGTGCCTCCAGCAGATCGACCATGCTGTCCTTCACGATCTGCTTGGGCAGTCCGATGACGATGTCGTTCCACCAGGGGTCCGAGGCGCTGGGATATTCGAACGCCACGTAGTTGGCGGGCAAGGTGGCGCAGACATTGATCAGCGCGCCGAGGCCCAGCAGGCCGTTCGCGGTGCCGTGCGGCGCCATCAGGATCGAGTGCATATAGGCGTGCTCGGCGACCCATTTGAGCTCGGCAATGCCGCCGATGTCGGCAGGATCCGGGCCGATGACGCGCACGGCCTGGGTCTCGATCAGTTCCTTGAAATTGTGCCTGAGGTAAATCTGCTCGCCGGTATGAATCGGCGTCGAGGTCGAGGTGGTCAGTTCTCGATAGGCTTGCGGATTGACCCACGGCACGTAATCGCCGGTCAGCATGTCCTCGAGCCACATCAAATTGTACTTCTCGACCGCGCGGGCGAACTTGATCGCGTCGGGCAGCATCCAGCCCGGGCCGCAGTCGAGCGCCAGGCTGACCTTGTCGCCCAGCACTTCCTTCATCGCCGCCACGCAGTCGAGCATGTGGTTGAAACCGCGCTCGCTGATCACGCCCTGGTCCATGGCGCCGTGATAACCGGCCTTCTTCTGCGTCACGCCGTAATGGAAGCCGTCGATGGAGTCCTTCATGTTGGAGTGGAACGAGATACCCTGCTTGACCATGAAGAAGTTCTGCGGCTGCTCCATCATCCATTTGACGTCGGCGGCATAATCCTCCGGCCGGTCGCCGGTGCGCTTGCGGCGGATCGAGCCGTTATAGACGCGCACCTTGTCGCGCACCTTGCCGCCGAGCAGCTTGTAGACCGGCACGCCCGCGGCCTTGCCGGCGATGTCCCACAGCGCATGCTCGATGGCGCTCACCGCCGCGCCATAGGGCTTGAACGAGCCGCGCTGGCGGATCTTCAGCATCACCCGCTCGACGTCGGTGGGATCCTCGCCGATCAGCGCCTCGCGGAAATGCAGCACGAAGGGTTTCAGGTAGGTCTTTGTGTATTCGACCTCGCCCAGGCCATAGAGGCCCTCGTCGGTTACGACGCGAACGATGGGATGCTTGCCGATAACGGCACAGCGAAGGTCGGTGATCTTCATGGCGCAGTCCTATTTCACAGACGAGAAAGCTGTCGGCGTGAGCATCTGGCTGCTGATATTGGCAACGATCTGCCCGTCGCGCTCAGACTCGTCCCGGGCCCTGTGCCATGCCGGATCGGTGACGAAAGCCGCCCATTTCGCCTCACGCTCGGCCAGCGATTCCCAGGCGAGGAAATAGGTGAGGCGATTGCTGTTTTCGCCGATCGCCGTGGTGAAAAACCCGGCTTGGCGGATGCCATGCCTCTCCCAGATGGCCAGCGTTTGGTCGGAAAAGCGCTTGAGCAAAGCCGGCAGCCTGCCCGGCAGGCAGTCATAGATACGCAGTTCGTAGATCATGGTTTCGTCCGTTTCTTTCTTGGCCTCTCCCTTGGGAGAGGTCGACACGAATGGTCGATCGTTGGCCCTGTGAGCCTAGGGGGAATGAGGATAAGGGGTCCGGGCTAACTCCAGGTCCGGTCCCAGCTATATTCATTGTCCCAATGCTCGGTGGATTGCCATATCCCCGTGACACCGGGCTGCAGATGCTGGCTGATCACCTCGTCGACCACATCGTCTATGCCCAGCCCCGGCTTGTCGGGCACGGTGATGAAGCCGTCCTTGACGAGCGGCTTGGGCAGGCCGGTGACGATATCGTCCCACCAGTCGACATCGGCGGAGTGGTATTCGAGCGCCATGAAGTTCTCGGTCGCGGTGGCGACATGCGCGGCGGCCATCGCGGCGATCGGACTTTCGGCCATATGGATCGCCATGGCGACACCGTGATCCTGCGCCATATCGCCGATCTTCTTGGTCTCGAGAATGCCCCCGCTGGTGAGCAGATCCGGGTGGATGACCGAGAGGCCGCCGCTCTTGAGCAGCGGCTCGAAGCCTTCCTTGAGGTAGATGTCCTCGCCGGTGCAGATCGGCACCGTGGTAGCCTGCTGCAATTGCCGGTACTGCTCGGTGTATTGCCAGGGGATCACGTCCTCCAGCCAGGCCGGAACGTATTTCTCGATACGGCGCGACAGGCGGATGCCATCCTGCAGCGAGATGTGGCCGACATGGTCGATGGCGAGCGGGATCTCGTATCCGATCACCTCGCGAACCTCGTGGATGTACTGCTCGAGCAGGTCGATCCCCTTTTCGGTGAAATGCAGGCCCGTGAACGGGTGCTGCACGTTCTGCGCGTCATAAGCGAGATTGCGGGCCTTGCGCTCCTCGAGCGTGCCGCCACGGCCGCGCGGATTGGCATGAAACCCTTCGAGCGCGCCGGCAGGCGCGGCCACGGCGCCCGGGACATGGGCGATCTGCATCAAGCCCAGGTCCATCTTGAGGAAGCTGAAACCCCGGTCCATGCGCTGCTTGAGGCGCTTTCCGGTTTCGGTGCCGCTCGGTTTCTCGGCGTCGGTATCGCAGTAGACACGTACCTTGTCTCGGAACCGTCCCCCAAGCATCTGGTAGATGGGGACGCCATAGGCCTTGCCGGCGAGATCCCAGAGGGCGATTTCGACTGCCGAGACGCCGCCGCCCTGCCGGCCATGCCCACCGAACTGCTTGATCCGGCGAAACAGGCGGTCGATGTCGCAAGGGTTCTCGCCAAGCAGCCGGCTCTTCAGCATCAGCGCGTAGATGGCGCTGGCGCCGTCGCGCACCTCGCCAAGTCCGACGATGCCCTGGTTGGTGTAGATCTTGAGCAGCGCCGAGGTGAACGGCGCGCCGACGATTTCGGCCACCCGCATGTCGGTGATGCGAAGCTCGGACGGCTTCGAGTTGGTGTTGACCCGGTTGAGGGCCTCGTCGGCTCCATCCGTCTTTGGCATGACTTATCCTCGTTCTGGTCGGCGGGGCCTGTCGCCCCGCATGCTGCCGATGACGTTGCTAGCCCAGTTGGATCTCATGGGCTTGCAGGTAATCGCGGTTCATCTCGATGCCGAGACCTGGCCTCAACGAAAGCTTGAGGCTGCCGTTCGAAACGTCGAGCGGCCTGTCGATAAGATGATCGTACTTGCCCAAATTCCACTCCGACGTTTCGAGCTTGTAGAAATTGGGAACGGTCATCATCACCTGCGCTCCCGCAACCACGTTGATCGGTCCCGCGGCGTCATGGGGTGAGACCGGGATGTAGTAGGCTTCGCACAGAGCGGAAATCTTTTTGAGTTCGGTTATGCCGCCGGTCCAGGTGACGTCGGGCATGATGTAGTCGGCGAGCTTGTTCTCGAGTACCGGGATGAAATCCCACTTGGTGTGGCCGCGCTCGCCCCACGAGATAGCGGCGCTGACCTTGTCGCGCACCTGCTTGAGGGCGTTAAGGCTCTCGGGCGGGCAAGGTTCCTCGAACCAGTCGATCTGGCCGGCTTCCTCGAGGCTGCGACAGAGGCGAATGGCGGTGGGGACGTCGAAGCGGCCATGCGCATCGATAAGGATGTCGACATCGGGGCCTGCCGTTTCGCGGATCAGAGCCGTGAGTTCGGCCGCCTCGCGCTCGTCCTTGCGGGTCATGCCGCCATCGAGGTAGCCGTCCCGCTGTTCACGCGACACGCCGTCGGCACCGCGACCCTGGTGGGGGAAAGGATCGAACTTGAGAGCTGTGTGCCCGGACTCGACAATGTCCAGGATCTCGCGGACCACAGCATCCTTGCTGGTGAATTTGGCCTGGTTGGGATGGGTATAGAGCGCGATTTCATCGCGGACCGGCCCGCCCAACAGTTCGTAGATCGGCTTGCCGAGGACTTTGCCCCTGAGATCCCAGAGAGCTATATCAATCGCGCTCACGCATTCGACCGCGGCGCCACGGCTGCCCATATAGGTGAAGCTGCGGAATATCTTGTGCCAGAGGTATTCGATGCGCGCCGGATCCTCTCCTGTCACCGCGGCTCCGATCTGTCGAAGGATCGTGCAGAGCGCGCGGTTGGCTAGCTTGGTGGTGGTGGTGATCTCTCCCCAGCCACTCACCCCCTCGTCTGTCGTCACCTCGACGAACAGGAATTCCCCCCAATAAGAAGCACCAGACTTGATCAGCCACGGCCGAACGCTCGTGATTTTCATTTCAATACCTTTGTCAGCAATGGTCAGCCACGATGTTCCAGACTTGACCCCTGGTCCTATCCGGCCCGGGCGGCGTTGCGCGCACGCATCTGTTCGAGAACATGCCGGCCGGAACCCTCGACATGACGGGAAATGAGTTCGGCTGCCTTGTCTGCCTCTCCCGCCTTGATGAGCGCGATGAGTTCGCGGTGCTCGCGAATGATCGCCGCACGCCGCGCCAGCGTGAAATTGAAGCGCCGGCTCACCGCCCGCAGCACTTCGCGATGCTTCCACCAGAGCTCAGCGGCATGGCGGTTATAGTGCCGCTGGTACATCACGGTGTGAAAGGCGGTGTCCAGTTCACTGTGCCTGAAGGTGTCGGCGAAATTGTTCTCTTCAATCAGCGCCTGGATACGTTCGAGCTCGGCGATGTCCTCGCCTGTAGCCATATTTACGAACCATCGCGTCAGGGCCGGCTCGATCAGCACACCGATCTCGTAGATATCGCGGACGAAGTCCTGATCGATGGGCCTTACACGCGCCCCGCGGTTGGGTGAGAAGATGACGAATCCCTCGCCCCGCAACAGCTGCAGGGCCTCGCGCACGGGATTGGTCGAGGTGCCGTGGCGACGGGCGAGATCGGTGACAACAAGCCGTTCGTTGGCGGCGAGCCGTCCCTCGATGATGTCTTCCCTTATCAGCTCGTAAAGGGAAGCGCCCTCGCTGGAGGCCCCGATAGCGTCGATCCCCGGAGGTGGTTTTGCTTTAAAATCGTTTGTTTCGGCCAAGGCCGGCTCCCCAAATTAATACACAGTCAGTCCGATATCATGCACGGTTTCCATAAACAATGTACGATCTGACGCGTTGACAGGCAATCCGTGATCTGAAAACGTACTAAGTGATCGAGAGGATACACCGTACTGAAAAGCCATCCTCGCGATCGCAGGGCGGAGAACCAGGGAGGATACCTATGACGAGGATCATGCTCGGCAGTGCGGTCCTGCGCGGCACTGTCGTCGGTGTTTTGGCGGCATCGCTTATGTCCACATCGGCGCTGGGTGCGCCGCCGGTCGACCTGAGCAAATGGTCGCCTGAATATGTGCGCTCGATCGCCGGAACACAGGATTTCGACACGGCCGGCGATTGCGCCAAGGTCACCCCGCTCGATTACAAGGGGCGACTGACTTTCTGGTATCAGGGCGTGTTCGAGGGCGATCCCGACCTCCTGCGCCAGTACTACAAGGATTTCTTCGAGACTTTCCGCAAGACCTATCCGAACATCCAGCTCGAGGAACAGGCCCTCACCTATAACGACCTTCTCGACAAATTCCGTACGGCACTGCTGGGCAATGCCGCGCCGATGGCGGTCCGTCTGCAGATCCTGGGTGGTACCGAATTTGCCTCGAAGGGCTATCTGCAGCCGCTCAAGCCGGAGGATGTTGGCTATTCGACCGAGGATTTCTGGCCGGGCGCCATGAAGGCGGTGACCTGGGATGGGGTGACCTACGGCGTTCCAACGAACAACGAGACGATGGCGTTCATCTGGAACGCCGACATCTTCAAGCGTGCGGGCCTCGATCCGGACAAGGCTCCGGCAACCTGGGACGACGTCGTCAAATATTCCAAGCAGATCCACGACAAGCTCGGCATTGCCGGCTACGGCCTCGTGGCTCGCAAGAATGCCGGCAACACGCCCTATCGCTTCATGCCGCAGCTGTGGGCCTATGGCGGCGGCGTCTTCGACGAGGCCACCGCGAACCCGACCTACAAGCAGGTGGAGCTCGACAGCCCGCAGAGCAAGGCGGCGCTGCAAGCCTCATATGACATGTACGTCCGCGACAAGTCGGTTCCGGTCTCTGCACTTACCAACCAGCAGGCCGACAACCAGCCTCTGTTCGTCGCCGGCCAATTGGGCATGATGGTCTCCCACCCATCCGACTACAACGTGATGCTCGACCTCCAGGCAAAGGCGACCGGGACCGACAAGGACAAGGCGCAGACCGTCATCGACAACATGCGCTACGGCCTGATCCCGACCGGCCCCGACGGCAAACGCGCCGTCGTGTTCGGCGGCTCGAACATTCACATCCTGAAGCCCGAATATGTAGAGGGCGGCAAGGTGGACGAGCCGGCCGCGAAGGCGATGATCTGCATGTGGGCTAGCCCTGAATGGTCGCTGAAAATGGCCTATGCCGGCTCCAACCCGGGCAATCTCAACGGCTTCAAGACCAAATGGATGAAGGAACGCCTGGACCATATCAAGTTCCTCGATGTCACGACCTCGATGCTGCCGTATGGCATCCCGTTCCCGGCGCTGCCGGAGTCCCCCGAGATCATGAACATCATCGTCCCGGACATGCTGCAGAATGCCCTGACCGGAGCTATGACCGTCGATCAGGCAGCGGACGACGCGGCCAAGAAGGTCAAAGACCTGATGGGCGGACTCTAGTCCGGACCTGACCTCCGATCTGGCCGGCTGCGCCGAGAGCGCAGCCGGTTCGTTCCGAAGAACAAGGGCACGCCACAGTGACGATCGTGACCGGCAAGGCCGAGGCTCGCCGAAAATTGCAACCCGGCAGGTCCGGCGTATTGCGGAACATCTGGGCTCATCGCGCCGACTACGCATACGTGCTTCCGGCAATCGCCGTGATGCTCGTCGTCATCGCCTATCCGATCTACTACACGATCGAGCTGTCGTTCTATAAGACGCCGCCCGGCCTACAACTCCGCGACAAGACCTTCATCGGCTTCGACAACTACACCACCATCCTGACCAGTGAGGTGTTCTGGAAAGTCACCTGGAACACCCTGGTCTGGACATTCGGATCGACTTTCATCTCCTTTGTCCTGGGTTTTGCGACGGCGCTGGCGCTGCATCGAGATTTTATCGGTCGCGGCGTCCTGCGTGCCATCCTGATCATTCCCTGGGTGATCAGCGCCGTCGCCGCCTCCTATATCTGGAAGTGGATCTACCATTCGGATTTCGGCATCATAGGCGCGGTACTGGTCGGCCTCGGATTGACCGACCGGCCGCCCAATTTCATCGACAACGTCAGCACGGTGCTGCCCTCCCTGATCGTCGTCAATATCTGGCGCGAGTTCCCGTTTGCCATGATCATGATGATGGCCGGCCTGCAGACAGTTCCCGACCAGTTGTTGCGCGCCGCCAAGGTCGACGGGGCCAATGCATGGCAGCGCTTCTGGCACGTCACCTTTCCGCACTTGCGCAACGTCTCGGTGGTGACGATCCTGCTGCTTGCGGTGGCCAACTTCAATTCCTTCATCATCCCCTGGATCATGACCGCAGGCGGGCCGTCGAACGCATCGCATATCTGGATAACCCATATTTACGAGCTCGCCTTCGGCCGGCAGCGCTGGGGTGTGGCATCGGCCTATTCGGTGCTCCTGTTCCTCATCCTGATAACCCTCGGCTATTTCTACGTCCGTGCGCTGAGCGGCAACGAGCGAAAAGAGGGTGGCGCATGAGCACGATCGCCGAGACAGCCTCTCGAGGCCAGACCCGTCGCCGTATGCGCTTGGACGGATGGCGGTGGGCCGGGCGCATCTTTCTTCTGTTCATGCTGCTCTACACCGCTCTGCCGATGATCTGGATGCTGATCACCTCGATCAAGTCCGGCTTCGCGGCGACGCAATTCCCGCCGCAATGGTGGCCGGACGAGCCTACGCTTGCCAGCTACCAGAAGCTGCTCGATCCGCAGAACAGCGTCGGCCAGGACTTCCTTCGCTTCTTCTGGAACAGCCTGTTCGTGTCGACCGTCACGACAATCCTCTCGGTGATCGTGGCTGTCCCCGCGGCCTACGCGTTTTCGCGCTTCACCTTCCCGGGCCGCAACTTCCTGTTCTTCGCAGTGCTGCTGCGCAACATGTTCCCGGCGGTGATCTTTCTCGTGCCGCTCTTCATCCTGATGCGCGCGATCGGGCTGGTGAACACGCATGGCTCGCTGGTTCTCACCTACCTCACCTTCGGCCTGCCACTGGCAATCTGGCTACTCAAGGGTTTCTACGACAACATTCCGGTGCAGCTCGAGCAGGCGGCGCGCATCGATGGCGCAACACGGTTCCAGGCCTTCATCATGATCGTGATGCCGCTTTCGACGCCGGGGATCATCGCCACCGCGATCTACTCCTTCATCGGCGCCTGGAACGAGTACATCTACGCCTACACCTTCCTCTCCAAGAACGAGCAGCTGACGCTGCCGGTCGGCATCCAGCGCTTCTTCTCGGAAAACACGACGGACTTTCCGGGCCTGATGGCGGCGAGCTTCATGATGAGCGTGCCCGTCGTGGTGCTGTTCCTCGTCCTGCAACGATACTTCGTACGCGCCCTGACAGAAGGCGCGGTCAAGCATTAGGGAGTTGCCGATGGCCCACGTGGTCCTCAAAGATCTCGTCAAGACCTACGGCAACTTCAAGGCCGTCAACGACGTTTCGCTGACGGTCAACGACGGCGAGTTCGTTGCGCTCGTCGGCCCTTCAGGCTGCGGCAAGACAACCACTCTCAATCTCGTCGCGGGGCTGACCCCGATCACCTCGGGCGACATCGTCATCGGCGACCGGGTGGTCAACGACCTCGACCCCAAGGACCGGGACATCGCAATGGTGTTTCAAAACTATGCGCTCTACCCGCAAAAGTCGGTTTACATGAACCTGGCGTTCCCGCTGCAGATGCGCAAACTGCCAAGGGACGAGATCGACAAGAAGGTCAAGGAGGCGGCGCGGGTGCTCGACATGACGCACCTGCTCGAGCGCAAGCCACGCGAACTTTCGGGAGGCCAACAGCAGCGTGTGGCCCTCGGCCGCGCCCTTGTGCGCGATCCCGCCGTGTTCCTCATGGACGAGCCGCTCTCCAACCTCGACGCCAAACTGCGCGTACAGATGCGGTCCGAGATCAAGCGCTTCCACCAGGACCTCAAGGCGACGATCATCTATGTGACGCACGACCAGCTCGAAGCCGTGACGATGGCCGACAAGATGGCGGTGATGAACGGTGGCTTCCTGCAGCAATACGATTCGCCGGCGCAGGTCTTTGCCCATCCGGTGAACATGTTCGTCGCCAGCTTCATCGGCAGCCCGGCGATGAGCCTCATTCCGCTGGAGATATCGACAGCAAACGGCGGCACCGTGTTGACCAGCGCGGAGGGCTGGAGCCTCGGGCTCTCGCCGCGCAACGTCCAGAAGGTCACGAAGGCAACGACCAAAAAGGTCGTGCTCGGCGCACGCCACTCGACGATCAAGCTGCACAAGACTGCAGTGCCAGGCAGCATTCCGGCCAAGGTCTACACGGTGGAGCCAACCGGAGACGTCACCTTCGTGCAGGCGTTCCTATCCGGTGCCATCGTCAACGTCAGCGTGCCACCGAACATTGCCGTGACGCCCGACGAGCGGATCTGGCTCGAGTTCGACCAGGAGCGGATGCATCTGTTCGATGGCGAAACCGAAATGGCCCTCGAGGCCAGTTGAGCAGGCGGATGCGTATGGAACGTGGGCGTGGATGACCAGGAAGCTTAAGATTACCGCGATCAAGCCCTATCCAGTGTGGGTGGGAACGCGCAACCAGATGCTGGTCAAGGTCGAGACCGATCATGGCATCTTCGGCTGGGGCGAGAGCGGCCTGAGCGGCCGCGAGAAGGCCGTGGCCGGCGCGGTCGAGCACTATCGCGAATTTCTCGTCGGCCGCGACCCCATGCAGACCGGGCGGATCTGGCAGGAGGTTTATCGCAGCCAGTATTTCGAAGGCGGGCGCGTTCTGCAGGCGGCGATCTCCGCCATCGACATCGCCCTTCACGACATCAAGGGCAAGGCGCTGGGGGTACCGGTCTACGAGCTGCTGGGCGGCAAGCAGCGCGACCGGATCCCCACTTTCGCCTCGACCGGAGACGAGGCCGAGGGGGACGTGGCCATCGAACGGGCCCGCGAACTGCACGCGCAGGGCTGGCAGGCAATCCGCTTCTTTCCCGTCGGGCAAAACAGCAAGGATGTCTTCGAGCCGCGCGAGTCGATCGGCGCAACAGCGACGATGCTGAACAAGGCGCGCCAGGCGCTGGGCGACGACGTCGTCCTCGGCATCGATTATCATCATCGCCTGTCGGTGGCGGAGGCGGCGAGCTTCTGTAACAAGCTCGACCGCGGCGTGCTCGATTTCCTCGAGGAGCCGATACGCGACGAGACGCCGGAAGCCTACGAATCCCTGCGCAAGATGACCGAGATCCCCTTCGCCATCGGCGAGGAATTTGCCAGCAAGTGGCAGTTCCTGCCCTATGTCGAGCGCGGCATCCACCAGTTCAACCGGCTCGATATCTGCAATGTCGGCGGCTTCACCGAGGCGATGAAAGTCGCCGGCTGGAGCGAGGCGCACTATGTGGACCTGATGCCACACAATCCGCTGGGTCCAGTGTGCACGGCCGCGACCGTGCATCTCGCCGCCGCAGTGCCCAACTTCTCGTGGCTCGAGACCAGGGCGCCCGAAGCAAAGCTCGGTTTCGACAATTCCGACTTCTTTCCGGTGCAACCACGGCTCGACGGCCCCGATTATCCCGTCACCGATCTGCCGGGGCTCGGCGTCGAGGTCAACGAAGAGGCGGTCCAGGCGCAAAGCTTCCGTTTCTGGGAAGCGCCCCACCTCAAGCGCCGCGATGGTTCTGTCACGAACTGGTAGTTCCCATTCAATCGGAGTCCACAATGACGCATACTTCCGACATCACGCGGCCGCCCAGGGATCTGATCGACGCGCTAAAGGAGATCGGCGCCGCGACGGTTGCCGGCACGCTTGGCCATATGGGTTTCCGCAATCCGCATATGGTCGGTCCGGTGGCGCAGAACCACGGCAAGTCGATCGTCGGGCCGGCGCTGACGCTGCAGTTCCTGCCGCAGCGGCCCGATCTTTTCAACGAGGGAGAATATGCCGATCCGGAGACACAGCTCCACCGGCATGTGCTGTACCACGCACAAGAGGGGGATGTGGTCGTGGTCGACGCGCGCGGCGACATGAGCTCGGGCGTGTTCGGCGATATGATGTCGACATACTTCAAAGGCAGAGGCGGCGCGGGTATCGTCATCGACGGCTGCATGCGCGACCGGCCCAATGTCGAAAAACTCGACCTGGCCCTATGGCTGCGCGGCTGGACGCCCAACTACCATGTGCAAACCAGCATCTATCCCAATGCCGTCAACGTTCCGATTGCCTGCGGCGGCGTCACGGTGATCCCCGGCGACATCATCGTCGCCGACGATGACGGGGTGGTCGTGCTGCCCGTCGCAATGGCCGCGAAGGTGATCGAGGAATCCCAGAAGCATCACGACTGGGAGGAGTTCTCGCGTGAGAAACTCATGCAGGGCGGGTCGTTGCAACGCTACTATCCGCTCCACCCAAGTGCAAATGATGAGTATGAGGCTTGGCGGAAAGCCAACCCGAAATCTTGATGGACGGACGAGGTCGCGGGTATCTCCCAGTCGTCCATTGCCTTGTCAGGCACGGGCTTATTGCCGCGCCGTCGGCTCTCGCACCAAGCTGATCGTGTCACCGATACCGTGCCTGGTTCCATTTGTGGCCAAGCAGCGAAAGGATGATGATCAGCCCGTTGAAGAACTGGACGTAGAAGCCGCTCAGGCCAGCCGCCACGACGCCGGTTTGGATAAACGACACCGTGACGGCGCCGATCGCGCCGCCGGCCACCGTGCCGATGCCGCCCCAGGTCGGCGTGCCGCCGACGAACACCGAGGCCAGCACCGGCAAGAGATAACCGTCGCCGGCCGTTGGCCACCAGGTGAAGTTGATCATTACGGAGAACGTGCCGGCGATCGCGGCCCCGATGCCGACGAAGACGAACACTTTCACCCGCACGCGCTTGACGTCGATGCCCATCTGCTGGGCACTGTCGGGATTGTCACCGACCACCCTCACCTGCGCGCCGAAGCGGTGGCGGTTGTAGAGCATCGCCGAAAAGACGACGAAGGCGATCGCCCAAAAAATCTGCACCGGAATGCCCCAGATCTGGCTGGAGAAGATCCGGTAGGCCCAGCTGTCGGCAAGGCTGGTCAGCGAGGTCGATCTGCCCTCATTGATGATCTGGATCAGGCCGCGCAGCAGGAAATTCATGCCGAGCGTGGCGATCAGCGACGACAGCCCGCCATAGACCACCAACGACCCGACGAGGAAACCAAGCAGCGTGCCCGTGACCAGCGCTGCCGCAATGCCGAGGAACGGATCATAACCGGCCTGCACAACCAGCGCGAAAACCCAGGAGGCGAAACCCATCGTCGCGGGAAACGACAGGTCGATCTCGCCGCACGTGACGACGAAGACCAGCGGCACGACCACGAACAGCGCCACGGGAAGCGTGGTGAGCACGGCGCTGTAGAGATACCAGGTTGTGAAGACCGTCGGGTTGGCGATCATGAAGACCGCCATCATGACGATGAACACGGCGAGCGTGCCAAGCGACGCCCGATTGTCGAGGACGAAGCCGCGCAGCCAGTGGTCGGACGGGTGCTTCCACTCGTTCCGGGAACTGCCTTGGCGGGAGATGCCAGCCGACGGCTCGTGCAGATCGGGCTCCATGGTCTTGCTCATCGTGCTCTCTGCTCCGCGTCGCCGGTGTCGTGCAGTCCGGCCAACCCGCCCGGATGCGCGACGTCTTCCATGAAATTGATGAGGTCTTCGGCCGACTTGACCTCGCTCCGGTCGGCGGTGAGCGCGACCTTGCCGCGATCCAGCACCACGAAGCGATCAGCGATGTCGAAGACATGATGGATGTTGTGGCCGATAAACAGGATAGAGCGACCGCTTGCCCGCACTTGGCGCACGAAATGGAAGACCTTGGCGGTCTCGGTCAGAGACAGCGCCGTCGTCGGCTCGTCGAGTACGATCAGTTCCGCCTGCTTGTAGATGGCGCGCGCGATCGCCACGCCCTGGCGTTCGCCGCCCGACAGCTGGCCGACGATCGAGTGCGGCGTGAATACTTTCGAGGTGAAGCCGATCTCGCGCATCAGCCGACTCGCCTCATCGATTTCCTTGCTGACCTTCAGCCAGCCGAGAAAACCGGTGAGTTCGCGGCCCATGAAGATGTTGCGCACGATCGTCTGCTGTACGGCCAGCGCCCGGTCCTGGAACACCGTTTCGATGCCGGCCTCGCGCGAACGTGCCGCATTCCAACCGGTCACCGGCTTGCCGCGGATGAGGATCTCGCCGCTGGTCGGCTTGACCACGCCGGAGAGGATCTTGATCAGCGTCGACTTGCCGGCGCCGTTGTCGCCGATGAGGCCGACCACCTCGCCGCGGTCGACGCTGAGATTGACCCCGCCAAGTGCATAGACGTGGCCGTAGGACTTGGCGATATCGCGCAGTTCTATGAGACGTTCGGCCATCGGATCCTCGCTTGATTGTCTCGCACCGGCCTTCTCGCCGGCGGTGCCGCCGGCCGGGGCCTGATCCCGGCCGGCGGCTTGGGAGGTCAGCGCAGCGCCTGCTTGGCGAGTTCTGCGACGATCGCGTAATTTTCGGGCGTCACGAAACCGGCGCCGGTGTCGACATTCATCGGCGCCAGACCCAGCACCACCTGCTGGCAAAGGCTGAGGATCGGCAGATAGCCCTGCAGGAATGGCTGCTGGTCGGCCGTCAGTTGCACCCAGCCGCCCTTGAAGCCCTCGACGATCTGCGGGCTGGTGTCGAAACCGAAATTGAAGATATCGCCGGGCTTGCGCCCCGCCGCCTGCATGTAGGTGGAGACATTGCCGAGCATCTGTCCGCCGGGATAGCCGACCGCCTTGATGTCGGGGTGATTGAGGAGCGCCGCCGTGATCACCGGAATGGCGAGGTTGGGGTCGGACGCCCATTCGCCGCTCGGCGGCGAGGACAGCTGGATGACCTCGACCCCCGCTTCCTTCAGCGCCGCCACCGTGCCGCGCTCGCGCGCGCCGCGGTTCTCGTTCTCGAACGGGCCGATCATGATTGCCTTGTCGCCGGCCTTGAGCTTGCCGAGCTTGAACGCTTCGGCGCCGAGCGCGCGGCCCTGCTGTTCCTGCTGCGCGCCGACATAGCCGCCGCCGAACGCCGCCGTCACCTTCGGCACCGGGACGTTCTGGTACATCATCTTGATGCCGTCCTTATGCGCCTCTTCGGCGAGCGGCATGATCGCGGCATCGCCCGGATGGCCCATCATGGCGATGCCCTGGGGCTTGACCGCGACCGCTTCGCGCAATTGCTGCACCATCTTCTCCGCATCCCACTGGGAGAAGATGTAGTCGACCTTCGGCCCGAGATCGGCCGCGGCCTGCTTGGCGCCATTGTAGACGATTGTGCCGAAGGCGTCGCCCTCGGCTCCGCCGACGAAGAAGCGGATGTGGACGTCCTTGCACCATTGGGCGTCGAGCGCCTGCGCCGGCAAGGTGGAGATTGCGGCGGCAAGCGCCGTGGCCGTCGCCACGACGGTCGTGCGCAGAAGTGTCGTTCTGGTCGCGATGCTCATGCACGTTCCTCCCATTGTTTCCCTCGTCAGCCGAGGGCCTTTTCGAACGATTGCCTTGGCAGTACCACTTGCGGCCGGCTCCTCCCGCCGGCCGGTCCTCACGCCGGATTTGGCAGGTAGCTCGCACCTCCCCGGCATAGCTTGAGATACTCCAGGGCGCGTGCCTGTCCCGTGATCTCGAGGTCGCCGCGATAGACCGGGTCGTGCCAGCCTTCGATGTCGATGGCGCCTTTGTACCCGGCCAGCCGCAATTCGCTGATCACCCGCGTCCAGTCGCTGTCGCCGAAGCCCGGCGTGCGCATCTGCACGAACGGCAGGCGGCCGAACACGCCGTGCTCGCGAATGACGTCCCAGCGCACCGTCGCGTCCTTGCCATGAACGTGGAAGATGCGCGGCGCCCATTTGCGGATCTGTGGCATCGGATCGATCAGATAGACGAGTTGGTGGCAAGGCTCCCATTCGAGGCCGAGATTGTCGTCAGGCAACTCGTTGAACATCAGCTCCCAGGCGTCCGGATTGTGGGCGATGTTCCAGTCTCCGGCAGCCCAGTTGCCGTCCATCGCACAGTTCTCGAAGGCGATGCGAACGCCCTTGTCGGCGGCTCGCCTGGCCAGCGGCCCCCACACCTCGCGAAAGCGCGGCAGGCTGTCTGTCAGCGGCTTACCGCGGAGCCGGCCGGTAAAGCCGCAGACCATCGAAGCGCCGAACAAATGGGCATTGTCGATGACCGTCTCCCAGGCCTGGAGGACGCCACGGTCGACATCGCCGCCCTCCAGCGGATTGCCGAACACGCCGATCGAGGACACCGTGACATCGGCATCGCCGATCGCCTCGCGGATCTGCCCGGCCAGCCGGGGTAGGTCCTTGCCACCCAGGGTCTGCCAGAAGAAGGGTTGGATGCTCTCGAAGCCGAGCGGCAGGATTGCCTTGATGTAGGCGGCCGGGTCGTCGAGGTTGGCCCGCACCATGGTGCCGATCCTGATGTCGAGAAGCGGGTTTGGCATCATTGTGCTTCCTTTGCGATCATCACGCGACGTCCGGTTTCGGCGCTTTCGATGGCGCCAAAGACCATGGCCAGGCTCTTGATGTTGTCGGCGCCGCGCGTTTCCGGTTCTGTGCCGGTCTCGATGGCGCGCATGAAATCCCTGATGATGCCGAGATGGCCGTCGATGCGGTCGGCGGGATCGAGCGCCGGCACCTCGATTGGCTGGATCTTGTCGAACATGCCGTCGCGGCCCGGCATCACCACTTCCGCCTTCAACCCGTCATGGCCGTCCCAGATCAGGCTGCCGCGCTCGGCGACGATGCGCCAGCTGCCCTCCCAACTGGTGCGGAAGCCGGCCGCGCACCAGCTGCCCGCATAGGTGAAGACCTTGCCGCCGCCGAGATCGAAGACAGCGCTGGCCGATGAGCCCTGTCGGTACCAGGAATTGGCCGGTTCCCATTCCTGGCAATGGACCGCGGCCGGCTCGCCATTGACCATGTAGCGGGCGGCGTCGAATGTGTGGATCGCCATGTCGAGCAGCAGCACGTGCGCCATCTCTTCGCGAAAACCGCCGAAATGCGGTGCGACGAAAAAGTCGGCGTGGATGCTGGTCGCGGCACCGATGGCGCCGGAGTCCAGAAACCTCCGGATGCGCCGGACATTGGCGACGTAGCGGCGGTTTTGGACGACGGCATGGATGCGCCCGGCCTGGCGGGCGGCCTCGACGATGGCGCGGGCATTCTCCGGGCTATCGGCGAGCGGCTTTTCCGTCAGCAGATGGCAATGATGGGCAAAGGCGGAAAACGCAACGTCGCGCCGGGCGGCGGGAACCACCACATCGAACACCGCTTGCGGTCGGGTCTGGTCGAGCACGGCGTCGAGACTGGTGCCGATGACGGCACCACCGAGATCGTATTCGCGCGCCCTCGCCTTCGCCCTGTCGGCATCGAGGTCGACAAGGCCGACAATGGCGAGCCCGTCGATCTGCCGCGCGGCATCGAGCCAGGCCTTGCTCATCGCTCCGCAGCCGACAAGAACGGCGTCGATCATCCAGCTCTCCTCCTCTCGGCCCCTCCAGGCCGATCGTTCCGGCATTCACGGCGTGACCGTAAACGTTTTTCCGTAAACGTTTACGAGAACACACCCGAAGGCGTAGAATGTCAATCGGCCGCCGGCGAAAATCGTCGTTGCGCCTTGGCCCGGGCGGCCACCGGTGCTAGCCAAGCAAGGGGAGAACAGTCACTTGGCGTCCAGCATTCACGACCTTGCCCGTCACCTGAACATTTCGATCGGCACGGTGTCGCGGGCACTGAACGGCCGCGCCGACGTCAATGCCGACACGCGCCAGCGCGTTCTCGAGGCGGCCAGGGCTCTCAACTATTCGCCGAACCAGTCCGGCCGCAGTCTCAGGCAAGGCGCTACCCACTCGATCGCCTTCATGCTGCAGCCGCATCCGGGCGACCAGGAATATGGCGAGCCGTTCTTCATTCCGTTCCTGACTGGGTTGCAGGGCCGGCTCGCCGAAAGCGGACTGGACCTGATCGTGGTGATGGGCGCGCCGGGCGACTATCAGCAGGAGCGCCTGCGGCGTGTCGTCGAGACGCGCCGTGCCGATGCGGTGGTGCTGGCCTGGACGCGGCGCGAGGACGAGCGCATCGACTATCTCACCCAGGCCGGCTTCCCCTTCGCCACGCTCGGCCGTAGCCGCTCCGGCGGCAAGGCCTACCCCTCGCTCGATCTCGATTTCGAAAAAGCAGGCGCCGACGCGGTCGACCGGCTGGTGGAGCGCGGCCACCGCCGCATCGCTGCCATCCGCCCATCGCTCGATCTGAATTTCGGCTATCTGTTCCTCGACGGTTACCGCAAGGCCTTGCGCCGGCATGGCATCGCGGTCGATCCCCACCTGATTGCCGACGGCTTCATCAACGAGGCCGGTGGCTACGAAGTGACCCCGCGGGTGATGCGCCGCAAGGACCCGCCGACCGCCATCATCTTCAACAATGACGCAATGGCGCTAGGGGGATGCAAGGCGCTGGCCGAGATGGGGATCAAGCCGGGTCACGACATGGCGGTGACCGTCATCGTCGATACGCCGCTCTGCCGCTATTTCTCGCCGGCGCTGACTGCTTTCCGCCCGGCGCTGCAGCCGATGGGACGGCGGCTCGCCGAAATGCTGCTGGCGTCGCTTCCTGCCTTCGCCGGCCCGGAGGGTCCACGTATCATGCGCGAGGTCTGGCCGCTGGAGCTAATTGCGCGCGATAGCGATTGATGTACCAGATCCCGGTGCAGATCGAAGCCGCGGGTCGCCTGAACGAGTAGCTTTGCCGGATACCCTGATCCTCGATCATGGCCGCATCGTCGAGATTGGCAGCCACGACGATCTTGTTGGTGCAAGCGGCCACTGCAGGCGGCTTTCGATGATCGGGAAAGCCATCGCCGCGAACGGAACCGCCGCTTCAGGCGCTCGCAGCTCGGCTTCCGACCTGATTGCGGCAAGCGTCGCCAGTGACCTGCCGGGCGTCAGTCGCGCGATATGGACAGCCCCGTGAGGAGCGGAGCGTACGCGGCGAGCCTGCCGGATACGAACTCCGTGAAGAGCCGCACGCGCTTCGTCTTGCGTGTCTCCCCCTGGGTGAGAAGCCAGAGCGTTCCGTACATGTGCAGGTCGGTGCCTGGCACCCTCACCAGTAGGGGGTCGGCATCTCCGACGAAGCACGGCAACGTCGTGATCCCGAGCCCTTGCCGTACGGCAACGATCTGCGCCTCGCCGTCCGTGTTCCTGAACGGAACCCCCGTTGTGCGAACCTCACCCTCGCTGGCCCAGTCTGGTATTCCATGAATGCTTATGACGATCCACCGGATGGGATCCGGCGCGCCCGCACGCCACGCGGCCAGTCGATCGCGGGAGATGTAGACGCCGCCGAACAGCTCCGGTCCCTTCAGTCCGTGAAGATTGAGCGGCAGGGTTTTGCGGTCGTAGACGACACGGATCGCCACGTCGGCCTCTCGGTTGGTCAGATTTGCCAGCTCGCCGACCGACAAGATTTCCATCTCGATGTCGGGATGCAGACGCGCGAAATCGGCGAAGTCCGGCATGAGCAGGTGAGTCGCGAGGGGCGGTGCCAGCGTCACCCGAAGAAGCCCGCGCACACTCTGGTCGCGACCGAAGACGCGGGTCTCCAGCTGGTGCGACGACGCTTCCATCTGGTTCGCGAGCTCGAGGACCTCTTCGCCCGCAGCCGTCAGGCGGTAGCCCGAAGGCAGCTTTTCGAACATCTGCGCCCCGAGGCGTTCCTCGAGCTGTGCGATGCGTCGCAGCACGGTCGAGTGATACACCCCGAGGCCCTCGGCGGCAGCCCGCACCGAGCCTCCGCGCGCGACGGCAAGAAAGTAGCGAACGTCATCCCAGTCGATCATGGTGCAATCCCGCACCGCGCGGTGCGCCTTACAAAGCCCGTGTCCAACGCCATCGTACAGCAGTACGGCCGTCATCATAGCCTATGTCGCCGGGCGCGGCCCAATTCCCAACGGCAGACACCGATCGCCGCGGCTGGCATCAGTCATTCAGCCGGATCGATTTTGCACCACCGATGTGCGCGTTTCCGCACTCAATGCCTGGCTGCAGCGGACCCATCTTGAGGGTCTCGGGGGCCTCCCCGAACGACCAAAGTTGGAGTCTGAAAGGAAAAATCATGGGAAAGCTTGAAGGTAAGGTTGCCGTCATCACGGGTGGATCGAGCGGCATGGCGCTGGCGACCGCCAAACGGTTCGTTGAAGAAGGCGCCTATGTTTTCATCACGGGCCGGAGGCAGGAGGCGCTCGACGAGGCCATCAGGCTGGTTGGCCGGAACGTGACCGGCGTGCGGGGCGATGCGGCCAATCTCGACGACCTCGACCGCCTGTTCGATACGGTCAAGCGGGAAAAGGGCAAGATCGACGTCCTGTATGCGAGCGCCGGCACGGGCGAAGCCGTCCCACTGGGTGAGATTACCGAGCAGCATTTCGATGCGACCTTCGGCCTGAATACGCGCGGCACACTGTTCACGGTGCAAAAGGCGTTGCCGCTGTTCAACGATGGCGGATCGATCTTCATGACCGGATCAGTTGCTTCGGTGAAAGGTTTTCCTGGTTACAGCGTGTATGCGGCGAGCAAGGCGGCGTTGCACGCATTCGCACGCGGGTGGCTCAACGAGCTGAAGGGCAGGAATATCCGGGTGAACGTGCTGCACCCCGGGCCGATCGCCACACCGATGCAGGACCAAGTTCTCGACGAGGAGGGGAAGCGGATGTTCGAATCCCTGATCCCGCGGGGAAAGATGGGGCGTCCTGAGGAAATTGCGACGGCCGCGCTGTTTCTTGCTTCAGACGATTCGAGCTTCGTGAACGGGCTGGAGTTGTCCGTCGACGGAGGCTTCTCGGCCATCTGAAATCGCGTCGCCATGCAGCGAACGGATAACCCAGCGCCGTTGAGGCCGGGAAATCAATACCAACACGGATCGGAGAAGCATCATGAGCTATGCGATTATAGGATTCGGTAAGATAGGCCAGGCCCTCGCCCACGCCTTCGCCCGTAATAACATCGACGTGACCGTCGCGAGCCGCCGGCCGCCCGAGGCGTTGGCGCCGCAGGCTCGGGCAATTGGACCCACGGTCCTCGCCAAGTCGCTGCGGGATGCACTCGAGGCCGACACAATCATCCTGGCGGTCCCGTTCGGGGAGCACCGCGAGGTTGCGAAGGCCCTGCCGAGCTGGAAAGGCAAGACGGTCATCGACGCGATGAACGCGTTTCCAGTCCCTGAAGAGTTGGACGGTCTCCCGTCCTCCGCCTTCGTCGCCAAGGCGTTCAGCGGCGCCAAGTTCGTGAAAGGTTTCAATCACCTGATTGCGGCCACGCTGGCTGCCGATCCGATCGTCGAGGGCGGGCACCGGATCGTCTTTCTGTCAAGCGACGACGAGGACGCGGTCGCGCCCGTGGTGGCCTTGGCCAAACAACTCGGGTTCGCACCCGTCAAGCTGGGAAAACTCGACGAGGGCGGCGCGCTGGTGCACGCACGCGGCCGCATTTGGGGCCAGCTCATCTTCCAGGATTTGTTCAAGAAGGAGCAGTAATCGATCTACGATCCGTATGATCGATGCCGAGAACCGGTCGCGTGCCAATTTCTTCGAGCAGCGCGCGACCGGCATCCCTCCCACCGGCGTTCTCGGCCGGCAAGTTCGCCAACAACTGTTGCGCCGCTTACGCTAAGTCTATCCAGGACCGCTCTTTCGCCGGCTTTGAGGTCTCGTTGCCCGCGAGGTAGACTGCTCGCATGACCTTCAGGCTCATCTTCCTCGGCACCTCGGCCAGCGTGCCCTCGGCCGAGCGCAACCACCCGGCGCTGCTCGTTGAAGCCGGCAGTCAACGGGTGCTGGTCGATTGCGGGGAAGGCACCCAGCGTCAGCTTCTGCGCAGCGGCGCCGGATTCAGGCGACTTGATCGCCTGCTCCTCACGCACGCGCATTTCGACCACGTGCTCGGAATTCCGGGCTTGTTCTCGACGCTGCGGCTCCGGCAGAGCGAGGACCTTGTGACCATTCATGGCAGCGCCGACACTCTCGAGGTCGTCGCCCGCATGCTCGCTGGCCTTTGGGGTGAGGGACGCGCGCCGATCCCGCTGCAACTGGTGCCGCTTGTGCCCGGAGGCGTGTTCGACGTGGATGAGTTCACGGTCGACTGCTTTCAAGTTCGCCATCGCGACACCGACAGCTACGGCTTCGTCTTCGAGACGCCGGCGCGTCGTCACCTCGTTTCGGACCGCTTGGCAGCTCTCGGTGTGCCAGACGGCCCGATCCGGAAGGACTTGGCCGAAGGCCGCTCAATTTCTCTCCCCGACGGCAGGACGATTGCTCCCGAAGCAGTTCTCGGACCACCCGAGGCTGGCAAGAAGCTGGTCATTGTAGGTGACACCGAAACCACCGATGGATTGGCCGACAAGGTGAGCGGCGCCGATCTGCTTGTCATCGAAGCCACATTCCTGGAACGAGATGCAACGATGGCGCGCGACTACGGACACCTGACAGCCGCGGAGGCAGCATCGCTGGCAGCGACCAGTGATGTAAAGCAACTCGTTCTTACGCACATCTCCGGCCGCTATCCCGACGACGAAATTCTCGCGGAAGCCGTCCGGACGTTTACGAACAGCCTTGTCGCAACGGATTTGAGCACCCTCACCGTCTGATGGCAGAGCCATGACATTCAGAATTGGCATCATCTCGGACACGCACGGTCTGCTGAGGCCGCAGGCGCTGCGCTGCTTGGCCGGGGTCGACCACATCATTCATGGAGGAGACATCGGTCGCCCTGAGATCATCGCAGCGCTTCGCGGTATCGCACCGGTTACCGCAATCAGAGGAAACGTGGACACCGGTGGGTGGGCAGTGGAATACGCGGAAACCGAGCTCGTCCGCCTCGCCGGGCGAGCAATCTATGTGCTTCATGATCTCAAGACGCTGCAGATCGACCCGGTTGCCCAGGGCATCGATTTGATCGTGTCCGGTCACTCGCATGTGCCAAGCATGGAGACAGTGGATGGCGTGCTCTATTTGAATCCGGGCAGCGCTGGCCCACGGCGGTTTAAGCTGCCTGTCACCCTTGCGACGGTCGACATCACCCGGGACAGCATGCAGCCCTCGATGTGGAGCTTGGTAAGCGGCTGAACCGCGCAACCATACACACGTCCACGCTTATATCCGACGGTCTCCTGGATTCTTCACCAGACGGCCAGACGCGCCGCAACGCGGAGAGAAGCATTTTCCACGACAGGTCGGCGGGGGTTCTCGCCGCGTCGGGAGTTCTCGCCGCGCGCGGTGTTGGACTGAACCGTCATTTCTGGCGAAACGCGGAGTGGAACGACACAACCAGCGGGCCTAAAATGTAGTCGAGTGCCGTGCGTTGCTCGGTAACGATCATGACCGACGCCGGCATGCCCGGATAAAGCGCGATCTGTGGGGCCGCGGCTAATTCCACCGGATCGACCGCCACGTCCGCGAGATAATAGGGAAAGCCGGTCTTGGTGTCGGTGATGCGATCCGCCGAAATGCGGGTGACGCGTCCATGAATGATGGGTATCGAACGCTGCTTGTATGATGTGAAACGAACTTCGGCGGCCATGTCGGGACGCAGGTTCGATATATCCTCGACGCGAACCTGTGCCTGGACGATCAGCGAATTCTCGGTCGGCACGATGTCGAGGATGGTCTGGCCCGGCGCCACGATCGCACCGATCGAGAAAACGCTTAGATCCATCACTTGGCCGTCATAGGGCGCGCGCACCTCGGCCCGGTCCATGGCAGCCTGGGCGGCGAACATCTTGGGTATGAGGTCGGACAGGTTCGATTGCGTATCGATCAACATGGCCGACAACTTGGTCCGGCGCTCATTGGTCAATTGTGCGATCTGGCTCTCGAGTTCGGCTTTGCTCTGTTGGCTGCCGCCGATGGCGCCGAGATTATCGTCGATCAAGCCCTGCAAATCCGAGGCCGACCTTTCCAGTTCCAGGATGCGTGGGCGGGTCGTCAAACCGGCCTTGAGCAGCTTCGACAGGCTGGCCTTCTCGTCGATCGTCGATTTGAGCTGGGCCTGGTAGGATTCGACTCGGGACTGCTTGCCCCGTATCTGCTCCTCGAGCTCGGCAATACGCCGCTGAAGGATCTGTTTGGCGCCGGCCATCGAGGCGCGTTGGCTTTCCAGGTCGGCGATCTGGTTTGCCATTGCGTCCTTGAGGTAGTCCTCGTGCTCTTTGAGGATGTCCTTGGGAAAGGCAACAGCCTCGCTGCCGTCCAGTTCGGCACGGATCCTGGCATCGGCTGCGCGCAACAGCGCATATTGCTGGGCATAGAGATTGAACTCGGACCGAATCCTGGTGTCGTCCAGCTTCAGCATTATGTCGCCCTTCCTGACGACGTCGCCATCCTTGACGCGGATCTCCTTCACCGTACCGCCGTCGAAATGCTGGACGCTCTTGCGATTGCCTTCCACCTTGACGATGGCATCGGCGAGCACGGCACCGTTCAGAGGGGCAAAGGCTGCCCAGCCGCCGAAAATGCCGAAAAAGGCCATTATGATCAGCAGGCCGATATAGGCCGGCACCCGGATGGAATCCGGAGCCAGGATGCCGGCCTCGCCGGGCAGGCTATGGTAAGTGAGGGCGCTGTCGCTCATCGATCTCTCCGACCACGGCTCATTGGGTCGCCACCGCCATTGGAGCCGCGCGCTGGTTGAGCAGCGCCACGATCTCGTTTCTCATGCCGAACGCCTCGACGGCGCCATCGCGCAACAGAAGTATCTTGTCGACATTCGCCAGGGTCGAGGGACGATGCGAGACGATGATAACCGTGCTGCCGCGGCGCTTGAGCTCGATCGCGCAGTCGCTCAGCGCGCGGTCGCCATCGGCGTCGAGGTTGGAACTCGGCTCGTCGAGAATGATCAGTTTCGGCGTTCCAAACACCGCCCGGGCAAGAGCAATCCGTTGCCGGTATCCTCCCGACAGCACGGCGCCGCCCTCGCCGATCTGCGTCTCGTAGCCCTGCGGCAGGCGGATGATCATCTCGTGTACGCCGGCGAGCCGCGCGGCCTCGATCACCTCCTGGTCGACATTGGTCTTGAAGCGCCCAATGTTGGCGGCGACCGTATCGGAGAAGAGTTCGATATCCTGCGGCAGGTAGCCGATGTGATCGCCGAGCGCGTCGTGCCCCCATTGCGACAGGTCGGCGCCATCCAGCCTGACCGTGCCTCGGCTGGGTTGCATGACGCCGGCAAGGTGGCGCGCCAGGGTCGACTTGCCGGCGCCGGAGGGGCCAACGATCCCGAGCGCCTCGCCAGCCTCCAGCCGAAACGACACCTCGCGCAGAAGCACCTTCTGCTGGCTGAGAATTGCAAAGCTGACCTGTTCGACGGAGATCGTGCCACTGGGCTTGGGCAGGTTGAACGCCCTTTCGTTGCGCGCGCCGCCGTCGACCAGCTTCTCGACCCTTGCCAAGGCAGCCCGCGCCAGGATCAGGCTGCGCCAGAGGCCGACGATCTGCTCGACAGGCTGCAGCCCCCTGCCCAGCAGGAGACTCGCCGCGAACATGGTGCCGCCGGTAATTTGCCGTTCGATCACCAGATAGGCGCCGAGGCCGAGGATCAGCGATTGCATGGTGAGCCGCAGGAACCGGATAAGGCCCGACATCAGGGCGGCGCGGTCGCTTGCCTCCGCCTGGCGCCGCAGCGCCAGGTTGCGGTCGCGCCCCCAGCGGCGGATTAGACCGTCGATCATCCCCATGGCGCGAACGACTTCCGAGTTCCTGAGACTCATCTCGGTGAAGTTATAGTTGTTCGTCGCCAGCTCGTTGGCCTGCTTCAGCGGCGAGCGCACGAGATACTCGTTGAGCACGGCCATGCCGATCAAGAGCAGCGAGCAGCCGAGCGCGAAGAAGCCGAGCCAAGGATGCAGCAGGAAGATGATGCCGATGTAGATGGGCGACCATGGCAGATCGAACAGGGCGTGGATGCCGCTGCCGGTGATGACCTGCCTGAACGTATCGAAGTCGCGGATCGGCTGGCTCGGCGAGGAGCCGGGCGATGGGGTTTCCACGGACGCGGCGAGGATCCTTGCCGAGAGCAACCGGTCGAGCCGGGCGCTGGCACGCGTCAGGATCCAGGCGCGGACAAGGTCGAGACCGGCCAGCGAAAGGAACGCCGCCAGCAACACCAGGGTCAGCATCACCAGCGTGGTTTCGCTGCCGCTGGTGACAACCCGGTCGTAGATCTGCAGCATGTAGAGTGGGGAGGCGAGGTAAAGCAGGTTGATCGCCAGGCTGAATGCCGCCGCAACCAGGAAATAGCGGCGGCATGCCCGAAGCGCATCCTTCACAATTCGAGACTTGCTATCCACTTCCAGAACCCCACTCGATACTCGTCAGGTCAAGGGAGCCGCCGCAGCCGGCGGCCCTGTTCGCTCACACCACCAAGTCGCTCGAAATCGCCCCACTGCCGATGCCGGTCAGCGTGAATTCCGCCGGATTGTACGAAACGACGGTATGGCCCTGGCCATCGTCGGCAAGCTTGAAGGCGTTCGCATCATAGCTGCCGACCAGATGCAATGCGGCGCCATGGGTGCCGTCCGAAACGGTCAGCGTTCCGCCGCTGCCATCCTGGTTTGCCTGATAGACGGCCGTCGTTCCCGCACCGAACAGGATATCGCCGAGGTCCAGTCGGTCATCATTGGTGATGCCGCCGATGCGTCCGCTGTAGTCGAAGGAATCGTCGAGTTGCAGCGTGCCGGCAGCGTCGTGTCCAAAGGTGACGTCCGTCGACGAGGCGCCGCCGAACTCCAACTTCGACAAGTTGCCGATGGTGGCATCGCCGTCGCCGGTGACTTGGCCATGGATTACGATGTCACCGCCATTGGCCCAGAGCATGCCCGAATTCGCCAGGCCGCCGGTGATCGTCAGCCCGCCCGAACCCGTTGCTTCCAGCGTTCCGGAGTTGGTGACGACACTGCCTCCGGTATCGATGACCAGCGCATTCGAGCCGGAGGCGATGATGGTCCCCCTATTGTCGAGGCTGAGCATGCCGCCGCCCAGCTGGCCGGCGCCCGAGATCGTGTTGTCGACGTTGACGAGAGTGACATTCGGCCCTGTGCCGGAAATCATGTTGGCGGCGCTGTCGGAGAGCAGGATCTGCCCGCCCCCCTGCAAGGTCACGCCGTGCTGGATAACCTGCAGCAGCGTATCGCTGCCGGTCGAGTCGAGCGAGATCAGGCCGCTGTTGTTGATGATGCCGCTCAGCGGCAGCAGAGCGCCGTCGCCGATCGTCATGGTGCCTGAATTGTTGACCACCGGTGTCTGGTCGAAGACGAAATTGCTTGCCGTGAGTGCGCCCGAATGCACGCCGTCCAGCGTGATCGACTGTCCGTCGCCGAGCGCGATCACCGCATTGCCGTTGGCATCGTCGGCGATGTGCGTCTGGAGGTCGGCAAAGTCTGCCAATCCACTGTAGCCGATGAGGTCGATCTGGTCGGCCGCAGCGTCGAAATTGTGCACCGTGTCGGCGCCGATCGGCTGCGAGAAGACGAAGAGGTCGTTGCCGTGCGAGCCGGTCAGCACGTCGTCGCCGGACCAGGCAAAGATCGGCGATCCCGGAGCGTAGGCCTCGACATTATCGGCGATCGACGCGCTGCCCAAGGTACCGTCTGCGTTGATCCAGGTCATCTGGACGTCGAGCACGGCTGCCCCGGTGAAGTCTGCCGGGGTGGTCACGGTCAGCCCGTGCAGGTCGTTGGTCTGCACCGTCCAGCTGCCGTCTGCATTCTGGGTTGCGCCGTCGATGGTCCAGCCTGAGGGCACGTCCTTCACCGTAACGGTGATGAGTGCGCCTTCATGTGAGGGGTCGGTGAGGGCGAGGTTGATGGGCTCGCCGGAGGTGCCGGCGGGTAGATTGAAAGCTGGAGTGCCGATCCCAGGATTACCGGCTATGTCAGTCCAGAATGAGGTACCGGTGCCACTGGACAGGACTTGGACAGTATGCGCGCCACCGCCGACTGGCTTCGTAACATCCAAGGTGTAGATGTCGTGTCCGGTGCCGTCGATGCCGACATGTATGAAGGTCCCGGCTGTCGCAGTTGCGCCTACCAGCGCGATGTCATTGATGTCGAAGCCCGAGACCGCCTCACTGAAGGTGAAGGTAATCGTCTGCTTGGCACCGTTGTTGTCGTGCGAGATGACGACCGTAGGCGCTGTGGTGTCGCCGCCCGTCACATTGATCGTCGCTGTAGCCGTACCGGTGTCCGTGCCGCCGCTAGCCGTGCCATCCCCGTCGACCAGAGTGTAGGTCACTGTCTTTGTCGTGGTAGCACTGGTCGCATTAGAGTAGCGAATGTGATCCTCAAGCGCTTGCGCCGCGGCTTGCGTGGCGCTGGCGTTAAAGGTGATGACGAGGTTCGTCCCGTTCGTTCCGCCAGTGAACGTTCCAATGGTTGTTCCGCCATAGGTCACATTGCTGCCGCTGACCCCGATCTGACCGGCGCCAGTACCCTGGTTCTGGATCGTCAATTGGTCCGCTGACGTGCCGTTTGCCGTAAACGAGACAGTCAGCGAGCCTCCGTTGAAATCAGCGGAGTCCACATCGGCGACTGTTCCGGTAGGAGCGATTGCGGTCGCAGCCGATCCGGCAGTGTAGCTGAGGCTTGTAGATGTGCCGGCCAGCGCGCCATTGAGATCAACCGTTGGCGCATCGTTGGTGCCGAGGATGTCGATATGCACCGAGGTCGGAGTGCCGTCGGCGCTGACCACGTTGAAGTTCTCTGTGTAATGCTGGCCGGCGGCGAACTCGTTGTGGGCCGAGCTTGCCGTGTAGGTCCAGGCGCCGGCACTGTCGATGGAGAACGAGCCATAGGTTCCAACGGTCCCGGCCTGGGCGACGAAGGTCGCCGGGCTGTCGACATCCGAGATGGTCAGCGTGCCGGAGCTCGAGATGTCGGTGGCCGAGTTGGTCTCGGTCAGGTTGCGCACATCGGCCGACAGGATGGCGGCATCGTTGGTGCCGTCGATGTTGATGGTCACCGAGGTGTGGGTGCCGTCGGCGCTGACGACATCGAAGGTGTCGGTGTAGGTGGTGCCGGCGGCGAACTCGTTGTGGGCCGAGCTTGCCGTGTAGGTCCAGGCGCCGGCACTGTCGATGGAGAACGAGCCATAGGTTCCAACGGTCCCGGCCTGGGCGACGAAGGTCGCCGGGCTGTCGACATCCGAGATGGTCAGCGTGCCGGAGCTCGAGATGTCGGTGGCCGAGTTGGTCTCGGTCAGGTTGCGCACATCGGCCGACAGGATGGCGGCATCGTTGGTGCCGTCGATGTTGATGGTCACCGAGGTGTGGGTGCCGTCGGCGCTGACGACATCGAAGGTGTCGGTGTAGGTGGTGCCGGCGGCGAACTCGTTGTGGGCCGAGCTTGCCGTGTAGGTCCAGGCACCGGCACTGTCGATGGAGAACGAGCCATAGGTTCCAACGGTCGCGGCCTGGGCGACGAAGGTCGCCGGGCTGTCGACATCCGAGATGGTCAGCGTGCCCGAAGTGCTGATCGCGGCCGGCGTATTGCCTTCCGTGAGGTTCCGGACATCGGTCGACAGAACGGCCGCATCATTGGTGCCGGCAATATTGACGACGATATTGTAGCTGGCGCTTCCATCTGCCGATTTTACCGTCAGAGTGTCGGTGACATGCTGGCCCTGCGTCAACGGATCGGCAAGGGTCTGGTTCAGCGTATAGGCCCACACACCAGTTGTCGTATTGAAGGTGAAGGTGCCATAAGTGCCCTGAAGGCTTGGGGGAGCCTGGAAATGGTCCTGGCCGACATCGGGGTCGGTGATGATCAACTGTCCATGCGCGTTGGGATCATTCAGCGTGCCATTGGCAACGCCGCCGGCCTCCACCACAGTCAAGTCAGCACCCGGGGCGGCGGTGATAATCGCACCGTCATTGGTGCCCTGAATGTTGACCGACACGCTGGCCCAACTCAGCGTTCCATTGCCGAGCTTGATCGCATAGGTGAAGGTCTCGTTGATCTGGTCGCCCGCACCCATGGCTTGCAGGCTGGCGAAGCCATGCGCCGCCAGATATACACTAAGGTCCATCTCGACCTTGCCGTTGTTGATGCGGATGGAAACCCCGCCGCCGATGCTTTCCCAGGCGGAAATGCCGGTCGCCTGAACGTCCTGAGTCGTCAGGTCGATGGGGGCGTATTGCTTCGTGGCCGTCGATGCGGAAATCCCATCGTCCACCGAAAAGAGGGACTTCGCGTTTCCACCCTGATCGTTCGCCATCACATCGAGAACTATGATGGTTTGCGAACCTGAAGCGAGGACGACCGTATCCTCGTTGAGATTGAAAACGTCATTGTTCGCTTGCGGTGTATTGGAGAACGACGTCGTGGTGCCGCCGGCACCGGTGACCTGAGTAGCCATTTTTCAACCCCTTTTCCCTATGACAGACGCCCCTACGCCTGTTTGTTGACAGCCCTGCACGACCACGCCCTGTCCAGGCGTCGATCCCAAAAATCGGCACACAACTGGGTTGGAAGTGCAGTGCGCCATCAGCGCGCCTGCCGGGCAAGAAATGCCGGCTGGAGCTAGCGGATGATGATCACATGATGGCGGCGGCGACGACGTTGGTCGCTGCGCTACGTCTCCCTACCCCAATTACATCCTCTAAATCGTCGGGTTTCCGATCATGATATTTAGAAGATGCTTATATTAGGAGATTATTAACTCTACTGGAGAGGAGGCGTCAACGCCCAACTTTGGAGGACAGTTAATATTCGAAGTCAGATGCGGCATGAGTTCACGGCCTGGTGCACAGGTGACGGCTCGCGGAGCCTGCCTGACGCCTCCGAGAGAGATAACCCACGCCCGGCCCAATCGTGGGCACTGCGAAAGAAAAAGCGACTGACATAGCCGTCAGCGCCACAGCTATGGTGGGCGATCCGTCATGCTTGCCCGCCAAGGCTAATGAAGGCGGCCAGATCGCGAGGAATGAGCTTTAGACAGCGTCATGAGACGTCAGATCGATTTGAGTGCGGTCGATTTCTGGCTGGAGGACGACTCATGCCTGGTCAGAGAACGCTCGATGGATCGGATGATCGCGATCAGCAGCAGATTGATCACGAGGTAGAGCAGGCCAGCAATTGCGAAAATCTCGAAGATCGCGAAGGTCTGGCTCATCAGCCGCTTGGCGTAGCCGGTGATTTCGAGCACCGTGATCGTCGAGGCGAGGCTGGTGCCCTTCACCACAAGGATAAGCTCATTGCCATATGCTGGCAGCGCCTGGCGGATGGCGAGCGGGAACTCGATGCGGCGGAACCGCAGCATGCGCGACATGCCGCATGCCTGGGCCGCCTCGACGAGACCGACCGGAACCGACATCAATCCGCCGCGCAGTATCTCGGATGTGTAGGCGGCCGTATTCAGCGCGAGTGCCAGGACGGCGCAACGCGATCCGTCGCTGATCACCCACCACAAAACCGCGTTGTCCTTGATCAGCGAAAGCTGGCCGAGCCCGTAGTAAAATAGGAAGATCTGCACCAGCAGCGGGGTCCCGCGAAAGACGTTGCTGTAATATTTGGCGAAGCCCGACAGGAGCCAGTTCGACGACAGCCGCATAAGCGCCAGTCCGAGGCCCAGATTGAAGCCGATCAGCACCGAAACGAAGGTCAGCGCGGCTGTGACCCACAGGCCCTTGAGCAGAACGGGAACCGCAAGCTGGATGAGGTCTATCATACTGCTTTTCTCGTCCGTAGCCTGAGCAGGCGTTCGATCCCGTCGAAGCCGGCCTGGCTTACAAGCGTGATGGCGAGATAAACCACCGCCGCAATCAGGTAGAAGATGAACGGGTGGCGGGTGGAGTTGGCGCCGATGAAGGAAATGCGCATCAACTCCTGAAGGCCGACCACGGAAACCAAAGCGGTGTCCTTGATCGTCGTCTGCCAGACATTGTTGATGCCGGGAACGGCGATGCGCAGCATCTGCGGGGCGATGATGCGGCCGAAGATGCGTGCGCCCGGCAGCCCGAGCGCTCGAGCTGCCTCGATATGCCCATTGGGGATGGCGCCGAGCGCCCCGCGCACGACCTCGGTCGAATAGGCCCCGGAGATCGCGCCGATGGCGATGACCGCGATGACGAACGCATAACCGCTTTCCGCGACTCCGGCATAGCCGAAGGCAGTCACGACCTTGGTCACGAATTCAACCGAACTGAAAAACAGCAGGTAGATGATAAGCAGTTCGGGCACGCCACGCACAAGCGACGTATAAGCATCGACCACCAGCGAAAGTGGAAATATCCGGGCCCATTTGATCAGCCCGCAGACAATGCCGATCACCAGACCGGCCGCCATGCTGACGAAACCCACAAGGATTGTGATCGCCGCGCCACGCAGGATGACGGTCACCCAACCCGCTTCCCAAACTTGCCAGAGACCGAATTCCATCCGAGTTGCCCTAGTCTGTCGTGCCAATGAGACGCATGCGCCCGGCTGGCCGGGCGCATGCCAGAATTCCAAGGCGTTATTTGCAGGGCCGGGAAATGTCCGTCTTGAACCATTTCTGGCTGGCCTTGCCGACCGAGCCGTCGGCGATCAACTCGCAGAGCGCCTTGTCGATCTTGGCCTTGAGCTCGGTGTTGTCCTGCGCGATGCCGACGCCGATGCCTTCGCCAAGCGTCGGGTCGAACGTGCTCTTTATCTCAACACCTATCAGCTGGAAGTTCTTGCCATCCGGCTTGTCCAGAAAATCCTGCAAGGCGGATTGATCGGCGAAAGCCGTGTCGATACGGCCGCTCGCCAGGTCGATCTGCATCTGATCGAGCGTGTCGTAGGTTTTCAGGTCGGCATTCGGCGCACGCTTCTCGAGGAAATGCGCGTGCGTGGTGCCAGCCTGCACGCCGACCTTCTTGCCATCGAGCGATTTCAGCAGCGTGTCGACGTCGGTGATGGCGGCGAGATCAGAACCCTTAGCCGCGACGAACATGTTGGCCAGTTCGGCATAGCCGACGCTGAAGTTGATCTCCTTCTTGCGATCGGCGGTGATCGACATGCCCGAGATGATGACGTCGAAGCGCTTGGCCTTCAGCGCCGGGATCAACCCGTCGAAGGCCTGCACCACGAAATGGCAGGTCACGCCAAGTTTGGTGCATAGCAATGCGCCGACATCGGCGTCGAAGCCGGTGACGTTGCCGTTGGCGTCGGACATGCTCCATGGCGGGTAGGCGCCTTCCGTACCAATGGACAGCTCGCCTTCGGCCGCCCATGCGCTGCCCATGCTTCCCGCCAGACAGGCGAGCAGCGTCAAGACTTTCAGTTTCATATCAGTTCCCCTTCTTGTTGATCTTCATTGCCGTTGTCCGGTGCGAGCCGAACGCTTCGAGGGCTTGCTTCACAGTGTCCGTGCCAGGAATTGGCGCAGACGCTCCGAGCGCGGGCTGCCGAACAGCTCCGCCGGCGCACCCTCTTCCTCCACCTTTCCCTGGTGGAGAAACAGAACCTTGTGGGAGACCTCGCGCGCGAACTGCATCTCATGCGTCACGAGGATCATGGTGTTGCCTTCCTCCGCCAGTTGGCGGATCACCCGCAGCACCTCGCCGACCAGCTCGGGGTCGAGCGCCGATGTCGGCTCGTCGAAGAGGATGACCTTGGGCCGCATCGCCAGCGTGCGGGCAATCGCCGCCCGCTGCTGCTGGCCGCCGGACAACTGGCCGGGATAGTGGGCATGCTTGTCGGCGAGCCCGACCTTCTTCAGCAGGGCATGCGCGTGTTCGAGGGCCTTCTCTAGAGGCTCCTTCAGCACATGCCGGGGCGCTTCGATGATGTTCTCCACCACCGTCATGTGCGGCCACAGATTGAAGTTCTGGAACACCATCCCGACCCGGGCGCGGATGCGTTCGACCTGCGCCATGTCGGCCGGCCCGAGACGGCCGTTCGACAGCGGCTTCATCTTGATGAGTTCGCCGTCGATGGCGACCTTGCCGCCATCCGGCTGTTCCAGAAGATTGATGCATCGCAGGAACGTGCTCTTGCCCGAACCCGACGAGCCAATCATGGAAATGACTTCGCCGGCATGGGCGGTGAGATTGACGCCCTTCAACACCAGAAGCGAGCCGAAGCTCTTGTGAAGCTCGTCGATCTGCACTGCCGGCGTCGTGATCTTCGCTTCGTCAGCAGGCGTCGGATCGGCCACAGCGGCCGGAGCGGTTGGCGGCGTCTGTTCGCGCCTTATGGCCTCGTCCTGGGCTACCTCGACAGTCTGTAGCTCGGCCAGTGCACGGTCGAAATAGCGCAGGCTGCTGGACAGGCAAGTGCGCTGCCAATCCGGATCATCGGGAATGAAGGCCGAGCGCAGCGTCTCCCGGATACGCTTGCCCAGCGGCGAATCGAGCTTCCCGAACAGATGCAGCCAGTTGTCGGCTTGCACCGCTTCCATGACCGAGGGGCCGTCCAGCGTGCCGCATTCGACGACAAGCGGCAGCACGCGCGCGTCCGGCATTGCCTTGCGGACGGCGTCGGAGACATAGCCGGTCGCAGTCGCAGCGATGCCGGTGCCGGTCTTGGCGCCCGGGCCGGTCAGCACGGTCGACAGCGCCGGCCCGAAGATGGATTTGCCCCAGGCAAGGCCAGCATGCTCGGAACTCGCGACCGAAAGCAGAGCCGGGTAGCCGTAAGGCCCCGCCCCCGTATGCAGGTCGAAAACGATGACCTGGCGCGCCGCGCCGGCAAAAGCCTTCAGGATCTCGTTCAGCGTCCTGTTCGACCAGACCGGGCCGCCACCGCCGTAGAACATCCCGTCGGCGAATTCATACTGGCCGGCCTCGACGATCGCCGCCAGCCCGGCATGCCCAAGCCTCTTGCGCGCCGCGGCGAGTTTCTCGTCGGCCGCTGTGCGGTCCGGCCCTGCCCATTCGCGGTATGCCACGGCGTCGTGGAGGCCGGCATAGCCGGTGTTGACCGGAGCGCCCGCCGACCAGTCGATGAAATTGCGGTTGAGGTCGACATTGTCTTCGTTGACGCGCCGCGACCACGCCGTACCCCAGGGATTGATGAGGTGGATGGCAAGGATCGCCATGTCGTCAGGCAAGCGCCGCAGGTTCTTCTGGCCGAGCCAGGCGGTCTGGCAGGTCGAGCCGAACGGCCCCTCGACACCATGCGTGCCGGAAATGAGCACGATCAGCTTGCGCGCGTCGCGACGGCCAAGCAGTGCCACATCCGTCGCCAGCGGCCCGCCATCGGGCCCGTTCAGCGGATGAACATATTCAGACAGCTCCGCGCCCGCCCGCTCGGCCGCTTGCCGAAATTCCTGGCGCAAGGCGCCGAAATCAGAGGCATAGGCCGGGGCCGGCTCGTCATGGCGCTTCGTCGATCCCAATGGACGACTGGCGGTCAATCCGTTCATTCCTTGTGGTTCCAGCATGGGGTTACTCATCGGTGAGGTCGCTCACGTTCTTAAAGCTGCCGGAATGAGATGGCCTGGAAGACCGAACGAACCAGGCATCGTGGGGAAGCACCTTGTCGGGGTTCATGATCGACTGATCGTCCAGCACTCGTTTCACCCGCTCCATCACGGCGAGCTTCGTCGGGTCGGCTGTCGCCAGCAGGGAATGGATGCGCTTCGACCCAACACCGTGCTCGGCGGAAAAGGAACCGCCAATCTCCCGGAGCTGTTGATACAGGACACCCTCGACACCCTCGGCAATTTCGGGCGCCAGCGGACCCCGGCGGTTGAGGATGATATGCAGGTTCCCATCGGCCAGATGTCCGAAGATATAGGGAGCCAGACCGGGTTCGATCGCAGCGAGCTTAGGCAGGATTCTGTCGAGATATGCTGGAATTTCCGACAATGGCACCGACACGTCGAAAGAAGGCGCATCGGGATGGGCGCGATAGAGCACGCTGGTGTCCTCGCGCAGCCGCCACAGGTCGTCCTCTTGCCGCCGCGAGCCGGCGATGATGCCGGTCGCTTCGGGATAGCGCTCCATTACTTCCGAATAAATCCGCTCGAAATCCTCGCGCAGCGCCTCTTCGCGCGCGCCGCCAAGCGACAGCAGCAAGAACAGCGGCTGGTCGAGCGGCACGCCTTCGGACCATCCATGCGCGGCGGCGGCCAGACCGAAATACGAGGTCCACATCGCCTCGGCCGCGCGCAGATGCCCGGCCTCCGATTCAAGAGCCAGGCGAATGGTCCGCAGAGCAGCCTCGACCGATGGCAGCCCGAAAAGCGCGGTGGCGCTGGCTAGCGGCGAAGGGTCGAGCTTGACGACCACGCGGGTGACGATGCCGAGCGTGCCCTCGGCGCCGATGAAGAGATGTTTCAGATCATAGCCGGCCGAATTCTTCACCACCCGGGTGAGATCGGAATAGACCGATCCGTCGGCCAGAACGGCCTCGAGGCCAAGCACGCGGTGGCGCATCACGCCGTTGCGAAAGGCCATCACGCCGCCCGCATTGGTGGACACCATGCCGCCGATCGTTGCCGAGCCGCGCGCGGCAAGATCGATGCCCGGTTCCAGCCGGTGTTCGCGCGCGGCCTCTTGCAGCGCTTCAAGAGTAACGCCGGCGTCGACGACGGCCACCCGCTCGACAGGATCAAGCCGCTCGATGCGGTTCATGCGCGTCATCGAAAGGACGATCTCGCCTGGCCGCGAAACACTGCCGCCGACCAGGCCTGTCTTTCCACCTTGCGGCACGATCGCGATCCCGTTCTGGTGACAGATGCGCACCACCGCCGCGACTTCACCGGTCGATAAAGGCGCAACGACGATGCCGGCGCCACAATTCGCGCCATTCGAGCCAAGGTCGATCGCCTCGGTATCCTCTCCGGTGCGCACATTCGAAGCGCCGACGACATCGCGGAGCGCGTCGACAAACGACAACGGCACCGCCTGGTCGATCCAGTTCGTTTGCCCTTGGGGCGCGAGGCCGCTCATCGTCCCACCAATTCCTGAAGTGCCGCAATCAGCCGGTCATTGTCCGCCGGCAAGCCGATGGTGGCACGCAGATAGCGTTCGTAGCCGGCTTCTCGCCACGCCTTGACGATAATCCCCTGCTTCAGAAGATCGGCGGCGAGGCTCGAACTATCACCCTTGCAGTCGAAGAACAGGAAGTTTGTCTGCGACGGCGCAACCCGGAAACCAAGGCCAACAAGAGCGGTGGCTGTGCGCACGCGCTCGGCCCTGACCCGGCTCGCCGACGCCTTCATCCAGCTTTCGTCGGCGAGTGCCGCGATGGCGGCGGTCTGTGCCGCTGCGTTGACGTTGAATGGCGTCTTGGCAGCGGCGATCACCCGTGCCAGTTCGAGGCTCGAACAGACGGCATAGCCGACGCGCAGCCCCGCCAGCCCATACGCCTTCGAAAACGTCCGCAGCACCACATGGTCGATGCCGTGACCGCGCAGAACCTCGATGCCGTCGGGCGCACCTGGATCGGCAAATTCGAAATAGGCTTCGTCGAGGACAAGAAGCGTGCCTGGCCGCACGGCGCCGATCAGCCGTTGCAAGCCGGAATGGTCGAGACCGGGTCCGACCGGGTTCCATGGCGAGGATATGAAAACGATCCGTGGCCTGGCGGCGATCGCCGTTTCCAGCGCGGCAAGGTCGAAGCCCATTCCAGGCGTCATCGCAACCTTGACGACATCAGCCCCCACTGCCAGCGGCTCTATCTCATGCAGGCCGAAGCTCGGCACCGTGGTGACGACGGAGGCGCCCGGCACCAGGACGGCGCGCGAGATGGCGGCGATCATCTCCTCGGAGCCATTGCCGGCAACGATCAGGCCGGGATCGACCGCCAGTCTTTCGCCAAGCACTGCCCGCAGCGCCGTGCAAGCCGGATCGGCATAGCGCCATGGTTCGAACGATGACGAAGCCAATGCGGCCATGACGGCGGGAGAACAGCCGTCCGGGTTCTCATTGCTGGCCAGCCGGGCGATGTCTTGGCGGCCACTCAGCGCCCGCGCCATCGCGATGTTCATGCCGGCATTGTAGGGCGGCAAGGCGGCGATATGCGGATTGAGCGGCAGGCTCGACACTGGTTTGACCGACTGTTCCAAATTCCGACTTCCGTTTCCCCGCGCCCATACGCGGCATCGCGATCTTGTCAAATATCCAGGACGATTGATCCGCTCGGCCTGGAGCAGCACAGCAGCACTTCGCCTGCCCCAAGCTCGTCCAGCGGTTCTTCGAAATAGGCGACGTCACCCGAGACCAGCCGCGACTTGCATGTGCCACAGATGCCCGACCGGCAGCTGAATTCCGGTTTCAGACCGTGATCCTCGGCAAAGTCGAGCAGCGATGCGGCGGAGCCGTCCCAGATGGCCTTGAGTGCCGATTTTCGGAACTCCACGGTCGTCGCCTCGTCTGTCGGCACGATCCTTGCTGGCTGCGCAACAACCGCCGAGGTCCGAAATGCATCAGGCTCAAGCACCGTCGACGGACCGAAAAATTCGTAGGCAATGCGGAGCTTTGGAACGCCAAGCGCTCGCAACATGGCGTAAATCGCCTGCATGAACGGCGGCGGACCACAGAGATAGAAATCATAGTCGTCGATCGGCAGCAGGCGTTGCAGCACGTCCCGCGAAATCATGCCTTCGCTGTGGAACCGCTGCTTGGCTTTGTCGCGTTCGGACGGAGACCGATAGCAGTAGTGGGCGGTCAGGCCGGGCCGTGTCGCGACAAGGCCGCTCACCTCGTCGCTCAAGGCATGCACGTCGCCATTCTCGCAAGCGTGGACGAAGAGGGCACGGCGGTCCGGCATCGAAGCCAGCGCGTGCAGCATCGACACCATCGGCGTCAGCCCGACGCCGCCGCTGAGCAGCACGACCGGACGGCTGCTCGCCTTGTCGAGCACGAAATCGCCGCGCGGCCCTTCCGCCTGAAGGACGTCACCGACGTCGATCCGGTCATGCAGGAAGCATGAGCTTATCCCATCAGGCAGGCCAGGCGCGGATGCTGCTTCCCGCTTCACGCTGATCCGGTAGCGACCCTTGCTGGCCGGAGAACAGGAGACGCTATAGTTGCGCAGCACATATCCCTTTTCGCCTGCCGCGTGCGGCACGGGTATCTTGAACACCAGGAACTGGCCCGGCTCGAAATCGCGCCAGTCCAGTGGATTGACCGGTTCCATGTGGAACGACGTGATGATGGCGCTTTCGCGCACCTTCGCAACCACCCTCAGGTCGCGAAACCCGCTTCTTGCGATGGTGTCGCGAGCGGTGAATGCGTTCATTCGGCGGCCGCCAATTGCTGGCTCTCGCTGGCGATCAGCTTGGCCAGGTTGCGGCGAAAACGCAGCGGCCCGACATCGATCTTGAGATCGAGATTGGGCGTGCGCTTGTTGGCCATGCCCTTGTGCACCGCGTTGAGCACGGTGCGGTCCTCGTCGAAAGCGCCGCGCACGGAGGTGGCGAACCGGCGCGACACCTCCAGATCGTCGGGAGCGAAATTGCGCATCTGGAACCAGTAATATTTCGTCTGGTTCTCATCGACAGGCGTCATGAAATTGTAACTGTCCATGAGGAACACGTCCTCGTGCAGCGGCTTGCCTTCGCCGCCGGTGCGTGCCGGTACGAAGATCGCCTTGATGATCGCGTTGGACGGGTAGCGCACCTCGTAGTGCTGCTTGCGGTCGCAATTGCCGGAGAATTTGAGGAAGGGTGCATAGAAGGGCGCCGGTGCGGCATCGACCACCCAGCGCCATACCGTTACGCCGTCTTCGCCCACGGTGGTTTCGAGCGGCGCATCCTCCATGGCCTGGACACCACCGAAGGAGGACTGATGGACCCAGGACACATGCGAGGGGTCGAGCAGGTTGTCGGTCATGTAGAGATAGTTGCAATCGAGCGCCATCGATTCGCCGCGGTTGACGCCCCATGCCGGGTCGCCCCAGTGATCGACAGCGAAAATCAGGTCGGGATCGGCCTTTGCCGCCTCGCCCATCCAGATCCAGAGCAAGCCGTAGCGCTCGGCAATCGGATAGGAACGGACGCAGGCGACATGGGGTATCTTTTCCGCGCCCGGCACCCGCGTGCAGGTCCCCGTGCTGTCGAAGGTCAGGCCGTGATAGCCGCACTCGACCGTGTCGCCCTTTATGCGACCCATGGACAGCGGCAGCTTGCGATGCGGACAGGCGTCTTCGAGCGCCGCTACCACGCCATCGGTCCGGCGGTAGAGGACGATATCCTCGCCAAGAATCCGGGTCGGCACCAGCCGGTCGGCGACCTCATGGTCCCACGCGGCAACGTACCAGCAGTTCCGAAGAAACATGGCGTCCTCCCCAGCTTGTGAACCCCCAAACGAATATCTTGCGGATCCTGGACGACATAGGGCTTGCATCTGCGTTCTATTTTAGAAAAACTAAATCAAGATGACCCCAGGATCCTTGCCCAGGTGAACAAGACGCCGCCGCTGCGTGCGATACAGGCCTTCGAGGCCTTCGGCAGACGCGGCAGTATGACGGCGGCCGCGACCGAGCTTGGCGTCTCCGTTGGCGCGGTCAGTCAGCAGATACGCAAAGCGGAAGAGGCCCTCGAGGTCAGGCTGCTGGAACGGCGCGGCAGAAGCGTCGCCCTCACAGCGCTGGGACGTGTGTATCACGCGGCGGTTTCCCGCGGATTCGACCAGATTCGTGCGGCTCAAGACATCATCGATCGCGCCCAGTCCGCGAACACGCTGACAATCTCCTGCCTGCCATCGCTGGCCAGCAAATGGATCGGCCCGCAATTGCTGGATTGGCAGATTGCACACCCGGGCGCGACGGTACGTCTGGTCGGCGCGGAGACGGAACCCCGATTGGATACTGAAGGGGTCGACTTCCGCATTTCGTACGGCGAGAAGTATCGCGATTTCAACCACTATATCGAACTGTTCACGGATTGGGTGGTGCCGGCATGCTCACCGGCGCTGCTCGCAAGGCACCCGGTGCGCAAACCCGCCGACATTCTCGACCTGCCACTCCTCAGCATCGAATGGGCTCGCGACCACCGCTCACCGCCCAGTTGGACGGAATGGGCAGCAAGCATCGGAGCGATGTACCGAAAGGCTTCAGGCGAAGTCGCCTTCTCCTTGTCGAGCGCCGCTATCGATGCCGCGACGAATGGAAGAGGCGTTGTGCTGGCGCAGCTATCAATGGCCGCCGAGGATATCGCATCCGGCCGCCTCATCGTACCTTTCAATCAACGGCTCAAATTGTCTCAGGCCTATTTCCTTGCCTGGGACCGTGCAGCTCTGGAAAAGCCCTTCGGCCCGGAACTGCGCGCGTGGATCGTGTCGAATTCCAAGCGGATGGGCGCAGCTTTAATGGCTAGCTGATGTCCTCAACTGTTCACTCCCACTCGATTGCCTTTTGTCCCTATTAGGTCATTGATCGCTGACATGCCGGACTACAGGCGGTATCGCGTGATCGAGATGCGCTCGGGCGATCGATCCTCAATCACGCCAGCCCGAGCCGGGCGACGACGAGCAGAACCACCCGCTGGTTGATTGAACCTAGCCCTCTACTCTGCTTTCGTCGGGACCGTCATCCTGATGCAGGTGCCGCGGGCCTAACAGTCTGCTGGCATGGCCGGTTGGCTTCCGCGATCGCGTGACAACTGGGATGTCACCAGTGTTAGCCTTTCGCTGGGGCAAGCCGTCGCCTACTCGACGTTGTAGCGCAACCATTCGAGCAACGTGACCGGGGCGGGTTTCAGACGCCTCTCCGGCACGAGCCACCGTGGGAACCTGTTACATTTTGTGATTTGCACGATACCGCTGACGGGCGTTCTGATGAATGGAGGCCTTTCCGGCTTCAGGCACTTGGCGGAAAGGGCGGGGGTGTGAAAGGTGGCCAACCATGGCCCAGGCAAGCTCCATTGTCTTAAGCGGCGATTATGGCTACACCCAGTATAAGGCATCCGGCCTGCCCGCCGACACCACTATCGATGCCACCGACGCCTCGTGGATCGTCGCCAATCAGGGAAGCCCCACCAACCGCTATCCCTTCGCGATCACCAACCCCGGCGACAACCTCCTGGTTTTTGGCGGCACGATCAACGGCACCGTCTCCCAAACTGGCGACTGGGAGAACATTTACGTCAACTCCGCCGCAGTCCGTATAAATTCAGCCCACAACTTTGTCATCGACGATTGGACGGTTACCCAGCCCTGGGATGGCATTCGTGTCGGCGGCACTGGCCACTTCGTCATCGAGAACAGCTATGTCGGCAACTCCCGAGACGACGCGGTCGAGGACGATGACGTCATCGGCGGCACGATCAAGGATTCCCTGTTCGACCACGTGTTTTCCGGAGTGAGCCTTGGCGATGGTGAAGTGGATGGGCATAACAACACGGTTACCATGGATGGCATGCTTCTGGGCATGGGAGAGTACCTTCGCAAAGGCGTGATGACCCACGGTTCGCCATTCAAACTCGACAACGGCACAGGCGCTAACGATATCTCGCCCAGCCTGCACTTTATCGACTGCGTGGTGGCGATCGCCGACGTTCACCACAACGGCCAGGGGCGGCTGCAGCACGCCTGGGACAAGACGGTCGAGTCGCACGGCAATTACTATCTCAATCTCTCTGACACGCCGCTGCCGTCCAGTTATCCAATGCCGCCCGCCGGCTGGACGGTCCTTCAAGGCCAGGCGGCCCGCGATTACTGGGCCAACGCCAAGGCGGTCTGGCATGCAGCCCATGACGGGACCGACCAGCCGCCGCCACCGCCGACCGACCCGGCCAAGGGAACTACCGGGAACGACACTTTTATCGGCACTGGCGCGGCCGATAACTATGATGCCTTGGCTGGTAACGACATACTGTGGGGCCGAGGTGGCAACGACGTGCTCCACGGAGGCGCCGGCAAGGACACCTTCGTGTTTGACACGGCCTATGGCCCTGGCAATGTCGATAGGCTCCCGGACTTCCACGCAGCGGACGACGCGCTCTATCTCGACAATGCCGTCTTCACCAGCCTCGGCCCCGGTTCCTTGTCCAGCCCGACGCAGGTGAACTCGTCGTATTTCGAGTTGCGCGAACACGCCACCAGCCATAACGACTACCTGCTCTACGACCGGACCACGGGCATCCTGTACTATGACCCCGATGGCTCGAGATCGGCCCCTCAGGTGGAAATCGCCCACCTACAGGCCGGGGCGGCCCTGACCTATCATGACGTGTACATCATTTGATCGCCCATGCGATCGCACATGGCACTACGAAGCGCGAGCGCGTCACCGCTGGTGTTCCAGTTGCCACTAACAGCGATCAAAAATAGCGACGGATAGCGCCGATCTAGTAGCTCTGCACAGAGGTTACGACTCTTTGGAAATCGGCTTGGGATAGACTTCGACCAGGCGCTCCCATGCAGCCCTGTCTGCGACGAGGAGATCCTAGCTGTCGATGCGACGATCGAGGCACCCCGAGCCACAACCACCCTTGCTCTCCTTTGGCAAAGGGGAGACCTGGCGAGTTCCAATTCGCAACCGAAGGCGATTATCCGGACCGAGGGTGGACGTCGGCTAAGAAGCGTGCGCGACTAGTGCTCGCGCGCAACCAGCCAACCAGATACTAGCCGGCCGAGTGGGCCGATGATCACGCTTGTCCAGGTCGTGGCGCGCTCTCGGCGGTCTTTGCATTCTTGACGGATCATATTTTGGACTTCAGAGCAACCAAGTGGCGTCAGTATCCAGCTGTCAAGCTGAGACGATTTTCTCCACATTGGACTGTTGTCGTCCGCGTAGCCAACCGGGAGATTAAGACGCTCCGCCTTCCGGATCAGTCGCCGGGTTTTTATCTCCGCAATCTGTTCATAATATAATAACGTTTCCCAATAATGTCGGTACTCGGCCTTTTCCCGCTCCGCAGGCGTGCAAGCATTTGTCAGGTCGATGTTATAGGCGTGGTCGAGCGTCCTGATGGTTAGCCGGTACGCCATGACCTCCAATAAATCTTTGATTTCTAATAATATCGTCATACGACATCCCCGAGCCATCGTGTCCAAAAAAAGAACGCTACAACCTCCTATGACGTTCAGTCCATTCCACTACTTGGATGAACTTAGAAGGCAAAAGAACTAGATAGCGAGTAACATCAGGACGATCTGGTTCTCGAAAAGCTCCGGCTCGCCAAAAGCCGCCACGAATCGGCGATAGCAAAGACAAAGTGGTCTCGCCAGCAAGGCCGGTTAAATCAAGAAGGTATCGGCGAAGCGGAAGACGAAAACCAACTTCAAGTAACAGCCGTTGCTTAAGAGCGCATTTTTCCCTTACCGGCCAACGACCGAACAATCCTGACATCGGCGCTACACTGGCACCACCGATAGGATTAATTGCGCATTACCTAATGTCCCCTGTAAATTGACCGGTGCGGGTGCGTACTTAAGCCCGCCGCAGTGGCCGGTGCGGTCCTCACGTCCCCGGAGGGCTGCCCGCCGCACCGGCCATTTTGCCTACGCTTTGGTTAGCGGCGACGTTCGCTTTGGCCTCGATGCGCTGGGCCGCCAGCGCCCAGCCCCTGAGCGGCGACTGTTGGTCTTGGTCCAGGTCTCATCAATGAAGACCCGTCGCGTGGATCGATCCGGCCCCGATATTTCATCCACTGCAGCCGCCGTCGTGCGACATCGGGGCGATTCTGTCCGTTGGCGATCAGCGTCTTTTTTGTGAGTGAGCTTCTCGGCATGCACGAACTCCCATACCAATCGGTAGTCGACCTTCAGACCAGCTCGGCCACAAGGCCGCGCAAGGTGAAGCCCGGTCGTGAAAGCGCTCGATCAAGCTGTTGGGCCACACTCCCGAGAGTTTCTTCGGTTTGTAGCCGCGGACCTGGCGAGGCGCCGCACTGCCAGTCTCTTCGACACGCTATTAGCCACGCTATGGCCCCGCTGTAGCTGACGCTAAAGCGCGCCGTCGCGGCGCCGCGACAGCCCTTCCATCTTGACCGCGGCAACAACCCGCCCGCGAAAATCCATCGAATATCCTGCCATCCCGACTGGCCTCCTCCAGTATGAATGTTGAATCAGAGCAAAGGTGATTTGCGAATCTCACGACTCCATCCCGCTCTAGCAAGAGAGTCCGGGGCACCGAAGCACATACCCGCGAGGAAGCGCCAGTTGCGGTTGAGACCAGAACTAAGCTTGATGTCAGCTCGAAATGTAAGACCGATCAAATCCGGCCGTTTTTATAAGTTCCGCGTGGTCATGCAACTCGACCACACCATTGCGGAATGAAGCCAGTCCACTTTCCCGCAAATCCTTCAACACGCGACTTACATGCACAGCCGAAAGCCCCAACGCGTCGGCCATCTCGGCTTGGGTCAGCGGGCATTCAAAGCGGTCCGGATAACTCGTTGGCGATCGATGTGCCCGGCAGCCCAGTTCGAGAAGAAGATGCGCCGTGCGTTCGACAGGTCCCCGTCTGCTGACTCCTGCCAGATGTTCCGCAACCCTTGCGTACCGCCTTACCTCAGCCAGCAGGATAGCCTCGCAAATGGACTGCGGGTAGCGCGAAAAACAAGTATGGACAGGACCGGTCAGCTCGATCGCGGTTACGTCGGAGAGCGCAGTTGCCGTCTCGCCCCCTTCGCCGGAGAACTCGATCAAGGCAATTTCGTGAGGAAGCGCGAAATCAACGATGAGACGCGAGCCATTCCGCAACGTTTTGCCGAATGCCGCCCAACCCGCAGTCATAACCAGGATGGAGGATTTGGCCTGATGCTCGCGTGCAATCGTGGTGTTCGCCGGATAGAGGCGGCGCAAAGCCCCCGGCAATACTGAGATTGTCCTTTCCCAACTCGCGTCGGCAAGCGCGGGTCGCCTCTCCAATTCAAGAGCCTGCTTTGATAAGCCCATTTGTCTTGATTACCCCACTCCGCGATCGTCCCTCCGATCAATCTGCAGCTTCAACCCATTAATTACACAAACGTTCCGCCTATCTTTTCATCCAAATGGCGTCGCGGCCTACCGCCATGGGATGCTACCCTACCACCTTGGGGGTACTTGCACCATGCAGAAGGTTCTCAGCCCACTTTACTGGACGGGCTTCAGCAAGTTCCCGTGGCCTGCTCGCATTCAACGCCGGCAGTCGAACTTGTCCTTTGGCTGCTGCGCCCCGGCGGACCATCACGGCTACTTTCACGTCCCTTCTTTGGTTGAAAACCCTCGCCAAGCAGAGCTGCTCAACTTGAAAGCAGCCGCGTTCGATGCCCTTCAGAAAGCACGTCGGGTCCTGCTGGTCGCGTTGATGCCGGAAGCGCGGATCCCACTGGCGGATCGGGCGGTTGCAACTCTTGCCAAGGCGGACTGGGGATCGCCTGCGCCGTGCTTCCGGGACTCTCCGTTGCACCTGCTGTAACGACTTGCTCCATTGTGCTGACTGCCGGTTTTCGGCGCGGGTAAAGCCGCGAGGGACGCCTGGCATTGTAAGTCTGCCGTCTTTCCTCGGCAACTTCCAGGTCATCGATTGCGGATATGACCGATGCAAGACGATCCTCGATTTGGCTAAGACGCCTGCGGGTGGAAAACAGGGCGACTGAAACCAGCAAACTGTAGGCAAGTACGACAATGACTGCTCCTACGGGAGTTTCGATGCCGAACACAATTAAAGTACCAGCCCCAATAAAAACGGCAGGAGCTCCGTAGCCCAGCAACCTGTCTTTCTTCATAGGAAGCATCAACGGCCAGGTTGCGGACAGCATAAGAATGGCTGCCGGTCTGTTGATCACCCAATCTAAAAACCCCGGAACGATTTCGCTGAGAATATCCATATCAACCTCAAGCAAGACACGGCCGGCTGCTTTGTTGTCGTCAGGAAGTGCAGGCTCTCCTGCGCGCCCTGGACGCTGCAGCGCCTTAGACCTTGCGGAAGCGCGATCTATGGTCCAGGCGACATCCTAAAGGTCTGGAAGGCTTGTCGGGTAGACCAGATCAACCTTTAGCCGATTTACTACTCAATAATGGTAATGGCGGGGATATCCGCGAAACTGTTATGTTTCCAACTGACCGGCGACGCGATCGCTCGGTGGGCGGGAAGAGAGCGACTGCACATGCCGGATGGCGGGACGCGAACCCTTACATTTCACGCGCTCTGAGCGCTTACACGCAACTGCCCGAACTACTTTGAAGTGAAGCAAATTCAGCCGACGCTGGAGGGGCGGGAGTTGTGCTGTTGATTGCAAGGATTCGGAAATGGCAAGTTCAATTGACAGTCCTACCATGACCAGAGAATTACTGCCGCTCGACGTGCGGGAGATTCTTGATTTCTTTCTCCGCCGCTGGAAGCTGGTGTGCAGCATTGCTGCGCTCACCTTCGCCGCATTTGTCGCCGCCGCCTATCTCCTTCCACCATCCTACACGGGCGTCGCACAAGTGTTACTTGACGCCCCGATAGACTATATGACTCCGCAGGATTATTCGAATTCTGATTTTGCCGACAATTCAACATTTATCGAAAGTCAGATTGCGGTCCTGAGATCCACCTCGCTCCTTCAGAAGGTGGTCGACAGTGAAAAGCTGACGGAAGACCCAAAGATCGGACCGGGGGCATTAATATGGCTACAGGGCGCCCTTGGAGTTTCGCGCGTTGGATTGGCTGATGTTATCGAGATCTCGGTGACCGCCTATGACCCGGGGAAAGCAGCATCGCTGGCGAACGCAATCTCCCAGGCCTACCTCGCTGATCGAGTAAGGTCCCGCTACGAAGGGGCCAAGAAAGCGTCCACATGGCTCAGCGAGCGGGCCACATCTCTGCGAGCGGAATTGAGCCTTTCGGAACAAGCCGTCCAGAAGTTTCGGATCGATCACAATCTATTGGCGACGCCAGCAGGCAGTTTGACTGACCAGCAGCTGTCTGAATTGAATGTCGCATTAATTACTGCACGCGCCGAATTGTCGGAGAAACGGGCGCAATATCAACAAGTTGACAAATTGCTGACCAGCGGAGGCGACATCCAGTCGATGCCGGACGTCTTGCAGTCCGTAGTTATCAGCGCGCTTCGGGCCCAGATCGCTGGAGTGACACGGCGGGAAGCCGACCTCAAATTGAAATACGGCGATCGGCATCCGGATGTCCTGGCGGCGCAAGCCGAGCGCCGCGACATCGAGGGGCAGATTACCGCCGAAGTCCAGCGTCTCATCGGCAATCTGAAGAATGAAGTGGACGCTGCCGAGGCCCGGGAAGCTTCTCTCAGCCGAGCCTTGAATTCGGTATCCAACCGATCCGAAGTCGAAGGTCAGGTTGGCGTGCAGTTGCGCGACCTGGAAAGGATTGCCGCCGCGAACAAGGAGCTGTTTGAGACATTCCTTTCACGCGCCAAGCTCACCGAGGAGAAGTCTACCCTGCTGAACAGCGGCGTACGCGTGATAACCGATGCGGTTGTTCCGGGTTCGCCAAGCTTTCCGAACAGGCCTCTATTCGCGGCGTTGGGACTTGTGCTCGGCTTCTTCGTCGGGGGGGCAGGGGCAGTTCTTCGTGAACTTTTCGCTTCCGGCTTCATGGCAAAGAAGCAGATAGAGGAAGAGCTGTCCGTTCCGGTTCTTGCATCCATCCCACGGATGGCGGGCTGGTCGAGAGACGCCCATTCCCAAGCCCAACCTGTGGCCTATCTCGAGCGCAGACCACTATCCAGGTTTAGCGAAGCCGTGCGGCGGCTCCGCCTGGGCATCGATGCGACGCCCGAACAGGCCCGCTTGCCGCGCCTTATGCTGGTGACATCGGCGATGCCCGGCGAAGGAAAGACAACCTTGGTATTGAGCTTGGCCTGCTCCGCAGCGGCCGACGGCGAACGGGTTCTGGTCGTCGATGCGGACTTGCGGCTTTCGGCCACCACGGCCTTCTTCGGCATGGTGGACAAGGTCGGGCTGGTCGACCTTCTGACATTGCCGGTGAAGGCAGCAAACGCAATTCATCGGGACGAACGCTCGGGGATATCCCTACTCCCTGCCGGCGCAAGGACCCGGAACCCGCCTGCCCTTCTTGCTTCGGCGCGGATGCGCTCGGTTTTCGAAGAGCTTCGCGGAAAGTTCGACACGGTGATCATTGACGCACCACCTGTTGGAGCCGCGGCCGACGCCACGATCCTGGCGCGGTATGTCGACAAGGTCCTCTTTGTCGTGAAGTGGCGCGAAACTTCGCGCGAGGCCGTTGCAGAAGGGATTCGACACCTTGGCGGTCGGTCGAAGATTGCCGGCATCGCCTTGACAATGGTGGACGAACCAAAGTTGCCAAAATATGGCCGCTACACGTCCATCGAAAGTAGTGTTTCGGACAGTTACTACCTCAACTAGAGAAATATTTCGCCATGCAGCACGCTGAATTATACCAGGATCGCTTCCCGGTAGGAAAAATTTACGGCGGGGACCCTACGCGTTGGTACGTGATCCAGACGCACCAACATTCCGAGAGCTTGGCGGAGCGGCACCTGCTATCGCAGAACTTCCGAACATACCTGCCCAAGCGAAGGCGAACCGTTCGCCACGCTCGCATTGTCAGAAACGTCGCAAGTGCGTATTTCGACTGCTATCTGTTCGTCTCGCTGGCTGCTCAGCAGAGTTGGTACCCGATCAACTCAACCGTCGGCGTGCGAAAACTTGTCATGAGCAAAGGAATGCCGGTCCCGGCACCATACGGTGTGATCGAGTCCTTGATAGCCGCAACCGACGAGGACGGAATTTTGCACCCCGATATCTTATTGAGGCCAGGTCAAAGAGTTAGAGTCATAGACGGGCCGTTTTCGGAGCAGCTTGGCGTTCTTGATCACGTCGGAAGTGCTGGAGCGGTAAAAATTCTTCTTGATATAATGAACCGTTCTATTCAAATCACGATCGACCGAGATAAACTTTCGATTATATCCTGAATTCTATCCGTTATTTCTCGTATACTATTTTTTGCTCGGACGATGCCGAAACTATCCGGCGAAGGAAGGATGAGTTGGCCACCCAATTCACCCTCGATGCGGCAGCTTGCAAGGCGACGTCCGAGGCTGCAGCCCGGCATCGAAAACATCGGGGGCTGCGTCTCAACGAAATCAGCGCCAATAGGCTGCCGATACGATGACCGGCGACGATGAGCGAATGACGCTCGACGCGATCAACCAGGGGAACCCCTTGCAACCTTCACGTAAATCCAAACCCGGAAGCTACTGTCCGGCGGATCCTGGAGAGCCTAGGGACGGCCTGCAGCCGCAACAATATCGGCGCTGGGTTCCAAAAGCCAAGGCAAGCATGGTGGTCGAAGCGTTGACGCCGGGGGTGAACGTTCCAGCGCCAGCCAGGGCGGTTGGGGCGAGCCCGTCGATCAACAAAGCAGATGTCGGTGTTTCTCAAACCGACGCAAGCGCCGCCTTGCTGCCCCTCGAAACAGTCCCGGCCCTTCCGACCGCCACCGAACTGTTTCGAGCATTCAATGAGAGCGGCCTGAAGTACGGAATAATTCAGGATCTCGCGTCCCTGCAAAGCGGACTTGCGGGCCGCGACGATCTGGATCTCCTTTTGGACAAGCACGACTACCCGGTGTTCTGTTCGATCGTGAGCAAGCTGCACGGTCGTCGCGGCGTCAGCCTGTCTTGCTACGACAATGTCTGTGCCGGCCGGGAGGACTGGTTCCTGCCTGACTTTCCAAATGGCCGCTATCTCCATCTCGACATGCATATCGGGATCCGCGTCGGCTGGGAATTCCGCAAGCGATATCCGGTATTCGACTATGCGGCGATTACACGATGGGAGTCAATTTGTGTGGATGGGGTGTCTATTCCGGTCGTCTCCCCCGAGGACGAGATTCGAATAGCCATTGCCCGCTTCGCCTTCCGGACCTGGGCATTGCCTTGGCGACAGTGGATCACCGTTGGTGGTGATTGGAGGGACCAGTTTGCGCGCCCGCCACTGCCGTCAGGCCAGCAAGGCCTGGATGTCGCGGAATACACGCTTGGCGGCAGCAGACTGGCGAGCTGCAGGTTTCTGCAAAGCGTCGACGGTTTGATGGCAAACCGCAGGGATCTTGCCAGGCTCCGGCGTTCAATCCGTGAAGCCTGCGGTTTTGCAGGAGGTTACGGGATCGCCGATGCCGTTGTTCACCTGGCCCGCAAGACCTCATATCTGGCGTTGAGGGCCCTTCAGCGCCTGATGCCCGGCACATTCCCACCAAAGAGACGGCCTGCGGCTGGTGGCTTTGTAGTGGCGCTCGTCGGTCCTGATGGCATGGGAAAGAGCACTCAAGCTGATCGGCTGACACGGATATTTCGATGGAAATTCGGGTGTGCGCAAGCCTATGTCGGAATCGGAGACGGCAATGGGTGGTGGCTCCGCAAGGCGTTGCAGACTCTGGTTTTTCCCTACAGACGCCGCCTAAAGTCGTTGGCCCAGCACGATGGTGGCAACAGCTCCGTCAGCCGAAATTGGTCGAAGGGAGGACTCGCCGCTACCGCGCTGGCATTCTGGGCAGTTTTGATCGCGTTTGAGCGATACGCTGTCGTGAAACGTGCGCATCGATGGGCTACGCGCGGCCTGATCGTCATTTGTGACAGGTGGCCGCAGGCGCTGTGTAGCGGATATCTGGACGGGCCGACCATCCCACCGCACCTCTTCTCCGTCCCAGGCCTGTCAGTTCTCGCTCGCCTCGAGCAAAGGCTCTATCAAAAGATGGCACAATGCCGGCCACACCTCACTTTGCACCTGGTTTCAGATTTTGCCGTCTCCGAGCAGCGAAAGCCGGGAGAAATCAGGAAAGAAGCCTTCGACGCGCGGCTATCGCTGATGGCGGAGTTGCGAGCCAAGGATAAGAACATCCGAACCGTTGACGCAAGCGCTGGCATCGAGGCGGTCGGACGGGAACTGTTCAGGCATATCTGGCTATCTTTGTGAGAGGCAGGGCAGCTCATCGGCCAGTATCCAAACAGACCCGATGCGCCGCCTTCCGCCATCGCGAAACGACAGGTGTTCCCTGCGAGGCGTGGGAAAGCCGCCGAACGCTCGCGCTCGATAGCGGCGCGCCGATAGAGCCTGTTTCATCCCACGATCGGCACGGGGCTCTGACTTGAACGAGTGAATATGGCTCCGTTTCGGGGCGAGCACCTGTCCCATCCGGCCCACAACAGCACGCAATGACGGAGGTTGCCATGTCCGAAACCATACGCAGGACCGGCAGTTGCCTGTGCGGCGGCGTGCAGTTCTCGGTCCGCGGTCCGCCGCTCCGCATTGGTCTTTGCCATTGCAAGGATTGCCGCAAGGCCGGCGGCTCGACCTATTCGGCCTTTGCCATCTGGCCGCGCGAGGCCTTCGAAAAGACGGGCCTCGTCAGCTCCTACGGCACGCGCAGCTTCTGCCAGACCTGCGGCGGCCGCGTCGCCCGGGTCGACGACAATGAGGCTGAGGTGATGATCGGCAGCCTCGACGTCGTGCCGACCGATCTCGTGCCCGAATATGAATTGTGGACCTCAAGACGCGAGACCTGGCTCCATGCCTTGCCCGGCGCCGAACAGTTCAAGCATGACCGGCCAGCGGCGAACAGCGCAGAAGTGCCGGCGCCGCGGTCGCTGTCGGACGTCGATGCGGCCGCGTGAAATTCGATTTTGCGCTCGAATGCGCCGCCCTGGATTTCATGTCCCCTAAGGTATTGGCAAATGAAAATCCTCCATGTGCTCACCCGACTTCTTCGGGGAGGTTCCGAAGAGAACACATTGGCCTGCTGTCTCGCTCAGGCGCGGCACGGCCACGAAGTGCGTTTGGTTCACGGCGAGGAGTACGATCCGAATTTGCGGATGTCAGTTGCCGAAGCCGTTCGGGTTGAGACTCTTGAGCGGCTCATCAACTCGATTTCGCCATCCCGTGACATTTCTGCATTTGGCCAACTCACGCGCCTTATGCGCGACTGGCGGCCTGACATCGTGCACACCCATCAAAGCAAGGCCGGCATCGTCGGCCGCCTCGCTGCAAGGGAAGCCAATATCCCCTGCATCATACATGGCGTGCACATTTTGCCCTTCGTGCATGTGGGCAATGCGCAGAGGCTGATGTACCTGGCTGCCGAACGCCTGGCCGCGAAGTGTACACAGGCTTTCATCGATGTCAGCCAGGCTATGCGTGACATTTGCATCGCCAATCATTTGGGTAGCGCCGATCAGCACCACGTCGTCCACTCCGGCTTCGATCTGAAGCGCTTCGCGAACGCGCAATGGCCACAGCAATCGCATCTGCTCCTGGGGACGGCTGTCGGAGAGCCTAAGCCACCGGTGATCCTGATGCTGGCCGCGCTGGAACCGCGAAAACGCCATATAGAGTTCATTGAAGCATTTGGGCAGGTCGTCGACCGAGTTCCGAACGTGCGGCTGCTCTTGGCCGGCGAGGGGCCGGCGCGATCCGCTATTGAGTCGGCGATTGCACGATCCCCGTACGCAAACAACGTTCGCATGATCGGCTACCATAGCGAGCCCGAGCGACTGATCAGTCTGGCGGACGTGTGTGTGCTGACCTCGATGCGAGAAGGACTGCCTCGCGTCATGATGCAGTATCTGGCGGGCGGTCGAGCCAGTGTGGTCTCGCATCTGCCGGGAGTGGAAGAGGTTGTAAGGCATGGCGTGAATGGAATTGTGACGCCGGCAGAAGACGTTGGCGCCGCGGCGGCGGCGATCGCCGACCTTCTCCAAAATGAACACTACCGCGCTCGATTGGCTGAGAGCGCGAAACTCACCGACCTGGCATCCTGGGGGTTGGATACAATGTGCGATAGGGTCGAGCTGATCTATCAATCCGCTCTCGAGTCAACCCTTTCAGCAGGAAGGCCAAACGACCCGCGAATTCGCGACGGCCTCGCCAAGCAACCTTCAGGACTGCCCGGATTTTGATCCCCTTTCTCCTTCGACGGAGTCCGGATTTTCAAGGCTTACTGCTCGAACCCTACCTTGCTGTCACGCTCCGGCCGACGAATGTCGATTGGTCCTGACCGCAGGCAAGACAACGGAGTACGACGATGCGTTTGCGCGCAGACCAGCACTTTCCTTCCGGGCCTTCGCTAATGGAGGATTGGGTCCGATGGCTTTTTCCGGCCAGCCGCACGCTCGCAATGATTGGCGGTCTGGCCATTGCCTTTGTTCTGCTGACCGCAGATGCATCCCGTGCGGACGGCTATACGTTCGACACCGGTGACGTCCTGCGTGTATCCGTGATTGGCGAGCCATCCTATCCGCTGGAAGTCGTGGTCGATGATCGCGGTTCGATATCGCTTCCCATGTTGGGCGATGTTCAGGCGCGCGGCCTCACCACCGTTGTCCTTTCGAAGGCCATTCAGCGTGCATTTCAGGAGCAGAAGCTCATCCTCGATCCTTTCGTGAAAGTGGAGATCGGTCAGTACCGGCCATTCTTTATTTCCGGAACGGTGGCTCATCCCGGATCGTACCCGTTTCAACCCGGAATAACGGTTCGTCATGCACTGGCTATAGCAGGTGGCTTTCGGGCTACCGCCGTGGGAAACACGGAGCCGGCCTTGCAAATAGCTGATCTGCGCAGCGCGCGGGCAGGTCTGGCGATCGAGGAATATCGCCTAAAGGTTCGGCTCGCCCGGCTCCAGGCGGAAAGCCGCCAGGACAAATCTTTCGTTGCTCCGCCCGATCCGCCTGTCGAGTTTGGCGGACACTTGATTGACGACATCGTAGCGTCCGAACAGGCGCAGTTGGACGCCCGCCTCGCCGCATATCGAGACGACATTTCCTACCTTGATGTCTCGTTGGAGCGGGCCAGGAAGGAAGCGGATATGGTCGCTGCCACTCGAAAGGAACGAGAAAAGACCGCGGACATTCAACTCGAGGAACTGCAGTCTGCCCGGTCATTGCGGGAAAAAGGCCTGGTCACCAATTCGAATGTCATGACGGCCGAACGAGCACATACCAGCTATCGCGCCGAACTTTCGCAGACCGAGCTGCAGCAGGAGCAGGCGCAGCAGGCGATGCTGACCGCTGAAAGCGAGCTTCGAAAAAAGAAGCAGAGTTATGAAATGGACTTGATCTCGCAGACCCAAGACACGCAGGTCGAGCTGGGGAAAATTCAAAGCCAAATAAGGTATGTCGCCGACAAGCTTCTCTTTATATTTACATATGGCGAACAGCGGACCTTCGACGACTTGCAAGGCTCCGTGAAGATCTCGATCTTCAGGCGCGACCGGAAAGTCGCCCACGACATCATCGCCAATGAAAATACGGAAGTTCTGGCTGGCGATGTCATCGAGGTTTCGATCGCGGCCAACAAAGGGTTCTACGCGCCGGACACTTCCGGAACAATGGGGAGCCCAAATGCGGAGGGCCTCCAGCCAAGCATTGTCGGCCAATAGCACGAATATGCCCACTTCCTCGAGTAAAGCTTTGCTTCAGGGCCGCGATCGTTGCTTCGCAACGCTCTTGGGTTCGTTGTGCCTTGAACGGCCTGAGATAGTCCGACCTTGGCACCTCAGGGGTTTGACATGAGCCTTGGGCCAGCACTGACAGTGGTGGGAAATCGCTTCCGCCGGGCGAATTCCCACGCCAAAGCGGAGCAGAGGCGGCTCAATCTCCTCCGTGCAACGGCGCGCCGCAAGACGACGGTGCGTTACGCCCCGCGCCACCGCGCCATCATCCGATCGCGCATTCCAGGTGCAATCCTGCTCCTCCTCGCTCTTGCGCTTGCGGGAGCTGCATTTCTGCAGCGCCACGTTGACCTCGGCCGCAACTGGCTGCCGCGACCGTGGACCGATTTCGTGGTGGACCGGGGATACTTCTCCGATCCACTGGTCTTGCTGGCTGGTCCAGACGCTCTTCCGGTTTGGCTGGGGTTCGCGGCGGTGGGCTTGCTGCTGCTCGCAGCCGCCCGCAAGGCAAGGCGAAGGGGCGGCTTGCCAAGCGCGTCCACGAACGCCGGCGCCAGCCCCTCGGCAAGAGACATCCAGCCGGCGCCCGGTTCGGAACTGGCCTGTGCGTTGCGTTCCTGCAAGGCGGCATTCGCGGGAGTCGCGGTTTTTAGCGGCGTGAGCAACATCCTCATGCTGACCGGAGCGATGTTCATGTTGCAGGTCTACGATCGCGTACTGCCAAGCCGCAGCGTTCCGACTCTAGTAGCCATGGCGATATTGGCCGGCGTTCTGTTTGTCGGGCAGGCGGTCATCGATCTCGTGCGCAGCCGCATTATGACCAGGATCGGTGGAGAACTGGACGAAACGGTCGGGGGACGCGTATTCACAGCCGTGTCAAGGCTGCCCTTGTACATCGGCCACCAGGGCGATGGGCTGCAGCCGCAACGCGATCTCGACAACATCCGCGTGTTTCTGTCGAGCCCGGGGCCAAGCACACTCTTCGACTTTCCGTGGATGCCCTTTTATCTGGCAATCATATGGAGCCTTCATCCGACCCTCGGAATTGCGGCGATTTGCGGTGCAATCGTGTTGGTGGCGCTGACGGCGGCGACCGAGGTCTTTACGCGCAAACCAATGGGCGCCGCGGTTTCGACGGGCGTGAAGCGCAACGGCTTAGCCGAAGCCAGTCGCCGCAACGCGGAGGTTCTCGCGGCAATGGGAATGGGCAGCCGCCTACACGACCATTGGCGGGAGGCGAGCCGCGAATATCTCACGCAACAGCAGCATGTCAGCGATATCGTAGGCGGCTTCGGCAGCTTCGCCCGCGCCTTGCGGCTGATGCTCCAGTCGGCAATGCTTGGTATAGGGGCCTGGCTGGTGATCCAAGGCGAGGCGACGTCCGGGATCATCATCGCCGGCTCCATCCTCGCGGGCCGTGCGCTTGCGCCTGTCGATCTTGCCATCGCCCATTGGCGCAGCTTCGTGGCCGCACGCCAGAGCTGGAGCAGGCTGAGCCAGTTGCTCGCCCGATTGCCGCAAGACGCTCAGCCGATGGCACTTCCGGTGCCCGGTTCGAACTTGACGATAGAGAACATCACGATCGGTGCACCAGGCGTGCAACGGATCATCGTGCGAGGTGTGGACTTCAGCCTGGACGCCGGCTCGGTGCTTGGCATCATCGGACCAAGTGGCTCCGGCAAATCCAGCCTGGCTCGTGGGCTGGTAGGCGCATGGCGACCGCTGGCGGGGCGTATCAAGCTTGATGGTGCCGCGCTCGATCAGTGGTCGTCGGAGCGTCTTGGCCGCCACATAGGTTACCTTCCGCAGGACGTCGAACTGTTCGCTGGAACGGTTGCCGCCAACATCGCCCGCTTCGATCCTGGATCGGACCCGCGGGCCATTGTCGCCGCCGCCCGCGCGGCGGGCGTCCATGAGCTAATCATCGGTTTTCCGAATGGCTACGAGACGCAGATCGGAGAGGGCGGGACCGCGCTGTCAGCCGGGCAGCGCCAGCGCGTTGCCTTGGCACGGGCACTCTATGGAAATCCGTTCATGGTCGTCCTCGACGAGCCCAACTCCAATCTCGACATGGAAGGCGAAAGGGCGCTCGCCGAGGCGATCCTCGCAATCAAGGCGCGCCGCGGCATCGTGGCGATCGTCGCGCACCGTCCGAACATTCTCACCACTGTGGATTTCGTGCTGATGATGAAGGAAGGGCGGATGCACATGTTTGGAACGAAGCAGTCCGTTCTGTCCAAGCTCTTTCCGATGTCACAGGCCAATACAGCGGACCTGCAGCCGGTTTCAACCTCGCCTCGACTGCCGAATTGACGACTTGCGGCATATGGGAAACAGGCAATCATGGCTCCTGTCTTGAACCGATCGCTTTCAAACCGGCGATCCATTCGCCGCAATCTGCTCGGTGGGATGACTGTCGTCGCACTGCTCCTCGGCGGAATGGGAGTCTGGGCCGGGACAGCGGACATTTCGGGAGCCATCATTTCGCATGGCTGGGTGGTCGTCGAGAACAGCGAAAAGAAGGTGCAACACCCGACGGGTGGCGTGGTCGGCAAGATTCTCGTGCGCGATGGCGACCGTGTCCGGGCCGGGGATATCTTGGTCCAGCTTAGCGACACTATCCCGCGTGCCAGCCTGGCTTACGTGACAAAGAATCTGGATGAGCTCTACGCGCGAAAGTCCCGGCTCGAGGCGGAGCGTGACGGCAGCGGGCGGATGACACTTGCTCCGATGCTTGCCACGCGAATGAACAACCCGGAGATTGCCAGCACCGTGGCTAGCGAACAACGACTTTTCGAACTTCGTCGAACCGAGGTTTTTGGCAACAAGGCGCGCTTGCGCGAACGCATCGAGCAGTTCGGAAAGCAGATCGAAGGTTACTCGGCTCAGGAATCGGCAAAGAGCAAGGAGATCGAGTTGATCAACGATGAGCTCGTCGATATCCGCAGCCTTGTCGACAAGAAGCTCACACTCAAGTCGAAGCTGACGGAATATGAACGCGAGGCAACACGCATCGAGGGTGAAAGGTCTCAGCTTGTGTCAAGCATGGCGCAGGCACAAGGCGCCATCGCCGAAGTTGAGCTCCAGATCCTTCAGCTGGACAAGGAGTTCTCCAGCGAGACTGGCAGCGAACTGCGCGATGTCGACGCCAAGATCGCCGAATTCGAGGAACGAAAAGTCACCGCCGAGGACCAGCTGTCACGCATCGATATTCGCGCTCCCTCCAGCGGCACGGTCCATCAATCTTCAATCCATACCGTGGGCGGCGTGATCAGTGCGGGCGAGCCGATAATGCTGATCGTTCCCGACACCGACACTCTCACGGTCGAGGTGAAGGCCGCTCCGCAGGACATCGATCAGATCTTGGTCGGCCAACGCGCACTTCTTCGCTTCACCGCCTTCAACGTCCGCACTACGCCCGAAACGGAAGGCGTGGTGTCCATGATTGCGGCCGACGTAACGCGCGATCAGCACACCAATGAAGTCTACTACGTAGTCCGCATCACCCCGGACCCGAAGGATTTGACGAAACTTGGCCCTGCCTCGCTCATTCCCGGCATGCCGGTGGAAGCGTTCATACGGACTGGTGACCGCAAGATGCTCTCCTACCTGATGAAGCCTTTGACGGACCAGATGATGCGTGCGTTCAGAGACCAATAGCCGCGCGGCGACGCTTGTCGCGCGGATCGGCGCGACCCCGGCTAACCTTTTAGCGACGGAGACTTGTCATGGCAGCAACAGAGCTGAAACCTCCGATTTTTCTGATCGGCAACTATCGGTCGGGGACCACAATTGCACAAAAATTGATCGGGCTGCATCCCGACATCGTTACCTGGTACGAGCCAAAAACATTGTGGCTATATGCCGATCCGGCGCGGCGTCATGACGAATTTGGCGAAACCGATGCAACCGAAAGGGTCGCACGTTACATTCGCGGCAGGTTCCTCGAATATCAGTCGCGGCACGGCGGCCGACAGATCATGGAAAACACGCCTGCCAATGTCTTGCGCGTGCCGTTTGTCCACGAGATATTTCCGGAGGCCATATTTCTCTATATTACGAGAAACCCATTTTCGTACATAAGCTCGATGGAGCTTAAGTGGCAGAGAGCAAAATCTTTCAAAGGTTTAATACGCCTTTTGAAGATGACTCCGGTAACGCAAATTCACTATTATGCAAAAGATATTATAAAACAGGTGATCGCGAAAAGGGTATTGGGAAGGAAATACACATCGATCTATGGGCCGCGTTACAACGGGATAGAGCGAGATTTGAAGGACAATGAGAAATTGACGGTGATCGCGCGCCAGTGGGCGCGCGGCAATCGAAAGGCCCGAGAAGATCTCGCCAAGCTGGGCGACGGCCGCGTGCTGTCTTTTCGCTACGAGGATTTGATACAGGATCCCGAGTTGGTTTTGCGCCGCATCTTTGAACATTGCGGGCTGAACTGCACCGACGATATCGTCCGAACGGCCAAGGAGATGATCGATCCCGGCCGCCAGCAGAAGTGGCTCCGTCTCGAAAGGAAGGATCTAACGGCGATCATACCGGAGGTCCGGGACGAGATGGAGTTCTATCGCTACGAGATCCCCTCGCTCCTTCGATAGGTAAGGCGCGCTGGGCGCGGGCGGACGGCACCGCAGCGGAGGACCCTTCATGACCCATGCGATCATAACTTCGTGCAGGCGCGGGCGCGTGGCTGCGCATCATCCAACGTAATCGTGTCACTCGGCGGATCCGGCAAGGACGCAGTGGCCGCCTGTTTGGGTCGGCCGAGGCGATTGGAGAGAGGCGTGAGCAACAACCAGCGCGGGCTAGCAAAACAAAGTGTCGTGGGCATGTTCTGGACGTCCCTGTCCATGGGTGCCCTTGCGGTTGCGGAGCTTGTCGCCCTTCTCATCCTGGCTCGGCTGCTCTCGCCCAATGAGTTCGGCCTCTACTCCGCAGCGCTGATCGTCATCAAGTTTTCGGCGATCTTCCAGGGACTTGGCATTACCCCCGCGATCGTCCAGCGGCCGGTGCTGGACGAGCGACATCTTCGGGTCGGCTTCACTTTGTCATGCCTCCTCGGCCTCGCTGTGTCCGCGTTGGTCTGGGCGATGGCACCGGCAATTGCCGGGCTGCTTCGCCTCGCCGATCTGGCTCCGGTCGTTCGTGCTATCTGCTTCGTGTTCCTTTTCCAAGGCGCTTCCATGGTGGCATTGGCCGCGGCCCAGCGCGCGCTGCGGTTCCGCTGGCTGGCGTTGGTCGACGCCAGCGCCTTTGCCTTGGGTTACGTCGTTGCCGGTCCGATTCTGGCATGGCTCGGCTTGGGCATCTGGGCGCTTGTCGGCGCGCTCCTGATCCAGCAATTCATCCGCATGGTCGTGCTGCTCGCCGGCCAGCCGCATCCGATGCGGCCTTTGCTGGAGCGGCGCGCCATCGTCGAACTGCTCTATTTCGGAAGCGGTTTTACCATCGCCCGGGTCTTCAATTACCTCGCCACCCAGGCGGACAGGCTTGTCGTGGGCCGCTGGCTCGGCGCTGATGCGCTTGGCCTGTACGGCCTGTCGTCACAGTTGATGACGACGCCCGCGGTCATCGTCGGTCAGGTTCTTGATCGGGTGCTGTTCCCAACCATGGCGCTGGTCCAGGAGCAGCCCGCGCGGCTTGCTCGTGCCTATCGCAGCGCAGTCGCGGGGTGCGCCCTGCTTGTCCTGCCGGCCAGTGTGGTCGTGGCCATCGTCGCGCCGGAGTTGGTTGCCGTCATTCTCGGGCGAGGATGGGTAGCGGTCGTCGCCCCGCTCCAGATCCTGGCGTTCAGCATGCTGTTCCGCACGAGCTACAAGCTGAGCGATTCCGTCTCGCGCGCAACAGGGACTGTCTACGCGCGCGCCTGGCGTCAGGCGGTTTTCACCATCGGCGTCTTCGCCGGCTCCCTCATAGGGCAACTCTGGGGCATAGAAGGCGTGGCGTTCGGCGTCGGCGCGGCTTTCGGGATCAACTTCTTCCTGATGGCACAGTTGAGCCTTCGCGTGACCGGCATGACCTGGGGAGACTTCCTTATGGCCCACGTACCCGGTCTGGCACTCGCGGGCGTGGTCGGAACCGGCGTATGGGGGCTCGTGGAATGGCTACGCGAGTTCCGTCTATCTCCCCTTCCCCTGCTTATCGATACGGCATTGCTGGCATCTGCCGGGGGCTTGCTGCTGTGCTGGATCCTGCCGTCGCTGTTCCTTGGGCGGGACGGGCTATCACTGCTGCGCTTGCTCGCGGCCGTTGCGCCCGCGTGGCCAAGGATGAGGAAGGTAACTGACTGATCCCGTAGAATTCAACGCTTGACCGCACGGCCATGGATTTCGGGCGACGGCTTTCATGTCCAACGTTACCCATCGCCATGCTCGATCTGGGGTCGCAACAGCCACCGGGTCGGGCACGTCGAGATTCCGATTTAATCGAGAAATGTGCAGAGGAGATTCGACGTGGTAAAACTCGCTGGGCTTCCCTGGAATGACGCGAAGCTCTTGATGACGGAATCCGGCACTGACTCCGGCATCAATGACGACTGGCTGACCGACGACAATTGGACCCAGCCGAGCGGAAGAGCGATCGGCAACGAAACGGCTCGGGTGCTCTCCGATATCGGCGACGGGCTGGCTGCCGAAACCGGCAATGGTAGTCACACTACCAGCTTGGATCCAGCCGCGAACAAGCTGGATCTCAGCACCGCAGATGGGGTCACGCCGACTTTGGGGGGCGATGGCGGATTGAAACTGACCGGCCTCACCGAGACGGCAGCCGGACTTGGCATTCATCCCGACAGCAGCTTTCTCGACTTGTGGCACGATGCGGAAATGGGCCATGCCGACAGCCATGTCACCTACATCGCCACCACCCCTGAAGCAGTTGCCGACATCGGCACGGTCTCGACGCGCGCAGCGGTCACAACCAGCAGCCTTCTCGCCGCCAGCTCTAGCGCGATCGACCCGATCTTCGAGACAAGGGTGGCGACCGCCGGCGACGATGTCGAGGAGAAGGGCTCCGGTACGATATCGGGCAATGTCGACGATCTGGAACTGGGCTATGACGGCAGCACCCGCCAGACGGTCGGCCTCCGCTTCACCAGCATCGACCTCCCGAAGGGCGCGATCATCACCAGCGCCTATATCCAGTTCCAGGCCAATGAGGTGAAGACCGGCGCGGCGTCGCTGCTCATTCAAGGCGATAATGTTGACGACGCCAGCCCCTTTACGGCCGCCAGCTTCAACGTGTCCGCGCTTCCGAGGACGACAGCCTCCACGGCCTGGACGCCGGACCCGTGGACCATTGTGGGCGAGCATGGCGCTGCCGAGCGCACGCCTGACCTCTCGGCGATCGTGCAGGAGATCGTCAACCGCTCGGGCTGGGCCGCGCTCAACGACATGGCATTTTTGGTCAGCGGCACTGGCACGCGCACGGCCGATTCCTACGAATACAATCCGGCCAGCGCGCCACTGCTGCACATCGAATATCTGCTGCCAGGATCCGGCAATCCGGTCGCCTTCAACTCCCCGCCGGATGCCAACACTGCCGCCAACAAGATCGCCGAGCTTGCCGCGGCGGGGGCAGCCACCGGGATCACAGCATCGGCCACCGATCCCGACGCGGGCTCGACCGTCACCTACAGCATCAATGACACGCGCTTCGCCATCAATGCCAGCACCGGCGTCATCACGCGCTCGGCCACCGGCACGCTCGACTTCGAGACCCAGTCGTCGATCAATCTGACAGTGACGGCAACCTCGTCCGACGGAAGCACCGCCAACCAGGCCTTCAGCCTCGCCGTGCTCAACAGCCCTGAGCCGGTCGCTTTCAACACCCTGGCCGACGCTAACGCTGCCGCCAACCAGATCGCCCAGACCGCCGCCGCCGGCACGGCGGTCGGGATCACCGCCTCGGCCAGGGATCCCGATGCCGGATCGACGATCACCTACAGCATCGACGACTCGCGCTTTGCCATCAACGCCAGCACCGGCGTCATCACACGCTCGGGCACCGGCACGCTCAACGCCCAGTCCGAGCCGTCGGTCGCCCTCACCGTCACGGCGACCTCGTCCGATGGCAGCATCGATACCCATGCCTTCAACGTCAACGTCACGGCCCACCAGCTGCCGACGTCGGTGACCTTGTCACACACAATCCTGACTTCGCAGTGGTCGCCGCCGAGTCCCGACCCGACTGATATCGTCTATATCTCTCACCTCGGCACGTTGCTGGTTGCCGACAGCGAAGTCGAGGAGATACCTGCGCTTTTTACTGGCAAGAATCTCTACCAGATGAATTTGAACGGCACCCTTGCGGGCACGCTCACGACCGTCAAGTTCTCCGATGAGCCGGCCGGGGTGGCTTATAATCCTGCTAACCACCATCTCTTCTTCGCGGACGACACTGCCCCGAAGAGCGTGTACGAGCTCAACCCCGGGATAGACGGGCTTTACAACACGTCCGACGATAAGGTGACCTCTTTCAAGACATCCGCGTTCGGCAGTTCGGATCCGGAGAGCGTCGCCTATGACCCGAACCATAAAGTCTTGTATGTCGCGGATGGCTCAACCCAGACGATTTACGCCGTCTCACCGGGTCCCAACGGCAAATTCGACGGCGTCGCGAGTACGGGCGGCGACGACATCGTGACGAGTTTTTCTGCGCAAGCGCTGGGGAACCCTGGCGACGAAAGTATTGCGTATGACCAAGTCAACGACCTCCTTTATATCATTACGTCGACAAAGTCGGTAGCAATGGTGACGCGTACCGGGCAGTTATTGGGCACGCTCGATATCTCCGCAGCCCACGCGCACAAACCATCGGGAATAGCGCTGGCGCCGAGCAGCGACGATCCGAGCCACCATATGAGCCTGTACATCGTGGATCGGGGCCTGGATAATGACCCATATCCAACCGAAAATGACGGCAAGATCTATGAATTCCAATTGAATGGTTGGCTGCTCGCCTGATCCGGCAGGACGCGTTGCTTCAAGGTCCTGTCGTGATCCATTTCACTGCAGCCTGCCCGGATGCCCAGCAAGCACATCGCCTCCACACACGCCTCTGACAGCCGGAGTCCTCGATCACCGCGGATCGGACCTGGCCGTGGCGTCGATATCAGGGCCTAGCGAGGCCCAAGTGCGGAAAACGGCGGCAAAGGAGTTCTGCGATGTCCAAACCACATCGGCTTCCAGATAGCGGCAATGCAATCGGACTGCTCGCGACGGAGCTCGGGTCGACGCCCCTCCTCAAAGGCCTTCAACCGCTCGATGACGGCTCGGTTGCGGAGCACGTGCATGGCGATGACGGCGTGTCGCAGGCTTCCGGGGCATCCGATGGCGTCAGCCTCGCCGTCGAAACCGGCAAACAAAGTGACAGTCATAGCGCCGTCCCGATCACGGCAACCGGTGGCGAGCTGATCGGGCTGGCGGACGCGGCAGCCGGGCTTGGCATCCATCCGGATAGCACCTTTCTCGACAGCGTGGCGACGAAAGACACCGGCCTCAGGCAGTTTGCGGGAACGGGCTATGCCGGCAGCGGCGTCACCTTCACCGCCCCTACCCCCACCGCTGACGCCGGCACGGTCTCGACCGGCGCTAATGTCATCACCACCAGCAGCAGCTTCCTCACCGCCAGCTCTAGTGCGATCGACCCGATCTTCGAGACAAGGGTGGCGACCGCCGGCGACGATGTCGAGGAGAAGGGCTCCGGTACGATCTCGAGCAACATCAGCGATCTGGAACTGGGCTATGACGGCAGCACCCGCCAGACGGTCGGCCTCCGCTTCACCAGCATCGACCTCCCGAAGGGCGCGATCATCACCAGCGCCTATATCCAGTTCCAGGCCAATGAGGTGAAGACCGGCGCGGCGTCGCTGCTCATTCAAGGCGATAATGTTGACGACGCCAGCCCTTTTACGGCCGTCAGCTTCAACGTGTCCGCGCTTCCGAGGACGGCCGCATCCACGGCCTGGACGCCGGACCCGTGGACCATTGTGGGCGAGCATGGCGCTGCCGAGCGCACGCCTGACCTCTCGGCGGTCGTGCAGGAGATCGTCAACCGCTCGGGCTGGGCCGCGCTCAACGACATGGCATTTTTGGTCAGCGGCACTGGCACGCGCACGGCCGATTCCTACGAATACAATCCGGCCACCGCGCCACTGCTGCACATCGAATATCTGCTGCCAGGATCCGGCAATCCGGTAGCCTTCAACGCACCGCCCGACGCCGATCCCACCACCAACCAGATCGCCGAACTCGCCGCGGCGGGGGCAGCCACCGGGATCACAGCATCGGCCACCGATCCCGACGCGGGCTCGACCGTCACCTACAGCATCAATGACACGCGCTTCGCCATCGACGCCAGCAGCGGCGTCATCACGCGCTCGGCCACCGGCACGCTCGACTTCGAGACCCAGACATCGATCAATCTGACAGTGACGGCAACCTCGTCCGACGGCAGCACCGCCAACCAGGCCTTCAGCCTCGCCGTCCTCAACAGCCCGGAGCCGGTGGCGTTCAACAACCCGCCGGATGCCAACACCGCCGCCAACCAGGTTGCCCAGAACGCCGCCGCCGGCACGGCGGTCGGGATCACCGCCTCGGCGACGGATCCCGATGCCGGCTCGACGATCACCTACAGCATCGACGACTCGCGCTTTGCCATCAACGCCAGCACCGGCGTCATCACGCGCTCCGGCACGGGCACGCTTAACGCGTCCTCGGAGCCTTCAGTCAACTTCAACGTGACGGCAACCTCGTCCGACGGCAGCATCGATACCCACGCCTTTACAGTCGGCGTCACGGCCAGCCAGTTGCCGGTTGCCTTCAACGCACCGCCCGACGCCGATCCCACCACCAACCAGATCGCCGAACTCGCCGCGGCGGGGGCAGCCACCGGGATCACAGCATCGGCCACCGATCCCGACGCGGGCTCGACCGTCACCTACAGCATCAATGACACGCGCTTCGCCATCGACGCCAGCAGCGGCGTCATCACGCGCTCGGCCACCGGCACGCTCGACTTCGAGACCCAGACATCGATCAATCTGACG
>NZ_SRTD01000019.1:0-13081 GCF_004792105.1 Mesorhizobium sp. M8A.F.Ca.ET.161.01.1.1 | reverse complement strand
ACGCGGGCTCGACCGTCACCTACAGCATCAATGACACGCGCTTCGCCATCGACGCCAGCAGCGGCGTCATCACGCGCTCGGCCACCGGCACGCTCGACTTCGAGACCCAGACATCGATCAATCTGACGGTGACGGCAACCTCGTCCGACGGCAGCACCGCCAACCAGACCTTCACCCTCGCCGTCCTCAACAGCCCGGAGCCGGTGGCGTTCAACAACCCGCCGGATGCCAACACCGCCGCCAACCAGGTTGCCCAGAACGCCGCCGCCGGCACGGCGATCGGCATTACAGCATTGGCGACGGATCCCGATGCCGGATCGACGATCACCTACAGCATCGACGACCCGCGCTTTGCCATCAACGCCAGCACCGGCGTCATCACACGCTCGGGCACCGGCACGCTCAATGCGACGTCGGAGCCTTCAGTCAACTTCAACGTGACCGCAGCCTCATCCGACGGCAGCACCGATACCCATGCCTTCAGCGTTGCTGTCTCCGGGACGGGCAACACCACGCCTGTAGTCATCGAGACAAGGGTGGCGACCGCCGGCGACGATGTCGAGGAGAAGGGCTCCGGGGCGATCTCGACCAACGTCACCGACCTGGAGCTGGGCTATGACGGCAGCACCCGCCAGACGGTCGGCATGCGCTTCACCGGCATCAACATCCCGCAGGGCGCCATCGTCACCAACGCCTACATCCAGTTCCAGGCCAACGAGGTGAAGACCGGCGCGACTTCGCTGCTCATCCAGGGCGATAAGGTCGACGACGCCAGTCCTTTCACCACCGCCAACTTCAACGTGTCCTCGCTTCCCAGGACGGCCGCATCCACGGCCTGGACGCCGGACCCGTGGACTATTGTGGGCGAGCATGGCGCTGCCGAGCGCACGCCTGACCTCTCGGCGATCGTGCAGGAGATCGTCAACCGCTCGGGCTGGGCCGCGCTCAACGACATGGCATTTTTGGTCAGCGGCACTGGCACGCGCACGGCCGATTCCTACGAATACAATCCGGCCAGCGCACCGCTGCTGCACATCGAGTATACCCTGCCCGGTCCGGCCGGCAGTCCGGTGGCTTTCAACACGCCGCCCGACGCCAACACCACCGCCAACCAGATCGCCGAGCTTGCGGCGGCTGGCACGGCCGTCGGCATCACAGCCTCGGCCACCGATCCCGACGCCGGCTCGACCGTCGCCTACAGCATCAATGACACGCGCTTCGCCATCAACGCCAGCAGCGGCGTCATCACCCGCTCGGCCACCGGCTCGCTCGACTTCGAGACCCAGACATCGATCAACCTGACGGTGACGGCAACCTCCACCGACGGCAGCACCGCCAACCAGGCCTTCACCCTCGCCGTCCTCAACAGCCCGGAGCCGGTCGCCTTCAACAACCCGCCGGATGCCAACACTGCCGCCAACCAGATTGCTCAGACCGCCGCCGCCGGCACGGCCATCGGCATCACGGCCTCGGCCAGGGATCCCGATGCCGGCTCGACGGTCACCTACAGCGTCAACGACTCGCGCTTCGCCATCAATTCCAGCACAGGCGTTGTCACGCGCTCAGGCACCGGCACGCTCAATGCGGCAACCGAGCCGTCGGTCAACCTCCACGTCACCGCGACCTCGTCCGATGGGAGCGCCGCGGGCCAAGACTATGCCGTCAGCGTGACCACAGCGCCGATTTTCGAGAAAAGGATCGCAACCAGCACCGACGACGTCGAGCAAGGTCCCAGCGGCGGGATGGACCTCACCAGCACCGATCTCGACATGGTGGTTGACGGCACCAAAGTCCAGACGGTCGGAATGCGCTTCACCGGCGTCGACATTCCCTACGACGCCGTCATCACCAGTGCCTACATCCAGTTCCAGGCCCAGAATACGAGCACCGGCGCCGTCTCGCTCCTGATCCGGGGCGAAAGCGACGAAGCCGTCCCCTTCGAGAGTGAGCAAAGCGATGTCACCTCGCGCCTGATGACGACTACTTCGGTGACGTGGACGCCACCCGACTGGACCGTGAACAATGAAGCCGCCCTTGCCGAACGCACCCCGAACCTCTCGGCAATCGTGCAGGAGATCATCAACCAGCCAGGCTATTTGCAACTCAATGACATGGCATTCGTCGTCAGCGGCAGCAGCGGCGCGCGCAGGGCCAATTCCTTCGATGGCAGCGCCACCGGCGCACCGCTCCTGCACGTCGAGTACTATGTGCCGACGACCGGCCCGGTCGCCTTCAAGCATCCACAGGATGCCGACCCTGCGGCCAACCAGATCCCCGACCTTGCCCCCGCGGGCACTTTGGTCCACATCACAGCCTCGGCCAAGGATCCGGACGTCACCGATACGGTCACCTACAGCCTCAACGACCCGCGCTTCGCCATCAATTCCAGCACCGGCGTCATCACGCGCTCTGGCACGGGAACGCTCAATGCCCAGACCGAGCAGTCGATCAACCTCCACGTCACCGCAACCTCGTCCGACGGGAGCACCGCCGCGCAGGACTATACGGTCAGCGTCGTCCCGACGACGCCGCCGCAGGTCTTGTACCGGTACGCGGTCTTTGGTGACTACGGCGACACCGATCTCTCCGGCGAGAAGGCGGTGTCGGCGATGGTCCATGCCTGGAACCCCGATTTCATCCTCACAATCGGCGACAACGTGTATGCTCCGCAGACCTTGGATGCCGCCGTTGGCCAGCAGTATCATGACTACATAGGCAACTATCAGGGCGCATACGGCAGCGGCAGCGCCATCAACCGCTTCTTCCCCACGCTAGGCAATCACGAATACGAAGAAGGCAACGTTACCAACTACCTGAATTACTTCACGCTGCCCGACAATGAGAGGTACTATGACTACCAGATCGGGCCGGTGCATTTCTTCGCTCTCAGCAGCAACAAGCAGGAGCCGGATGGCCGCAGTTCCACATCCGTGCAGGGCCATTGGATGCAAGACCTTCTCGCGAATTCCGACGCGAGTTTCGACGTCGCCTACTTCCATCACACGCCATTCAACCCGAGCGGCTCCACTGCCACCATGCGGTGGCCCTTCGAGCAGTGGGGTGTAAACGCGGTCTTTGCCGGCCATCAGCACAACTACTACCGGGAGAACCGGGACGACAACGGCGACGGCGTCTTTCTTCCGTACACGACCACCGGCCTTGGCGGAGCTGGCAAGACCGTTCCCAATGTCGGCGCCAATCTGGTGACGATCACGGACGCGGGCATGCTGATCGAGTTCTACAAGGTGAGCAGCTTCAACGGGACGACTGCAACCAGCATGCTCACGGATTCCTACTTTGTCCCGACGCCTGTAGGGCGCACGCCGACAATCGTCAACGGCGGCTACGTCCTGAACGGCACGACCGGCGCGGACTATCTATGGGGTCTGGGCGGGAATGACACGCTGATCGGGGGACGCGGAAACGACACATTGGTTGCCGGCAACCAGCACAATCTGTTCGTGTTCGCCCACGGCGACGGTCAGGACACCGTCATGAATTTCCTGCCCGGCGCCGGCACCGGCGACGTCCTCGATCTCAGAGCCTTTGGCATCTACAACACCAGCCAGTTCCTGCAGGCGGCGACAAACCAGGGTTCGAATGTCGTGGCGTCGCTGGGCGGCGGGGATCAGATCACGCTGACCGGCGTTCAAGTGGCCCAGTTCCACGACGACAACTTCCTGAGCAGTCTGCTGCTTGCGTAGGGCCGCCTTCCTGCATGCTCAAAGGTCCGCGTCGCGCGGTTCCGAAGATCAGTGCGGCGATCCATTTTGCGCTGATTTGCAGTTCGGATGATGGCCGCCCCGGCAAAGAAAAGCCCGGACCGCTCGCGGCACTTTTGCGTGCCGCGAGCGGTCCGGGCTTTCAAATGACAGGCTGGAGCCCTATGTCCTCAAAACGCTGTTTTCAGCGACCATGATGGTCGAAGGGCTTACCCCTGGCCGGGAGGGCCGACGTGAATATGGTTCTTGTCCCCCCAGCCATTGCCCGGTTTTGATCCACCCGATTTGGCAATCGCCCTGGAGTTCAAGCTTGTGCCAAGCAAGAGCGTCACAGCCGGCGGAGTAACCGCCGCAAAACGCCCCGCCTTCTTGAGAAAGTCGCGGCGCGCTTGAGCCTCCGAGACCAGGGTCTCCTGGGTCCGTTCCGAGCGTTTTGTGCCTTCCGGTGACATGTCAAACCTCCCACAAACTTTCTCAAATTCACGGATTCATCTTATGCCTTCTGATCCAGTACACTAGTTCTCCAAAAGGCTTAGATTTTCGTGCGAGGGTCGAAGAGCGTACGAGCGATGCGCCGCAAGAGGTACGGCGGTCCACGTCGCGCCAAACCGTAGGCGCGTGAAAACCGCCATATGCCCCACGTCAAATTACCGACCAGTCGCAGAGGGGCGCCAATGACGGGGTGTGTCGCCGTGAAGACGCGCCTCCAGTGCTGGAAACGGACGATCGGGCGTTTTGCACATTTTTCCGGGATTCGGGTTCCAAAGAAATGGTGCATGGCCAGGAGCTGGGTTTCGAGCGCATTGCGGGCGCTCCGGTCCGACATGGAACCCTGCAGTGACATCCAGTCCACGTCCTCGTTTTCCGCCAATCGAGCCAAGTCATGGAGGTGCCTGAGATCTATCCTTCCGCGCCAATAATCTCCCTCCTTGAGAAGGTCGTGTACCATCCAGTGCATGGCGCGAGACTGAACGGGAGGAATTTTCACCCGAAGGCCGTCTCGCTGGATGAGCTTGGGGGAGTGATAGCAGTCCGCTCGGGTAGACCGGAGCTCCAGCATTCCGGCGTCCTGCTGGCGGGCCATGCCTCGACCCCCCGCTACATCGACGTAGCCAAGCTCTTCAAGACAGTCTCTGGCGACCTTCTCTTGGCGTGGATTCACGGCTAGATCGAGGTCACTCGTCATCCTGCTTGGGACCAGGCCGGCCGGCGAAAGGAACAGGGGAACGGCCCCCTTGAGCAGGAGCGGAGAGATATCGCTGCGGTTGAGGGCGGCAACGGCTTCACCCAGTTGGGTCCGCAACCGCAGATTCCGTTCCCGATTGCAGTCGTGAACGAACCGAAGGTACTCGCGCACGTCCTCTGGCAGCTGGTGGATTTGTCCGGCGCGCGCCAGGGACGAGAACAAATCGGGTGTAAGCAGAGTGCGATTTGCCAGAGCAATCACGGCCTGCCAATCAGCCCTGTCCGTCGGAGTGCCGCGAAGTCCGGCGACCAACGCCTCAAGTGCGTTGCCCCTGTTGCCCCTGCTTATCATCGACACGCTTCCGAGATAAGGCGTACCGCATCATCAAGCCCCGAATAGGTCAGGCAATAGGTTTCCGTCGATCCGATGAGTTGGGTCAGCGCTTCGAACGCGGTGACACCCAGCTCTCCGCCGGGCGCAAGCGCGCCATTGAGAAGGCCGCGCAATGCGTGAGCTGGATCGATCGGCTCCAGGCTGGCTTTCGAGTCACGACCTCGACGGAGCAGGACCACACAGCCAATGGGCAGGGGAGCGGGAGGCAAGGGCACGAACGCCTTGGGCACGGCAAATCGTACACGCTTGCGGTCAGGGCGGCGACAGATCGGAACGGCATCAAGGCCGGGGCAGTACTTGGCCAGCAACGGCCATGCTCCCGCCTTGACCGCCGGGGCAAACGGAAGGCCAACGCCATGCCCCCTAGAGTCCAGCAGCGTCACATCATCGGCGACAAAGCCAAATCCTGCATGGACCAGTGCCAAGGTCAGCGTCGTCTTGCCCGCGCCCGGATTGCCACAAAGAAGGACGATGCGTTCATTTCTGAGAAGCGCAGCCGCGTGGAGGGCAAGTTCATAGGCGCCGTAATCCAGAACCTCGGTCAGCAATTGCCCCTTCAGCATGACGGGTAATTCGTCGAGGGAGCAGGACAAAATCCACTTGCCATCCCGCAGCAGATGGACTCTCCCTCCCTGCCCAACCACCTCGAGCAGTACGTCGGCAGTATCTCCTTTGACCTCAAGGTGGCGAAATACGGAAATCGCGGGAAAGGCGCAGGCTGCTGGATAGACGATGCGTATGTTGAGGCCCGCGACTGCGACCACCTGGCTCACAGGCTTTTGAGCTGACGAAGTAGACAACGGCGCGCAGGGCCGTATCAGGTTCAGCCGCTGCCAATCCTCGAGTGCAGCCTCGACATGCCTGTCTGCCTCAAGTCTATCAACGCCACTGCGCGCCATCTCGACCGAAATGGCGTGCGGTGGCATGCCTTCTTCCAGAGAGCGCCAGATGTCGGCAGCAGTATCGTTGACGGCGAAAATGGCGTTCTGGGAAGGGCTGAACAGGATATTTTGTCCCCTGACACGTACCAACCGCCCTAGGATCACAAACGTCGCAGAATTCCAATCGGCCGGGCCTGATGCCACCACAGTTCTGTCAATCGCGTCGTGCTGATTCATCGCCGTGACGGTCCAAGCTGTTGTTGCCAGCGGTGCATTCAATGGGCGAGCGCCAAATGCCTTCGCAGTTGGAGTAATCGTTGCCGAGCGCTGCGACTTCTCACAGCATTTCGTCAGAGAACCGGACCACGTCCTGATGCGCCGCGACCCATTGGGAACGGACCTTGTTCCAATAACCGCGGGCGTCGGCACCCGTCAGCAATCTGAAACCAGACGGTGGCAGTGGCAATGCGGAAGGGATCGGCTCGTCGGGCAGCCACAGCAGCACATTGTCGCGGCTTTCAATCGTCAGCCGCCATGTTCTTTCCAGGCGATGGAATCCACGCATGTTGGCCGCGGCCAATGCGAAAATCGATTCCGTGATCCTCAACCTGGGCGACTGATCGACAGCCTTGATCGGCGCCTGATGTGTGATTTCGCCCTTGGACAGAAAGGCATGCATGCGAATGAGGGATTTGTCGACCCGCACCGTTTGCCCCGTTCCGTCCCGTTCGTTTGACGCAGGGTCCAGGCTGATCCCCGAGAAACATCCGTCGAACAGGCAATCTTCAATGATGCCGCTGAGGAGATAGTCGTTCTCCACCGCATCATCCCTGATTTCGCTGAGCCAGCACCCTTTTAGCCGAAAACCGTCGGCGTGCTCGGCGAGGCGAATGCCATCCCAGCAGCGACGGGCACGCACCCCCTCAATTGTCGCATCGGTGGTTCCGTCCCTGACAAGCAAAGCCGCGCTGTTGCAGTAGGTGTCCCGCCAATCAGACGTTAGCGGTACCTGGCCGTCGAAGCGGCCGCCGACAAAGCGAACCCCTGGACAGTTGCGGATGACGACGGGATAGCGATTGACCGGCAACGGCCCCTCGTCGCAGCCCATCGCCGCGTTGGGATCGCGGTTTCTGCTGTTGGCAACTGTGAAGGAAGCATTTCGAGCGTTGATTGTTGCTCCCGGCTGCAGGTTCCGTATCGATTGCTGTTCGAAGCCATAGTCACCTGCCAGAACGAACTCCTTGCCTGCCGGCGTTTGTCCGCCTTGCGCTTGGCACGAGCCCGCCAACAGAGCGATTAGAGGATACAAGCCGGCGACGCCCATGAATGAACGGCGGTTCATTGTGGTGCTCATTGGCGTGCCGAACCGCTCAGCCGATGTCGTTCGAGGCAGGCCGGAAGCACCACCTCAAGAACCCTTTCGGCGACATCTTCGGGCGATGCCAACCTTTCCACGTCGACCGCCGCCATCACGCCGACGTGATCCTCCGTTTCCATTCTTCGCTCAAGGTCGGCCAAAATCTGGCGGCAAGCACAATCCGCCGCCGACCAAAGATGACGGTCGCAGTCAGGAGATGCCCTTTGTATCCGCGAGGACCTATCGCCCCTTTTCAGAAGTCGACTTCGTGCTAGGCGAATCTCACCGCGCAGATGGACAAAAACCATGTCATGCACGCCAATGGCGAGCAGGATGTCAAACCACTTCTCCGAAGTTTCCCGGTGCTTACTCTTGAGCAATACGGACAGGAACCCCTGCAGAAGCCCCTGATCCATTATGATGATGGTATCCTTTCCTTGCCTCTCGGTCTGAATATAGGCAACCAAAACCGAAAGGTTCCAGATAACCCTGATTACATCGACAACCGATGATTGCCCGCTTTCGATGACAAAACGTGCAATTCGGGCGAGCAGCGAGCGAAACTGACGGTCCTTGAGCCTTGGGGTAACAATACCGATCCTGTGGATTTGGCGGTCGATGAACGCTCTTGTCCCCCACGCTAATTGCACATCGCCTGCCAGCGGGCCGCACCGTCGCAAGTCGTTCGCCAACAGGGTGGAGGCCGTGGTTTTTCCGATCCCAGGGAGACCAAAAAATTCCACGAATCGAATTTCTGTTTGAAGTGGGCGTGGTTCGACGCTTGGCGGCAAGCCTGCCGTCAGGTCACGGACTGTGTACGAAGCCATGGGGATCAGGGGATAAAAGTTGGTTTTCCGAAGATTGAAAAAACAGTTCAATATTGAAATAGCTGGGACCCTGGAACCGCGTACAATTTCGGACGCTCAGGGCCGGTCTGCAGTGATCGTTGGATGCCGCGGTAGAAGATGAGCAAAGCCAACGGCAGCCAGAAGAATGGCGCTGTCGATGGACCGAAGGAGTCGCTCATCTGGTTTGCGATGATGTAGTTCCACAGGGAAACCGACGTTCCAAGCACCATCACATTCACTTCCGCCGCATGGTCGCCCCCCCTGTCATTGCCGAACAATGTGCAGAACACGACCCTGGAAAGATATGCCATGACCACGAGAACCAGCATCGACACCAACGCCAAGCCGGGCACTCCCAGTGTTCTAAAGAAGTCAATGAACAGATTATGGCTGTGGGGCGCGATATCTTCCACCCATTGCCCTGCCCCCACACCCGTGAACGGGTGCGACAGGCCGAGATCGATCGATATGGACCACAGTCGCTGCCGCGACACCACCGAATGCGCCTCGCCTCCGGAAAGTTGAATGGCCAGCAGGCCGTAAGCCCGTGGATTTAGGAACTGCAATGTCAGCAGGCTCGCTTCGAACAATATCGGAGCGGCAATGGTTCCCACGATTACCTTTAACGGATTCTGCTTTCTTCTGATTAAATATATACTGTATAGCGCAAAGAAAAGACCAAGGCCCACCACGCCGAGGACGAAGTTTGTCTTCGAACCCGATTTCACCAAACCCAGGAGCACCGCAGCGAGGCAGCCGATAAGGAGAAGTCGGTACCGGCGGGATGTGACCAGCTTCGCCGCGACAAGCGGCAGACCAGCCGACAACGCGATCCCGAGTTGGTTCGAGTGCTTGAAATAGCCTTCAGCCCGATCGGCGAATCTGGCATCGCCCAGCCCGATTGCGACAAGACAGGATGTTACGACAGTCATGATGACTATGGTCGTCACAACCCTGTCGATTGCCACGAGACCCTTCGGTCTCATGGAGATTGCCGCGACCGCTGGAATGATCGCGAAACCAAACACTTGTGAGAAAACCGCGCGCATCGTCCTCATCGGATTGTCTGCGTAGAGCATCGACAGTAGAGAGAGAACGATGATGACAGCAGATATCGTCAGCACCGCAGTCGTCAGGGCGGCCTCAATCCGATGGAGGCGTCTTGCTGTTTCCGCATAGGTACCGACACTTAGCAAAGCGCAGAACAGTGCCAGCAAGAAGGAAAGCGAGCCATCCGTTCCGGCAATCCGCGTGGCGCCAGGGAACCAGATGGACAGGATCAGCAAAAGGACAGATACCTGAAGCATAAGTAGAATGTCACACTAGAGGCATTATGCGGGGACTGCGCGCCTACGCAGGCTCGCGTCGATGAGCAACGTCCAGAGCCTTGTTGTCCTGAATAGCCGCACTGATAAACACAGGCTTGGCGTCCGGATCATAAATCATTGCATGCTGCCGCACGGCGGGTGAATTTCCGCATACCTATTTCCAAGCAGCGTAGGCTTGGCGGGTGGACAAGGAAATGAGCGAAAAGGGGGCATTCGGACAGGGTGCTCTACGCCTTTTGTGTAGCGCGGGGGAGTGTACGGCGATTTCCGCCCCTCGACCGCTCGTCGGCGAGGCGGTGCAGCCGGATTGAGTGTTGGTACCGATTCGCAGATGTGGGAGACTTGGAGATGGCACACTGAGTCTTCCACCCATAGGAGATCGCCGTGCTTTGGGGCCTTGTCGTCGTCGGTGTTATCGGCATTTTGCTGGGATTTCGTTTTCGAGCTGCCGCGCTCATCATCATGACCGCGGTGACAGTCGTGGGCGGCGTCGTTGCAGGCGGCATCGGCAGTGTATTTGACTGGCACCACCTCATCTCAATCCTGCTTCTCGTTGTTGTTCTACAGGGGGCCTACTTGCTCGGCCTCTTCCTGGGCGTAGTCTGGCGCCAAGGCATGTCACGTGAGCAGTAATGGTCTGCGGCTGCCATTTCGCCGCGGCCGACCGGCGCCGCACCTTTCGCCATTGCGGTCGCGGCAGCACGCTGCGGTTTTTAGGCAGAGCAAAGCATCGGGCAAGAATTTGCGATGCGCATTAATCAAGACGCACGATCGAATTTCATCACGGCGCCCACAGTCCGGACGAGAATGACAACATCGGCCCATAGGGACCATTCCCGCACATATCGGCTGTCGATAGAGACACGACTGGGATAATCCATTGCGTCTCTGCCAGCCACCTGCCAAAGGCCAGTTAACCCAGGCCGGGTTTTTAGATAATCGATCGCAGAGGAGCCGTAACGTTGAAGTTCGTCGGGAACGACCGGACGAGGCCCGACGCAACTCATCTCGCCGCGCAGCACGTTGATGAGTTGAGGCAACTCATCCAGGCTCGACTTCCTGAGAATGTGCCCCAGGAATGTGATCCGCGGGTCATTCTTGAATTTCCAATTCTGCTCCCACTCCTTGGCGGCTTCGGGATTGCTCGCGAGATAGTCTGCCAGAACCCGCTCCGAGTTGGCCACCATGGTCCTGAATTTGTAACAGGCGAAGCGCCTGCCGTTGAATCCGATCCGGGTGTGTGAGAACACCGCCGGTCCGCCGTCGGTCACCAATATCAAAAGGGCAACCGCCAGCATGACCGGAGCAGCAAGGACAAGCGCGATCAATGCGACAGTGATGTCCACCATTCTTTTGCGCCGGCCTCCAAGCGGACGGAGGTTTTGGCCGATGTGGATACCAGCTCTGCGGCGCTTTATGTCGAATGCGCTGATTGTCATGGGATTTCACCAAGAAACGCTGTTGGTGTTGCTGCCCAACTTCACAGCGGCTTGTCATTCTTCGCAAGAGAAGCAAAGGAGGTAGCGGCGTACCCGGCGCCCGTTACTCCTAAGCCTGATCCACGCGTCGCTGGTGTAGTGTCTTTAAGCCTTCTGATCAAACGGCGTATCACCTAGCATCCGTTTGCTGCGGTAGCAGTTCGGGCAGGTTCGGCTGTATTGCCAGAGCCTGCATTGGACCTGGCGCAGCCGCCAAGAGATCGGAGTGCCAACCAGATCCAGGCAGTCATGCTCGTGGCGATACAGGAACCACGTTTGCTAAATGCGCGAGGCCGCAAAGGCATCCGTCAAAAAACAATGCAGGAAATGCACGTGCATCGTGCCAAGACAAGATCCGGCAGGGCGGTTGATCCGCTTAAGGGACATTGCAGGCTTATTTGATAGTGGAGCGCGCAACCTAGTGCCCAGCTTGATGCCTTTACCACATGATTTTGCCGGAACGTCGTCTGCTCGTGATGTTCTCGAGATCGACCCTGCCGAAATGCTTGCTATCGTGCGCAAGCAAATAGGCTTGCTTGATCTCGATCTCTCCGGCCTCACCGTGGTCGTTGGCGCCACGACGGGATATCAAGCTGTGACTGCCACAGCGGCGGCGCTCGCCAATGCCAGCCGTGTCGTTGCGCTCACGCGCACATCTTCCAGACATCCAAGCCTGGCGGCCATCGCAGATGCGACGTTGGCATTTGCCAAACACGCTAGGGTCTCCAAACGCGTTGAAGTGACGAACCGGATCGACAGCCGCAAATGGCAGGATGTCGACCTCGTCACGAACTGTCTGCAGGTCGCCCCGATTTCGAGATCGCTCATCGAACTCTTACCCTCGCATGCGGTTGTTTCGCTAATGGCTGAACCATGGGAGCTTCGTCCGGGCGTTGTGGACTTCAACGCCTGTGACGAGGCCGGCATCAAAGTCGCGGCTCCCAATCTCAGCCACCCAGCCATAAACCTGCTGCCGGAATTCGCGCGGTTGTGCTGCATCTTGCTCCGCGATGCCGGTGTCGATCACCGTGCCGCGAGGCTCGCCATCGTCTGTGACACGCCCTGTGCCCCGTCCCTCGAGCGTACGCTAAGCGAGGGTGGAGCGAGAGTAAGTGTTTTTTCGCACCCCATGCTCCTGACTGACGATGCATGGGATGTGATCGTGGTCGCGATGAGGCCAACTGACAAACCACCAATGGACATCAACTGCCTGGGCCGTATTGCCCGGAACTCTCACCAAGCGCTACTGGTGCAGTTCAGCGGCGGGGTCGATCGCTCCGCCGCCAGCTATTTCGGCCTCAGCATCTGGCCACCGAAGCGACCCACCCGTGGTCAGCTAGGCCTTCCCCTTGACGCACTCGGACCGGCTCCAATGGTCCGCAGACTGACGGGTGGGCTGAAGGCCGCCGAAGCCGCGTATCGTGGCGCGGAGCTAGCAGGGGACAGCGTTGGATTTCTCGTAACAGCGGCGTCCGCGACGGTTGGCTAAGAACGTGCCTCGACACACGCCGAGCCAGCCCGTTTCGCGAAACCGCTCGGACGAGGCCATCGACCTTAGATCAGAACGCCGAACCCGTGGTCCCGCCCTTAACGCACCTGTTATTGCCAGAGCCGGCCAGGCTAAGACCGATCCGAGGCAGCCTTCAAAGCAACATTTGTCTAAGCTTGTACGCTACCTCGGTGCGGTTGGTAGCCTTGAGCTTTTTCATGATATTTCGGATGTGGACTTTGACGGTGCTCTCGCACAGGTTGAGCTCGTAGGCAATTATCTTGTTCGCCTTGCCTGTCCTGAGCGCCTCCACAACCGCAGCTTCGCGTGTGGTGAACATGCCGGAGAGCGGACGGACACCGTTTGCGGTCGAGTGGATGATCTCTCGCAGCGCCAGCA
>NZ_SRTD01000198.1:0-355 GCF_004792105.1 Mesorhizobium sp. M8A.F.Ca.ET.161.01.1.1 | reverse complement strand
CCAGCATGGGCAGCTGGTCGTTTGATCCCAACAGCGGGCATTTCTGGTGGTCGCCGGAACTGCGTTCACTGCTGGCCCTGGAGCAGGGCGCCGTTCCGGGCCAGCGGCGCTGGCTGAAGCAGCTGCATCCACGCTCCCGCGGCGCGCTGCGCGCGGCATGGCGGCGGTTGTGGCGCGATGGCCGGGCTGCCAACCTCGAGCTGGAGCTGACCCGCGGCCATGAGCCTTCGCAGCACCTGCGGCTCTGGATGCAGCCGCTGCTGGACATGGAAGGGCAACCCAAGCGCCTGCTCGGCCAGGTACAGAACATCACCGAACAGCACCAGACCGATGCGTTGATCCGTTGGCGCACCGA
>NZ_SRTD01000197.1:0-355 GCF_004792105.1 Mesorhizobium sp. M8A.F.Ca.ET.161.01.1.1 | reverse complement strand
GTCATTGTCCCTGTCCATGGGCTCGCGTTCAAAAGAGCCTCGACGGCGTGAATATCGTCAAGTATCTTGACTATATGGAGTTCGGATCAAGTGGTCAAGGAGCTTGACGAAAAACCCGAGGCGCTGCCCGATCATGTCGGCTGGCGGCTGTGGCAGGCGAGTCGTGCCTGGCACGCGGAATTTGCCGCCGCCATGCGGGCCGCCGGCCACGGCTGGTTCAGCGAAGCGCGCGCCGGGCTGCTCGGGCACATCCCCCGCAACGGCACGCGCCAGTCGGCGCTGATCGAGCGCGCGGCCATCTCCAAGCAGGCGGTTCAGCAATTGCTCGACGGGCTGGAGGCGGAAGGCGTGCTGG
>NZ_SRTD01000196.1:0-356 GCF_004792105.1 Mesorhizobium sp. M8A.F.Ca.ET.161.01.1.1 | reverse complement strand
GGCTGGATCAGGTGCAGGCCTGCTGCGGCTCGAATGCAATCGGCGTGCTCAATCCGGTTTACGGTTCGGCGCAGGGAACGAATTTCGTTTATGCCGATAACATCGTGACCCAACAGCAGATCGGCATTTATGCGCAGGACCAGCTGCGGTTCGGAGATGGCTGGCTTGTGACGCTGAATGGCCGTTACGACTATGTCGATACGGAGCTGAACAACAGATTGCCGACGGGCCTGTCCCGCCGCTCCAATGACGACGCGCTGAGCGGCCGCGCCGGCCTTGCCTACGAATTCGACAATGGCCTGACGCCCTACGTCTCCGCCGCCACCTTCTTTAATCCGCTTATCGATACGCTTGCA
>NZ_SRTD01000195.1:0-357 GCF_004792105.1 Mesorhizobium sp. M8A.F.Ca.ET.161.01.1.1 | reverse complement strand
CCGTGACCAGCGTCGAACTCGATGCCATCGATCTGAAAATCCTGCGCGAATTGCAGCGCGACGGGCGCATAACCAATGTGGAACTGGCCGAAAGGGTCGGTATCTCGGCTCCTCCGTGCCTGAGGCGCGTCCGCAAGCTCGAGGAGGCGGGGGTAATCGAGGGTTATCACGCCATGTTGAACGCGCCCCGGATGCCGATGACGGCGTCCGTGGGTCTCGCCGATAGTCGCTGTTCCAGATGCGCGCCGATCGGCAGGCGCTGACCGGCGATCACGAATTCAGTACCCTCGATTGCCACATCCACGAGGTTCATTTCCGGCGTGCCGATGAAGCCGGCGACGAAGAGATTGGCGGGAT
>NZ_SRTD01000194.1:0-357 GCF_004792105.1 Mesorhizobium sp. M8A.F.Ca.ET.161.01.1.1 | reverse complement strand
GCACAAAGAGCCGCCCCAGAACCTCAAACGGTCGGTTTTGAGGAGTTCACCTAGTTGCTACAGTTGCGGGCGCAATTTTGGTTCAGTCTACGAAAACGACGAGGACGCGAAGGAGGGGCTTAGAGCAACGGCTGATCACGTGTGGCCCCGGGCGCTTGGAGGGGATTCGACGGAGGACAACCTTTTGCCCGCTTGCACGTCGTGCAACAGCACGAAAGGTCACCTTGCGACGTGGCATATGGCGTGGCTTCAACCCATTGTATTTTCGGACGTCGACGGTGAACGCGCTCCGCCCCCCGTGCCGCGCGAGGTTCAGATGGCACTGCACATGCGCGCAGCAACCTCCTATGCCCGCGC
>NZ_SRTD01000193.1:0-358 GCF_004792105.1 Mesorhizobium sp. M8A.F.Ca.ET.161.01.1.1 | reverse complement strand
GCGAAGTGTGCGAACGCGGATTGTCATCGTAGGCATGATAGATGTCTGGGTGGGCATCGATATGCACGATCGGCAGGCTTGGATGGCGACGGCGTACAGCGCGCAGCACCGGCCAGGAGATGGCGTGATCGCCGCCCAGGCTGATCAGCGGATCGCCGCACTCCAGCACACGCCCGACCTCGCGCTTGATCAGTTCCCAGGGATCGCCGGCGGCGCTGAAATCGATGTCACCGTGGTCGACAAGCCTGTCCGTCAAATCGAACCCGGTTTCGCTCCACATGCTGTAGGCATCGGAGAACAGCTCGGGACGGATTTTCGCCGGCGCCTGCGCCGCGCCCTTGGCAAACGATGAGTTGTC
>NZ_SRTD01000192.1:0-358 GCF_004792105.1 Mesorhizobium sp. M8A.F.Ca.ET.161.01.1.1 | reverse complement strand
CAGGAATTCCAGCGCAGCATGGGCAGCGGCTTCGGCGGCCCGCGCCCGGGCGGCACCGGAACGGGAACCGACACCGGCAACAAGCCCGGCCAACCGGGCACCGACACCGGCGGCAAGACCCGCCGCTGAGCTGCAGCACCGGCGGGAACGAAAACGGCGCGCCCCTGGCGCGCCGTTTTGCTTGGAACCACGCCAACGATGCGTCAGCGTTTCGCCCTGCATGCGGTACACACCCGCTCGACCTTGTAGCCCTTCGCCTTCAGCTTCTCGACCACGCCATCACTGCCCAGCAGGTGCAGCGTGCCGACCACCACCAGCGTACCGCCCTGCCCGGCCTGCAGGTACGGCTGCAGCTTGG
>NZ_SRTD01000191.1:0-358 GCF_004792105.1 Mesorhizobium sp. M8A.F.Ca.ET.161.01.1.1 | reverse complement strand
CTGCAACGGGCGCACGACGCGCTGGGTGTTGGGCTTGGACATCACATCGTCGCGGACCCGCTCCCATTCCGACTCTGCGTACAGCCACAGGCAGCCGGCTTCGAACGGGTTGTAGGTCAGCACGAGACGGTTGTTGCTGGCGCGCGCGACGAGGTCGCGGTAAGCGGTGGGAACCGCCATGCGCCCCTTGTCGTCAACTGTGATGGCCGTCTCGCCCTGGAACACGACGCCTGCACCTTGTCCTTCGCCCGGTGAAACATTGAACCACGAAAACCCACAAAACACCCGGATTTCCCTCTGATGCCCACCTTAGCAGCGGGCGGAGGGTTGTCAACAACTTTTCAGCAGGGAAATCGCC
>NZ_SRTD01000190.1:0-358 GCF_004792105.1 Mesorhizobium sp. M8A.F.Ca.ET.161.01.1.1 | reverse complement strand
GCAGGGATTGGCGTGGACGCGAGAACCAGAACCTGAGCTCAAAATTTCCAGGCTCGCGTGTCTGTCCGTGCGCGCTTCGGCCCGCGTGGCCGCCCAACGCCGAAGCATAGCTCGTAGGCACGCTCGGCATTCTCGGCCACGGCTTTATCGCTGTTTCGCAAACTCTTCACGTTGTAGGCGTGAGCCGAACCGCGACGACCGACACCGCGGTCGCCCGGCGCGCCAGCCTTGAGAGCGAGCTGCCTCTGCTTTGCCGCCACCAGCGCCGCGCGAGCCCAGAAGTAGTCCTGCTCTTTCGTCAGCAGATGCCTCATCAACATCGTGAGCTTGCGGGCGACCGCCACGGCTGCGACCTGAT
>NZ_SRTD01000189.1:0-359 GCF_004792105.1 Mesorhizobium sp. M8A.F.Ca.ET.161.01.1.1 | reverse complement strand
CCGAACCCCCGAAACGCCCGCTTCCTAATTTAGTTCCAGGCCCAACGGAACTTTTTCAGAAAGCCGGCGTTGGTTTTGCCGGGGCAGGCACAGCCTGTGACTACAACAACGTCATCTGAGGGAGACGTAAATAATGAGCTTGTCCGCAACCATCGCTCCGCATCTTCCGTTCCTGCGCCGCTTCTCGCGCGCGGTGTCGGGATCGCAGGAGAGCGGTGACGCGCTGGTCGCCGCGATGCTGGAAGCCATCATCGCCGACACCAATATCTTCCCGAAGCCTCCAGCGACCGTATTGCGCTATATAAGGTCTTCGCCAGGCTCTTCACCTCCGTTGCCATCCGCGTGCCGCAGGAGCAGGC
>NZ_SRTD01000018.1:0-109013 GCF_004792105.1 Mesorhizobium sp. M8A.F.Ca.ET.161.01.1.1 | reverse complement strand
CGCTCACGGAGATCGTTTGAAAGCGCTCGCGTCATCAGATGCTGGCCTCCAATCCAGCCAGCATCTTGAATCACAAACCAGCTGCTTTGGGAATCCTACGATTCTCTCAAAACAGGAACCGCTCTAGGGGGCTTCGCGCATTTGATACCGGTACCATCTGGACGTGAGTCAAGGGTGCCGGGGCAAGACGATGATGATCCCCGTGGCGCCGCTGAAGCCTGTCCGCTACCGGTGAGCGTGGCGTGCGGCGCGGCGAACGCTTTGCAAAAGGATGGCAAGGCAGCCGACGAGCAGGAGGGCGCCGCCGAGCAGCGGCGGCAATGCGAGCAGCTTCACCCCCGCGGTAACCGCGGCCACAAGGACCAGCGCCAGCAGCGCCAGACTGCCGTCATCGACGAACATGCCGAAGAATTCCCTGGCGACAAGGCGAAGGACGTTCATCGGGCGAGCCCTCCGGCGGCTGTGGGATTGGTGCCGCGCAGCCAGCGCACCATGGCGAAGGATGCCAGCGCGACGATGGCGAAGATGGCGAGCAGAGCAAGATCGGCACCCGGCCAGTCGGCGCCGATGCCCTCGCCGGTCCAGAAGATGCCGAAGCTGGTCAGCATCAGGCCGACCACGAATTTGAGGGCGTTTTCGGGCACGCGCGCCAGCGGCCGGTGGACAGCGAGACCGACAAGCATCACCAAGACGAAAGCGGCCAGCGCGCCCATGCCGGCGTAAAATGTCTGCCCATGCGCGGCGCCGACAGCGATGACGATGAACACCACCTCCACACCCTCGAGCAGCACCGCCTTGAACGAGGCCAGCCCGGCGATGTAGTCGGCGCGCCGATCGTCAGCCTGCCGGTGCAGCGCGGCGGTTTCCTTGGCGAAGGCCGCCTCTTCGTCATGCAGGGCGATGACGCCGACGCTGCGCAGGATGGCTTTTCGCAGCCAGCGCATGCCGAACAGAATCAGCAACACGCCAACGATGAACTGCAGCGTGTTGATGGGGACAAGCGCCAGCAGCGGCCCGAACGCCAGCACCAGGGCTGCCAGCACTGCCAGAGCCAGCGCAGCACCCGTCAAGGCCGGACGCCAGCTGCGTGTCACCCCGACCGCGAGCACAATGGTGAAGGCTTCGACGACCTCGACCAGGGAGGCGAGAAATGCCGCCGTGACTGTCGAGAGGATGGGTGTCAGTGTCTGCATCAAGGCTTCCTGTCTTGCTCGACCCTGATTCCCTGGGGGCGAATTCCCGGATCGTAGTCCAGAATCACCCTACGCGGCCAGCAGCCCAAAGCGTTCCGGCGGCAGCGCAAGCAGACGGGTGAAACTGGCCTCGATCAGATCAGCCCCGACATGTCGGAGAAGGCCATTGCCTTGCGTAGCAGCTCGGCGAAGCGCTCACCGGCCACCTCGCGCGGACCGCTGTTGTCGATCGAGGTGACGCCAGGGCCGGACAAGGTCACACTGGCGCTGCGCGCCAGCCGTGCCAGCACTTCGCCGCGCGACTCGCGGCCGCGCATCGCCAGCCGCTCGGCCAGCACCTGGGGCGAAGCGGTGATCTCGACGATCGCCAGATTGGCATAGCGTTCGCGCAAGGTGGGGATGACCGCGCGCGATACGTTGGCAACGGCGACGTGGCCATTGGAAACGGACCAGTCGACATCGGCGGGCAGGCCATAGCGCAGGCCATGCGCTTCCCAGGAGATGGCGAAGGCGCCATCGGCCTCGGCCTCGGCGAAGGCGGCGTCGGCCAGCGTGTCGTGATCCTCGCTCGCCGCATCGCTCGGCCTGGTGATGACGCGGCGAACGAACTCCAGCTGCGTCTCGTCGGCGAAAAGCGCCTTGGCGTAACCGATCACCGTGTCCTTGCCGGCACCGCTAGGGCCTACGACGGCAACAAAGACGCCATGACGGATCGGAAAGGTTTCGGCGGACAGTTCGCGCTCGATCAAGGCCGACACCATCATGCCACCCGGCATCCCTGCCGCCACACGGTGCGCACGACCGGAACACGATCGTCGACGCGCACCCGCACCAGATCGGCGCGGCGTCCCTGTTCGATGATCCCGCGGTCGTCAAGGCCGACGGCCTGCGCCGGGTTCTTCGAGACCATGGCGACGGCCTGCGGCAGCGAAATGCCTTCGACCATGTCGCCGAGGAAGAAGGCCGACTGGATCAGGCTGAAGGGGATGTAGTCGGACGACAGGATGTCAAGCAGGCCGTCACTGGCCAGGGTGCGTGCCGAAACATTGCCCGAATGCGAGGCGCCGCGCATGACATTGGGCGCGCCCATCAGCACGCCGAGCCCGGCGGCCTTCGAGGCCCGCGCCGCTTCCTCTGTGGTCGGGAACTCGGCGACCCTCACGCCCTGCTCGATGGCCTCGTCGACATGAGCCGACGTGGCGTCGTCATGGCTGGCGAGCACGATGCCGCGCTCCTGGCAGGCGGCGGCGATGAAGACGCGGTTCGGTCCTGAATTGCGTGCCGACTCGCCCATCCGCTTCTCGCAGAATTTCTTGAAATCCTGATCCGAGAGCTTCAGCTTGCGCTGGTAGTAGTAGGCGTAGGTTTCAAGGTTGACGAACTGGCGCTGGCCCGGCGCATGATCCATCAGCGACGCCAGTTTCACCCTGTCGTCTGTCTCGAAATTGGCGAAGGCCCTCAGGCAGTCCGGTGCCGAGACCTCGCAGCGCAGATGGATGAAATGGTCTGCCCGCAGCCGCTCCTGCTGGACACTGTCCTCGATCGCATCGGCCAGCTTGCGGATGTCGTCCGATGTCAGGTCGGCGTCCTCGTCCATGCCGACGCGGAGCGCATCGAGCACGGTGGTGATGCCGGCGGTCGCCACCTGCGCGTCATGGGCAAGCACCGCGGCGATCGGGTTCCAGCGCACTTTCGGCCGCGGCGCATAATGGCCCTCGAGATGGTCGGTGTGGAGTTCGACCAGTCCTGGAATGATGAAGTCGCCGCCCATGTCCTCGCCGGTCCGGGCCGCGCCGGCATCGATGCCGGCGATAAAGCCGTCGCGCAGCACCAGCGAGCCTTCGACGATCTCGTCGGCAAGAACGATGCGGGCGTTGGAAAGAACAGTTTCGGCGGTCATTGCGGCTGGTCCTTGCTTCTTCCGGCGCCTGTCAGGCGGTTTTTCTGGCCGGGCGGCGTCCAAGCGCGTGCTGGGACAGCACCATGAACGGCGCACCGGGTTCGAGTTCGACAAACAATGTCAGCGCATCCACCAGCACGGGCTGGCGCAGCACATCGGCGAAAAGGCCGTCGATCGCCGCGCGCAGGCGAGGGCTTTCCTGTGGGCCGGCCCGGCCCGACAGGGTCATATGGAAGCGAAAGGTCTCGAAAACATAGGGATAGCCCCACTGGCAGAGATTGCGAAACTCCGCCGGCTTCAGCGAATCCGGGCTGCGCCGCTCGATCTCGGCCTCGCTCAACGGCGCGCGAAACCGGTCGAAATCGCGCACGACGTCGTCGGCGAAGCGGTTGAGCGGAGGCAGCGGACCATCCGGCACCAGCGCGAAGAAGCTGTCGATCTGGCTGACGACCAGACGCGGGATCGTCACAACCGGCGTTGCTTCGGCAAAATGGTCTAGCGCCGCGCGCAGCGAAGCCTCGGTCTCGGTGGCGGCCAGGCGGAAGGGCGCTTTCAGCGTGGCGTGAAAGCCATAGCGGCGCGCCGAAGCGGTGTGGAAGGCCACTTCCGCCGCCGACAGGTCGGCCACGGCCTCAACCGGGCCGGTCGCGGCACCGAACGGGTCGCGGCCCAGCCAGTTGGCGGCGATACGCGCCAGCGGCTCGTCCTGCCTGGGGGTGAAATAGATGGCATAACGCATGGGAAGTCCTCGTCAGAAACGTTGCCATAGGTGATTTCCATGACGGATTGACGAAGCTTTGAAGGGTTTTCGAAGGCAAATCGACCCTCAGGGTCGTTAGCCGACGATTTTTCCCAACTGGACCAACAAATTCAACCGGAAACGCAGAACGGTCAGGCCTTCATCAACCATTCGTGCTCGGGCGCGTTGTGGAATTTCCACGTCCGCTTCGGCCCGGCCATCACATTGAGGTAATAGAGGTCATAGCCATGGCAGGCGGCACAAGGGTGATAGCCCTTGGGCACCAGCACGACATCGCCGTCCTCGATCGCCATGGCTTCGTCCAGCGCGCGCCGGCCATCCTTGTCGGCGTCGGTATAGACGCGCTGGAAGGCAAAACCCTGCGGCGGGTTGAGGCGGTGGTAGTAGGTTTCCTCGAGATAGGATTCAGCGGGCAGATTGTCCTGGTCGTGCTTGTGCGGCGGGTAGCTCGACGTGTGGCCGCCGGGCGTGATGACCTCGACCACCAGAAGCGAGTCGGCCGGCTGCCCCTCAGGCAGGATGTTGGTGACGTAGCGCGTGTTGGTGCCCTTGCCGCGCACCTCCTGGCCGAGATCGTCCGGCCCGATCACCCGGACCGGCAAGCCGCCGCCAAGGCCGGGCGCCGAGCATACCGCGAGTTCCAGCTCGGTGTCGGCCGTCACCGACCAGTCCGATCCCTGCGGCACGTAGACCGACCACGGCTTGCCCTCGAAAGGCGACATGCGCTCGCCGAGCAGGCCGAGATCCTTGCCGCCGGCTTTTGCCGTACCCTTGCCGGTCACGAAGACCAGGCAGACTTCGCGGTCGTCCGACTGTCCCGAGGCGCTCTGGCCGGGCTTCAGCCGATGCAGATCGAAACCGACATAGGTCCAGCCAGCGCCTTGCGGCGTGACATGCGCGACGCGGCCATTGCCCTTGTCGGCTTTGACGAGCAGTTTCGACATTTTTGTCTCTCCTATCGCAAATCTTCGAGATCGGCCGAAGCCTCCCAACTTCGTCATCCTAGGGCGTAGCAGGAGCGAAGCTCCGTCGCGGAGACCCTAGGATCCATTCCGTGACCCCGCAGCGGAGCGGAGCGGAATTCTGCACCGTCGCAACGCTTCAATCCAACGGCATGGATCCTAGGGTCTGCGCCGCGTCGCTGCGCTCCTTGCTCCGCCCTAGGATGACGAAGCGAGGAGCGTTTCGGCCAATCACCAACGTATGCGATCCGTTACGCACGTATCCAATCCACTGGAACTTCTTCCATCATTCCTTGGGTTCGATGCCGACCTTGGGTTCCTCAGGCGTCGCCTTCGCCTCCTCCACGGGCTTGTACAGATAAAAAAACTGCCAGACGGCATAGCCGGCGAAGCCGAGCGCGATCACGCCCCAGAACGGCGTGCCGCTGGCGAACTCGATGATCGACCAGATGACGCAGACCGCGACGACGGCGATGCGCCGCCACAGCGGCCGGAAGAACGGGTGTTCATAATCTTTCATCGCGCCATCCGAGAGTTGCCGAACCAGTTCTCAGATAAGCCACCCGTGGCGACCAATCCAGCCTTCAGACATTCGGGAAGCCCTGCGTCTCGACCGTGTAGCCGGCGGCGGTCATCACCCGCATCAGCTCCTTGTAGCCGACCTGCGCCATCTTCAACGGCGGGTTCTTCCTGGGGTCCTGCTCGGCCTCGACCACGAACCAGCCTTCATAGCCATGATCGGCGAAGCGCTGCACGATGGCGCCGAAATCGAGCGAGCCGTCGCCCGGCACTGTGAAGGCGCCGAGCGCCACGGCGTCGAGGAAGGACTGCTTCGTACGGTCGAGCTTGTCGATCACATCCATGCGCACATCCTTCACATGGACATGGCTGATGCGCTTGTGGTGGTTGTCGATGGCGCGCAGCACATCGCCGCCGGCAAAGGCCAGATGGCCGGCATCGAGCAGCAGCGGGATTCCTTCGCCGGAATGGCGCATGAAGGCGTCGAGTTCCGGCTCGGTCTCGACTACCGCCGCCATGTGGTGATGGTAGGAAAGCGGCATGCCTTGCTCGGCGCACCATTCGCCGAATTCCGTCAGGCGCCGCGCGTAGGCCTTCATTTCGTCGCCCGAAAGTTTCGGCTTGGTGGCGAGCGGCCTGGAGCGGTCGCCCTGGATCGAGCGTCCGACCTCGCCATAGACGATGCAGGGCGCGTCGACCGCCTTGAACAGGTCGATCATCGGCTGGATGCGCTCCTTGTTCGCAGCCATCTCCTCGTCGACCAGCGTGCCGGAAAACCAGCCGCCGCATAGCGTGACGTCGGCGGCCTTCAGGATCGGCAGCATCACCTTTGGGTCGTTGGGAAAGCGCCGGCCCATTTCCATGCCGGTGAAGCCGGCAGAGCGCGACTGGCGCAGACATTCTTCCAGCGACACGTCATCGCTCAGTTCGGCAAGATCGTCGTTCCACCATGCGATGGGGGACATGCCCAGTTTGGCTTTCAAGTCGTCACTCCGGGTTAGAACTGCTTATTACCTGTTGGTTGGCGCTGCCCCTCATCCGCCTGCCGGCACCTTCTCCCCGTATAGAGACGGGGAGAAGGAAGGAGCTTCAGCGCCGGCGTCAATCGCCGACGCTCTGCATCCGCCGCTTCTCGTCATAGGCCTTGCGCGCCGCGTTCACCTGCGGCCGGGCCGAGACCTCGGGCACCGCCACGTCCCACCAGTGCCCGCCGGCATCGGTGGAAACCAGCGGGTCGGTGTCGATGACCAGCACGGTGGTGCGGTCGTTCTTTTTCGCCTGAGCCAGCGCCGTCTCCAGCCCGGCGATCGACGAAACTTTTTCTGATGTCGCGCCCATGCTGGCGGCATGCGCGGCAAAGTCGACATCGGGCAGGATCTCGTGGCGCGAGTCCTTCAACAGGTTGTTGAAGTTGGCACCACCAGTCGCCATCTGCAGCCGGTTGATGCAGCCGAACCCCCTGTTGTCGAGCAGCACGATGGTCAGTTTCAGGCCGAGCATCACCGAGGTGGCGATCTCGGAATTCAGCATCAGATAGGAGCCGTCGCCGATCATGACGACGATCTCCTCGCCGGGCTTCGCCATCTTGGTGCCGAGCCCGCCGGCGATCTCGTAGCCCATGGTCGAGAAGCCGTATTCGGCATGGTAGGAGCCGGGCGCGCCCGCCTGCCAGAGCTTGTGCAATTCGCCCGGGAGGCCGCCCGCGGCATGCAGGAGCGTCACGCCTGATCCCATGGCGCGCTGAACGGCGCCGATCACCTGCGCATCCGATGGAAAGGCGACGTTGGTCGATGCCGTCACCTTGGCCGCGTCGGCCTGCCAGGTGGTCTTGCCAGTGACCGCATTGTCGGTCCAGGCGACAGGCGCCTTCCAGCCTTGCAGCGCGGCGCCGAGCTCGGCGAGCCCTTCCGCTGCGTCGGCGACCAGCGGCAGCGCCCGGTGTTTGCCGGCATCAAAGGGCTGCACGTTGAGCCCGATGATGGTCTTGCCGGAATTCTTGAACAGCGCCCACGAGCCGGTGGTGAAATCCTGCAGGCGCGTGCCGATGGCGAGCACCACATCGGCCTCTTCCGCCAGCCGGTTGGCGGCCGAAGTGCCGGTGACGCCGACCGCCGCCATGTTGAGCTTGTGGTCGTCCGGCAGCGAGGACTTGCCGCCTTGCGTCTCGCAGACCGGAATGCCGGCGCCTTCGGCGAACGTCGCCAGTTCGTCGGAAGCCTGCGAATAGAGAACGCCGCCGCCGGCGATGATCAGCGGCTTCCTGGCTCCCTTGAGTGCCGCCACGGCCGCCGCCAGTTCGCTACGGTCCGGACGCGGCCGGCGCTGGCGCCAGACCCGCTCGGCAAAGAAGCTCTCGGGATAGTCATAGGCTTCGGCCTGTACGTCCTGGCAGAGCGACAGCGTCACCGGGCCGCAATCGGCCGGATCGGTCAGCACCTGCATGGCGCGGCTCAGCGCCGGTATGATCTGCTCCGGCCGCGTGATGCGGTCGAAATAGCGCGACACCGGCCGGAAACAGTCGTTGACCGTCGCGGTGCCGTCCGAAAAATCCTCGGCCTGCTGCAGCACCGGGTCGGGGATGCGGTTGGCGAAGACGTCGCCCGGCAAAAACAGGACGGGCAACCGGTTCACGTGGGCAAGCGCAGCCGCCGTCACCATGTTCAGCGCGCCGGGGCCGATCGAAGAGGTCGCGGCCATGAAGCGGCGACGGAAATTGGCCTTGCCGTAGGCGATCGCCGCATGCGCCATCGCCTGCTCGTTGTGGGCGCGGAAGGTCGGCAGCTCATCGCGCACCTGGTAAAGCGCCTCGCCGATGCCGGCGACATTGCCATGGCCGAAGATCGCCCAGACGCCGCCGAAGATCGGCACTGTCCTGCCGTCGATCTCGGTCATCTGGCGGGACAGGAAGCGGGTCAGCGCCTGCGCCATCGTCAGGCGGATTGTCTTGCTCATCGTGTTTTCCTCCGCAGTCCCTGTGTCGCGGCCTGTTATGCCGCCTTGCGGCCGCGCGCGGCAAGCCACGCCTCGGTCAACTGTTCGAAGCGCGAGGCCATGTCCGCGACCGCCTCGTCATCGGACATTTTGCCGGCCAGCCATTGTTCGGCCGCGTGGACGAAGATGGTGCGGCCGACGGCAAAGCCCTTGACGATGGGCGCCTTGGCGGTTGCGGCAAAAGCCGCCTCCAGTTCGTCCTGCGGCGCTTCCAGACCAAGCAGCACGATGCCACGGCACCAGGGATCGTGCTTCAGGATCACCGCCTCGATCTTGGCCCAGGCGCCGCTCGACGCCTGCGGCTCGAGCTTCCACCAGTCCGGCTTGATGCCGAGCGCATAGAGTTCCTCCAGCGCGCGCGGGATCGTCGTGTCGTCGAGCTTGCCATGCTTGCCGGCGATGATCTCGATGAGAAGTTCCCGGCCGACCTTGCGCGCGGCCTCGAACAGCGCGCGCAGCTTCTGCTGCTGTTCTTCCTTGAGTTCCGCCGGATCGTCAGGGTGGTAGAAGCACAGGCACTTGATGCAGTGATCGACGGGCCATTCGGTGAGCTGCGAGCCGATATCCTGCGAGAATTCGAAGCGCAGCGGCCGCGAGCCCGGCAATTCCACCGGCCGGCCCAGCCAGGCAAAGGGATGCCTGGCGAATTCGAACATCGCCTCGCGGCCATGCTTCTCGTCGATCAGCATGCCGTAGCCGTCGCGGCCGGCAGCGACCTTGGCCGCCGCCTTGACCGCCAGCACTTTGAAATCGCGGATGCGCGCTGGATCGGCGCCGGTCTTGGCCGCCACATCCTCGAGCTGCACACGGTGGTCGCAGGCGAGCGCCATCAGTGAAGGAATGTCGCGCCGGCGGGTGGTTGCCCAATGGATGTGGTTGATCGCCTCGTCCTTGCGCAGTGCGCGATGCTTGCTGCCGTTCTTGAGGAAGAACTGCAGCTCTTCGAAGGTCGGATATTCCGGCGCGCAGAGCAGCCGCGACACGGCGAAGGCGCCGCAGGCGTTGGCCCAGGTCGCCGCGGTTTTGAAGCTTTCACCGCCGAGCCAGCCGCGAAGCAAACCGGACATGAAGGCGTCACCGGCGCCCAGCACATTGTAGATCTCGATCGGGAACCCTTCGCCGACGATGCCGTCCTCGAGATCGTCGCTGATCGGCCCGTCATAGACGATGCAGCCCATGGCGCCGCGCTTCAAGACGATGGTCGCCGAGGACAGGGCGCGGATCGTCTTCAGCGCGCTCAGGCAGTCGTCGGCGCCGGACGCGATCATGATCTCTTCCTCAGTGCCGACGATGAGGTCGCAATCGGGCAGCACCGTCTTCAACTGGGCCGAGACCCGGTCCGACTTGACGTAGCGCTCGAAACCTTCGGCGTGACCGGCGAGACCCCACAGGTTCGGCCGATAGTCGATGTCGAAGACCACCTTGCCGCCCTTGGCCTTCATGATGCGGATCGCCTTGCGCTGGGCGGCGTCGCTGTTGGGGCGGGAAAAATGCGTGCCGGTGACGACGATGGCGCGGGCCGAGGCAATAAACGCCTCGTCGATATCCTCTTCCGAAAGCGCCATGTCGGCGCAGTCGGAGCGGTAGAAGATCATCGGCGAAACGCCTTCGCTCTCGACCGAAAGCAGAACAAGCGCGGTCAACCGTTCCTTGTCGGTCTTCAGCCCGTCGGTGTTGACGCCTTCGCGTTTCAGCTGCTCGCGGATGAAGCGGCCCATCTGCTCGTCGCCGACGCGCGTCAGCAGCGCCGAGCGCAGGCCGAGCCGCGCCGTGCCGACCGAAATGTTGGCCGGGCAGCCGCCGACCGACTTGGCGAAGGACGTGATATCCTCGAGCCGCGAGCCGATCTGCTGGCCATAGAGGTCGACGGAAGCGCGACCGATGGTGATGACATCGAGCGGCGCCTGTCTTGCGTCCACGGCTTCGCTCATTGGAACCTCCCGTCGGTCTTGTCGTCATGGACAACATTGTTGGGTAACACGCGCGAGCGGCAGCGTGGCGCCAGCAATATGAAATAATAATTCCAATCCATAGTCAATATGGAATGAGCATTCCCTAGCCTAAAATTGCCTTTTTGGATGTCTGGTCAAGCCTTGCGCTTGCGGCTCACGTCACGCCGCTTCTCGCCGACGCCGACGGTCAGCGCCATGGCCAGCGCCATTGTCGCCGACAGCGAACGGAAACCGGCGAAATCCGCCTCGGCCACCTCGAACCAGACCCTGGCGAACTGGGCCAGCGGCGAGAATGAGCTGTCGGTGATGGCAACGATCGGTACGCCCTGCTCGGAAATGCTGCGCGCTTCCTCGATCGTGGCCGGTGCGTAGGGCGAGAAGCTGATGGCGATGACGGCGTCCGCCGGCGTGGCGAAGCCGACCATCTCGGCATTCAGGCCGGCAGCCGATTCGATCAGCTGGTTGCGGATCTTCAGCTTGCCCAGCGCGTAGGCGATATAGCTCGCCACCGGATAGGAGCGCCGCTTGGCCAAGACATAGATGGTCTGCGCCTTTGCCAGCAGCGAGATAGCGTCTTCCAGATGCGCGTCGTCCAGTGTGCGGGAAATGTCGTTGAGCGAGGTGCTGGCGGCGGCAATGAAACCGTCGAAGATCGCCCGGTGGCCGGCGCCGCCCTCGGCCTTGGCGCGTAGCGCCTGCAGCCGCTCGTCATAGGAGGAGTTGCGCTCGCGCAACCGCTCGCGGAACACCTGCTGCAGGCTGGTAAAGCCGTCGAACCCGAGTTGCTGGGCAAAGCGGATCAGGGTCGAGGGCTGCACGCCGGCCGAAGCGGCGATGCTGGCGGCGGTGCCGAAGGCTATGTCGTCCGGATTGTCGAGCGCATAGGCGGCGATCTGCGCGATGCGCTTGGGCAGGCTCTCGCGCCGGTCCAGAATGGTGGCGCGCAGCGTCTCGAAGTCGCGAGGTACCTGTTCGTCCATCGTCTCCGCCCAAGCCTGTCTGGAGGCTCTCTGTGCCCCATCATAGCGGGCCTGCGCAAGAACGCCATAAAAAATGAGGCAGACATTCCATTTCCGGAGAAAATGGACTAATTCATCCATCCATCGCTCAGGCAGTGGAGAAAGTTGGATGGTCGGCGTAGGTCTTATCGGTACGGGTTTCATGGGCAAGTGCCACGCCATCGCGTGGAGCGCAGTGGGAGCCGTCTTCCCCGATGCGACCAAGCCGCGGCTCGTCCATCTCGGCGAGGTCAGCGAGGACCTTGCCAGGCGCAAGGCCGGCGAGTTCGGCTTTGCCAAGGCGTCCGGCGACTGGCGTGCCGTCGTCAACGATCCGGAGGTCGACGTCGTCTCGCTGACGACGCCCAACCAGTTTCATCCGGAAATGGCCATCGCCATCCTCGAAGCCGGCAAGCATCTGTGGTGCGAAAAGCCGATGGCGCCGAGCTTCGCCGAGGCCGAGGCAATGGCGGCCGCCGCCAAGACATCAGGCAAGATTGCCGCGCTTGGTTACAATTACATCCAGAGCCCGGCCATCCGTCACATCGGCGCGCTGCTCGACGAGAAGATCATCGGCGAGGTCAACCATCTGCGCATCGAGATGGACGAGGATTTCATGGCCGATCCCGAGGCGCCGTTCTTCTGGAAGCACGAAGCGACTTCCGGCTATGGCGCGCTCGACGATTTCGCCGTGCATCCGCTGTCGCTGGTCACGGCGTTGTTCGGCCGCGTCGCCAGCGTCATCTGCGACATGGCCAAGCCCTATGCCGACCGCAAGCTGGCGGCGGGCGGGCGGCGCGCGGTCGAGACCTACGATATCGCCAGCGTGCTGATGCATCTGGAAAACGGCATTGCCGGAACGCTGCAGGTCAACCGCTCGGCCTGGGGCCGCAAGGGCCGTATCGCCATCCAGATCTTCGGCTCCAAGGGTTCGATCCTGTTCGACCAGGAGCGGATGAACGAATTCCAGCTCTATTTGACGTCGGACCGACCGACCGAACAGGGCTATCGCACCATATTGGTGGCGCCGCAGCACAAGCCCTATGATCTTTTCGTGCCGGCGCCCGGCCACAGCCTCGGCTTCAACGATCTCAAGATCATCGAGTGCCACGAATTGCTGACGCGGCTGGCCGGCAAGCCGGCCCGGCTTATCGAGTTCGCCGAAGGGCTGGAGATCGAGCGCACCGTGCACGCGATGGCGCGTTCGCATGCGGAAAAGCGCTGGGTGGATGTAAGGTAAAAGTCAGACGCCTATAGCCGCGTTCGTCTCCCAGCCATTGACCCAGATTTGCCGCAAGCGGTCGCCTTCGTCCTTGAAGCGTAACCCGGTCGGCTGGCAGTCCTCGATGCGGTCGCTGCGGAAATTGCGGATTGCCTGGCGCAGCTCGCACCAGGCGACGATGTTGGCGGTTTCGGCGTAGTAGATCAGCGCGATCGGGCGGATCAGCCGCTCGGAGGCACGGCCTGCTTCGTCGCGGTAGGAAAGGTCGAGCTTCTCCTCGTCGCGGATGGCGCGGCGCACCAGCGCCAGGTCGATCGTGCCGGCGGCGGGCGCGGCAAAGCCCCAGGCATGCAGCGCATTGGCGTCGAGCGTCTGGCGCAAGGGCGGCGGCACCGCGCCGGCGATCTTGGCGCTGACGCGCTTGGCCGCCTGCTTGAGCTCGTCGTCTCCCGTGCGCTCGAGCAACGCCAGCGACAGCACGATCGCCTCCATCTCCTCGATCGAGAACATCAGCGGCGGCAGGTCGAAGCCGGGACGCAGGATATAGCCGATGCCACGGCCGCCCTCGATCGGGACGCGCATGGCCTGCAGCGCGGCGATGTCGCGGTAGATCGAGCGTATCGTCACTTCCAGTTGCCCGGCAATCATTGCCGCCGTCACCGGCTGCCTGGCCAGCCGCAGGATCTGGATGATCTCGAACAGGCGCGAGGCCTTGCGCATTTTTCTCCCCGGCTGTGATCACAACTGACACACCATCGTCAGTTGGCTCGATCTATAGGATCGCCCATCGGCTTGAAAATCAACAATTCCTTGGCGGCACGCCCCCAAGAGGCGACAGGCAACTGACATGAGCTACGCGGAAAATCTCTGGCTTTTCTTTCTTCTCCTGTTCGGCATCATCGCCGTTCCAGGCATGGACATGCTGTTCGTGCTTGCCAACGCGCTGACCGGCGGACGCGACAGAGGGCTGGCCGCGACCGGCGGCATCATGGTCGGCGGCATGGTACACACGCTGAACGGCGCTGTCGGCGTCGGCCTGCTCATGCATTTCGTGCCGATCCTGTTCAAGCCGCTGCTGATCGCCGGCGCCGCCTACATGGCCTATATCGGCATCACGCTGATGCGCAGCTCCATCACCGTCGGCCGCGAGGGGCCGGCCGGCAGCCGTTCCGCATGGAAAGCGTTTCGCCAGGGTTTCGTGACCTGCCTGATCAACCCGAAGGCCTATCTCTTCGTCCTGGCCGTCTACCCTCAGTTCCTGAAACCGCACTACGGTCCGATCTGGATGCAGGCGACGATCATGGGCCTGCTGACCGTGCTGACGCAGGCGGCGATCTATGGCGGGCTGGCCATTTCTGCCGGCCGCAGCCGCAGCCTTCTGATCGCCAATCCGCGGGCGACCGTCCTTGCCGGGCGCGCCGCCGGGCTGCTGCTGTTCGCGGTCTCGGTCTTCACCGCATGGGAAGGGCTGATGGCGGCGTAAGTCCCGGCGCCGCCCCTCCCGCATCGCCATCGTGTCAGGCGGCCCCTTGCCGACTGTCCAGCATGGCGCGCCGCGCCGAGCGGCGCCATTCTACGGCACCGGCAAGCCCGTGCAGCACGGTCTCGGTGGTCGCCCAGTCGATGCAGCCATCGGTGATGCTCTGGCCGTAGACCAGCGGCTTGCCGGGCACGACATCCTGCCGGCCAGCGACGAGATTGCTTTCGATCATGACGCCGATGATGCGCTCCTCGCCCGCCGCCACCTGGCCCGCCACGTCCGCCGCCACCTTCGGCTGGTTCTCGGGCTTCTTGCTGGAGTTGGCGTGGCTCACGTCGATCATCAGGCGCGGCGCGATACCGATGCGGGCGAGTTCCACCGAAGCAGCCTCGACGCTTGCCGTGTCATAGTTCGGCTGGACACCGCCGCGCAGGATGACATGGCAATCCTCGTTTCCGGTCGTCGCCGCAATCGCGCTGCGTCCGCCCTTGGTCACCGCCATGAAATGATGCGGCTGGGCGGCCGACTTCACCGCCTCGCCGGCGATCCTGAGATTGCCGTCGGTGCCGTTCTTGAAGCCGACCGGGCAGGAGAGGCCCGAGGCCAGCTCGCGATGGATCTGGCTTTCGGTCGTGCGCGCGCCGATGGCGCCCCAGGCGACGAGGTCGGCAATGTATTGCGGCGTCGTCATGTCGAGGAATTCGGTCGCCGCCGGCAGGCCGAGATTGTTGACGGCGGAAAGCACATTGCGCGCCATCCGCAGCCCCTTGTCGATGTTGAAGCTGCCGTCGAGGTCGGGATCGTTGATCAGGCCTTTCCAGCCGACAGTGGTGCGCGGCTTTTCGAAATAGACCCGCATGACGATCTCGAGCCGGTCGGCCAGGGCCTCGCGCAGCGCCGCCAGACGGCTGGCATAGTCAACGGCCGCAACCGGATCGTGAATGGAACAAGGGCCGACGATGACAACAAGTCGATCGTCGGCCCCTGTCAGGATGGAGTGGATGGCGTTGCGCGAGGCGGCAACGGTGCGTGTCGCCGTGAGTGAGCGCGGTATCTCGCGCATCACCTCTTCCGGCGTGCTCAGCAGTCTAAGTTCCTTGACCCGAAGGTCGTCTGTAGTGGTCAACACGGCTTTCTGCTCCTGTTTGGGAACCTGCCGGCTGAAACAAAAAAGCCGCCAGGTCTGGCGGCTTGTCGGACTGTTTGCTGCAATCTTCAGATCGAGCGCAATCCTCCCGCCGCCAGCGAGCTGCTAAAGTACCAATAGGTGGCGGACAGGTGGATCATGCCGCTCATATAGTCGAAGCGGCGGCGTTTGTCGATGGGGCGATGAGGGTCAGGTGGCGAAACCGTCGATGACAGCACCCCTCTCCCCGTCCCTATACGGGGAGAGGATGCCGGCAGGCAGGTGAGGGGCGGCGCCTACGTCGGAGAGACAAGCGAGGTGGCAGGGTATGGACCGGTAATTGTCAAAGTCGGTGCTGCCTCTCATTGCCCTGCCGGGGCATTTCTCCCCGTATAGTGACGGGGAGAAAGGGCCAGCCGCAACGTCGGCACTATTCCGGCGACGAGCCGGCGATGCTCTGGTCGTAGTCGACCAGCGATCCGGTCATGACGCCCGATTGCGGGCTGACCATGTAGCTGATCAGCCGCGCGAGCTGGTCCGGCTTCACCAACTGGCCCATCGGTTGGGCCGCTTCGGCCTTCGCCAGCCAGTCGTCGGGTGCGTCGTGCCATTTCTTCTGCACGATGTCCTCGCCCTCGGTATCCATCCAGCCGGGCAGAACGGCGTTGCAGCGGATGCGGTTGAAGCGATAGGCGTTGGCGACGTTCTTGGTCAGCGTCATCAGCGCGCCCTTGCTGGTCGAATAGGGCGTCAGGAAGGACTGGCCGGTATGCGCCGACATCGACAGCACGTTGACGATGGAGCCGGGGGTCTTTTTCTCCAGCAGATGCGCCACGACGCCCTGCATCAGGAAGAAGGGGCCGCGCACATTGGTGTCGAATATCTGGTCGAAAAGCTCTTCCGATGTCTCGACCAGCGAGCCGCGCGCCGAGGTGGCGGCGGCGTTGACCAGGGCGTTGATCGTACCGAAATGCGAGAGCGCAGTGGCGACCGCGCGCTTGCACTCGGCAACCTTCGAAACGTCGGCGCTGATGAAGATGGCGTCGACGCCAGATTTCTTGAAATGGGCAACAGCCTTGTCGCCCTTCTCCTGCGAGCGGCCGATGAGCGCCAGCGCCCGGCAGCCCTCGTCGGCCAATGCCTCGGCGACAGCAAAGCCGATGCCTTGCGCACCGCCGGTGACGATGGCGCGTGTCTGTGAATTACGATCGGTGCTCATTGCTCTGCTCCTGGGTTCTTGACTGCCAACAGTTTCATGAGATTCATTGAGGTTTCTTCGGTGCCTTATCGCAACGTTGGGAAACTTGGTCGAAGCATCCCCAACGTCGTCATCCTAGGGCGAAGCAGGAGCGAAGCTCCGTCGCGGAGACCCTAGGATCCATTCCGTGACCTCTGCCGAAGAACGCAGCGGACCAAAATTCTGAACCGTTGGAGCCGCTTCTATGTAACGGCATGGATCCTCGGGTCTGCGCCGCGTCGCTTCGCTCCTTGCTTCGCCGGTGGATGACGACATGATGAATGTTACGGCTAGTCATAAAGCCCTGTAGATCGACGACCTTACTGTCTAGCCTAGGCGCACTGTCTTGCCTGTCGTCGCCGATTTCAGCGCCGCGTCCGCCAGCTTCAGTGCCACAAGGCCGTCGGCCCCGCTTGGCGCTGCCTTCTTGCCCTTTGTCGCCGCCGTGATGAAGGCGGCGATCTCGTTGGCGTAGGCGTCGAGATAGCGGGTCATGAAAAAGTCGTGCAGCGGCGGGCGCGTATAGCCCTTCTCGTTGGCCAGTTCGATCGACACCGGCCGCTGGTTCTCGGCCGCCACCATGCCTTTCGAGCCATGCACCTCGATGCGCTGGTCGTAGCCATAGGTGGCGCGGCGCGAATTCGAGATGACCGCCTGCTTGCCCGATGCGGTTTCGAGGATGACGCTGACCGAATCGAAATCGCCGGCTTCGCCGATCTTCTTGTCGACCAGCACCGAGGCATGGGCGCTGACCGCCACCGGCTCCTCGCCAAGCAGGAAGCGCGCCATGTCGAAATCATGGATGGTCATGTCGCGGAAAATGCCGCCGGAGCGCGCGATGTAGTCGAGCGGCGGGGCGCCGGGATCACGCGAGGTGATGGTGACCATTTCGACCGTGCCGATGGCGCCGTCGTCAATCGCCTTGCGCACGGCGGCGAAATGCGGGTCGAAGCGCCTGTTGAAGCCGACCATCAGCGTCGCTTTGGCCTTGTCGACCACGGCCAGGCACTTCTCGACGCGCTTGACGTCGAGATCGATCGGCTTCTCGCAGAAGATCGCCTTACCGGCCTTGGCGAAGTGCTCGATCAGATCGGCATGCGTGTCGGTCGGCGTGCAGATGACGACCGCGTCGATGTCTTTCGATTTTTCGATGGCGTCGATGGTGCGCACCTCGGCGCCATAGGCGCTCGCCAGTTCGCTCGCCGCCTTCTCGAAGGCGTCGGCAACGGCGACCAGTTTTGCCTGGGGGTTGGAACCCACGGCGCGGGCGTGGACCTTGCCGATGCGGCCGGCACCAAGGAGGGCGAAGCGAACAGTCATGGAAATTTTCCTCTAGGGGATGGTTCGAAGCGGGGCGCCGGTCATGGGCGCTGGATGATTTTCCGGTCAAGACAAATCGACGGGAAGGCGATGACCATCGCCGCCGCGCCCGGCCCTTAGGCCGCGAGTTCCGCCTCCCCGGTCTTGGCGCCGGTGATGTAGGAAACGATGTCCTGCCCGTCGGTATTCTCCTTGCGCAGATTGGCGACGATGCGGCCACGCCGGAACACGACGATACGGTCGCAGAGGTCGAACACCTGGCGCATGTTGTGGCTGATCAGGATCAGCGGCTCGCCATTGTCCTTCAGCGTGCGGATGATGTTTTCGACCTGCGCCGTTTCCTGCACGCCAAGGGCCGCCGTCGGCTCGTCCATGATGATCAGCTTGGAGGCAAAGGTGGCCGTCCTGGCGATCGCCACGCATTGGCGCTGGCCGCCCGACATGTGGCGGATGGTGTTGGACAAATTGGGAATTTTCACCGCGGTGCGGACCAGTGCCGCCTCGGTCGCCTTGCGCATGTATTTGCGGTCGAGGATCGAGAATGGCCCCAGATTGAACAGCACCTTTTCGCGGCCGAGGAACAGGTTGGACGGCACGTCGAGATCGTCGGCTAGCGCCAGGTTCTGGAACACCGTCTCGATACCCGCCTCGCGCGCCTCGATCGGGCCGGCGAAATTCACTTCCTTGCCGTCAAACCAGACCTGGCCGCTTGTCCGCTGCTCGACGGCGGTGATCTGGCGCACGAAGGTCGATTTGCCGGCGCCGTTGTCGCCCATGATGGCGACATGCTCGCCCTTGCGCAGCTCGAAGTTCGCGCCTTCCAGCGCATGCACGCCGCCATAGCGCTTGGTGAGGTTTTCGGTCTTCAGGACGATGTCTGACATGGTCAAGCCCTCAATGCCCGCATGCGCTGGCGCCACTGATCGAGAACAACCGCGCCGACGATGATCACGCCCTTGACCATCTCCTGGTAGTAGGCGTCGAGGCGCAGGAAGGTGAAGCCGGAGATGATGACGCCGAAGATGAGCGCGCCGATCACCGTGCCGATGATGGAGCCACGGCCACCCGACAGCGAGACGCCGCCGATGACCGCCATGGCGATGGCGTCGAGTTCGTACATCACGCCCATGCCGGCCTGGGCGGTGAGGTTCTTGGAGGAGAGCACCACGGCGGCGAGCGCGGCGAGAATGCCGGCGATGACATAGACGAGGATCTTGTGGTTGGCGATCTTGATGCCGGACATGCGCGCGGCATCCTCGTTGGAGCCGATCGCGTAACAGTGCTTGCCGTATCGGGTGTAGGTCATGATGAGCTGGAACAGCGCGGCCAGCGACAGGAAGATGATGACCGGCATCAGGCCCTTGCCTATTGCCGCGAAACTGTCTGTCGGGAATGATATCGGCTGCCCCTTCGACCACCATTTGGCGATGCCGCGCGCGGTGACCATCATGCCGAGCGTGGCGATGAAGGGCGGGATGCGCGTGTAGGCGATCAGGGCGCCGTTGACGAGGCCGGCGAGCAGGCCGCAGCCGATCGCCACCAGCACCGGCACGATCACCGGCAGGTCGGTCCAGCCCTGCGCCAGGAACATCGCCTTGGGATTGGGATTGCCGTTGACGGTCGCGACCTGGGCGAAGCTCATGGCGATCATGGCGGTCGCGCCGACGATCGAGCCCGAGGACAGGTCGATGCCGCCGGTGATGATCACTTGCGTGACGCCAATGGCGATGATGCCGACGATCGACACCTGCAGGATGATGATCTGCAGCCGCGCCTCGTTGAAGATGCCGGAGACGTCGCTGCGGGTGTTGAACAGGAAGCTGTCGCCGAGAAAGATCCGGCCGATCAGCTCGAAGATGACGACGAGGATGACGAGCGCCAGGAAGACGTTGAATTCGGCCGGCCATATACGCTTCCTGGCGTCATAGCCGACGCCGCCGACGCCGTGAGATGTCTGTGCCAATCTTCTATCCTCCGTCAGCCGCGGTCGTTCCTCGAGCACCTTAAAGGCGCCGAGGGGAAGAGGAGCGGCGCTGCCTTGACGCGAGAGCGCCGCTCCGTATGTCCGCGGCTCAGTTCTTCTTCAAGAACTTGTCGATGTTCGCAGGCGTGACCAGCTGGAACGGGACATAGACCTTGTGTTCGACCTTCTCGCCCTTGGCGAGCTTCAGCGCTGCGTCCAGCGCGCCCGCGCCCTGGCCGGCGGCATCCTGGAACACGGTGGCATCGAGGTCGCCCGCCTGCATGGCGGCAAGCGCGTCCTGGGTGGCGTCGACGCCGCCGACGACAACCGACTTCATGTCGATGTTGGCGGCCTTCATCGCCTGGATGGCACCGATGGCGCTTTCGTCATTGTTGGCGATGACGCCGTCGAACTTCTTGCCGGTCGACAGCCAGTTGGTCATCAGGTTCTGCGCCTGGTCGCGATCCCAGTTCGAGGTCTGCTTGTCGATGATCTTGATGAAGCTGCAGTCCGGGGTGGCGATGACATCGTCGATGTCCTTGGTGCGCTGCACGGCGGCCTGGTTGGAAAGCTCGCCCATGATGACATAGACATTGGCTTCCTTCTTGCCGGCTTCCTTGAACAGGCGGCAGACTTCCTTGGTTTCGAGCGTGCCGGAATCGGCCTCATTGGAAGCGACGAAGGCCTGGTTGTCGGGCAACGTGTCGACATTGACCGGCTGGCGGTTGACATAGACCAGCGGGATCTTGGCCGCGGCGGCCGCATCCGACATTGCCTGCGTGGCCGAGGTGTCGACCGGGTTGACGATGATGGCGTCGACGCCCGAAGCGGCGAAGTTCTTGATCTGGTCGAGTTGCTTGGCGACGTCGTTCTGCGCGTCCTCGACCTGCAGCTCGACGCCGCTCATGCCCTTGGCCTGCTCGATCATGCCGTTGCGCAGCACGGTAAGGAAATTGTCGTCGAACTTGGCCATCGAGACGCCGATCTTGGCGGCCATGGCCGATGAACTCATCAGCGCCGCGAAGGCGACGCCCAAAAGCAGTTTCTTCATTTTAATCTCTCCTCCACTTTGGTGTCCGGTTGCACCGATTTCTCCGGAATCCCCGATCTCCCCGGGGAATCTCTCCCGATTGTCTTCTCCCCGGTGGCGCCTGCCGTTTGCTGGAACGCCAAAGCCTCTGTTTGAAACAGATGTTCCCGGAACGTAAGGACCAAAATACATCACCGATGAAATATTTATTCCATTCCGTCGGGAGGCGTCAAGGGCGATTCCAAAACCGGACGTGCGATTTTGGCGGACGCGTCGACGGTGTGCGGATGCTGCCGGAAGAATGCCGCTGGTTGGCGGCGGAGCAGACAGGCGCACGCCCGGCGCCGGCGGCGAGGCCTATGGCATCAGCGCGCCAGGTCCGTTCCCTGGATGCCGTCGACAGGCGATGGCAGTTCAGAAATGCCAGATGTCTCTCTGCAGCAAGAGATCGAGCGGCGCTCTCCAGACCCTGTATCCCGCCGCCTGCCTCACCTGCTGTTCGACGCTGAGCTTGCCGCTGACATCGAAGAAAACTCCAATTCGCCTTCGGGCGTGAAGCTTTGTTCCGGTGGTGGTGTAATTGCGGATAGGCAGCTGCTGGCGGCTGATCGTTCGCCCATCCTGTGATAGCGCGACGCCGATGCAGAATTGTTCCGGGGTATGCAAACGCACGATTTCACTGACTCTCTCGCTGGCGGCGTATGCTCGCTCCAGCGCAGGAATGTTGTTATGATGAACGCCAAGGACGCCGCTCGCCCACATGGTTTCATCTCCGGTCAGGATGTGGCCTCCAATTGAGAGCCCTTTGCCTTCGAGCGCTCGATAAGGGGCCTTTGGGCGCCCTTCGCACCGCCACATTATGGAGGACAACGCTGTAATTCGCCTGAAACATCGCGATATGTCGCCGGTCGGATACATGTCCGTGTCCATGAAGAACAGGCGCTCGCAACGCCGCAGCAAATCGACGATGCCGGCTGCCTTGATGCCAAACCTGTATCGATTGCCGAAGGACATCTCGGCCTTTCTCTCGGCCGTTAGCTCGATCGTTTCGATAGGATAGCCGTCGAAAATGGAGGGCCTGTCGGTCAGGACCATGACCCTGGCATCCGGGCAATAGTAAAGCAGGCGAAGGGCGCTGAAGAGCGCGCCACGCGCATAGAGCTCGTCGCTCCCAAAAGCGATGTACCCAAACCCATCTCCGCCCATCGGGCATGTATATATTAGCAATCATTAATGCGTCAAATTTGGATGCCCCCGTCGGGCGACGCGCTGAAAGCCCTGGCTCGCTAGATGTTCTCGGGCAGGTAGATGTCGAACGGCAGGAAGGTCTGGCCGGGAGCGTTAGCCGCGCCCGTCTCGATGGCGTGCGCCATGAGATCGAGCAGTTCGCGGCACAAAGCCGCCAGCGGCGTGGAGATCACCATGGTCAGCACCCCGTCCGCCAGGGCGGATCGCGAGACCGCCGATATCTCGTTGCAGACCACCGCTGGCATCTCTGCTGGCTTGGCCTGCCTAAGCGCCGCGACCGCGCCTTCCATGCCGCCGCCCGCGACATAGCAGCCGACGAGGTCCGGATGACGGCCGAGCAGGTCGAGCAGCGTGTCCTGCGTGATCTGGTTGGCCTCGAGATTGACCAGCGTTTCGAGCAGGGTGAAGTCCGGCGCCTGTTCGCGGAAGAAGGAGCGGAAGCCGATCTCGCGCAGTTCATGGCCGTGGAAGCGGTGGCTGCCGACGAAAAGCGCGACCTTGCCCGGCCGCTTCGCCGCTTTCGAGATCATCCAGGCTGCCGTGCGCCCGACCTTGCGGTTGTCGAGGCCGACATAGCCCTCGCGAATGCCGGCGGCGAAGTCGGACAGCAGCGAAAAAACCGGCAATCCCCTGGCCTTCATCTCCTCGACAATGACCGTCAGCGCCGGGTGATCCGGCCCGACCAGGGCGACGGCCTTGCACTTGGCCGCCAGCTTGCGCGTGCGCTCGACGATTTCGTCCGGCGTCAGCGAAACGGCGAAGTCGATGATCGCGACGCCGCGAAAGCGCTGCGATTGCGACACCGCGAGTTCGAGTTGCCGCGCGAACTCCGTGTAGAAGACATCGTTGCCTCTCAAAAGCAGGAAGCCGAGCCGGTATTCCGGCAATTCATGGCGCATACGCTGCTTGATCAGGCCGGCCGCGTGATAGCCGATCTCGGTCGCGGTCTCGTAGACGCGGCGTGCCGTTTCCTCGCGAACCGGCAAGCGATTGTTGAGCACGCGGTCCACCGTGGCGACGCTGACGCCGGAGACGCGCGCCAGATCTGTTATCGTCGGCCGTTTCGCCATGATCGCCCCGTTCGATTGCCTGGTATTGATATACCACTTTGATAGGAAATGATAGAAACTATCTTTGTGACGTTGAGTCTATCATGGCGCGGCGTTATTTCTAGGCATGAAACCAGTGGTGATCGGCATTCGCATGGCGAATGCCCCTGCCTTGGGAGGCAATCATGACCGCAGCGCCGTCCCGGCGTGATTATAGCCTGATCGGCCGCGACGCCCGACTTGCCGTCGAAAACGGCCTGTCGGCGGCCGAGTGGTATCACACCGACATTCCCCGCAAGCAGATGAAGGAGCTGATGCAGCGCTCCGATGGTCCGGCGATCCGCGACACGGCGATCTGGCTGGCCGCCCTCGCCATCAGCAGCGCCGGCGGCGCCTGGTTCTGGGGCAGCTGGTGGTGCGTACCGTTCTTCTTCGCCTATGGCGTGCTCTACGGCTCATCCACCGATTCACGCTGGCACGAATGCGGCCACGGCACGGCGTTCCGCACGCAGTGGATGAATGATGCGGTCTATCAGGTCGCCTGCTTCATGATCATGCGCAATCCGGTGACCTGGCGCTGGAGCCACACGCGCCATCACACCGACACCATCATCGTCGGCCGCGACCCTGAGATTTCGGTCATGCGGCCGCCGGACCTGGTGCGCCTCGTCCTCGGTTTTGTCGGCGTGCTTGACGCCTGGCACGCGATGTCAGACATGCTGCGCAATGCCGCCGGCAACATCAGCGCGGCCGAGAAGACCTTCATTCCCGAGCAGGAACAGCAGAAGGCGATCCGCATTGCCCGCATCTGGACGGCGATCTATGCCGCGACCATCGCGCTGGCGCTCTACACCGGATCGTTCCTGCCCTTGATGCTGGTCGGCCTGCCCAGGCTCTACGGTGCCTGGCATCATGTCATGGTCGGCCTGCTGCAGCATGGCGGCCTTGCCGACAACGTCACCGACCACCGGCTGAACAGCCGCACCGTCTACATGAACCCGATCAGCCGCTTCATCTACTGGAACATGAACTACCACGTCGAGCATCACATGTTCCCGATGGTGCCCTACCATGCGCTGCCCAGGCTGCATGCGCTGATCAAGCACGATCTGCCGGCACCGACGCGATCGATCCTGGCCGGGTACCGCGAGATGATCCCGGTCTTCCGCCGCCAGCTGCGCAACGAGGATTATTTCCTCAAGCGCGAGCTGCCGCCGACCGCCAGGCCATACCGCGAGGAATTCCACAACGACGCCGTCGCCACGGCGGCGGAATGACATCGAACGGCTCCAGGGGAGGACTGAATGAGCGATTGGGTCGAGGCGTGCGCCGCCGGTGACATCGATGAAGAGGACGTGATGCGCTTCGATCATGGCGGGCGCACCTTCGCCATCTATCGCAGCCCGGACGACGAGTATTTCGCCACCGACGGACTTTGCACGCATGAGAAGGTGCATCTCGCCGACGGGCTGGTGATGGATGACATCATCGAATGTCCCAAGCACAATGGCCGCTTCAACTACAAGACCGGCGCGGCCAGGGGCGCGCCGGTCTGCGTCAACATCAAGACCTATCCGGTCAAGGTCGACGCCGGCAAAGTCCTCGTTCAGATCGGGTGACCGGCATGGCACGCGGGATGGTGATCATCGGAGCCGGCGAATGCGGCGGTCGGGCAGCCCTTGCCTTGCGCGATCTCGGCTATGACGGGCCGGTGACGCTGGTCGGCGACGAGCCGCATCTGCCCTATGAGAGGCCGCCTTTGTCCAAGGAGGCGATGGCCAGCGACGCGCCGGCAATCAAGGCGATCGCCAGCGACGAGGTGCTGGCCGAAAAATCGATCCGGCATATCCATTCCGTCCAGGCCGTGGCTATCGATCGCGCGGCGCACACGGTGCGCCTGTCCGACGGCTCGGCGCTGCCCTACGACAAGCTGCTGCTCGCCACCGGCTCGACGCCGCGCAAGCTGCCGATGCCTGGCCTTGGCGGGCGCTGCGTCTATCTCAGAACCTTCGCCGACGCGCTGGCCATTCGCGCCCATCTTCGTGCCGGCAACCGCATCGCCGTCATCGGCGGCGGCTTCATCGGCCTCGAGCTTGCCGCGGCGGCGCGCAAGCTCGGCGCTTCGGTCACCGTCATCGAGGCGCAGCCGCGCATCCTGATGCGTGGCGTTCCGGCCGAGATCGCCGAAATCATTCACAAAGCGCATGTCGCCGAGGGTGTCGACGTGGTCTGCGGGCAAGGCATCGCCTCCATCGCCGACGACGGCAAGGAGGTGCGAGTGATGCTTGCCGGCGGGCGCGAGATATCAGCCGACCTCGCCGTCATCGGCATCGGCGCCGTGCCCGTGACCGAACTCGCGGCGGAAGCCGGCCTGGCCATCGAAAATGGCATCGCAGTCGACGCCGAGCTGCGCAGCAGCGATCCCGACATCTTCGCCGCCGGCGATTGCTGCTCGTTTCCGCTCGCCGTCTACGGCGGCCGCCGCGTGCGGCTGGAAGCCTGGCGCAATGCGCAGGAACAGGGCGCGCTGGCGGCCAGGAACATGCTTGGCGCCGGCGAGGCGCATGCGGCGGTGCCGTGGTTCTGGTCGGATCAGTACGGCCTGTCCCTGCAGATCGCCGGACTTTCCGACGAAGGCCGCAGCACGGTGCGTCGCGATCTCGACGACGGCGCTTTCATCCTGTTTCATCTGGCCGAGGACGGCAGGCTGGTGGCGGCCAGCGGCATCGGCCCGGGCAATGCGGTGGCCCGCGACATAAGGCTCGCCGAAATGCTGATCGGCAAGCGAGCGAAGCCGTCGGTGGAGGCGCTAGAATCGCCTGACGTCAAGCTGAAGGCGTTGCTGGCGGCCTGAACGGTCGCATCGGCTCGCCGATGGCGGCGCCGCCCCTCATCTGCCTGCCGGCATCTTCTCCCCGTAGAACGGGGAGAAGGGAGCTGTGGCACCCTCGCCGCAATTCATCATGCACCGCTAAAAATTGGCGAAATCATTGATATCAGCATCTTTCTCCCCGTCACAATACGGGGAGAAATGTCCGGCAGGGCAATGAGGGGCGCAGGCGTCAACGAGCTAATGCCACCACGCCGGAGCCGCTAGAACAGCGCCCTGAGCTCCGGCAGCTTGTCGTTGACCAGCCAGCCGTAATAATTCTCTTCCGGCAGCTTCTCCGGCTCGCCGGCGGCGCGGCGCTTGCCGTTTTCAGCCTTCAGCGCATAGGCCCGCTGCTCCGGATTGCCGACATTGTAGAGCGTGGCGGTCAGTCCTGGATTGCCCGAAATGTCGAAGCCGGCGATGCTCTTATAGGCGTCGATCGACTTCCTGATCGTCGCCGCGACATATGGCAGCGTCAGGTCCGGATCCATGATGGTCTTGTAGACCGAGTTGGGATCGGAGACGTCGAGCTTCGGCAAGCCGGACACCTTGTGCACGAGGTCGCTCATCTGCAGGGCGGTCAACGGGTTGAGCTGGCCGAGGCCGAAGGTCTGGCCGGCATAGTAGGGCTGGAAGAAGGTGGCGCCGAAACGGTTGTCGGGGAAATCCTCGCCGCCGACTGTCTTGCCGCGAAACGAACGGTTCCAGACCTGTTCGCGGCATTCCCACAGATCGTAGCTGTCCGAAATCGCGGCGCATTTCTTGAATTCCGGTCGCTGCACGAAATCGGTGATGTCCTCGCCGTCATAGGCGAAGGAGAGCTTGCTCGAGAGATAGGAGATCGCCTTGACGTAGTAGGTCTGCAGCCGGTCATAGGCGTCGACATTGTAGGTGTGCTCGCCGACAATGGCGCCAACGATATGCATGGGGTCGATGCCATAGGCGCTTGCCGCCTTCTTGATCTTGGCGCGCAGATCGGCGTCGTTCTGCAGCAGCGCGTAGACCTTGCGGTACTTCGCCTGGAAGGTGGTGTTGGTCGCCTGCGTGCGTCGGCTTGAGGCGCCGGGAATGTCCGGCTGCTCGGCATTGCGGTTTCCCGCCGGCACCAATGTCGCCGCATCGGCGGCGAACAGCGTCGCCGCCAGCGTCAAGCCGAGAATGACCAGGATGAGTTTTTTCATGCGCCGCCGCCTAGAGAATTGCCGCGCAAACTAGGGTATTGCTCTTGGTTGAGTCGAGAGCGCGTCATCATCCGGCGAGACGAAAGGTGGCCAGATGGTACCATCTGGCCACACATGGCTCCTGCCGGAAGGTGTCACCGGACCCCGCGCCGGAACGGTCCGGCGCTGCCGTTCAAAGGATGAACCGCGACAGATCCGTGTTTCTGGAGAGGTCGCCGACATGCTTCTGGACATAGGCAGCGTCGATTGTGACGGCCGTGCCGTTGCGGTCGGGCGCATCGTAGGAGATCTCGTCCAGCACCCGCTCCATCACCGTCTGCAGCCGCCTCGCGCCGATATTCTCGATACTGGCGTTGAGGTCGACGGCGACGCCGGCGAGCGAATCGATGGCGTCGTCGGTGAAGGTGAGCTCGACGCCCTCGGTCTTCATCAGCGCGATATACTGCTTGATCAGGCTGGCCTCGGTCTCGGTCAGGATACGGACGAAGTCCTCCTTCTCCAGCGCACGCAGCTCGACGCGGATCGGCAGGCGTCCCTGCAATTCCGGCAGCAGGTCGGACGGCTTCGAGACGTGGAATGCGCCCGACGCGATGAACAGGATGTGATCCGTCTTCAACGGCCCGTATTTGGTCGCCACCGTGGTGCCTTCGACCAGCGGCAGCAGATCACGCTGCACGCCTTCACGCGAAGGGCCGCCCGAAATGTCAGACCTGGCGGCGATCTTGTCGATCTCGTCGAGGAAGACGATGCCGTCATTCTCCGCCGCGTCCAGCGCCCGGCGCACCACCTCGTCCTGGTCGAGCAGCTTGTCGGATTCGTCTGCGACCAGCAGGTCGTAGGATTCCTTCACCGTGGTCTTGCGCAGCTTGGTCTTCTTGCCGCCCATCGCCTTCGACAGCATGTCGTTGATGTTGAGCACGCCGATATTGGCGCCCGGCATGCCGGGAATCTCGAAGCCGGGCATGCCGCCATTGCCGGTGTCGGCCACCTCGATCTCGATTTCCTTGTCGTCGAGTTCGCCGTCGCGCAGTTTCTTGCGGAAGCTGTCGCGCGTCGCCGGGCTCGCCGTCTTGCCGACTAGAGTTTCCAGTACACGTTCCTCGGCGTTGACATGGGCGCGCGCCTTGACGTCCTCGCGCATCTTCTCGCGCACCAGGCCGATGGCGATCTCGACCAGGTCGCGGATGATCTGCTCGACGTCGCGGCCGACATAGCCGACTTCGGTGAATTTGGTCGCTTCGACCTTGACGAACGGCGCGCCGGCCAGCCGCGCCAGGCGGCGCGAGATCTCGGTCTTGCCGACGCCTGTCGGGCCGATCATCAGGATGTTCTTCGGCATCACCTCTTCGCGCATCTGGCCTTCGAGCTGCTGGCGGCGCCAGCGGTTGCGCAAGGCGATGGCCACGGCGCGCTTGGCGTCCTTCTGGCCGATGATGAAGCGGTCGAGTTCCGAAACGATTTCGCGGGGAGAAAATGTGCTCATATCACTAAATTCCACTTTGCCACTGCTTGATGGCCTCGAACGGATGCAGCAGCATGATCCCGTTGAGCGTCAGATTGTCCCGGATGAGATAGCCGGTACCCAGTTCGAAGAGGACGGCGAGGCTGACGATCACCCATATAGGTAGCCTTCGCGCCATCACAAATCCCAGCACCATGGCCAGTGTGTCGGACACCGAATTGATGATGCTGTCCCCGTAATAATCGAGCGAGATGGTGCCGGCGCGGTAGCGCTCGATGATGAACGGGCTGTTTTCGAGGATTTCCCAGCCGCCCTCGATGAGGACGGCGAATGCCAGCCGCAAGCCGATCGGCGAGCGCGGGAACAGGAACCGGGCCAGCGCATAGAACAGGAAGCCGTGGATGATGTGCGAAAAGGTGTACCAGTCCGAAATGTGCTGGGAATTCTCCGAACTGTTCACCACGCCATGCCACAGCTTGACATAACCGCAGGTGCAGATCGGCGGATGGCCCATGAGATAGAGCGTGACGGCCTGGGCGACGAGCAGGCCGGCGACGATAATCAGCCCCATCCGCCAGCTATCCTCGTAAGCAGAAAGGCTCTTGTCCTCGCTGGATGTGGCCATGCCTGGATTACCCCTCTTGCGCGTCTTCGGCGTCGATCGCCATCAGCACGGCGTCGCCATAGATCGATTGCCTGCGGTCTATGGCCCGAAATCCCGCCTTTTCATAGGCGCGAATGGCCCTGATGTTGGCGGGATCGGGGTCGATGATGACGCGCGGCACGCCTTCCTCGAACAGGTCTTCGACGAACTGGCGCACGATCGCCGAGCCATGGCCGATGCCGACCAGTTCCGGCCGGCCGATCGAAAGATCAATGCCGAGCGTGCCGAACGGCTGATCGGAATAGGGATGATCGTCCTCCATATGGGGGTCGTAGCTTTGGAGATAAGCGATCGGCTTGCCGTCGAGCTCCACGATCAGCGGCTCGACGGAAATGCTGTCTATGTGATCGGCAATCTCTGCGATTTCCGTCTCCGGATCGTTCCACCACTCGGCGACATGCGGCTCGGCCAGCCAGCCGGCGATCATCGGCAGGTCCTTTTTGGTCACCGGCCGAAAATCGTAGGGCACCACCCTCTCAGGCGGCATCGAGCGTTTCGACGACGAAATTGTTGTTGGTGTAGACGCAGATGTCGGAGGCGATCTGCATCGCCTTGCGGGCGATCTCCTCGGCATCCTTGTCGGTGTCCATCAGCGCGCGCGCCGCGGCCAGCGCGTAATTGCCGCCCGAACCGATGGCCATGACGCCATGTTCGGGCTCCAGCACGTCGCCATTGCCGGTCAGCGCCAGCGAGACCGACTTGTCGGCAACCAGCATCATCGCCTCCAGCCGGCGCAGATAACGGTCGGTGCGCCAGTCCTTGGCGAGTTCGACGCAGGCGCGGGTCAGTTGATCGGGGTACTGTTCGAGCTTGGCTTCGAGCCGCTCCAGCAGCGTGAAGGCATCAGCGGTGGCGCCCGCGAAACCGGCAATCACATTGCCGCCCTTGCCGATGCGGCGCACTTTGCGGGCATTGCCCTTCATGATGGTCTGGCCAAGGCTGACCTGGCCGTCGCCGGCGATCACCACCTTGTTGCCCTTGCGCACGGTCACGATCGTCGTGGCATGCATGGTCAATTCATTGGACATTTCCTGCTCCGAGCAGCGCCATCCCTTTAAAAGGCGATTTGGCGCGGTACGAGTGACTTTGATCGGCCATATGTATGCATGGGGCCAATGATTGCAAACCGCTCGATAGCGGCCGGGATCGCAACTGGCAATCGCCGGATCATGCTGCTAGAAGGCTCTCGTTTTCAAGCCAGCGAGCGCTTGAGGCCCGTGAACCGGTCGCGGTCTGAACCACTGGCACAAGGATAGAGTGATGGCGCCCCGTTCCGCCGATGCAAGCCGCAAGACCAGGGAAACCGACATCTCGGTGTCGATCCATGTCGACGGCTCCGGCAAATCGGACATCGCCACCGGCGTCGGCTTCTTCGACCATATGCTGGACCAGCTTTCCCGCCATTCGCTGATCGACATGACCGTCAGGGCCAAGGGCGACCTGCACATAGACGACCACCACACGGTCGAGGACACCGGCATCGCGCTCGGCCAGGCCTTGACCAAGGCGTTGGGCGAGCGGCGCGGCATCATGCGCTATGCCTCGATCGACCTTGCCATGGACGAGACGCTGACGCGTGCGGCGATCGACGTCTCTGGCCGCCCCTTCCTGGTCTGGAACGTTTCGTTCTCGTCGCCCAAGATCGGCACCTTCGACACCGAACTGGTGCGTGAGTTCTTCCAGGCGCTGGCGCAGAATGCCGGCATCACGCTGCATGTCACCAACCACTATGGCGCCAACAACCATCATATCGCCGAGACCTGCTTCAAGGCGGTGGCGCGCGCGCTGCGCGCCGCGCTCGAGCGCGATCCGCGCCAGCCCGACGCGGTTCCCTCCACCAAGGGTTCTTTGAAGGGATAGCCTCATGACCGCCTATGTCGTGATGGAGCCACCTGGCCGCAGCGAGAAAGTCGACATGACGACGTTGGTCCGCGACGGCTTCACCTGGCTCGGCCTGCTGGTGCCGCCGCTGTGGCTTGCCTGGCACCGGCTGTGGGTCGAAGCGGCGCTGGCCTTTGTCATCATGGGCGTGCTTTCGATGCTTGGTCAGAAACTTGGCCTCGGCGTGGCCGGCTCGCTGCTGTCGCTGCTCGTCTCGCTCTATGTCGGCCTGGAGGGCCAGGGATTGCGCATCGCGGCGATGCGCCGCCGCGGCTGGCATGAATGGGGCGTCGTCGAGGCCGGCCGGCTCGGGGACGCCGACATGCGCTATGCCCTTGAGGTCGAAGGTCTTTCGGATGAAGCGGCACCCGCGCCGCGCATCGTTCCGGATGCCGCTCTGGCGCGCCCGGCGCAGCCCGGCATGGCGCTGGGGCTGACCCACATTCCGGGACGGCGCTGAGATGCGCGTTGCGATCATCGATTACGGTTCGGGCAATCTGCGCTCGGCCACCAAGGCTTTCGAGCGCGCCGCGCGTGAGGCCGGAATCGCGGCCGAGATCGACCTGACGGCCGATGCCGACCGTGTGCGCACCGCGGACCGCATCGTCCTGCCCGGCGTCGGCGCTTACGCCGATTGCGCGGCCGGCCTGCGCGCCGTCGAGGGCATGTGGGAGGCGGTCGAGGAGGTCGCCATCGCCAAGGGCCGGCCTTTCCTGGGCATTTGCGTCGGCATGCAGCTGATGTCGCAGCGCGGCCTCGAGAAGACCATCACCAACGGCTTCGGCTGGATATCGGGTGACGTCAAGGAGATCCAGCCTGCCGATCCGGCGCTGAAGATTCCGCAGATCGGCTGGAACACGATCGAATTGAGGCGTCGGCACCCGCTGTTTTCCGGCATTCCGACCGGGCCAGACGGGCTGCATGCCTATTTCGTCCACTCCTACCATCTCGATGCGAAAAACTCCGACGAGGTCCTTGCGGTTGCCGACTATGGCGGCCCGGTGACCGCAACGGTCGCCCGCGAAAATCTGGCCGGCACGCAGTTCCATCCTGAAAAGAGCCAGGCGCTGGGCCTGGCGCTGATCACGAATTTCCTGCGCTGGAGGCCCTGATGAGCCATCCGCACCGACCGTTGGCGCTGCCCCTCATTGTCCTGCCGGACATTTCTCCCCGTATAAGGACGGGGAGAAAAACGCTGTCTTCGATGTTTTCGACAATTCTGAAAGAGGCGACGAGGCCGGAACTGCCCCCTTCTCCCCGTCTCTATACGGGGAGAAGTGCCCGGCAGGGCGATGAGGGGCAGCGCGGACCTGTGATGGATCGCAGCGCTCCACCGGCCAATTCGGGCGCCCAAACGTTCCAGGAGTCCCAAGCCGTATGATCCTGTTTCCAGCCATCGATCTCAAGGACGGCCAATGCGTGCGCCTCAAGCACGGCGACATGGCGACCGCGACCATCTACAATGACGACCCGGCCGCGCAGGCCAAGGCCTTCGAAGAGCAGGGTTTTGAGTGGCTGCATGTCGTCGATCTCAACGGCGCTTTTCAGGGCCAGAGCGTCAACAGCGCCGCGGTCGGCGCCATCCTGAAAGCGACGAAGAACCCTGTGCAACTCGGCGGCGGCATCCGCACGCTGGAGCAGATCGAGGATTGGCTCGACCGTGGGCTGGCCCGCGTCATCCTCGGCACGGTGGCGGTGCGCGATCCAGATCTGGTCAGGCAGGCCTGCAAGGCATTTCCGGGCAAGGTCGCCGTCGGCATCGATGCCAAGGCCGGCAAGGTTGCCGTCGAAGGCTGGGCCGAGGCGTCGAGCCTCGGCGTCATCGAACTGGCCAGGAAATTCGAGGGCGCCGGCGTGGCCGCCATCATCTACACCGACATCGACCGCGACGGCGTGCTGACCGGCATCAACTGGGACGCCACCATCGATCTCGCCGACGCCGTGTCGATCCCGGTCATCGCCTCCGGCGGACTGGCTTCGATCGCCGACATCGTGCGCATGACCATGCCCGACGCGCAAAAACTCGAAGGCGCCATCTCGGGCCGCGCGCTCTATGACGGCCGCATCGATCCCGCAGAGGCGCTGGCGATCCTGCAGGTCAGGCCGGCGACGGAGACGCGGTCGTGAAGGTTTCGCTCATCCTGGCCTCCTATGACAGCGGCCACTATCATGGCGGCATGGGCCAGGGGCCCGACGCGCTGATCTCGGGCGGGCTGGTCGACGCCTTGACCCTTGCCGGCCATGACGTCACGGTCGAAGATATCGGCAGGGTCGGCGACGACCAGGAGCGCGAGATCGCCACGGGTTTCGCCGTCTGCAACGCCGTCTCGGGCGAGGTCCGCATCGCCCGCGACAGGGGGCGGTTTCCCATCGTGCTGGCCGGAAACTGCCTGACCAGTGCCGGCGCGGTCGCCGGCGAAGGCGCCGACGCCATCATCTGGGCCGACCAGCATGGCGACCTCAACACGCCCGAGACGTCCGTATACGGTTTTCTCGACGGCATGGCGCTGTCGACGGTGCTCGGCTTGTGCTGGCGCCCGATGGCATCGGCCATTCCCGGCTTCAGGCCGATCGATCCCGCGCGCTGCGTGCTCGTCAACGCCCGCGATCTCGATCCGGCGGAGGAAAAACTTCTCGAAACATTGCCGGTCATCCGGACGGAATGCCCCGGCGTGGCGCAAGCGACGGAACAATTGAAGGCCGCCGGCGCCAACAGCGTGCACATGCATCTCGATCTCGACGTGCATGATCCCAAGGCGCTGCAGGCCAACCGCTATGTCACATCAGGCGGACCGAACGCGGAGCAGCTGCGCCACGCGGCCTGCGCCATGGCGCTTGCGGTGCCGGTCGTCGGCATCACCGTTTCCGCTTACGATCCGGCCTTCGATGCCCAGGCCGAGGTGCCGCCGCTGGTCGGCCAGTTGCTCAACGATCTGCTTGCCACGATAGAGGGCCGCTGATGCTGAAAGCCCGTGTCATCCCTTGCCTCGACGTCAAGGACGGCCGTGTCGTCAAGGGCGTCAATTTCGTCGATCTCATCGACGCCGGCGATCCGGTGGAGGCAGCCAAGGCCTATGATGCCGCCGGCGCCGACGAGCTCTGCTTTCTCGACATCACCGCTTCGTCGGACAATCGCGAGACCATCTTCGACGTCATCGCCCGCACCGCCGAACAATGCTTCATGCCGCTGACCGTCGGCGGCGGCGTGCGCCAGGTCTCCGACATCAGGAAATTGCTGCTGGCCGGCGCCGACAAGGTGTCGATCAACACGGCCGCGGTGAAGAACCCGGATTTCGTCGCCGAAGCCGCCGACAAGTTCGGCAACCAGTGCATCGTCGTCGCCATCGACGCCAAGAAAGTGTCGGCGCCCAATGAAGCCGACCGCTGGGAAATCTTTACCCATGGCGGGCGCGAAAAGACCGGCATCAACGCCATCGAGTTTGCGCGAAAAATGGTCGATCGCGGCGCCGGCGAGATCCTGTTGACCTCGATGGACCGCGACGGCACCAAGGCCGGCTACGACATCGCGCTGACCCGGGCGGTATCGGACGCGGTGCGTGCGCCAGTCATCGCATCGGGTGGCGTCGGCACGCTGGATCATATGGTCGAAGGCATTCGTGACGGCCATGCAGGGGCTGTTCTGGCGGCCTCCATCTTCCACTTCGGCACCTACACCATCGCGCAAGCCAAGGCGCATATGGCCGCGGCCGGCCTGCCGATGCGGCTGGACTCGCTGGGAAACAGGTCCTAGAGCATGTTCCTTGAACCGGCTTTCGGAAAAGAGCAGGCTTAAACAAGAAGATAGACTGACATGGCCGAGTTTTCGCTCTCCGACCTGGAAAAAATCGTCAGTGACCGCGCCCATTCCGGCGATCCGGACTCATGGACGGCCAAGCTGTTTTCGCGCGGCATGGACAAGGCGGCGCAGAAGCTCGGCGAGGAGGCGGTCGAGACCGTGATTGCCGCCGTCAAGGGCGACAAACAGGGCCTCGTTTCGGAAAGCGCCGATCTCATATATCATTGGCTCGTCGTTCTCGGCATAGCGGGCGTTCCGCTGAACGACGTGCTCAGGGAGCTCGAAGGCCGCACCGGGCGTTCGGGCATCGCCGAGAAGGCGTCACGGCCCAAGGGCTGACCGCGAGGGAGGGCAGGTATCTCGATGGATCAGCTCGCGCCAACCGAGAAATATTCCCCGTTTCGCTTTTTCTCGGCCGAGCAATGGTCGCAATTCCGCGCCGACACCCCGCTGACGCTGAGCGAGGACGAGTTTCGCCGCCTGCGGTCGCTCAACGACCCGGTCGACCTCGAAGAGGTCAAGCGCATCTATCTGTCGCTGTCGCGGCTTTTGTCGGCGCATGTCGAGGCGAGCCAGCTTCTTTTCAGGCAGCGCCAGGCCTTCTTCAATGCCGTCGATGTCGCCAAGACGCCGTTCATCATCGGCATCGCCGGTTCGGTCGCGGTCGGCAAATCGACCACGGCGCGCGTGCTGAAGGAATTGCTGGCGCGATGGCCGTCGAGCCCCAAGGTCGACCTCATCACCACCGACGGCTTCCTGCTGCCCAACGAGGTGCTGCGCCGCGAAAACCTGATGGAGCGCAAGGGGTTTCCCGACAGCTACGATGTCGGCGCGCTGCTGCGTTTCCTCTCGGGCATCAAGTCGGCGTTGCCCGACGTCCGCGCGCCGGTCTATTCGCACCTCACCTATGACGTCATCCCCGGCGAGTTCGTCACCATCGACCGGCCCGACATCCTGATCTTCGAAGGCATCAACGTGCTGCAGCCGGGCAAGCTGCCGCAGGACGGCAAGATCGTGCCTTTCCTGTCGGACTTCTTCGACTTCGCCATCTATATCGATGCCGATGAGAAGCTGATCCACCAGTGGTATATTTCCCGCTTCATGCGGCTGCGCGAGACCGCCTTCCGCAACCCGGACTCCTTCTTCCATCGCTATTCGCGGCTGTCGGAGGATGCGGCCAAGGCAATCGCCGAGGGCCTGTGGACCAACATCAACCTGAAGAACCTGCGCGAGAACATCCTGCCGACGCGCGCCCGCGCCGACTTGATCCTGCGCAAGGGCGCCGACCACCTGGTCGAGGAAGTGGCGCTGCGCAAGCTCTAGGCTTTCAGAAAACGGTTCCGCTCGAACCGTTTCGATGCGACTGGCGTCCGATTAGAACGCCCTTAACCGATTGGTTGCTAGAACTCCGCCATATCAGCTGTTGTGGTGAAGGCCGTTGGCATGGATGCGCCGCTCATTGCCCCGGGCAAGCCGGCAAGCTTGAATTCCAGCCAGGCCGCGTCTCGTCTCGGTGCTCCGGCCGCTGCAACGTTGCTGATCGTCGCCTATGCGACCATCACCTCGCTTCTTCTACCGGTCAATGTCGACGTCTCCTGGCTGCTGACGGTCGGCGACCGCGTCCTCAATGGCGAACGCCTTTACGTTGATATTGCCGAGGCCAACCCGCCGTTTTCAACCTGGCTCTATCTGCCCTTCCTTGTCATGGAGCGGCTGACCGGGCTCGCGGCGGAACTCTGGCTGAGCGTTGGACTGGCGGCGCTGGCGGTTGCTTCAATCTGGTTTTCGGCCCGCATTCTCATCCAGGCCGATGAATCGCTCAAGCGATACGCCAGGCTCGCTCCGGTCGCGGTGTTTTGCGTGCTGTTCCTGCTGCCGCTGGATTTCGGCCAACGCGAGCAGATTTCCGTCATTGCCTTGCTGCCATGGCTGGCACTGTTCTCGGTGCGCGATCACAGAGTGGACTTCCACGCCGGCAGCGCTGCCGAGCGGATCGTTGCGGGTGCCGGCGCCGCTGTCTTCGTCATGATCAAGCCTCCTTACAGTGTGCTGGCGCTGGCGGTGCCGGCCTTGGTGGTTGCGCTGCAACGACGCTCATTGCGTCCGCTTTGGACGACGGAGAATATCGTCGGCGGCATCTTGACCGTCATCTATCTGACTGCGGTCGCAGTCTTCATGCGCCCCTTCTTCACCGATGTCTTGCCGTTGCTGCGTCAGGTCTATCTGCCGATGCGCGCGCCGGTCGTTGATATGTTGACGCTCTGGCCGATCGAAGCGTTCCTGGCAATGGCGGCGACCACGCTCGCAATGGCTCGCCCCGACCGTATTCATCGCGATGCGAAAATACTGCTTCTGGCCGGGACAGCTTATGTCCCCGCTTTCCTCATGATGGGCAAGGGTTGGACCTATCAGGCGCTGCCGTTCCTGACATTTGGCGCCTTGGCGTTCCTGCTCCAATTTGTCCGGCGGCCGCCGTGGCGGGACCTGACCATCTTGGCCAGGACCGGAACCGCGCTCGGCCTGCTTCTGTTGATACTGATCGCCCTTCAGGGACAGGTCTCAGCGCTGTTGCAGCCTCGCGGCGATCTGGACGCGGCTACAGCCGCCATCGCCATCGCCGTCGATCGCCCCACCGTCATGTCGATCGGCTCTCGGCTGCAGGTCGGCAACCCACTCGTGCGGGCGGTCGGTGGCCGCCTTGTCGGTCGTCACCCCTCCGCGTGGATGGTCAGGGATTCCGGGCTGCTGATCGAGGCGGGGAGGGATCCGGTCACACGGACGGAACTGCAAGCATTGCGGGACACATACATTCTCGATATTGCGAAGGAAGTGACCACCAAACGGCCGGACATCGTCCTTGACGATGGGACGACGGTACCCAGTGCCCCGGTATTGCTGAAGATCGCGGACAACCCCCCTCCGCCGAAGCCACTTCGCGACAACCCAGCGGTCGCAGACGCGCTGCGGGGCTACCGCTTGCTGCTCCAGAATGGTTCGGTGACAGTGCTCATCCGCGCCGATACAGCGGCGCGCTAGCAGCTCGTAGCAGGTTCGTCGAACCTGCTACGAGCCAAATGCGGGATCACGGTTCAGCCATTGGCGAACGGGACGGCGACATAGATCTGGCTGCCCTCGCGTTCGACCAGCAGCAGCACCGACTTGCGGCCTGACTTGCCGGCCTGCGCGATGGCTTGCGTGACCTGCCTGGCGTTCTTCACCGGCGCCTGGTTGACGGCGACGATGATGTCGCCGGGCTGGATGCCGGCGGTGGCCGCGGCCTTGTCCGGGTTGACGGTGGCGACCACCGCGCCGCGCTCGTTGTCGGCCAGGTTCATCTGCTGGCGGATATCGGGCGTGATGTCCATCAGGCCGAGGCCGATGGCCGGCGCGCGGGAGCCCTGTTCAGTGCCCGGCGCGCTGGAATCGCCGGTCGATGCCGTTTTCACATCGTCGCTGTTGCGGCCGACATCGACGGAAATCCGCATGGCCTTGCCCTTGCGCCAGACATCCAGTGTCTCCCTGGCACCCGGCGCGACGGTCGGCGACAGCCCGCGACAGATCCTTGGGATCCTTGACGTCCTGTCCGGCGAAGCTGGTTATGACATCGCCGGTCTCGACACCGGCCTTGGCCGCGGGCGAGCCGTCATTGACCTGCGAGACCAAGGCGCCGGCGGGATGGTCGAGCCCGATGGCGCTGGCCACGTCCGGGGTGACGGGCTGGATCTCGACGCCGAGATAGCCGTATTCGATGTCGCCACCCTTCATCAGCTTGGCGACCACCTTCTGAGCCTGGTCCGATGGAATGGCGAAGCCGACACCGACGCTGCCGCCATTCGGCGAATAGATCGCCGTGTTGATGCCGACGACATTGCCGCTGACATCCACCAGCGGGCCGCCGGAATTGCCGTGATTGATCGGCGCGTCGATCTGAATGAAATCGTCGAACGGCCCGCTGTGCAGGTCACGGCCACGCGCCGAGACAATGCCGGCCGTCACCGTGGTGCCGATGCCGAACGGATTGCCGATTGCCAGCACCTGGTCGCCTGTCATGAGCTTGTCGGAGTCGCCCCATTTCACGGTCGGCAGCGACTTGCCGGCCTTGATCTTCAACACCGCGAGATCGTTCTTGGCGTCGTGACCGACCAGCTTGGCCGGAAGCTCCGTGCCGTCGTCGAGCGTGACCTTGATCGAGGAGGCGCCGTCGACGACGTGGTTGTTGGTGACGATGGTGCCGTCGGCGCTGACGATGAAGCCCGAACCGAGCGCCTCGGCGCGCTGCGACTGCTGTTGCTGCGGAGGCGTCTTTGGACCAGGCATGCCCTGATCGCCGAAGAACTGGCGGAAATAGTCGTCGAAGGGCGAATTGCCGCCAAAGGGCGAACCGTCAGGCGAACCTTCGCTCATGACTTCCGGCTGCCCTTTCATGACTGTCGTGACGGTGACGACAGCGGGCTTGGTCGCGGCCACGGTCGGCGCGAACGAGCCGCTCGGAGCCGTTATCCCTGCGACAGGGGTCTGCGTCGTCGCAGCGACGTTGCTCAAGCCGCCATTGCCGGCATTTTGAGCGAGGGAGACGACGGCGGGGGAGATGATCAGCGCGGCGCCCAGCAGGGCGGCGACGCGATGCCTACGAAGAATACCAAGAGGTGACATGGTCGTTCTGTCCGGGCGAGGGTTGATCCGGCGCCTCGGGCGGCTCTTGGGAGAAGGCGCCCGTCAGCGTGTCGACGGCCGGGATGGCCTGTCTCGCCGTACATGGCGGCCGGCCGGATCGACACGAGGTATCTAGGGTGCCGAATGGCCCGAATTAGGGTTTTTGCCCGACCTTACGAAGATTTAATTCAGAGCGCGCTTCCGGATCGCAGATAGGCCGACGCGATTTCACGCATGCGCTTGCCGTCGAAACTCGGGCCGTGGCCGCCATGGCCGATGCGGATCGGCAGGTCGAGCAGGCGCCGCATCGTGCTGGCATAAGCGCCCCTGTCGGAATCCGGCAGATCGTCGATCAGCGTGTCGTCATAGATGGCGTCGCCACTAAAGAACAGGCCATCGGCCTCGTCGAACAGCGCTATCGAATCCGGCGAGTGGCCGGGAAGGTGCAGCACGCGAAATTGCCGGTCGCCGAGGTCGACCACGTCGCCCTCATCAAGGGTCCGCGTCAGCGGCGCCGATGGGATCTTGTAATCCGCCGACTTCCAACCCGGCTCGGGCAGCTTCGAAACCGCGCCCTCGAGATCGTGAAACATGTAGGCGTAGGTCGCGGCCTCATCCATGCTCTCGAATTGCGCCGCGCTCATCCTTGGCCCGGCCCGCAGCGGAAATTCGTGCAGCGAGCCGACATGGTCGAGGTGGATATGGGTGGCGACGACCAGAAGCGGCTTGCCTGCGGGCGTCTCTATCTGCGGCGCCAGCGGACAGATGCCCATGCCGGTGTCGACCAGAAGGTCGGCGTCGCGACCGGTGAAATGCCAGATGTTGGCGCGCACATAGTCGTGCACGAACGGCTCGGTCAGCATCATCGTCCTGTCGTCGACGATGCGCTTGCTGAACCAGTTTTCCATCAGGCGGCACCAGGCATTAATTCCAAGCCCAAGATCAGACGAACGGTTTTCCGACCTTGTATTTTTCCGGCACCAGCCGCTTGAGATAGGCCATGCCGGTCTCGGACAGTTGGTTGGCGTCGGACTTCATGAAATCGTCGGGCATGTGCCGGGTCTTGCCGGCGACGTTCTTCAGCGGCACCTTCTTCAGCACTATTTTGCTGCCATCATACTGCAGCGCGACCGAGCCGCCGCCCTGTTCGGCGACGCCGACGGCGAAGGCGCCGGCATCGAAGGCCTCCTGCGCGTCGACCGCGCTGATGGCGCCGACATAGCCGCGCGGCATATAGCCGAGTGCGTCGACGCGGGCGCGCTTGCCCGGCAGCCCGTCGGCAAGCGCGCGCTCTAGCGCCGCCGGCAGGTCGCTGCCCGACAATTTGACGTTGCCATGCTGGTCGCGTTCGAGCTTGTCCGCCGGCACCAGGCTTTCGACCAGCGCCTTGCCGTCGGCGGTGCTGACGCCTTCCGACACGGCGACGATACAGCGCTTGTGGCGGTCGAGCGTGGCGCGCACGTCCTCGATGAAGCCTGCGGCGGAGAACGGCCGCTCCGGCGCGTAGACGAGATGCGGGCCGCTGTCGGGGTCGAGCTGCCAGGCCGCGGCGGCCGCGGTCAGGAAGCCGGCATGCCGGCCCATGACGATGCCGACATAGATGCCGGGCAGCGCGCGAAAATCGAGGTCGACCGACAGGAAGGCGCCGGCGACGAATTCGGCCGCCGAGATGAAGCCCGGCGTATGGTCGTTTTCCTCGAGATCGTTGTCGATGGTTTTCGGCGCATGGACGAAAGCGATCTTGCCGCCGGCGGCATCGGTCAGGATCTGCTGCGTGCCCGAGGTGTCGTTGCCGCCAATATAGATGAAGGCGTCGGCGCCCGCCTTCTGCAGGCCCTTCAGGATGACCTCGCAATAGGCAGCATCCGGCTTGTCGCGCGTCGAGCCCAGTGCCGCGCTCGGCGTTCCGGCAATCAGCCGCAGCCGGTCCTCGGGAATGGCCGAAAGGTCGACATAGTTGCCGTCACGAATACCGCGCACGCCGTGGATCGAGCCCAGCACCTTGGCGCCGGGATGGCGCTTGCGGATCTCCAGAGTGGCGCCCACCACCGTCTGGTTGATGACGGCGGTAGGGCCGCCGCCCTGCGCGATAACAAAAGTTCCGGCCATTCCTGACGTCTCCCGAGGTTTTCAAGGCACCTTGGCCTGTCTTCTCGCCTCGCGCAACGGAAGAGTCTGGCGGCCGCAAAACGTGGCCACGATCACATGACGACGACGGGGTTTTTCTTCGATACCCGGCTGTAGAGGTCGATGATGTCCTGGTTGATCAGGCGCACGCAGCCCGACGACATCGCCTGGCCGATGCTCCACCATTCGGGCGAGCCGTGGATGCGGTAGCCGGTGTCCTTGCCATCCTGGTAGATGTAGAGCGCGCGGGCGCCAAGCGGATTGGTGAGGCCGCCGGGCTGGCCGCCCTGCCACTTCACCAGTTCCGGCTTGCGCTGGATCATTTCGGGCGGCGGCGTCCAGGTCGGCCATTCGCGGCCGTACTGGATGTTGGCCCGGCCGGACCAGCGGAAACCGTCCTTGCCGATGCCGACGCCGTAGCGGATGGCGTCGCCACCCGGCTGGACGAGATAGAGCATGCGCTCCTTGAGATGCACGACGATCGTGCCGGGGGCCTCGCCTGTCGTATCGACGACGATCTGGCGGCGGAATTCCGGCTTCACCTTGAGATAGGGCACCTCGGGCACGTTGAAGCCGTTGTCGGTCAGCGCGGCATACATGACGTCGGCGCTGGTGATGTTCTTGTCGACGCTGATCGAGGGCCGGATCGGCACCGACCCGGTGACCGTATCGTCGAGCTGGAGCGCCGGCAGGCCGCCGCCACCCGAAGTCGAGCAGCCGGCGACGCCGAGCAGCGCCAAGGCGCCCGCCCCGGACAGGACGGCGCGGCGGGAGAGGAGAAGATCGGTTTCGATTGCGTCGCCGTTTCGCGGCGGCGTCGGACCTTGCGGCAACTCACGCATATACCCAAACCCTACGCTGTCGGCGGGAAGCACGGTCCGGCCGGATAGCGGGCATTTTCATCATTCATGGTTGATAAAGCGTGAATGCCTTGCGCTGCTTGCGTTTGCGCATTGCCGGAAACGCCGTTCCGCCCTCCCGGCGACCGTCATCCAGTGTCAGGCACAAAATCACCCCTGTCAGGTCACAATCCCGGCGCTGGTGTTTCCTACCTCTCCCGATGATCAGCGAGGGGCCTCCATGTGCAAGACGTTAAAAACCGACATCAAGCTTTTTGCCGCTGCCATTGTCGCGGCCGCCACGGTTCTCGGTGCCAATGTCAGCCTGGCCGATATCGTGAGCACGCTGGGCGGCGCGAACTGACACCGGGCTGCCGCTGGCCCAATTGATGTCGTCGACCCGTAAGGGTCGTACCGGTTGCCCGGCCGGAATGCGCGAAAAACAAAGATTCGGCCCTTTACATTCTTCGGGACCCAAGGATTTATCCTCTTCTTTGAGCTCAAAGGAGACGAGCATGTCCTTCGAAAACTGGGCCGCCTTCGCTGCCGCGTCGACCATCCTCCTTGTGATCCCGGGTCCGACCATCCTTCTGGTCGTGTCCTATGCGCTGGGCCAGGGCTGGCGCACCGCTTTGCCGATGGCCGTCGGCGTGGCGCTCGGCGACTTCACCGCCATGACCTTGTCGATGCTGGGCATCGGCGCGCTGCTGGCGGCTTCCGCTGGTGTCTTCACCATCCTGAAGCTGATCGGCGCCGGCTATCTGATCTATCTCGGCGTGAAACTGTTCCGCGCCGGCGGCACGCTGAAGGCCGAACCGCGTACCGACGCCGTGTCGTCGGCCAAGATGATGGCGCATGCCTGGCTGGTCACCGCGCTCAACCCGAAGAGCATCACCTTCTTCGTCGCCTTCCTGCCGCAGTTTCTCGACCGGCATGCCAGTTTCTGGGCGCAGATGCTGGTTTTCGAGACGACCTTCCTGGCGCTCGCCTTCGCCAACGCCTTCGGTTACGCGCTGATCGCGGCACGCGCCCGCAACGTGGTGCGCAATCCCAGGGCGATCCGCATCTTCAACCGCACCGGCGGCACGCTGCTGGTCGGCGCCGGCATCGCCACGGTGGCGATGCGGTCCGGCAATTGAGAAAGCAGGCGCGGCCAAGGCGTGTTGAGATTCAGGTCAGGCTGGCACTAGCTGAACATCAGCACAGCTTGCTTCACCATTTGACGCTGAAGCCCAGATTGCCCTCGAGGATGCGGCGTTTGTCGCCGTCGAGGTTGGTGGTGTAATCGCCGGTGGCGAAGATGCTGACCTTGTCCGTCACCTTGGCGACGATACCGCCGCCGAACTCGAACGAGGTCGACCTGCCCTCGGTCGAGATGTCGGTGGTGTCGAAGCTGACACGGTCGGTGCCGCCGAAATCATGCCAGATATTGGCCTTGAGATAGGGCTGCAGCGCTATGCCGTTGACAGAGGCTTCGCCCTGCAGCCGAGCGCCCAGCCGGCCGGTGACGCTGCCGTCGCTATCGAATGAGACCGACGAGAAACGGTCCTTGGTATCGTCGAGCGACAGATGCTGCCAGATCAGTTGCGCCTGTGGTTCCAGCGTCCAGCCCTGCGCCAGCGCTATGGGATAGCCGCCCTCCAGCGAGGCGGTGACACCCGTTCCGCCAATGTCGATGCCAACGTCGCGCGACGACGTCGCGTCGCCGCCGAAGAAGGTGGCGATGAGCACCCCGTCGAGGTACCAGCCGCCCTGGCCGATGCGGGTCCAGTAGCCGCCGACGCTGGTGCCGCTGACATCGAGCCCGCCCACGGACAGATCATTCTGCCCCAGAGCCTGGCCGCGCACGTCACCCTTCATGCTGGCATAGGCGACGAAGAGGCCGGCGCGATCGAAGCCGCCCGAAGCGGTTTCGCGGCCGAAGACGTCGAAGCCCGCCTGCAGGCCGAACAAGGTGCCGTCGAAAGACGGCGACACCGTTCCCGACCAGCCCATTTTGGCGTCCTGGCCGTAGATGCGGCCCCAGACAGGCGACAGCTCGGCGTTCGACAACAGACTCTGTTCGCCGCGCCGCTCGTGGAAGGTGCCGAGCGTCGTCATCGCAAGGTGCTCGGCCACCGGCGGCAAGGCCGAATAGGTGGGCACCTCGATGCGGTAGAGCAGGATCGTCTCGCCGGCAGCCGGCGTCGGCAGGTCCGGAACGGCGGTCGGCACCACCGGTGGTGGCGGTGGTGGATCAGCCGGCGGCGCTGGCGGCGGTGGCGGCGGCGCCTCGGGTTCGGGGTCGCTCGCCTGCACCGGCGGTGTCGAATCGACCGGCGGATTGTTGATGTCGCCATCGGTCGGCACCGGCACCGGCGGCAACTCGGACGGCGGCGGCGGCGGCTCGGCCTGCGGCGGCTCCGGCTCTGGTTGCGGCGTCGGTTCGAGCGCCGACGGCCCGGCGGCCGGTGTTGCCGGTGTGTTCAGCGTCGAACGCAGATACCAGTTCTCCGCGCTGCCGGCGCTGACGCCGCCCTTGAAGAGATAATATTCGAAGGCGCCGGCGGCGACCGGCGCATCGAGGGCAAAGGCGCTTGCGCTCGACGTGGCGCCGTTGACCGCCTGGACGAGCATGATGCCGTCGGACGTGGTCTGCGCCCCGGCGCCGCCGACATTGACCACGGCGATGCCGGTCGAGCCGGAGGCCGTGCCGCCGGACAGCACCAGCCGGTCGGAAGCGGAGCTGTCGTCGCCAAGCTCGGTCTGGAGGAGGAGCAGCCCGCCCATGCCGACATAATTGCCCGATATGGTCAGGCGATCGGAAGCACCGGTGCCGCCGTTGGTCAGGTCGATGCGGCCGGCATTGACCACATCGGCCAGTTGGCCCGAGGTGAAGGCCTGGATGGAACTGTTGAAGCCACCGCCGCCATAGAGCGTGCTTGCCTGGTCGACGCTGAGCCTTCCGGTGCCCGTGCCGCTGTCGCCCAGTACGAGATTGCCGTCGAGGATCAACTGGGTATCGTTGGTGGCGTCTATGGTTTCCCAGTTCTGGACCCTGGCGATGCCTTCCAGCTTGACGTTGTCGAAGGTAAGCGCATCGGTGCCGAGGCCGCCATTCAGCGCATCGGCTCCGCCGAGATTGGCGTTGGTGAGATTGCTGAGTTTGGCGGTATCGTTGTCGGCGCCGAGGTCGACCGAGCCATAGATGATGCCGCCGCCGTTCCAGACGAAATTGTCCGCGCCGAAGCTCATCAGCACATCGCCGCCCACCGTGCCGCCTGTGATCGTCACGCTGTCGTTGCCGCCGCTGACGCTGATGTTGCCGCCGATCGTGCCACCGGAGAGAATGATGGTGTCCTGATCGAAGCCGGTGACGAGGTTGCGGTCGATGATGCCGCCCGACATGTTGAAATAGTTCTTGTCGAGCTTCATGTTGACGCGGCCGATGCGGCCGCCGGTCATCACGGCACGGTCCCCATCGTCGAAGAAATCGACGATGCGGCCGCCCGTCATGGTGAAGGTGTCCAGCCCGTCGCCCTGGTTCAGCGAACCGACCTGGCCGCCGCTCATGCTGAAGTCGTCGATGCCGGCGCCCTGCTGGACATTGCCGGCGACCGTGCCGCCGCCGATGGTGAAGAAATCGGTGCCGTCGCCCTGATCGACCACGCCGGTGATGGTGCCGGACTGCATGTCGATGCGGTCCGTGCCGGCGCCGAATGTGACATTGCCGCTCACCTGGCCGGTACCGCCGGCAGGGAAGGTCAGCGTGTTGTTGCCGCTGGTATCGTTGAGGCTGCCGCTCGAATCGCTACTATCGCAAGTGAAGGTGTCATTTCCCGGAGACGGAACCAGCACGCATGCCGCGAAGGCCGCGGAGCCAGGCAGCAACATAAGCGCTGTAGTTGCAAGTAAGCTAATAAACCCAGGATTGATTCGCCTAGGCCTTCGCCGCGTCAAAGAAATAGCCTCGCCGATGTGCTCCGAACCGCTGTTCGGAGGCTGTATTTCAAAGTGCCGCATCGCGTCCCCTCTCAGATCGCGATTTCAAGCCCCTTACCCGCGCCGCATTGAAGCCACAATTCGTCCAGTTTTACAAAGCCTAATCTGCCTCTCATGGTTGATGAACTGCAAAAATAACTGACATGGCGCAGAGGTGCCCGTGAAATGGCATCGCCTTCGCCCATGCTTTAAGATGATGTTGGACCGAGGGGCATCATGCTCATCCGGGTCTGACCAAGGACTCTCGCATGCCAATCAAAGACACATTCGGCTTGGCAGTTTCGGGCGCGACGGAAGCCGGATTCGCGCTCTACGGCCAGGCCGTGCGCGAATTGCAGTGTTTCATCGGCGATCCGGTCAACTCCGTCGATCGCGCCATCGCGCAGGACCCCGGTTTCGTCATGGCGCATGTCTTCAAGGGCTATCTCTTCGGCCTTGCCACCGAGCCGGAAGCTACGGCCGTGGCCAGGACCTGCCACGAGGCGGCGCTGCCGCTTGCCGCGACAACGCGCGAACGGGCGCATGTCTCAGCTCTCGGCCACCTCGCCAACGGCCGCTGGCATCAGGCTTCCGGCATCCTTCAGGACATAGCGATCGATTTCCCGCTCGATGCCGTGGCGCTCCAGGTCGGACACCAGGTCGATTTCTTCACCGGCAACGCCCGCATGCTGCGCGACCGCATCGCCCGCGCCCTGCCGTCATGGCAGGCGGACATGCGGGGTTACCACGCCATCCTCGGCATGCAGGCCTTCGGGCTCGAAGAGATGGCTGAATACGCACAGGCCGAAAGGCTGGGTCGCAGAGCGGTCGAGATCGAACCGCGCGACGGCTGGGCGCAACATGCGGTGGCGCATGTGATGGAGATGCAAAGCCGGCAAAGGGACGGCATTGCCTGGATGCGTGCCGATCCCGATGCCTGGACCAAGGAGAGCTTCCTCCAAGTGCACAATTGGTGGCACCTGGCACTGTTCCACTACGATCTCGGCGAGACCGGCGAGGTGCTGGCGCTCTATGACGGACCGATCTACGGCGCCAGATCGACGCTGGCGCTCAACATGGTCGATGCATCGGCGATCCTGTGGCGGCTTCATCTCGGTGACGTCGATGTCGGCGACCGCTGGGCGGCGCTGGCTGCCAATTGGGTGCCCAGGGCCGCCTCCGGCAATTACGCGTTCAACGACGCCCATGCGATGATGGCCTTTGTCGGCGCCGGGCTCGACGCCCCGGCCCGGACCTTGCTCGAGGCCCAGCGCGAGGCGATGCGGGGCGATGCGGACAATGCCGCTTTCACGCGGGATGTGGGGCACCCCCTGACGCTTGCGATCAAGGCGTTCGGGGAGGGCAATTACGCCGAGACCATCCGATTGATCCGGCCCATCCGGGCGATCGCCCATCGCTTTGGCGGCAGCCACGCGCAGCGCGACGTCATCGATCTCACGCTGATCGAGGCCGCCCTGCGCGCCGGCGACGGCGCGCTCGCCAAGGTGCTGACGATGGAGCGCTCGATGGTACGCCCGGACAGTCCGCTGTCGGCGCTGTTTTCGAGACGCGCCGCGGATTTGTCAGAGAATTGACCCGGAGCGGATCTTGCCTTAAAAACTGGCTGAAGCATATTTTTCGGAATCCGAAAAAAATAAGAACGTGGGAGGAAACCATGTATCTCGGCCTCGACCTGGGGACATCGGGCGTCAAGGCGCTGCTGATCTATGCCGGACAGGGCGTCATCGGCTCCGGCCATGGCACGCTTGACGTTTCGCGCCCGCATCCCGGCTGGTCCGAGCAGGATCCGCTGCACTGGATACGCGCCTGCCAAGACGCGATCGCCGAACTGAAGGCGTCGCATCCCGGGCAGTTCGCGGCGGTTAAGGGCATCGGCCTGTCGGGCCAGATGCATGGCGCGACCTTGCTCGACGCGGCCGATCAGGTGCTGCGTCCCTGCATCCTCTGGAATGACACGCGCAGCCATATCGAGGCGGCCGTGCTCGACGCCGATCCACGCTTCCGCGCGCTCACCGGCAACATCGTCTTTCCTGGCTTCACCGCGCCGAAGCTGGCCTGGGTGAAGAACAACGAGCCCGCTGTCTTCGCCAAGGTGGCAAAGGTGCTTTTGCCCAAGGACTTCCTGCGGCTTTGGCTGACCGGGGAACACATTTCCGAAATGTCTGATGCAGCCGGTACGTCCTGGCTCGATGTCGGCAAGCGCCGCTGGTCGGCGGACCTGCTCGCGGCGACATCGCTCGACGAGAGCCATATGCCGGCGCTGGTCGAGGGCACCGCGAAGGCTGGCGGGCTGCGCGCCGAACTCGCCTCGCAATGGGGTATCGCGGCCGGCATTCCGGTGGCTGGCGGCGCCGGCGACAACGCGGCTTCCGCCTGCGGCATGGGCACGGTCCGCGCCGGCCACGCCTTTGTCTCGCTCGGCACGTCGGGCGTGCTGTTTGCCGCTAACGCCGCCTATCTGCCCAATCCGGCAAGCGCGGTGCATACCTTCTGCCATGCGTTGCCCAACACCTGGCACCAGATGGGCGTCATCCTGTCGGCGAGCGATTCGCTCAACTGGCTGTCGGAGATCACGGGCAGGGGCGCAGGCGAGTTGACGTCGGAACTCGGCGAGACGCTGAAAGCGCCGACCGGCGTGTCCTTCCTGCCCTATCTTTCGGGCGAGCGCACGCCACACAATGATTCCGCCATTCGCGGTTCCTTCACCGGCCTCGCGCATGAATCGGGCCGCGCCGTGCTGACCCAGGCCGTGCTCGAAGGCGTCGCCTTCGCCTTCCGCGACAGCCTCGAAGCGTTGAAGACAGCCGGCACCACCTTGACGCGGGTGACGGCGATCGGCGGCGGCTCGCGCTCGCGCTATTGGCTGAAGGCCATCGCCACCGCGCTGCAGGTGCCGGTCGACATCCCCGCCGACGGCGATTTCGGCGCCGCGTTTGGGGCTGCGCGGCTTGGCCTTATCGCCGCGACAGGGGCGGATCCCCTGGCCGTGTGCACGACGCCGAAGACAGACGCCACGATCGAACCGGATGCGGCGCTCGGCAACGCCTATGCCGATGCCTATCACCGCTACCGGGCGCTTTACCCGGCGATCAGGGCTGTAACCGCGTGAGTTGGGGCGTGTCCCACCCTCTTTATCAGGGCGCCGGCGCTGCCCCTCACCTGCCTGCCGGCATCCTCTCCCCGCATAGGGACGGGGAGAGGGGCGCTCCCGTCACCGGTTTCGCCAATCACCAGCGTAGTGACGAAGGCGCCAAGGTTGCGGCCAGCCCCCTTCTCCCCGTCCCTATACGGGGAGAAGTGCCCGGCAGGGCGATGAGGGGCAGCACCGACTTTGGCGATTGGTATTCTCCACCACGTCTTGACGAGGTGACCTCACTGCGCCGGCACCTTGTCGAGGAAGCCGGTCACGCTTTTCAGGCGACCGTCCTCGATGACGCCGATGTCAGTGCCTTCGATGACGGACGGGACCCCTTCCGGCCCGAGATTCCACGAAAACCGGATCTTGTCGGCAAAGCCGTCCGGAGTGCCCTTCAGCGAGAAGCGGAAGCCGGCAAAGCGCTGCTGCACGCCGTCGATCAGCGCCGCGACGCCTTCATGGCCGTCGCCCTGCATGAGCGGATCGCGATAGCTGATGTCTTCGGTGAAAACAGCCTTGAGCAACGCTGCCCGGCGGCCGGCATCGCTCTCGTTCCAGGCGGTGATGTAGTTTTGGGCGATCGTGTTGAGGTCGGTCATGATCTGTCTCCTTCGTTTGACGGTTTTGACGTGACCGTTTTCGACCAGCACCGGCGTGAAACCAATTACGCCTGAGGTAATCAGGCAAAACTATCTTGGAGAGGAAGAGAACATGAGCAGCGGCTTTTTCGGCGACATCCAGAAGATCAAATATGAGGGACCGGATTCGACCAATCCGCTGGCCTATCGTTTCTACAATCCCGACGAAGTGGTGGCTGGCAAGCGTCTGGAAGACCATCTGCGCTTTGCCGTCGCCTACTGGCATTCCTTCGCCTGGCCGGGCGGCGACCCGTTCGGCGGCCAGACCTTCGATCGTCCCTGGTTCCCCAAGGCCGGCGGCGTCGACACGATGGAACTGGCGAAACTGAAGGCGGATGTGGCCTTCGAGATGTTCTCGCTGCTCGGCGCTCCCTATTTCTGCTTCCATGACGCCGATGTACGGCCCGAGGGCAAGGATTTCTCCGAAAGTGCGGCCCGGCTGGATGAAATCGCCGATTATTTTGCCGGAAAGATGAAGCAGACCGGCGTCAAGCTTCTCTGGGGCACGGCGAACCTGTTCTCCAACCGCCGTTTCATGTCCGGTGCCGCGACCAATCCCGATCCGGATGTGTTCGCCTATGCCGCTGCGACGGTGAAGAGCTGCATCGACGTCACCAAGCGGCTGAAGGGCGAGAACTACGTGCTGTGGGGCGGGCGCGAGGGTTACGAGACCCTGCTCAACACCGACCTTGCCCGCGAGCAGGAACAGGCCGGCCGCTTCCTGAACCTCGTCGTCGACTACAAGCACAAGATCGGCTTCAAGGGCACGATCCTGATCGAGCCGAAGCCACAGGAGCCGACAAAGCACCAATATGACTACGACGTCGCGACCGTTTACGGCTTCCTCAAGCGCTTCGGCCTGGAAAAGGAGGTCAAGCTCAACATCGAGCAGGGCCACGCCATCCTGGCCGGCCATTCCTTCGAGCACGAACTGGCCCTGGCCAATGCGCTCGGCGTCTTCGGCTCGATCGACATGAACCGCAACGACTACCAGTCGGGCTGGGATACCGACCAGTTCCCCAACAACGTGCCGGAGATGGCGCTCGCCTACTACCAGGTCCTCCAGGCCGGCGGCTTCAAGACCGGCGGCACCAATTTCGACGCCAAGCTGCGCCGCCAGTCGCTCGACCCGCAGGACCTGCTGATCGGCCACATCGGCGGCATGGATTCTTGCGCGCGCGGCCTCAAGGCGGCGGCCCGCATGGTCGAGGACAAGGCATTGTCGGGCCCGCTCGCCGAACGCTACGCCGGCTGGAACAGCGCCGAGGCCAAGGCGATGCTGTCGGGCAAGCGGACGCTGGAAGAGATCGCCGAACGCGTGGTGAAGAAGAAGATCGAGCCGCAGCCGCGTTCCGGCCGCCAGGAACTGCTCGAAAACATCGTCAACCGCTACGTCTGACGCTGCCTGGCCGTCGGCAATCCAAGCCGGCGCACTATGCGATTCGAAAGCTTGGCGCGCGGAAACATTTTGCGCGCCATGCTGAAACCGACGACAAGGTTTTGCCCCTTGCCGCCTCTCAATGACCTCGCTCTTGCCTTCAAACTGCCGTCACGAATCTCGTATAGGTATCGCTCGTGGCGGGAGAGGAAGAAGGAGGCGAACCGATATGCAGAACGAACGTGAAATCGACGCCCTGCTCTCACCTGGCGAAGCCGGATCGATCATTGACCGGCTGATGGCAATGCCGCATCCAAAACAGGGCGCACGCAGCACCAATGAATGGGACCGCGCCGTTGCCAGCCGCTTCGAGACCCATCTCGCGCGGCAGATGCGCTCGCAGATCGACGGCGGCAGCGACCGCCGGAATGCTGCCTGACTTCCCAAATCAACTCCGGCCCGAATCAACCCAGGCCCCAATCAACCCCGGCCCCAATCAACCCCGGCCCCAATCAACCCCGGCGAAGCCTGACAGGGGCTTCGCCGAAAGCTCTTGAAAATGCCCTGGAAAAAGCCGCGGCCGACGAGAACCCCGTCCGCCCGGCAATATCCGCCATGGCGATCCGCGTGTCGACCACGAGCCGGCGCGCGGCGCCCAGCCGCAGCCTGAGATAATAGGCGCCCGGCGTCTCGCCGATCGACTTGCGAAAGATGCTTTCCAGGGTCCGCGCCGTCACCCCGGCGCGTTTGGCGACCGCCTCGACGGTCAACGGCTGATCGACATGCGATTCCATCAGCCGGATGGCCTGCGCCAGGCGCGGATCATAGCCGTCGAGCCGGCCGAGCGAGACCAGCGGCTGGGCATCGGTCGAGGCCCGGGCCTGGTCGTAGATGAAGACGCTGGCGACATCGAGCGCCACGGCCATGCCGAGGCGCGTGCGAATGAGATGCAGCATCAGGTCGAAAGTCGGCGACGCGCCGCCCGAGGTGAACACCGGCCCGTCGATGACATAGCGGTCCGGACGGACGTCGACGCCAGGGAAGGCCGAGGAAAAATCCTCCATGTCCTCCCAATGGGTGGTAGCGCTGCGCCCTTCCAGCAAGCCGGCACGCGCCACCAGCCAGGTGCCGGCCTCGACCCCGCCGCACGCGCGGGCCGCTCGCGCCGCCCTCCGCAAACCTGAAAGCAGACCCGACGTCGCGTAATTCTGCGTGCCGAAACCGGCGACGACGACGAGAACGTCGGTCGGCTCCGCCGCGTCGAAACGCCCGCTGACCGCCACCGGCAGGCCGCAGGTGGTGACCGGAGCCTCGCCGGTGACCGAGACCAGCTTGAAATCGAACAGGGTCTCGCCGGAGATGCGGTTGGCGGCGCGCAGCGGGTCGACGGCCGAAGCGACGCACATGATCGACGACCCGGAAAACACCAGGAACGTCACCTTGAGGGTCTCGCGTTCGGCGCGAAAGACAGATTTTTCGCTTTTGATCATATCGCCTTCGTAAAACGCAAAGCAGCTTGGATCAAGGCGAGCGATGCTAGTGGCTGTTTCGAATGGGAGGAGAGTTTCGATGCCGCTCGCGATGAACCGTGAGGTTTTCATTACCTGTGCCGTGACCGGTTCCGGCGGCTCGCAGGACCGCAGCCCGCATGTGCCGCGCTCGCCCAAGCAGATCGCCGACTCGGCCATCGATGCGGCCAAGGCGGGTGCGGCCATCGTCCATTGCCATGTGCGCGACCCCGAAACCGGCAAGCCCAGGCGCGACGTGCATCTCTATCGCGAGGTGACCGAGCGTATCCGCGCGGCTGACGTCGACGTCATCCTGAACCTGACCGCCGGCATGGGCGGCGACATGGTGTTCGGCTCGCCGGAAGCGCCGTTGCCGCTCAACGAAAAGGGCACCGACATGGGCGGCGCCACCAACCGCATGGAACATGTGCGCCAGTGCCTGCCGGAAATCTGCACGCTGGACTGCGGCACCATGAATTTCGCCGAAGCCGACTATGTCATGACCAACACGCCCGGCATGCTGCGTGCCATGGGCGGCATGATGACGGCGCTCGGCGTCAAGCCGGAAATCGAGGCCTTCGACACCGGGCATCTCTGGTTCGCCAAGCAACTGGTCGAGGAAAAGGTGCTCAACCCCGACGCGCTGGTGCAGCTTTGCATGGGCGTGCCGTGGGGCGCGCCCGACGACCTCAACACCTTCATGGCGATGGTCAACAACGTGCCGTCGACCTGGAACTGGTCGGCTTTCGCCATCGGCCGCAACCAGATGGCCTATGCGGCGGCAGCGGTGCTCGCCGGCGGCAATGTCCGCGTCGGCCTGGAAGACAATCTCTGGCTCGACAAGGGCGTGCTGGCGACCAACGCGCAACTGGTCGAGCGCGCCGCCTCCATCGTCACCAATCTCGGCGCCAGAATTCTTGGCCCCGAAGAAGTGCGCAAGAAGCTCAACCTGACCAAGCGAGCGCCGATAGCGGCATAAATTATTCGCAGGGAGGGTCGCTATGGCTACCGTCAAATTCACCGCGATGAAGGATGGCGACAGGCAAGACTACGAGTTCCTGACCGCCCATGAAATCGACTATGCGGCCAAGACCGGCGAGCGGCTGCTCGACGCGCTGGTCCAGCTCGACGAAGGCCTGTCCGGCTACAAGATCACCCGGCTCGGCCATTCGCTGCAGGCGGCGACACGGGCCTGGCGCGACGGCGCCGACACCGACTGGATCGCCTGCGCGCTGCTGCACGACATCGGCGACATCTACGCGCCCTACAATCACGACGAATACGCCGCGTCGATCCTGAAACCTTTCGTGCGCGAGCAATGCACCTGGGTGGTGGAGAAGCACGGCGACTTCCAGCGCCTCTATTACGCGCACCATCTCGGCGGCAATCGCCATGCGCGCGACCGCTTCGCCGGCCATGCCTATTTCGACGATTGCGATGCGTTTTGCGAGCGCTGGGACCAGTCGAGCTTCGACCCCGATTATGAGACGCTGCCGATCGAATTCTTCCGGCCCTTCGTGCTCGAAGTCTTCGCCCGCAAGGCCTACGACCCATCCGTCATCCGCGCCGGCGAGCGCGTGCCCCTCACCGATCCCGAAACCGCCAGGACAAGAACCGGAGCCTCTCAATGAGCATCATCAACAAGGCGGCCGCCATTGGCGGCGGTGTCATCGGCGCCGGCTGGGTCGCGCGCCTGCTCTTGAACGGCATCGACGTCTCCATTTTCGATCCCGATCCCGAAGCCTCGCGCAAGGTTTCGGAAGTGATGAAGGGCGCGCGCCGCGCCTATAAGCAGATGGTGCCCGGCGGTCTGCCCAAGGAGGGCAAGCTGACCTTCGCCAAGACGATCGCCGAAGCGGTCGCCGATGCGGACTTCATCCAGGAAAGCGTGCCGGAACGGCTCGATCTCAAGCACAGGGTGCTGGCCGAGATCGACGCGCATGCGCCGGCCAACGCCATTGTCGGCTCCTCGACCTCGGGCATCAAGCCGACCGACATGCAGGTGGCGATGAAGAAGCATCCGGAGCGCTTGGTCGTCGGCCATCCGTTCAACCCGGTCTACCTGCTGCCGCTGGTCGAGATCGTCGGCGGCGACCAGACCTTCCCCGAGGCGGTCGAGGTCGCCAAGGAGATCTATGCCTCGATCGGCATGAAGCCGGTCGTGATCCGCAAGGAGATCGAGGCCTTCGTCGGCGACCGCCTGCTCGAAGCCGCCTGGCGCGAAGCGCTGTGGCTGATCAAGGACGGCATCTGCACCGTCGAGGAACTCGACGACATCATGCGCTATGGTTTCGGCCTGCGCTGGGCGCAGATGGGCATGTTCCAGGTCTACCGCGTCGCCGGCGGCGAGGCCGGCATGCGCCACTTCATGGCTCAGTTCGGGCCCTGCCTGAGATGGCCGTGGACCAAGCTGATGGACGTGCCGGAGTTCAACGACGAGCTGGTCGACCTGATCGCCACCCAGTCGGACGACCAGGCGCATGGCCTGTCGATCCGCGAGCTGGAAAAGATCCGCGACGACAATCTGGTCGCGATCATGGATGCGCTGTCGAAGCAGAACAAGGGCAAGGGCTGGGGCGCCGGCGCGCTGCACAAGGATTATACCAAACAGCTCGCCAAGCTGGCGGCGAAGAAGCCCGCGGCTTCAAAGGCGGCGGAAAAGGCCAAGGCCGCCAAGCCGGTGAAGAAAGCCGAAAAGCCGAAGAAAAAGAAGAAGGGCTGAGACCATGGATTTCGGTCTTTCGGAAGAGCAAAAGCTCATTGTCGAGACGACGCGTGCCTTCGTCGAGAACGAGCTTTATCCGCATGAGCGCGAGGTCGAGCGCACCGGCGTGCTGCGCCGCGAGCTGATCGAGGAGATCAAGGCCAAGGCGATCGAGGCCGGGCTCTATGCCGCCAACATGCCGGCCGATGTCGGCGGCGCGGGGCTCGATACGGTGACCTGGCTGCTTTACGAGAAGGAACTCGGCCGGGCCAATTACGCGCTGCACTGGACCTGCGTGGCGCGTCCTTCCAACATTCTGCTCGCCGGCACGCCGGAGCAGCGCGAAAAGTACCTTTTCCCCTGCATCCGCGGCGAGAAATGGGATTGCCTGGCAATGACAGAGCCGGGCGCCGGCTCCGATCTGCGCGGCATGAAGGCATCAGCCGTGCAGGATGGCGACGACTGGGTGCTGAACGGCACCAAGCACTTTATCTCGCACGCCGATCTCGCCGATTTCGCCATCGTCTTCATGGCCTCGGGCGAGGAGGAGTCTGCGCGCGGCAAACGCAAGAAGATCACCGCCTTCTTCGTCGACAAGGGCACCAAGGGTTTCACGGTGCGCGACGGCTATCGCAACGTCTCGCATCGCGGCTACACCAACGCCATTTTGGAGTTCGACGATTGCCGGCTGCCGGCATCCCAGGTTCTGGGCGAGGTGCACAAGGGCTTCGACGTCGCCAATTCCTGGCTCGGCGCCACGCGTCTGCAGGTCGGCGCCACCTGTCTCGGCCGTGCCGAGCGGGCGCTTGGCCATGCCGTCGAATACGCCGCGCAGCGCCAGCAGTTCGGCCAGCAGATCGGCAAGTTCCAGGGCGTGTCGTTCAAGCTCGCCGACATGGCGACGGAACTCAAGGCCGCCGACCTGATGGTCTTCGAAGCCGGCTGGAAGTACGATCAGGGCACCGTCACCGACCAGGACATGGCCATGGCCAAGCTGAAGGCCACCGAAATGCTCGCCTTTGTCGCCGACGAGGCAATCCAGATCCATGGCGGCATGGGGTTGATGGACGACCTGCCGCTGGAGCGCATCTGGCGCGATGCCCGCGTCGAGCGCATCTGGGAAGGCACTTCGGAGATTCAGCGACATATTATTTCGCGGGCGCTGCTGCGTCCGTTCGGCGCTTAGAGCATGATCGCGCAAAATCGGGATTCGGTTTTGTCGGGCAAACAAGATCGTTTGTCCTGAGATCGCGCAAAAAACGAAAAGATGACCATGCATAAACTTGAACGTCTCCTGCGCCCGAAATCGATCGCCGTGTTCGGTGGCGTGCAGGCCGCCGCCGTCGTGGCGCAATCGATCAAGATGGGCTTTGCCGGCGAGATCTGGCCTGTGCACCCGACCAAGGACGAGGTGGCCGGCCGCAAGGCCTACCGCTCGGTCGCGGACCTGCCCGGCGCGCCGGATGCCGCCTTTGTCGGCGTCAACCGGCACCTGACCATCGAGGTGGTCAAGGCGCTGGCCGAGCGCGGCGCCGGTGGGGCCGTCTGCTTTGCCGCCGGATTTCTCGAAACCGAGGCCTATGACGACGACGGCGAACGGCTGCAGGCCGAACTGGTCGCGGCCGCCGGCCAGATGCCGATCATCGGGCCGAACTGCTATGGCCTGATCAACTATGCCGACGGCGCGCTTTTGTGGCCCGACCAACATGGCGGCATCAGGCTGGACGAAGGCGGCAAGGGCGTCGCCATCATCACCCAGTCGTCCAACATCGCCATCAACATGACGATGCAGAAGCGCGGCCTGCCGATCGCCTTCCTGATGACCGCCGGCAACCAGGCGCAGACCGGCCTGTCGGAAATGGCGCTCGGCCTGATCGAGGATGAGCGTGTGACGTCGCTCGGCCTGCATATCGAGGCCTTCGACTCGGTAGCCGGCTTCGAGCGCCTAGCCGCACGGGCGCGCGAGCTCAGGAAACCGATCATCGCCATGAAGGTCGGCCGGTCCGAACAGGCGCGGCAGGCAACCGTTTCGCACACCGCATCGCTGGCCGGCTCGGACGCTGCTTCCGGCGCCTTCCTGAGGCGGCTTGGCATTGCGCGTGTCGATTCCATCCCCGCCTTCATCGAGGCGCTGAAGCTGCTGCACATCACCGGCCCGCTGCCTGGCTACAAGCTCTCGTCGATGAGCTGTTCGGGCGGCGAGGCGTCGGTCATGGCCGACAGTGCCGAAGGGCGCTGGGTCAACTTCCCGGTGCTGACCGACACCCACCGCGCCCATGTCAAATCGACCCTCGGGCCGCTGGTCGCGGTGGCCAACCCGTTGGACTACCACACCTTCATCTGGAACAACGAGCCGGCGATGACGGCCACCTTCACCGCCATGGTGTCGGGCGGCTTCGACTTGAACATGCTGGTGCTCGACTTCCCGCGCCCCGACCGCTGCTCGGTGACCGACTGGTGGGCGACGCTGCGCGCCTTCGAATCGGCGCTGAAGACCAACAAGGCGCATGGCGCCATTGTTTCCTCGCTACCGGAGAACCTGCCCGAGGAATACACCGCCGAGCTGATGGCGCGCGGCATGGTGCCGCTGTTCGGCATTTCCGAGGCGATGGACGCCGCAGGCGCGGCAGCCTTCATCGGCTGGGCATGGGCTGAACCGCAGGCGCAGCCGGTCGACACATCCGCTGCCGGCGCGGCTGGCGGCGACCACGTCACGCCCGACGAGGCCGAAGCCAAGGCGCGGCTGATCAAGGCCGGGCTTCCCGTGCCCAAGGGCGAGCGGGCCGGCAATGCGGTCGAGGCGGTGATTTCGTCCATGGCGCTCGGCTTTCCGGTTGCCCTGAAGGCACTGGGCGTCACCCACAAATCCGAGGTCGGCGCTGTCCGGCTCAACCTCAAGGATGCCGAATCGGTCAGCACGGCCGCGCACGACCTGTTGCCGCTCGGCACCGGGCTCTATGTCGAGCGCATGGTGCGCGACGGCGTCGCCGAACTGATCGTCGGCTTCACCCGCGACCCGATGTTCGGCGCCGTCATGACGCTGGGCACCGGCGGCGTGCTGGTCGAATTGCTGCGCGACAGCGTCACGCTGATGCTGCCGGCGACGCGCGACGACATCGAGGCCGCGCTGCGCGGGCTGAAACTGTTTCCGTTGCTCGAGGGCTATCGCGGCCGGCCGAAGGCCGATGTCGCCGCGGCCATAGACGCGATCGCTGGCATCGCCGGTTTCGTGCAGGAGAATGCCGGCGAGATCGAGGAACTCGACATCAATCCGCTGATCGTCTGCACACAAGGCAAGGGCGCCTGGATCGCCGACGCGCTGCTGGTGCTGGGAGAGAACAAGAATGTCTGACGTCATTTCGACTCGCCGCGAAGGCACCATCCTCGAGGTCACGCTCGACCGGCCCAAGGCCAATGCGATCGACCTGAAAACCTCGCGGCTGATGGGCGAGACCTTCAAGGCATTCCGCGACGATCCCGGCCTGCGGGTCGCCATCGTCAAGACGGCAGGCGACAAGTTCTTCTGCGCCGGCTGGGACCTCAAGGCAGCGGCCAGCGGCGACGCGGTCGATGGCGACTATGGCGTCGGCGGTTTTGCCGGCCTGCAGGAACTGCGCGACCTGAACAAGCCGGTCATCGCCTGCGTCAACGGCATGGCGGTCGGTGGCGGCTTCGAGCTGGCTCTGTCCTGCGATCTCATCTACGCCTCGGACCATTCCTCCTTCGCACTGCCCGAAATCCGTGCCGGCACGCTGGCCGACGCGGCGACGATCAAGCTGCCGAAGCGCATCCCCTATCATGTCGCCATGGACCTTCTGCTCACCGGCCGCTGGATGGATGTCGCCGAGGCGCATCGCTGGGGCCTGGTCAACGAAGTGCTGCCCAAGGAAAAGCTCGAGGACCGCGTCTGGGAGATCGCCCGCCTGCTCGCCAGCGGCCCGCCGCTGGTCTTCGCCGCGATCAAGGAGACGGCACGGGTGGCAGAATCGCTGACCTTCCAGGATGCGATGAACAAGGTGACGCGCCGGCAGTTGCCGACAGTCGACGCGCTCTATGGGTCGGAGGACGGTATGGAGGGGTTTCGTGCTTTCGCGGAAAAGCGCGAGCCTGTGTGGAAGGGTAAGTGATCCCACGGAGATGACAGCGCCACCCCCGAAAATTGGTCAGCCAGCATGACCGACTACGCAAAACTCATCGACGCCGAGACCTGGGCCTTCATCGAGCGGACCAATTCCTATTATCCGCCCGACACGATCGACTATACGATCACCCAGCAGCGTGAGATCTATGACCGGATGTGCCGCGAGTTCTTTGCCGGCTATCCGCAAGGCGTGACGGCCGAAACCAGGGTTGTTGCCACGCCTGCGCAAGACGTCCCGATCCGCATCTACCGCAACGCGATGCCGGACGATGCGGCGATGGTGGTCTACATCCATGGCGGTGGTTTCATCCTCGGCGGGCTGGACAGCCATGACGATGTCTGCGCCGAGCTTTGCGGCCGCACCGGCCATGAAGTGGTCTCGGTCGATTATCGGCTGGCGCCTGAGCATCTGCATCCGGCCGCTTTCGATGATGCGATGAGCGCCTTCGAATGGGCCGCCAGCACCTACGACCGCCCGGTCGTGCTGTGCGGTGACAGCGCCGGCGGCAACCTTTGCGCCGCCGTTGCGCACGCGACGCGTGGCCATGTGAAAAAACCGATCGGCCAGGTGCTGATTTATCCCGGTCTCGGCGGCGATCGTTCGCGCGGCTCCTATGTGACACACGCCGAAGCGCCGATGCTGACGGTGCGCGATCTCGAATTCTACAAGCACATCCGCACCGGGGGAACCGACCAGACCGGCGACATCACGCTGTCGCCGCTGGCCGATGCCGATTTCGCCAATTTGCCGCCGACCGTGCTGATCACCGCCGAGTGCGACCCCTTGTCGTCCGATGGCGAGGCTTATCGCGACCGCATCGTCGCGGCAGGCGGGCACGCTACCTGGTTCGAGGAACCGGGCCTGGTGCACGGCTATCTCAGGGCCCGGCACAGCGTCGGCCGCGCCCGCGCCAGCTTCACCCGCATCGTCGACGCTGTGGCGACGCTCGGAAAGGGCGGCTGGACCTGGTAGGGGCAGGGGCTGTCCCCGCTCAGGAGGCCTTGGCCAGAAAACTCTGATAGTCCGATTTCGCCTGCAGCAGGCGCAGCACGTTCTCGCGCGATCCCCGCACATGGGCGCGCGCCAGGGCGCCCGCCCGGCTGGCGTCGCCGGCGCAGATCGCCTCGACGATCTCGGCATGCTCGTCGCGGGCGATCTTCCATTCATCGAGCCACAACAGTTCGGTCCAGACATAGTGCTGGCACTTGTCGAGGATGCCGCACAGCATGCCGTGCAGCATCGCATTGCCGCTGATTTCGGCGATGACACGGTGCAGGTCGATGCCGACTTCCAGTTCCTGGAATTTTTCGCGCGTCGTGCGATCCGGGATGGCGGCCAGCCGCTCGCATTCGGCCAGCATGGCGCGCAGCCGCGCCTTGTCCTTGTCGGTCGCCGCGGTGGCCGCCAGTTCGGTTGCATGGCCGTCTAGCAGTTCGCGGATATCGAATGCCTCGCGGAACATGTTGATGTCGAACTCGGTGACGGCATAGCCCTGGCGCGGCCGGCCGGTGACCAGCCCATCGCGCTCCAGCCGGTTGAAGGCTTCGCGCACCGGCGTACGGCTGACATTGAGTTTCGCCGCGATGTCGCTTTCGGTGACGCGTGAGCCCGGCGGAATCTGGCCGGTCACGATCATCGCCTTGAGCGCGGAATAGACCGAGTCGCGCAGCGTGTTTTTGGTTCCCTTGGCCAAGTTCCGTTCCCAGTTCTCCGGCCGCTTTAGCCGGACATTGCCTCGTTTGTAATCGCAGTCGGCGCAATTTGCCACGCCCCTGCGGCACCGTCCCATCGCGTCCAACTGATCGTGCCTGTCGCAGTTGACAACACCGATCTCTCGGCTACATTCCAAATTGTATACAAAATCGCATGCCAAATCAAAAACAAATGGGAACACCGGTTGGAGAACCGAAATGAACAGGATCAGAAACGTTAGCGTTGTGGCGATCGCGGGCCTCGTGGCGGCGGTCGCAGTGCCCGCCGTCGCCGCCGACACGATCACCGTCGCCTCGTGGGGCGGCACCTATCAGGAGGCGCAGACCAAGGCCTTCTTCAAGCCGACAGCCGATGCGCTTGGCATCACCATCAAGGAAGACACCACCAACGGCCTCGACGACGTGCGGCTGCAGGTGACCGGCAATGCCGTCAAATGGGACATCACCGAGCTCGGCGCCGACGAATGCGCGCGCGGCTCGAAGGAAGGTCTGTTCGAAAAGCTGGATTACGGCATTATCGACAAGAGCGGCATCAACCCGAAATTGGTGCATGACGACTGGGTCGGCATTTCCTACACCTCCGTCGTGTTGATCTACCGGACCGATGTCTTCGGCGACAAGGGCCCGAAGACCTGGGCCGACTTCTGGAACGTGGAAAAATTCCCGGGACGGCGCGCGTTGAGCAGCAGCCAGGCGACGGAGACGCTGAGCGTTGCCGCACTCGCCTCCGGCCTGCCGATCGACAAGGTCTATCCGGTCGATGTCGATAGCGCCTTGAAATCGGTCGACAAGATCCGCGGCCATGTCGATGCCTGGTGGACCTCCGGCGCCCAGGCCATGCAACTGGTGAAGGACGGCGAAGTCGACATGGCGAGCATCTGGAACGGACGCGCCGGCACCCTGAAGAAGGCAGGCGCGCCGGTCAGCTTCTCCTTCGACCAGGGCGTGCTCACCGCCGACTGCATGGTCATCCCCAAGGGCGCCAAGAACAAGGAAGCAGCGATGAAGGCGCTGGCGATGTTCGTCAGCCCGCAATTGCAGGCCAATCTGCCGCTCTATGTCGACAATGGGCCGGTCAACGAAAAGGCCTTCGAGACCGGTAAGATCCCGCCCGAGCGGATCAAGGACATCAACTCGTCACCCGAAAACGTCAAGAAACAGGTGCTGCAGGATGCCGAGTTCTGGCGTGACAACCTCGTCGAGGCGACGGAGAAGTTCAACAATCTGATCCAGCAATAGGCCGGAACCCTGACATTGCAGGGCGGCGCGAACGCCGCCCTGCTCCTTCAGCCTTCTGCCCAGGAGAGAAGAACCTTGTCCATTGCACCATCCGCGCTGCCGATCAGCATGCGCCGGATCGAGAAGAGATTTGGCAGCGTGCCGGTACTGCGCGACCTGAACCTCGATGTCGAGGCCGGCGAGTTCCTGACCCTGCTTGGCCCCTCCGGCTCGGGAAAGACGACGCTGCTGATGATCCTGGCCGGTTTCGTCAGGGCCAATGCCGGGAGCATCAAGGTCGGCGGCGACGAGATCATCACCACGCCGCCGCACAGGCGCAATATCGGCATGGTGTTCCAGAACTATGCGCTGTTTCCGCATATGAACGTCTTCCACAACATCGCCTTCCCGCTGAAACAGCGCGGCGTCGCGGCCGGCGAGACGGCGCAGCGGGTGGAGAAGGCGCTGGAGCTGGTGAAATTGCAGGGACTGGGCGAGCGCCGCGTCGACCAGCTCTCCGGCGGCCAGCGCCAGCGTGTGGCCCTGGCGCGCGCCATCGTCTTCGAGCCGCGCATCGTCTTGATGGACGAACCGCTGTCGGCGCTCGACAAGGGCCTGCGCGAGCACATGCAGATCGAGTTGCGCGCGCTTCATCGCCGTCTTGGCATGACGACGGTCTATGTCACGCACGACCAGCGCGAAGCCATCACCATGTCTGACCGCATCGCCGTGATGAACGGCGGCCGCATTGAACAGCTCGATCGGCCCGAAACGCTTTACGCCGCGCCGAAGACACAGTTCGTGGCCGGCTTCATAGGCGAATCGAACTTCATCCCGGTCGAAAGCCGCAACGGATCGGTCTGGTATGGGGACAGGCGGATCCAGACCGGGGCACCGACACCGCCGGCTGGCCCGCATCTGATGGTGGTGCGACCGGAGAAGCTCAGGCTGGTCACGGCAGCTGACCCGTCGGCCGGCATCAATGTGCTCGAAGCGACGGTCAGCGACATCATTTACCAGGGCGACAGTTTCGTTTGCTACGCCAGCCTGCGCGACGGCCGGCAGCTGACGTTGCGCGACTATTGCCGCAGCGATGTGCTGGCCAGGATGCCGGCGCCCGGCCAGCCGATCATGCTCGGCCTCGACGCGAAGGACACGATCCTGGTGGCGGCCGAGGGATGAGCGCGCAATCCGCCCTGCTGAAGGAGATCGCCGGCCCGGCAGGGCAGGATCTCAACGCGCAGGCGCTGCGCGCCGACGCGCGGCGTGAGTCGCTGCGGCTGCTGGCGCTGCTGGCGCCGAGCCTGTTCCTCGTCTGCGCCATCATCATCGTGCCGATCGGCTGGCTGTTCTGGCTGTCGCTGTTCGACGAGACCGGCGCCTTCAGCGCCGCCAATTATGCGCGTTTCTTCGAACAGGCTTCCTACATCAAGACCTTCATCACCACCTTCAAGGTCGCCTTCATCGTCACCGGCGCCTGTGTGCTGCTCGGCTATCCCCTGGCCTATATGCTGTCGCAACTGCCGCGCCGGGTCGCGTCGATCTGCCTGATCTTCGTCATCCTGCCGTTCTGGACCTCGGTGCTGGTGCGCACCTATGCCTGGCTGGTGATCCTGCAGCGCAAGGGCCTGATCAACAGCTGGCTGATCGATCTGGGTGTGATCAGCCAACCGCTGTCGCTCGCCAACAATTTTTCCGGCGTGGTCATCGGCATGACGCACATATTGCTGCCATTTCTCGTTTTGCCGCTCTATGCCTCGATGAAGACCATCGACACCGACTGCCTGCGCGCCGGCATGAACCTCGGCGCCGGCCCGGCCGCGACTTTCCGGCAAATCTTCTTTCCGCTGTCGCTGCCCGGCCTCGCCTCGGGCGTGGTCATCGTCTTCGTGCTCTGCCTCGGCTTCTTCGTCACCCCGGCGCTGATGGGTGGCGGCAAGGTGGTGATGTGGGCGATGCGCATGGAACAGACCACTAGCCTGTATTCCAACTGGGGGGCTGGTGCGGCACTCGGCGTCGTGCTGCTGGTGGTCACGCTGGCGCTGCTCGGCCTGTTCCAGTGGCTGCTCGGCGCGCGCGCCACCGGCGTATGGAGCTCGCGATGAGCGACGGTATCGGCCTGCCGATCTCGCACCGGCAACGCCTGTGGCTCTACGGCTTCGGCGGCCTCGTGCTGTTGTTCCTGATCGCGCCGTCGGTCATCATCGTCATCATGTCGTTTTCGGATTCGACGCTGCTGCAATTCCCGCCGCAGCAATGGTCGCTGCGCTGGTACCAGAGCTATTTCCAGTCGCTGGAATGGCGCGATGCGACCATCGTGTCGGTCAAGGTAGCTATCATGACCGCGCTGGTGGCGACGCCGCTCGGCACCACTGCCGCCTATGCGATCAACCGGGGCACGCTGCGCTTCAACGGCACCATCAACGCGCTGCTCACGGCGTCGCTGATCATCCCGGTGATCCTGGTCGGTATCGGCACCTTCTTCCTCTACGCGCGCATCGGCCTCAACAACACGCTGACCGGCCTCGTTATCGCGCATACGGTGCAGGCGCTGCCGCTGGTGGTGCTGACGGTGCTTTCGGGCCTGCGCTCCTACGACATGAACCAGGAGCGGGTGGCGCGCAGCCTGGGTGCGGGACGCATCGCGGCCTTCTGGCAGGTAACGATGCCGCAGATCCGCTTCTCGATCGTCTCGGGCGCGCTATTTGCCTTCATCACCTCCTTCGACGAAGTTGTCGTCTCGCTGTTCATCTCGGGCGGCGAGACCACCACCCTGACGCGCCGCATGTTCAACGCGCTGCGCGACCAGATCGACCCGACCATCGCTGCCATCTCGACCTGCCTGATCGTGCTGTCGGTGCTGCTTTTGTCGCTGGCACAGATTTTCGGCCGGCGGCATTGATTTCATCGGACCAATTCGCAGAAATGACCTAGGGATATCCAGACAGAATGCGTGATTTCCAGTTTCCCGGCCGCTCGCCGGTTCGTGCCACCGAAGCGATCGCCGCGACATCGCATCCGCTTTCGACGCTTGCGGCCATCGAGATGCTGCGCGTCGGCGGCAATGCGATGGATGCCGCCATCTGCGCCGCCGCCGTGCAGGGCGTGGTCGAGCCGCAATCGACCGGCATCGGCGGCGATTGCTTTGTCCTTTACTGCCCCAGGGGACAGAGCGAGGTGCTGGCCTTCAACGGCTCTGGCCGGGCGCCGGCGGCCGCGACCGTCGACTGGTATCGCGACAAGGGCTTTAGCGAACTTCCCAAACAGGGGCCGCATGCGGTGACCGTGCCGGGCGCCATCGACGCCTGGTGCCGGCTGCTGGAAGACCATGGCAGCAAGAGCCTGGCCGAGGTGCTGGCGCCGGCGATCCACTATGCCGAGAACGGCTATGTCGTGCACGACCGCGTCGCCTTCGACTGGGCCGAACCCGAAACCGACCTTTCCGCCGACGAGCATGCCGCCCGCATCTTCCTGCCGGGTGGCGTGGCGCCCAAGGCCGGCGACGTGCACCGGCAGCCGGAGCTTGCCGCCACCCTGCGCATCATCGCCAAACAGGGCCGCGCCGGTTTCTACGAAGGCGCGATGGCCGACGACATGGTGCGCCGGCTCAAGGAACTGGGCGGGCTGCATTCGCATGAGGATTTTGCCGCGACCCGGGGCGACTATGTGGCGCCGGTGAGCATCAGCTATGGCGGCCACGAGATCCACCAGATGCCGCCGAACAACCAGGGCCTGACGGCGCTGTTGATGCTGAACGTGCTGTCGGGCTTCAAGCTTGGCGAGCTCGATCCCAACGGCGCCGAGCGCCTGCATCTGGAGATCGAGGCCGGGCGGCTGGCCTATCGCGACCGAGACCGTTTCGTCGGCGACCAGGACCGTGTCCAGGTGCCGGTGCGAGAGCTCCTGTCGACCGCCTATGCCGAGCGGCTGCGCGCCCAGATCGACCGCGAGCGCGCCATGACCCACCTGCCGGATGTGCAACTGCCCGGCAGCGACACGGTCTATATCTCGATCGTCGACCGCGACCGCAACGCGGTCTCCTTCATCAACTCGACCTATTATTCCTTCGGCAGCGGCGTCGTCGGCCCGAAGACCGGCGTGGTGCTGCAGAACCGCGGCTCGAGCTTCCGCCTCGACCATGCGCACCCCAACGCGATCGCGCCCGGCAAGCGGCCGATGCACACGATCATGCCGGGCATGGCGACGAGGAACGGCCGCGTGGTGATGCCGTTCGGCGTGATGGGCGGCGGCTACCAGCCCTTCGGCCATGTCCACCTTCTGACCAACATGATCGATTTCGGCATGGACCCGCAGCAGGCGCTCGACGCGCCGCGCGTGTTCTACAATGACGGCATGGTGGAGGCGGAGCGCAACGTGCCCACCGAGGCGATCGAAGGCCTGCGCCGGCGCGGCCACGCCATCGCCGAGCCGCACCATCCGCTCGGCGGCGGACAGGCGGTGCTGATCGACTGGGAGAAGGGAACGCTGACCGGGGCGTCGGACCCGCGCAAGGACGGGATGGCGCTGGGATATTGAGGTATGGGTACCGGTAGAGCGTACTGATGGGATTCAGTTCAAGGTTGCTCGCTACTTCTCCAGGCGCTGGCGCTGCCCCTCACCTGCCTGCCGGCATCCTCTCCCCGTATAGTGACGGGGGAGAGGGACGCTCCGCTCCCTCGGCGCTTTTCTGCAACGCTGGCAGTTGGCGAAACCATCGGCGAACAGCCCTTTCCCCCGTCGCTATACGGGGAGAAATGCCCGGCAGGGCAATGAGGGGCGGCGCGAACCTCCGCTGGACTTTCACAAGCTTTGAAACATAGTCGGTGATCATGACCCAAACCCACCCAGACCTCTCCCGCCGCCTCGCCGCCGGAGACGACAACGCCCCCGCCATCCTGGCGCCCGACAGGCCCACGCTGACCCATGGCGGTCTGCGCGCGCTGATCGCCGCCACCGCCACTCAGCTGCACGCCCTCGGCATCGGCCAGGGCGACCGGGTGGCGATCGTGCTGCCGAACGGACCGGAGATGGCGACGGCCTTCATCGCGGTGGCGGCCACAGCCTCGACGGCGCCGCTCAATCCGGCCTACCGGGCCGACGAACTCGATTTCTATCTCACCGACATCGGCGCCAAGGCGATCCTCGTCGCGGAGACCGAGACCGGTCCGGCCGTGACGGTGGCCGAGCGTCTCGGCATCGCCGTGCTGCGGCTCATCGTGCGGCCAGATGCGCCGGCCGGCAACTTCGTCATCCAGGGGGCGGCGGTCGGTCCGCAGGCGGCGCCCGCGATGGCGGGGGACGACGACATCGCGCTGCTGCTGCACACCTCCGGCACGACGTCGCGGCCCAAGCTGGTGCCGCTCAGCCATGCCAATGTCGCGGCCTCCGCCCGCCATATCGGCGCGACGCTCGGCCTGATGGCCGGTGACCGCTGCCTCAACATCATGCCGCTGTTCCACATCCATGGGCTGATCGCGGCGGTGCTGTCCTCGCTCGCATCGGGCGGCGGCATCTACTGCACGCCAGGCTTCAATGCGCTGCGCTTCTTCCAATGGCTGAGCGAGGCGAAGCCAAGCTGGTACACGGCGGTGCCGACCATGCACCAGGCGATCCTGGCGCGCGCGGCGCGCAATGCCGAAGCGCTGGGGGCGGCACGCCTGCGCTTCATCCGCTCGTCCTCGGCATCGCTGCCGGCGCAGGTCATGGCCGAACTCGAAGCGACCTTCGGCTGCCCGGTCATCGAATCCTACGGGATGACCGAGGCCGCGCACCAGATGGCCTCGAACCGGCTGCCGCCGGGCCTGCGCAAACCGGGCAGCGTCGGTGCGGCGGGCGGACCCGAAGTGGCGGTCATGGCGCCGGACGGACGGCTGATGCAGGCCGGCGAAACCGGCGAGATCGTCATTCGCGGACCCAATGTCACGTCAGGCTACGAGAAGAACCCGGACACCAACGCCACGGCCTTTGCACATGGCTGGTTCCACACCGGCGACCAGGGCGTGCTCGACGGCGACGGCTATCTCAAGGTTACCGGCCGGCTGAAGGAGATCATCAACCGCGGCGGCGAAAAGATCTCGCCGCTCGAGGTCGACGACGTGCTGATGGACCATCCGGCGGTGGCGCAGGTCGTCACCTTCGCCATGCCGCATGACAAGCTTGGCGAGGAGGTGGCGGCGGCCGTGGTGCTGCGCGAAGGCATGAGCGCCACCGAGGGCGATATCCGCGCCCACGCCGCGACCCGGCTCGCCGATTTCAAGGTGCCGCGCAAGGTGCTGATCCTGGATGAGATCCCCAAGGGCGCCACCGGCAAGCTGCAGCGCATCGGGCTCGCCGCCAAGCTCGGGCTCTGACGATGAAGATCACCATCTTCGGCGCCGGTGCCATCGGCGGCTATCTCGCGGCCAAGCTGGCCATTGCCGGCCGCACCGATCTGTCGATCGTCGCCCGCGGCGCGCATCTCGAGGCGATCAAGGCAGATGGCCTGCGCCTGATCGAGGACGGCAAGGAAACGACCGCCCCGGTCAGGGCCGCCGCCAAGGCGGGAGACCTCGGCGCGCAGGATTATGTCGTGCTGGCGCTGAAGGCGCATTCCGTCGCGCCCGCGCTCGACCAGATCGCACCGCTGCTTGGACCCGACACATCGGTCGTCACCATGCAGAACGGCGTGCCCTGGTGGTATTTCTACAAGGCCGGCGGCGCGCTCGAAGGCACCAGGCTGCAGCAGGTCGATCCCGGCGGCACGATCTGGGAACGGCTCGGCCCGCAGCGCGTCATCGGCTCGGTCGTCTACCCCGCCGTCGAGGTCGACGCGCCGGGCCTGATCCGCCATGTCGAGGGCAGGCGCTTCTCGCTCGGCGAGCCCTCGGGCGAGAGGAGCGAACGGACCACGCTTCTGGCCGGGGAGTTGGTCAAGGCCGGGCTGCAGGCGCCGGTGCGCGACGACATACGCGGCGAGATCTGGATAAAACTGTGGGGCAACCTCTCCTTCAATCCGATCTCGGCGCTGACCGGCAGCACGCTGGCGGGAATCGTCGCCGACGAGGGCACCCGCACGCTCGCCCGCGCCATGATGCTGGAAGCGCAGGCGATCGGCGAAAGCCTCGGCGTGCGCTTCCCCATAGACGTCGACCGCCGCATCAAGGGCGCCGGCGATGTCGGCGAACACAAGACCTCGATGCTGCAGGACCTGGAACGCGGCCGCCCTATGGAGATCGACGCGCTGGTGGGCGCGGTGCAGGAACTGGGGCGGCTGACGGGGCAGCCGACGCCGGCGATCGATGGGGTGCTGGCGCTGGTACGGCGGCTGGCGGTGGAGCGCGGGTGTTACGGGTAAGGGGGCGGGCTGAGCCTGCGCTTGCGCGCCATCCCTCTCGACAAGAGCTGAACGCGATCGAAAGCAGGGCGTGCTCAGTTAATGCTGGTTGTTGCGGTAAACCCGCACTGCTTCTGTTCCATCTCGATCTGTTTCGTGATGCGGACGGCGTTCTGTGCGTAGGCCTCCGTCACCGAGCCACTATTCACGGTCTTGTCCTTCAGTGGGCTGACGCCCGCGCAGAGATGGAAAACATGCGGCTCCGTGGACTTCGCGGCTCCGTTTTCGGGCGCGATCCAGTAGACGACATCCTGACCTGCGGGATTTGCCGCGTCCTTCGTCGCCGCAGCCACCGCGGCGGAGTCGGTGGCTATCGCCTGCGCCTGGGCGGCGACGTCGGGCGAACAGGCGGTGGTGGGCTGCCCCGACTTGATCTGGGCTGCGCAGGCGTTCATATCCTGGGTGTATTGTTCGACCGACGAGGGTTTGAAACTGATCCCCATGACAGTCGCGAGCACGGCCAGCGCAGCGCCGAGGCCGCCGGCAACCTTCTTGGTCTGCGGATCCATGTTTTTGTCGGTGAGGATCAGGAAAACCAGCGGGAGGAAGGCTATCAGCGTGATGATTGCGCCGAGCTGGTTTTGGAAGAAGAACCTGGCTGTGTCGGATGCACGGGCCGGATCGTGCCTGTTGGCCGCCTTCCACAGCAAATTGCCGGCGATTGCGAAAATCGCAATGCCGACCAGAAGGCCGATGATCAGCGGCAGGTGTCCCTGGTCGAACCTGTTCTGGCGAAGCAGAATAATCCCGTAGATCTCGCCGCCAATGGCGACGATCCACGACAGTGCGGCGAAAAGGCGAAGACGCGTGGCGGAGGACTTCTGGCCCTGCGTCGCTTGCCAATCCTTGGTAACGTCTGGCTTGTTGTCGGTCATTGACCAGATCCCCTGATATCGACACTTATGCGAGCGGCATTGGACCAGAAGGCCAACCCGCCCTGCGCTGCGTCATTCAACAAACGTCTCCTGCCTCAGCGACGCGGTGAAAATGCGAATACCACATCCATATTGCGCATGATTGGATCCGTCCATACCCACGGAGGCGGACGCCTATGCGGCGATGGCTCCGTTCTTCTTCATCTCCGGCTCGAACTTGACGCTGCCTTCTCGCTTGCCTCGCCGATCAAGACGTTCCCACTCTGGGCAAAGCGCACCTTGCGGCAGCCTGCTCAATCGCGGTTAGTCGATCTGGACCTGATCAGCCCCTGCCCGGCCGTTTGAGAAGCCGCGCTTAAAGTTCGCCGACGATGTCGCGTCGGAAAATGAGCACGCACACCATGAAGATCAGCCCCGTCGCGATGGTCATCGGGAAGCCTGACGTGGCCAGCGTGTTTTCCAGGCCGACGACGAGGCTGGCGCCGATGATCGGGCCGACCATGGTGCCGATGCCGCCGAGAAGCGTCATCAGGATCACCTCGCCCGACATCTGCCAGGTGACGTCGGTGAGGGTGGCGAACTGGAAGACGATCGCCTTGAGGGAGCCCGGCCAGCGGCGGCCGTCCCTCAGCCCTCGGCGGCGACGAGATGGCCGTCGCCGACGTCGCTCAGCGCCAGTTTCAGCGGCGCCTCGCCGATCCGGCGCGTCGCGCTGGGGATTTCCTGATCGAGGCGGGCGAAACGGTTTCTGCGCCGCGCGGGATCGGGCACCGGCACGGCTTCGATCAGCCTTTTGGTGTAGGGGTGGCGCGGGTTTGAAAAAACCTGGTCGCGCGAGCCCATCTCGACGATCTGGCCGAGATACATGACGGCGACACGGTCGGAGATGTTCTCGACCACGGCCATGTCGTGCGAGATGAAGAGATAGGCGACACCGAATTCGCGCTGCAGTTCCTTCAACAGGTCGAGCACGCGCGCCTGCACCGAGACGTCGAGCGCGGAGACGCTTTCATCGGCGATGATCAGTTTTGGCCTGAGCGCCAGCGCACGCGCGATGCAGACACGCTGGCGCTGGCCGCCGGAGAACTCGTGCGGATAGAGCTCCATCTGATCCGATGATAGGCCGACACGATCGAACAAGGCCGCGACCCGCTCGCGGCGCTCTTCCTTCGAGGCGATGCCGTGGATGACCAGCGGCTCGGCGACGAGGTCGCCGACGCGCATGCGCGGGTCGAGCGAAGCAAACGGATCCTGAAAGATCATCTGCACGTCGCGGCGCACCGCCTTGCGCTCGTCGCGGCCGAGGCCGGACAGGTTGCGGCCGCCGACGACAATATCGCCGCTATACGGCACCAGCCCGGCCAGCGCCTTGGCGGTGGTCGACTTGCCGCAGCCTGATTCGCCGACCAGCGCCAGCGTCTCGTTGGGCGCGATCGAGAAGCTGACGCCCTCGACGGCATGGACGCGCCGGGTGACCCGACCGAAGACGCCGCCGCGCAGGTCGAAGCGGACATGGAGGTCTTTCACATCGGCGACATTGGCCGGCATTGCGGCTTCGGCAATCTCTTTCGACGCCTGCCGACCGACGCCACTGCCGATACGCGGCACGGCGGCGAGCAGCTCGCGCGTATAATCGGCTTGCGGGTGAGCGAAAATGTCAGATGTCTTGCCTTCCTCGACCATGCTTCCATGCCGCATGATGATGACGCGGTCGGCCATCTCGGCGACCACGCCCATGTCGTGGGTGATCAGGATGACGCTGGTGCCATGCTGCCGTTGCAGGTCCCGCAGCAGCTCCAGCACCTCGCCCTGCACGGTGACGTCGAGCGCCGTCGTCGGCTCGTCGGCGATCAGCACGTCGGGCTCCAGCGCCAGTGCCATGGCGATCATCACCCGCTGGCGCATGCCGCCGGAGAGCTCATGCGGAAACTGTTTTAGCCGGCTTTCGGCTTCCGAAATGCGCACCGCCTTCAGCGCCTCGATGGCACGCTGGCGGGCCTGCGCAGGCGTCAGGCTGGTGTGCGCCTCGATGGATTCGGTGAGCTGGCGACCGATCGACAGCACCGGATTGAGCGATGTCATCGGCTCCTGGAAGATCATGGCGATACGGTCGCCGCGGATACGGCGCATGCGGCGTTCGTCAAGCGTGGTCAGCTCGGTGTCGGCCAAACGGATGGTGCCGGCGGAGATGCGCGCGGCGGGCTGCGGCAGCAGCTGCATGATGGCAAGCGCGGTCATGGACTTGCCGGAGCCGGACTCGCCGGCGATGCAGAGCGTTTCGCCGCGCTCGAGCGTCAGGGAGAGGTTGGAGACGACCTCGCGGGAGCCCTCCTCGCCGCGCACGGAGACGGAGAGGTTGGCGATGGTGAGGATGGGGTTGGTGGTGGTCATTGGAGGCGCAGGCTTCCGAGAGGTTTAGCGCGGCACGCCCCCCTCTGTCCTGCCGGACATCTCCCCCTCGAGGGGGGAGATTGAACGGCACGCAGGGCTTCGCCAATTTCCAACGCTGCAATGGGGGAAGCCGGCATGAATGACAGCCAATCTCCCTCCTTGAGGGGGAGATGCCCGGCAGGGCAGAGGGGGGTGCGGCGCCGACCCCTCATTCAAACACGCAACGCGGAAAATAGAACGACACCACCCAGTTGGGCATGTCGACGATCTCACTGATGCGGAGATCGCCGCAGACCGAGGCCAGCATGTAGGCCTCGACGGGATCTATTTTGTAGCGGCCCGCCAACAGGTCGACCATCTGGGCCACCGCTTCCTTCGCGCCCGTCATCAAGTCGGGGCCTATGCCGGTCGTCACCTCATAGCCCTTGGCGTCGAGATGGCGCGTCACCGGGCCAGATGTGGTGAAGCGCGGCGTCTTCAGCCGCGCATCTTTCACCAAATCGAGCTTGAGCACGACGTCCATCGGGCTTTCGATCGCGGTGCCGCAAACCTCGCCGTCGCCTTGCGCGGCATGGGTGTCGCCGACCGAGAACAGCGCGCCCGCCACTTCCACCGGCAGATAGAGCGTGGTGCCGGCGGCAAGGTCGCGAATGTCGAGATTGCCGCCGACGCGACGTGGCGGCACCACGGAGTGATGGCCCATCTCGGCCAGCGCATTGCCGATGGTGCCGGCAAAGGGCTTCAGCGGCACGCGGGCGTTCTTGCCGAACAATGCGGGCTCCAGTGAAGCCGCATCGTATTTCCAGATGTTCAGCGCCGGCTCCTTGAAGTCGTCCGCGAGCAGGCCGAAGCCCGGAATGTTCGCCGTCCAGCCGAAGCCGGACGGTTTGAACATCTCGATCGTCACCTTCAGCGCATCGCCGGGCTCGGCACCCTCGACGAAGATCGGTCCGGTAACCGGATTGATCCCCGCGAAGTCGAGCTTGGCAATGTCGGCGGCGGTGCTATCGGGCCTCAGCTGGCCACCGCCGGCATCGAGGCACTGGAACTCGATGGTGGAGCCGGGCGCCACGCGCTGCGCCGGGACAAACGAATTGTCCCAGCCGAAATGGTGGTGGCGCCCGTGGATGGTGTAGTCGCAGTTATTGCACATCTTTTACGTACACATTGTCGTAGTTGATCGGAACGTGGACCGGGTCGACATAGAGGTTGTCGGCGCCTCCCATGCGGGCCGATTTCATGGTGAATCGCTGCTCGTTGAAGACCGGCGCCCAGGGCGCGTCCGCCATGATCTTCGCGTAGATGTCGCTCCACATCTTGCTGCGCTCCCCGGCCTTCGCAGGGTCGACAATCGAGTCGGCCTCGGCCGCCTTGGCGTCGAGGTCCTTGTTGCAATACCACGACCAGTTCCAGCCGCCCGGCACGGCACCGGCGCAGCCCAGGATTGGACCGTAGAAGTTCGACGGATCGGGGAAGTCGGCGATCCAGCCCATGCCGCCCGACCAGATCATCGGCGCGCCGGCCTTGTCGCCGCCGGCGGCGATGACGTTGGCCTGCGCCAGCGACTGGATGCTGGCCTTGATGCCGATTGCCGCAAGGTCCTGCTGGATCGCCTGGGCGATGCGTGGGTTGGGGTCGGTGTTCATGGCGAACAGTTGCGTCTCGAAACCATCGGGGTGGCCGGCCTCGGCAAGCAGCGCCTTGGCCTTGGCGACGTCGTAGGGATAACCCTTGTAGGCCCTGTCGTAGCCCGGCATCGATGGCGGCAGAGGCTGGTTGGCCGGCACGGCGCGGCCGTTGATGATCTGGATGATGCGCGCCTTGTTGAGCGCCATGTTGACGGCCTGGCGCACCTTCACATTGTCGAACGGCGCCATGGTGGTGTTCATGGTGACATAGCCGGTGTGCAGCTGGCCGCCCTCGACCACGCGCGCCTTCTGCTCGGGATCGGCCATCACCTCCTGGAATTTTGCCGGAGGAATGCCGTCGAGCGGCAGGTCGATCTCACCTTTCTGCAGGCGCAGCAAAGCCACGATCGGCTCCTGGCCAACCTCGAAGGTGATCTTGTCGAGATGCGGCAGGCCTTTGTGCCAATAGTCCGGATTGCGTTCGAAGACGATGCGCTGGCCGAGCGTCCACTCGGCGAGTTTGAACGCCCCGGTGCCGACCGGATGCTTGCCGAAATCGGCGCCATATTTTTCGACCTCTTCCTTCGGCACGACATGCGAGAAGTTGATGGCCATGACATGCAGGAAGGTGGCATCGGGGCGGGTCAGCTCGAACTTGACCGTGTAGGGGTCGACGACGGTGACGCCGGAGAGGCCCTCGGCCTTGCCCGCAGCGACGTCGTCATAACCCTTGATCGAGCCGAAGAAGCCGGCGCCGGGGCTCTGCGTCTTGGGGTTGGTGACGCGGTCGAGCGAATATTTGACGTCGTCGGCCGTCATCTCGCGGCCATTGTGGAATTTCACGCCATGGCGCAGCTTGAAGGTGAAGGTCTTGCCGTCGGGTGAAATCTCGTAGCTCTCGGCGAGGTCGGGCTTGAGGTTGGTGGTGCCGGGCTCGTAATCCATAAGTCCGTCGAACAGGCTCTTGATCATCGACCAGTTCTGCCAGTCATAGCCGATCGCCGGATCGAGCGTCGTGACATCGTCCTTGTATGTGGCGATGATTTCGCCGCCCTGCCTGGCGTTGGGGTCGATCGTGTCCTCGGCGCGGGCGCTGGTCATGCCGAGCATCAGCGCCAAGGCCGATGCGGCGACGGTCGATGCGAGAAACTTCTTCATTGTCGTGTTCCCTTTCTCTGTTTGTTTTCTGGTTTCATCCGGGCGCTCATCTCAGTTTGATACGGGGGTCGATGAACGGCGCGATGATGTCGGCCAAGAGGTTGCCGAGCACGATGGCGAAGGCCGAAACCAGCGTGACGCCCATGATGATCGGAATGTCGACGCGCTGGATGGCCTGCCACGCCAGCTGGCCGATGCCTGGCCAGCCGAACACGCTTTCGACGACGACGATGCCGCCCATGAAGATGCCGATGTCGATGCCGATCATGGCGATGACCGGCAGGATGGCGTTGGGCAGCGCGTGGCGGAAAATGATGGCGCCGCGCGCCAGCCCTTTCGCACGCGCGGTGCGCACGTAATCCTGGCGCAGCACGTCGATCATCGACGAGCGCATCATACGCGCATACCAGCCGGCGCCGAGAATGCCCATGGTGAGCGAGGGCAGCACGAGATGGCGCCAGGTGCCGTAGCCACCGATCGGAAACCAGCTCAGCCTGACCGCAAAGACGTAGAGCAGCAAAAGGCCGACGACGAATTGCGGCGCCGAGACGCCGACGAAGGAGGCGACCATCAAGGTCTGGTCGGTGGCGGTGCCGCGCTTGACGGCGGCGATCAGGCCCATCGAGAGCCCGATCAGCAATTCGCACAGGATGGCGCCGACCATCAGAAGCAGGCTGGCCGGTAGCCGCGAGACGATCAGCTCGGTAACCTCGGAGCGCTGGATGTAGGAGCGCCCGAGATCGCCGCCGACGAGCTTGACCAGATAGTGCCAGTACTGGACGACGAAGGGCTGGTCGAGGCCGAGCTGCTGGCGGATGTTCTCCACCGTCTGCGGCGTGGCGCTGCGGCCGGCGATCTGGCGCACCGGATCGGCGGGCAGGAGATAGAGCAGCGCGAAGGTGATCAGCGAGACGCCGAGCAGGATGAGCAGCGACTGGATCAGTCGGCGGCCGAGATAGGCGATCATGACCGGCCTCCCATTATTCCCGGTCCCCCATTATTCCCGGCCCCTTTGCGTCGGGTCGAGGATGTCGCGCAGCGCGTCGCCGATCAGGTTGAAGGCCAGCGCCAGCGCCAGGATCGCGGCGCCGGGAAAAAACACCAGCCAGGGTGCGGCCTGGAAATAGGTCTGGTTCTCGAAGATGATGTTGCCCCACGATGCCGTCGGCGGCTGCACGCCGATACCGAGGAAGGAAAGCGTCGCCTCCAGCAGCACCGTGGTCGAGATGCCGAGCGTGCCCCAGACGATGATGGTGGGCAGGAGATGCGGCAGGATGTGGCGAAACAGGATGCGCGGTGCGCTCGCGCCGATGGTGCGCTCGGCGTCGATGAACTCGCGTTCGGCGAGCGAGGAGGTTTCGGTGTAGATGACGCGCGCGGTCTGCACCCAGTTGACCAGGGCGATGACCATGGCGACGATCCACAGGCTGGGCTGGAACACCGCCGCCAGGCAGATGGCCAGCAGCAGCGCCGGGAAGGCCATCATCAGATCGGTGAAACGCATCAGCGCGCTGCCGACCCAGCCGCGGAAATAGCCCGCGCTGACGCCGACAAGCGTGCCTATGAGCAGCGCCACGCCATTGGCGACGATGCCGATGATCAGCGAGGTGCGCGCGCCGTAGAGGATGCGGGTCAGAAGATCGCGCCCGAGCAGGTCGGTGCCCAGCCAGAATTTCGCGGTCGGCGGCAGCGGCGAGCCCTCGATGGTCAGGCCGTCGAACATCTGCTCGTTGGGATCGTAGCCGGTCAGCCACGGCGCCAGGATCGCGCCGGCGACGACGATGGCCACGATGACCAAGCCGAGCAGCGCCAGGCGGCGCTTGATCAGCCGGCGCCAGACGCCGGCGCGCGGCTTGGCCGGCATGCGCCCGGCCGTGAGATCAGGCGCGATGGGACTGGTCATCGCCGCCTTCCTCTTCGGTCTTGGCCTCGTCCGTCATCGCCACGATACGGCGCGCGGCGTCCTCGACGCTGATCTGCCAGCTCATCGCCAGCGAGCGCAGCTGCGCATAGGCGCGGTCGTCGTCGCCGCCTTTCGACAAAGCCGAGACAGCCCGCACGATGGTCTGGCGCTCGGCGACACGCTGGCGCAGCGCGGCGATCTCGCCGGCTAAATGCTTTCGAGCCTCGAAACTCTGGCGCGCGATCAGCAGCGCGCTGTAGACGCCGGCATTGCCGACCGGCTTCAGGAGCTGGGCATCGGCCTTGTGCGACAGCGCCCATTCGATGCGGCCGGGCGCTTCGGAACCGATCAGCGCCACCAGCGGCATCGGCGCCTCGCCCGGCTTCCAGGGGAATTGCTCGTCGAAGCCGAGATCGGCGTCGAAGAAGACGAAGTCGGCGGCCAGCGCCTCCGGCGCCAGTTCCGGCCAGCAGTCCACGGTGACAAGCCCGATGGCCGACAATTGCCTGGTGATCGCCTGCACCGTCGGGTGCGGGCGATGCAGGACAAAGGCCCTGGCGCCGCCGAGATTGGGGATGCGCGGGGTTCGGGTCACGACACCACCCTGAGGCGTGGCCGGCCGAATGTCTTTGCCGGGTCGTAGCGCGACAGATACGGGTCCGGCGCGACCTCGTCCTCGCGGCTGACGACTTCGAAGAAGCCATCCGCGATCCGCCCGATGATGACAGGCAGCGTCGCGTGCTGGGAATGGGCGTCGATGGCGATCGGGCCGAGGCGGGTGGAAAAGCGCCGTTCGGCGAAGGCCTTGGAAAATTCCGCCGGGCCGGCGTCGGGATCGCGCGACAGCACGTCGGCCATCACCTGCACCGAGGCATAGGCGGAGGCCTCGAAGGACGAGGCGAAGGCGGCCGGCCTTGGCGCGAAATAGGGCCCGACCGACAGATGGCCCTTGCCGGTCTCGCCGATCGCCGGCAGTTCACCCTCGGTGAGGTTGCAGGAGATCACCGGGCAGTTTTGCGAACTGAAGGCGGGATCCTCGACGCCCAGGTCGCGATAGGCCGCCAGGAAGGCATAGGACGAGGTGCCGATCAGATTGTTGAGGATGAAGTTCGGCCGCGTCGCCCGGATTTCGGCGATCAGCCGCGACACGTCGGTCTCGCCGATGCGCAGATAGCGCTCGCCCAAGACCTTGCCGCCGGCGTCCGCGATCAGGTCGCGCGCGACGCGGTTCATCTCCCAGCCCCAGATGTAGTTCGAGCCGAGCAGAAAACCGTTGGCGCCGAAGCGCGGCACGACATGAGCCAGCAGCGGCACCAGGTGCTGGTTGGGGCAGGCGTGCATGTAGACGACATGCTCGTTGGCCTCGAAACCCTCATAGGGGCAAGCATACCAGAGCATGCCGCCGGCCTTCTCAAGCACCGGAATCGTTTCCTTGCGGCTCCAGGAGGTGACGCAGCCGACGACATGGCGGGCGTTGCTGGTTTTGAAAATATCCTCGCACAGCGTCGCGTAGCGATCGGCATTGCTTTGCGGATCGCGCTCGACCGGCACCAGCTCGATGCCTGAACTCCTGTCGGCGTTGATGTCGGCGATGGCGCGCATGGCGCCCATCCGGCACGCGTCGGAAACGAGCTGATAGCTGCCCGAGCGGGAATAGAGGATGCCGATTTCGATGCGCCGTTTCAAACAGGACCCCAGAAATGACAATGCCCCGCAGCCAGCGCCGGAAAGGCGAGGCATACGAGGCATGTTTGCCGCCCGGCGATCAGAGCCGGTATTTGGCCTTAGCGTATTCGGTCCGGCGGGTCAGTCAAGCCCTCAACGCCATCCGCGTCAAACAGCGAAGGCCGGCCATCGCCGTTTCCCGCGAAATCCGCTGCCGCTATTTGGCCGCCGGCCTGTGTTGGCGGGCATAGGACACGCAAGCATCCACGGTGCTGACACAAAGCGCGTCGCGCCTGTTTGGCAGATTGTTGTCGCCGGCGTAGGCAACTTCGGCGACGCGGCCGCCGACCATGCGGACCTGCGTGTCGCAATAGCCGCCGGGAGCGACATTGAGGGAGCCACCGAGCGCCGGGACCGGCCCCACCGACAGGGTCGGGACGACGATGCTGAGATTGCCGCGCTGAACGACGCGCTTATAGGTCCAGATCTGGCCGGATCCGCCGGCATCCGCGGTGGCGGTTGGAAACCCCGCGCACATTCGAACGTCGGCTTCGCTGAGGCCGACCATCTCCTTGCGAGCCGCCGCCGCCGTGGGATCAACCTTGGCGATGCGCGACGTGTCGTCGGGAACGACGCAGGAAGACTGGACGGCGACGATGAGACCAGAAAGGGCAAGCTTTCGAATACAGGAAAATGTCATACCGATTGTTGAGATCGCGTGGCGCCCCGGCCGCTCTCCCTACCTAGGCATGCAGGCCGCCGGATCAACCCGCGCACCTTCACGAAAAGGTGGCCGTGGCTGCATCGGGGAAGAATGCTGGCTTCAGGCACAATCAATCAGCGTAAGGATCACTGACCCCGCAATTGCCTCCGCCGCCACGCGGCCGGCGCCTCGCCGGTACGCTCGCGGAAGAAGCGGGAGAAATAGGCCGGATCGTCGAAGCCGATTTCGTAGGCGATGTCCTCGACCGTGCGCACGGTGAACAGCAGCAGCCGCTTGGCTTCCAGCAACCGGCGCTCGCCGACCACCCGCTTGACGCCGCTGCCCAGCACCGCGTGGGCGGCCTTGTCGAGCAAATGCGGCGTCGTGGCGAGGGCCTCGACGTAGCGGTCGACCGGCCAGTTGTCGCGGAAATGCGCATCGACGAGCCTCCGCAGCCCCCTCGCCAGTGAGGTGTCGGAAGAGCCCCGGGCATCCGTCGCCTCAGGAGCGAGCCTCGCGATTTGGGAGAGCGCGACAGCGATCAGCGCCGGCAGCACCTTGTCGCTGCCGCCCTGCGCCTCGGCGTATTCGGCGGCGATCATGTCCAGCACCGTTGCCAGCCTTTGCCATGCGGCGTGCTGGGGCAGGGCGTCGGTGAAGACCGGCCGGTCGAGCGGCAGCAGGCTGTGGCCAGCAAGCGTGGCGAGCGCATCGTCGGCGACCGAGACGACGATGGCGTCGGTACCTGGCCCGATCGAAAAACCATGCACGATAGTGCTTGGCACGAAGCTGACGGCCGGCGCCGAAAAGTCCCAGGAGCGATCCTCGATGCGGTAGGTGCCGGAACCGCCGGTCCAGTAGGTGATCTGGCCCATCTGCGGGTGCTTGTGCGCGGCAACCTGGCCAAGGTGAATGTTGCTGCGGGCAAGCACCGTCTCGACATGCAGGAAGCCAACATCGAGCGGCCGCACCGGCTCGCCATAGACGAAGAAATCGGGGATGGAATTCTGGCTCATGGCGCCGGAAAAAGTCCAATCGGTTTTGCCGTTCCGTCCATACCCGATCGCCAGCGGCGGCGCTAGGGTGTGCGACACCAAGTGGAGGAGCATCATGCGGTCGGAAGATTTTCGCGCGGACAAAGCGCGCCCGTTCACGGGGGCGGAGTATCTGGAGAGCCTGCGCGACGGGCGCGAGGTCTATATCAATGGCGAGCGCATAGCAGACGTCACCACCCATCCGGCGATGCGCAATTCGGCGCGGTCGCTGGCGCGGCTCTACGATGCGCTGCATGACGGCAAGCGTCGAGAGACGCTGACCTCTGCGACCGACACCGGGTCGGGTGGCTATACCCACAAATATTTCCGCGTCGCCAAATCCTCCGGCGAACTCGCGGCCCAGCAGACGGCGATCGCCGAGTGGTCACGCATGTCCTATGGCTGGATGGGGCGCACGCCCGACTACAAGGCGGCGCTGATGAACACGCTCGGCGCCAATGCCGACTGGTACGGACCGTTCAAGGACAATGCGCTGTCCTGGCACAAGCGGGCGCAGGAAGCCGTGCTGTTCATGAACCACGCGATCGTCAACCCGCCGATCGACCGCCACAAACCGGCCGAACAGGTGAAGGACGTCTTCGTCCACATCACTGGGGAAACTGATGCCGGCATCTATGTTTCCGGCGCCAAGGTGGTGGCGACGTCCTCAGCGCTGACGCACTACAATTTCCTGGCGCAGGGCTCGGCGACGGTGACCGAGGATCCGTCGCTGTCGGTGATGTTCATCGTGCCGATGAACGCGCCGGGGATAAAGATGTTCTGCCGCGTCTCCTATGAGCAGACGGCCAACACGGTCGGCGCGCCCTTCGACTATCCCTTGTCGTCGCGCTTCGACGAGAACGACGCCATCCTCGTGCTCGACAATGTCTTCATCCCCTGGGAGGACGTGCTGGTGCTGCGCGACGCGCAAAAGATCCTGTCGTTCCACCCGGCATCCGGCTTCATGCACGGTTACTGCTTCCAGGGCTGCACCCGTTTTGCCGTGAAGCTCGACTTCCTCGCCGGCCTGCTGGCCAAGGCGCTGCGCGCCACCGGCGGCGACGCGTTTCGCGGCAACCAGGCAGCGCTTGGCGAGGTCATTGCGCTGCGCCACATGTTCTGGAGTTTCTCCAATGCCATGGCCCACAACCCGATCCCGTGGGCGAACGGCGCGGTGCTGCCCAATCTCGATGCCGCGCTGGCTTACCGCACCTTCATGTCGGAGGCCTATCCGCGTGTCATCGACACGGTGCGCCGTGTGATCGCATCCGGCCTGATCTATTTGCCGTCGTCGGTGCGCGATTTCAACAATCCCGAGATCGACAAATATCTGGCGCAATATGTGCGCGGCTCCAACGACATGGGCCACATCGAGCGCATCAAGATCATGAAGCTGTTGTGGGACGCGACCGGCACCGAGTTCGGCGGCCGCCACGCGCTCTACGAGCTCAACTATGCCGGCGCCCCGGAAGAGGTGCGCCTGCAGGTGCTGAAAGGCGCCGAGCGCGGCGGCCGGCTGAAGGCGATGGAGGAACTCGTCGACACCTGCATGGCCGACTATGACCAGCATGGCTGGACGGGCGACACCTGGTTGCCGCCACTCACTCCAACGGCGGGATGAAGCCTATGGCCGCGCAGATTTCGAAAGCCGATTTCCGCGACGCCATGGCAAGGGTCTGCGCGCCGGTCAACATCATCACCACCGACGGGCCGGCCGGACGCGGCGGCTTCACCGCCACGGCCATGTGCACCGTCTCCGACGAGCCGCCGACGCTGCTTGTGTGCATGAACGGACGGTCGACGCAGGCCGCCATGTTCCTCGCCAACTGGCGCTTCTGCGTCAACGTGCTGACGCATGACCACATGCATCTGGCAGGAAAGTTTGCCGGCGCGACCAGGGACATGGAAGCCCGCTACTCGTCGGCGCGCTGGCAGACGCTGACGTCGGGCACGCCGGCGCTGTCGGACGCGATCGTCAATTTCGACTGCGAGATCGAGACGGTGCACCTCGTCGGCACGCACAATGTCATGATCGGCCGCGTCACCGACGTCAGGCACGGCAGCGGCGGCTCGGCGCTGCTCTATGTCGACCGCAACTACACGCAGCCGACGCGGCTGGGGAGTTTTGGCGGGTGAGGCGAGGCCTTGGGAGCGCGGTACAGGCATTGGAGATCGGCCGCCGCCCTCTCAACCTCGTCATCCCTGGGCGGAGCAGCCGCGAAGCGGCGTCGCGGAGACCCTGGGATCCATTCCGTGACATTAGACGACGAGTGCAGCGGTGCAGAATCTGCACCGTGGGGGCGCTCAGGAGTCCCGGCATGGATCCTAGGGTCTGCGCGACGGAGCTTCGCTCCTGCTTCGCCCTAGGATGACGACACGATGGATGTCGCGGCTAATCGCGAAGGCGTGTTGCTGTCCTGGCGCGATCATGCGAGCCGCCGCGACGAACCGAAAAGCCTCAGCTCTCGCCGTCGATCAGGCTTTCCAGCAAATCAAGCAGCTGCTCCAGCTTTTCATGGCCGAAGCGCTTTTCGATGTCGTCGTAGATGATACGGCGCTCGGGCGAGAGCGCATCGATCAGGGCCGAGCCAGCCGGCGCGATGGTCAACACGACGCGGCGGCCGTCGCCTTCCGCCTTGTTGCGGGTGATGAATTTCCGGCCCTCGAGCGCCTTGATGATGCGGGTCAGGCTCGGCGGCAGCACCGAGGCGCGCTCGGCAAGCTCGGTCGCCTCGACCGGGCCGGCCTCGCTCAGCACGCGCAGAACGCGCCATTGCTGCTCGGTCACGTCATGCGCGGCAAGCATGGGGCGAAACCGCGCCATCACGGCTTCGCGGGCGTGAAGCAATGCCATCGGTAAGGAGCGACGAGTGTTTTCCGGCAGCAAGAAGCAGCGCCCCCAATAAATGCGGTGGTCGGCGAGTCTTGACCCCACATGGACCAACGTCAAACCCCGACCTTTCCATCCCGTATCGTCGCCTCCAGCCCGATGCAAGACTTGACTTTGGGGGTACATCATGTAATTAACGCGTTAACTACAAAATGCAAGAATCCAGGGAACGAAACGCGGTGCCGCACTTCTCCATCGAGTATTCGGCCAATCTCGATGCCAAGGTCGACATGAGTGAATTGTGCGCGCTGGTGTTGCGCACGGTGCTCGACACCGGGCTGTTCGAGACCGGCGCCGTGCGGGTGCGGGCTTTTCGCGCCGACGCCTACGCCATTGCCGATCGCCTGCCGGAAAACGCCTTTCTCGATATGTCGTTTCGCATCGGTAGCGGCCGCGGCGCCGAGGACAAGAAACGCACCGGCGAGGCCGTGTTCACCGCGGTAAGCCAATACCTGGCAACGCTGTTCGAGACCCCGCATTTCGCCTTGTCGCTGGAGATCAGGGAAATCGACCCGGTGTTGAGCTGGAAGAAGAATGCAATCCACCCGCGGCTGCGCGGCAAGTGACGAAAGACCGACATGTCCGATCTCGAAGGCAATCTGAAAAAGGCGCAAGCCTACCTCGCCCGCTTCAAGCGCGATGGCGTGCTGAACCAGATCGGCGGCGAAGCGGTGCCTGCCGCCGACGGCTCGACCTTCGAGACGTTGTCGCCGGTCGATCTCAAGCCACTGGCCAAGGTCGCGCGCGGCGGCATCGCCGACATCGACCGCGCGGCAAAAGCGGCGAAGGCGGCATTTCCGGCCTGGGCCGGCATGCCTGGCGAGGCGCGCAAGAAGCTGCTGCACAAAATAGCCGACGCGATCGAGGCGCGCGCCGAGGAGATTGCCTTCGTCGAATGCATGGACACCGGCCAGGCGCTGAAGTTCATGGCCAAGGCCGCACTGCGCGGCGCCGAAAACTTCCGTTTCTTCGCCGACCGCGCGCCGGAAGCGCGTGATGGCGAAACGCTGCGGACGCCTGGCCAGGTCAACATGACGACGCGGGTGCCGATCGGACCGGTCGGCATCATCACGCCGTGGAACACGCCATTCATGCTGTCGACCTGGAAGATCGCGCCGGCACTGGCCGCCGGCTGCACGGTGGTTCATAAGCCGGCTGAGTTCTCGCCGCTGACGGCGCGGCTGCTGGTCGAGATCGCCGAGGAGGCCGGCCTGCCGAAGGGGGTGTGGAACCTGGTCAACGGCCTCGGCGAACATGCCGGCAAGGCGCTGACCGAGCACCCCGTCATCAAGGCGATCGGTTTCGTCGGCGAAAGCCGCACCGGCTCGATGATCATGAAGCAAGGCGCCGATACGCTGAAGCGCGTGCATTTCGAACTCGGCGGCAAGAACCCGGTGATCGTCTTCGCCGATGCGGATCTGGAGCGCGCGGCGGATGCGGCGGTGTTCATGATCTACTCGCTGAATGGCGAGCGCTGCACATCGTCGTCGCGCCTGCTGGTGGAGGCCTCGGTCTACGACCGGTTCACCGATCTGGTGGCGGAGAAGGCAAAGCGCATCAGAATAGGCCATCCCCTCGATCCGAAAACCGTTGTGGGACCGCTGATCCATCCGGTGCATGAGGAGAAGGTGCTGTCCTATATCGAGATCGGCAAATCGGAGGGCGCGGTGGTCGCCGCCGGCGGTGGCAAGTTCGCAGGCCCGGGCGGTGGCTGTTATGTCAGCCCGACATTGTTCACCGGCGCGACCAACAGGATGCGTATTGCCCAGGAAGAGATTTTCGGGCCGGTGCTGACCGCGATCGCCTTCAAGGACGAGGCGGAGGCGCTGGCATTGGCCAACGACACGCAATATGGCCTCACCGGCTATCTCTGGACATCCGACGTGACCCGCGCCTTCCGCTTCACCGATGCGCTGGATGCCGGCATGATCTGGGTCAATTCGGAGAATGTGCGCCATCTGCCGACGCCGTTCGGCGGCGTCAAGAACTCCGGCATCGGCCGCGACGGCGGCGACCATTCCTTCGATTTCTACATGGAGACGAAGAACGTCGCCTTCGCCACTTCGGCGCACGCAATCCAGAAACTCGGCGGCTGACCGGAGGAAACCAGATGCCCTTGCCCAAGCCCAACCTCTACCCCGCCTTCAACATCGTTCGGCTCAGCCATGTCGAGCTCGCGGTGACCGACCTTGCCCGATCCCGCGCCTTCTATGTCGACACGCTCGGCCTGCAGGTCACCGACGAGACATCGGGCGCCATCTACCTCAGGGCCATGGAGGAGCGCGGCCATCACTGCATCGTGCTGCGCAAGGCAACGACGCCGGAAGCCCGCGATCTCGGTTTCAAGGTTTTTTCCGACGAGGACCTCGACAAGGCAGAGCACTTCTTCAGGGGCAAGGGCCTGCCGGTCGAATGGGTCGAGCGTCCCTACCAGTCGCGCACCTTCCGCACGCGCGACCCGCACGGCATTCCGCTGGAATTCTACGCGACGATGGAGCGGTTGCCGCCGATCCACCAGAAATACGCGCTCTACAAGGGCGTGAAGCCGTTGCGCATCGACCATTTCAACTGCTTCTCGCCCAATGTCGACGAGTCCGTCACCTTCTACAACGAGCTCGGTTTTCGCGTTACCGAATATACGGAAGATGCCTCAAGCGGAAAGCTGTGGGCGGCCTGGACGCATCGCAAGGGCGGCGTCCACGACATCGCCTTCACCAACGGTATCGGCCCGCGCCTGCACCACGTCGCCTTCTGGGTGCCGACGCCGCTCAACATCATCGATCTGCTCGACCTGATGGCGACTACCGGCTACCTGCCGAACATCGAACGCGGCCCCGGCCGCCACGGCATTTCCAATGCGTTCTTCCTCTATGTCCGTGATCCCGACAATCATCGCATCGAGATCTACTGTTCGGACTACCAGACGGTCGATCCCGACCTCGAGCCGATCAAATGGGATTTGAAGGACCCGCAGCGCCAGACGTTGTGGGGCGCGCCGGCACCGAAAAGCTGGTTCGAGGAGGGCAGTGTCTTTGCGGGCGCCACAGTGCGCCAGCCGGATCTGACGGCCTCGCCGATCATCGCGCCGTGAAGGGCTATTAGGAGATGTCGGCGTTCTGTCGCACCCCCCTCTGTCCTGCCGGACATCTCCCCCACTTGGGGGGAGATTGGCTGGCATCCCTGCCTTCGCCAATTTTCAACCCAATTTTCAACGATGCAAGAGAGGCGCCGACGGCGCGGCCGGCTGATCTCCCCCCTTGTGGGGGAGATGTCCGGCAGGACAGAGGGGGGCGCCGTAGAACTCGGCGATTCCGGTCGGCAAATAGAACCGGAGCCGGAGCATGAGCACCCGCCTCGCCACCTTCACCGTCAACGGCAAGACGCGCTATGGCGCCGTCACGAGCAAGGGTGTCGTCGACCTGTCGGCCCGCCACAGCCAATGGCCGACATTGCGCGAGGTCATCGAGGCCGGCGCCCTGCGGCGCCTGGCGGAAGAGGCGGAGGCCTTCGCCCCCGATTTCCCGCTCGACGCCATCACCTACGACATCCCCATTCCCTCCCCGGAAAAAATCATCTGCGTCGGCGTCAACTATCCCGACCGCAACGAGGAGTACAAGGACGGGCAGGCAGCTCCCGCCAACCCCTCGCTGTTCATCCGTTTTCCGCGCTCTTTCGTCGGTCATGGCGCGCCGCTGGTGCGGCCGCCGGAATCACCACAGCTCGACTACGAGGGCGAAATCGTCATCGTCATCGGCAAGCCCGGCCGGCGCATCGCCGAGGCCGATGCGCTGGACCACATCGCCGCCCTGTCGCTGTGCAACGAAGGCACCATCCGCGACTGGGTGCGGCACGCCAAATTCAACGTCACGCAAGGCAAGAACTTCGAGCGCACCGGCTCGATCGGCCCGTGGCTGGTGCCGTTCACGGACGAGGCGCAGATCGCCGACATCGCGCTGACCACCCGCGTCAATGGCGAGGCGCGCCAGCAGGACCGCACCAGCCGGATGATCTTTTCCTTCCGCAAGATCATCAATTACATCTCGACCTTCACCACGCTGGTGCCTGGCGATATCATCGTCACGGGAACGCCGACCGGCGCCGGCGCCCGCTTCGATCCGCCGATCTGGCTGAAACCGGGCGATGTGATCGAGGTCGAGGCCGACGGCATCGGCGTGCTCAGAAACGGCGTCGTCGACGAGGCCGCACAATGACCCCAAGCCAAGTGGAAGAGGCCGCCAACCGGCTGTTCGAAGCCGAGCGTTCGCGCCGCCAGATCCGGCTGCTCAGCCTCGATTTCCCGGAAGCGACGATGGAGGATGCCTATCGCGTCCAGGCGGCGCTGGTGAAGCGCAAGACCGATGCCGGGCTGAAGCCGAAAGGCTGGAAGATCGGCCTGACCTCCAAGGCGATGCAATATGCGCTGGCCATCGACACACCGGATTCGGGCGTGCTCTTCGACGACATGTTCTTCAACGACGGCGCGACCATTGCCGCCGGCCGTTTCATCCAGCCGCGCGTCGAGGCCGAGATCGCCTTCGTCATGAAGGCGCCGCTGAAGGGGCCCGGGATGACCCTCTTCGACGTGCTCAACGCCACCGACTACATCACGCCGGCGTTGGAAATCCTCGATACGCGCATCGAGCGCGTCAATGCCGAGACCAAGAAGGCGCGCACCTTCTTCGACACCATCTCCGACAATGCCGCCAATGCCGGCATCGTCATCGGCGGGCGGCCGCAGCGGCCCGATGAAGCCGACATGCGCTGGATCGGCGCCATCGTCTCGCGCAATGCCGAGGTCGAGGAGACCGGGCTCGGCGCCGGCGTGCTCAACCATCCGGCCATGGGCGTGGCCTGGCTGGCCGACCGGCTCGCCCGCTACGGCCTATCGATCGCGGCCGGCGAAGTGGTGCTGTCGGGTTCCTTCGTGCGGCCCGTGGAGGCACGGCCGGGCGACACGATCGTCGCCGATTTCGGCGGTTCGGGAACGGTCAGCATCCATTTCGCGAAAGGCTGACGGTTCCCCGCCAGCCACACCGCCTCATTTGTCGCGCAAATAGGCCGCAATCACATCGGCGGCGATGTTCGACATGCTCAGGCCGACTTCGCGGGTGATATCGCCCTCGACGCGGCTTTGCACCCAGCCCAGAAACGCGAAGGCCCGCAGCGCGGCGAACAGCGTCAGCGCGGCGACATCCAGCGCGGTCAACTCCCGCTGCTGCCGGTAGCCGTCCAGCAGCGAAGCCTCGATCAGCGGATAGAGCGGCTCCTGGCGGTTCTGATATAGCGCGACGGCGAGGTCGTACATGTGCCAGCCAAAGCCGCAATCATCGAAGTCGATGATGCGCACCCCACTATCATGGATCAGCACGTTCTCGCGCACCAGATCGGCGTGGATGATGCCGAAATTGCGAGCGCTGCGTTCGTGTTCCGCCAGCGCCTTCACCGCCTTTTTCCGCGCCTGGAAAACCAGATCGCGGCGCGCGTCGTCGAGGAAGGGGGAGGTCTCGAAGCGTCCCCAATTCGGGGCCGCGCCGAAGAAGCCGTCGAAGTCCCAGGCATGGCGGGTGAAGCCTGAAGGCGGCGTCCACGTGGCGGTGACATTGTGCATGTGGGCGATGCTTCGCCCGATCTCCCTGAAGACCTGCTCCAACTGTTCCGGCGTATAGTCCAGCGGTACGCCGCGCGCGCCGACGGCGCGGCCCTCGAGCCAGCTCAAGCAATCGACCTGGCGCGGTTGCGTCAAAGCGGCGGTGCCGACGAGCACGAACGGGTCGCCGGCCTGCGTTGCGATCGGAGACGGCGTGGCGACGCCGGCGGCTTGCAGAAAGCCCATCCATTGCAGTTCCCCGCGCAGCGCGGCATCCGTGTGGTAGCCAAGCCGATGCACGCGCATCACGGCCGGCCGGCTATCGGGCAAGTGGATCCGGAAGACGGCATTCTCACGGTATTTCAAGAGCTCCGGCTCGCCGCCGCGAACGCCCCAATGGTCCAGCGCACGTCTGGCAAGGTCGGTGACATCAGCTGCCGTTTCAGGCTCGGCATGCGTCGAGACAGCGTTCACGCCGGCACTCCGCCGACTTCGCCGAGCACCTCATCGAGCGTTTCGATCAGCAGATCGGCATTGGCACGGGAGAAGGGCATTGGCGGGCGTATCTTCAGCACATTGCCGTGAATGCCGGTCTTGCCCATCAGCACGCCACGGTCGCGCATCGCGTTGATGACGCGGCCGGCGATGTCGGGCGCCGGCTCGCGTGTCTTGCGGTCCCGGACCAGTTCGGCCCCGAAGAAAAGGCCGGCGCCCCTGACCTCGCCGATCGATTCATGACGATCGGCCAGTGGCCGCAGCAGGCCGAGCGCATAGGCGCCGACATCGCGCGCATTGGCGATGAGGTTTTCGTCCTCCAGCACATCGAGGACCGCATTGGCCACCGCGCAGGAGACCGGATTGCCGCCGAAGGTGTTGAAGTAGCGGAAGGCGTCGCGGAAGGTCGCCAATATCTCTCGAGTGGTGACGACAGCGGCGACCGGGTGGCCGTTGCCCATCGGTTTGCCCATGGTGACGATGTCGGGGACGAAACCGGCGCGCTGATGGCCCCAGAAATGGCTGCCGGTGCGGCCGAAGCCGGGCTGTACCTCGTCGGCGATCATCAGACCGCCCGCTTCGCGCACCGCCGATACGGCGTCGTCGAAAAAGCCGCTCGGAAGTGCCGGAAAGCCCTCATTGGCGAGCAGGGGGCAGAGGATCATGCCGGAGAGGCCGATGCCGTCCTCGGCCAGCGAGGCGATCGCCGCGCGCACGGCATCGCCGAAGGCCTTGCCATTGGTCATCGCATCGGGATGGCGATAGCTGTCGGGGGCCGGCACCAGCCTGACATGGTGGGCGCGGCCGCCGACCGGCGGCATGCGGGTTGAGAGCTGCGAAACGGCTGTGGTGTTGCCGTGATAGGTGGCGTCGGTGGCGATGATGCCCATCTGGCCGGAGACCGCCTGCGCCATGCGCAGCGCGATGTCGTTGGCCTCGCTGCCGGTGCAGGTCAGGATGGCGGTGGAGAGGCTGGCATCGAAGGTGGCGGTCAGCCGCTCTACATAATCGAGGATCGCGGTGTGGAGATAGCGCGTGTGGGTGTTGAGCAGGCTCGCCTGCCGGCACAGCGCCTCGACCACATGCGGGTGACAATGGCCGACATGGGCGACATTGTTATAGGCGTCGAGATATTTGCGGCCATCGGCGTCGTAGAGCCAGACACCCTCGCCGCGTACAAGATGCACGGGCTCGTCATAGAACAGTTGCGATTTCGCGCCGAGCAGCCGGCCACGCCGGCTAACCAGTGTTTCCCCAGCCTGTTCTTGCCGCGATTGGGCCATCGGTGTACCAAACCTCCGTTGCATGCGTCAGACCTTCGACAGGCCTGCGTCGATCGCCTCACCGATCTTCGCGACATCGGCGGCGCTGATGATGAGCGGTGGCGACAAGATGATGTTGTTACCGGAGACGCGCAGCATGACGCCGGCCTCGTAGGCCCCCTCCGAAACGACAGCCATGGTCTTCTTGTCGGCGGGTTTCTTCGTCGCGCGGTCGGCAACCAGTTCCACCGCCGCCATCAGGCTCTTGTACCTGACATCGCCAACGATCGCGTGCTTCGCTTTCAAACCTTCGAGGACCACCGCCAGTTCTGCGCCGCGCGCGGCCGCGTTTTCGTTGAGGCGAAGCCGTTTGGTCTCGGCGAGTGCGGCCAGTCCCGCCGCGCAACCGACCGGGTGGCCGGAATAGGTGTAGCCATGGCCGATGGCGCCAAAACTGGTCTTGTCGGCCTCGAAGACGTCGGCAACCTTGGCGCCGATCAGCGTGGCGCCGAGCGGGAAATAGCCCGAGGTGATCGCCTTGGCGATGGTCATGAAGTCCGGCTTCACGCCGGTCAGGCGCGAGCCAGCCCAGGCGCCGGTGCGGCCGAAACCGGTGACGACCTCGTCGGCGATCAGCAGGATTTCGTGGCGGTCACAGATCTCGCGCACCAGCGGCATGAAGCTTTCATGTGGAACGATGACGCCGCCCGCACCCAGCACCGGCTCCATGATGAAGGCGGCGATCGTGTCGCCGCCCTGGAAGGCGATCTCGTCCTCCAGCGCCCTGGCGCACAGTTTCGCCAGCCGCGCCGGATCGGCCTCGTCGAACGGGTTGCGGAAGGTCCAGGGTGCGGGAATGTGGAAGACGCCGGGCAGCAGCGGTTCGTAGTTGCGGCGGAAATTGGCGTTGCCATTGACCGAGGCACCGCCGAAATGCGTGCCGTGATAGCCCTTCTTCAGGGCGAGGAACTTCGTGCGGTCGCCCTGGCCGCGGATCTTCCAATATTGCCTCGCCAGCCGCAGCGCCGTCTCGACCGAATCCGATCCACCCGAAGTGAAGAAGGTGCGCACCATGCCTTCCGGCGCGAACCATTCCGCAAGTTCGTAGGCGAGCTCGATCGACGGTCCGGTCGAGGTGCCGCGAAAGCCGGAGTAGTAAGGCAGTGCGCCGAGCTGGTCGGCGATCGCCTGCTTGATCGGGTCGCAGCTGTAGCCGAGATTGACGTTCCACAACCCGCCGACGGCGTCGAGGACGGTGTTGCCGGCGATGTCGGTGACCATGACGCCCTCGCCCTTCATGATCACCTTGGGCGCATTGGCTCGCATCTCGGCCGGATGCGCCATCGGGTGCCAGATCGGCCTGGCATTGGTCTCGGTGAGGAAGTTGATGTCGCGCATCACAAGGCTCCGCAAAAGGTCTCAGGCAGCTGGACGAGGTCGAAATGGCCGAGGGCCTCGGCATAGGAATGGACCGGCCGGGAAACGTCGAAATGAACCGTACGCATGCCGGCGGCACGGCCGCCATCGACATTGCGCTGCTGGTCGTCGACGAAGACACAGGCGGCGGCAGGCAGGCCAAGCGCTTCGGTGACGAAGGCGTATGCTCGCGGATCCGGCTTGAGGATGCCGGTATAGGTGGCGTCGACGATCACGTCGAACAGGTCAAGCAGCGGCAGCCGCCGGCGGAAGCCGGCGCCGTAGAACAGGTCGAGTTCGTTGGACAGGATCGCCAGGCGAAATCCCGCCGCGTGGATGGCGCGAATGGCGCTGATGGCTTCCGGCCGCACCACCTTTTCGGGCTCGGCGCCACGCGCGCGCTGGACGAAGGTTTCCATCGCTTGCCAGTCCTCGCCGACAAGGCGGCCGACCTCCCGAGTGCGGGTGCGCCAATAGTCGCGCTCGCTGATCTCGTCGGCCTGCATGGCACGCCACAGCGGATCGCTGCCGGGATCGAACGGGCCGCGCCACTGCAGCGTTCCCGGCTTCAGGCCCAGCGCCTGTTCGGTCAAGGCATGGGTCTCGAACAGCGTACGGGTGACGACGCCGCCGAAGTCGAGGACCAGCGCCTGTGCGGAAACAGCACTCACGCGGCGACCTCCTTGGCCGGCATGCCGCGCGGGACAATGCCTTCCTCGACCCAGCGGTCGAAGATTTCGAGCGCCTTGGCGACGAAGGTGTCGCTGTTGATGTGAGCGTCGATCTCATGGAACTCGACGCCCGCGGGGATCGCCCTGCGCATCTCATCGACGAAAGCGGCAAGCGCTTCGGGCTCATAGAGCGGCTCGCCCTCGGTGTCCCATTCCTGGATGCCACGGGAAGGCAGGATGAGCGCGGAACGGCCCTTGGCCATGCCGAGCTTCCCGGCGATGGTCCGGGCGACCTCGCGGCGGTCATCCGCATCGACTGTAATCGAGGCAATCAGCCTGTTGTGGGCGTGGAACGGGCGCTCGGAAAATTTAGCCGGCAAATCCTGCCAGGTTGGCAGGTCGACCATGTCGACCGCACCAGGTGCCGCGATCTGCGGAACGCCACGGGCGCCGGCATTCTCCAGCCGGTCGGCGCCGGAGCTGACGACGGAGCCGGCCAGATGGTTGGTGATCTCCTGCAGGCTGAAATCGAACACCGCGCAGAAATGATCCTGGCCGGCGATCGATTCGAAGGCGCGGCCGCCCATGCCGGTGGTGTGGAAGACGGCGACGTCATAGCCGCGCCGTTCCAGCGCCGGCTTCAGCGTCTTCATGTAGCGCAGACAGGAGCTGCCGAGCGAGGTCATGCCGATAGTCGGGCCTTTCGCCGGCGCGGAGGCGCGGGTTTCAAGCATCATCTTCGTCGCGCCGACGACCGCGCCGCAGGCCTGCGACAGGACGAGCTTGCAGATCGAGTTGAGGCCGTAGAGCCCGCCGGCCCAGAGGATCATCATCAGGTCTGGCGCGACCCGCTCGGGCGGGATCAGGTGCGAATAGGCGATGGTCGAGACGACGAATTTCGGCATACCGAGCGGCAGACAAAGCGCTACATCGAGCGCCAGATCGGTTCCCATCGAGCCGCCTATGGCGATGAAGGCGTCGATCTCGCCGTCTTGCTGGAGCTTGCGCGCCAATTGCACGGCGCCGCCCGCCATCAGCGTCATGGCGGTGTTCTCGTCACCGCTGGAGATGATCTCGGCGATGGTCACATCCACGGCGCGGGCGACCGCGTGCTTGTCGTGATCGGGGCTGTAGGGCGGGTCGCCCAGCACGCTGACATCCATCATCACGGCACTGCCGCCCGATGCCTCGATGCATGCTTTCATGAACAGCAGTTCTTCGGCCTTGGTATCGCCGGTGCCGATGACCAGGATGCGGGGTTCGGACATCAGGCCTGCCTCCTCAGCGCTTGCAGATTGTCGCCGTTGAGCCGCATCGAAATCTCGCGCGCCGCGGCCACGGCCGCAAGTCCGCGCTCGGCGATGTCGGCCGCCGTCGTCCTGGCCTTCGGCGCCGCCACGGCGATCGTGCCGAGCGCGAACCCATCCGCCGCCAGGATTGCCGCGGCGACTGATATGACGCCCTCCTCCAGGCCCTGGTCGCAAATCGAATAGCCGCGCTCGCGCGCCTCGCCCATGGAGCGCGCGATGGCGGCCGGTTCGGTCAGTGTATGCGCGGTGAAGGCCTCCAGGGGAGTGGTCAAGCATGCCTTGACGGCCTCGTCCCTGGCGAAGGCCAGATAGACGATGCCGGAGGCGGTAGAATGCAGGGGCAGGAGCTGGCCGATATCGACATTGACCCGGTTTGCCCGCGCCGGATGCTCGACATGGACGGTGACCAGCCGGTCGATGCAATACTCCGACAGATGCACGGTCTCGGCCGTGGCACTTGCCAGATCCCGCACCAGCGGCACCGCGGTCTGCAGGAAGGGAAAGCGGGCCTCGCGGATGCGCGCCAGCCGCGACAGGCCGGCGCCGAGCCGATAGTGCCGTGTGGCGGCATCCTGCTCGACGAGACCGTGGCCGGTCAGCGCCACCAGCAGGCGCCGCGTCGTCGCTTTGTCGAAACCCGACCGGCGCGCGAGGTCCGACAGTCCGAGCTCGGGCTCGGCCACGGTGAACAGCTCCAAGAGTGAAATCGCCTTGCCGACCGTACTCAACGCATTCCTCCCAGCAATGTGCGCCCCATAAGCGGCAATCAATTAACGTGTGAATTAACTTGACAGGAAGCCGCTTTGTTTGCAAGTCTATATTCAAAATAACGGTTCAAATAATGAACCACATCCAGAGCGTATGGGACAGGCCATTCGGCCGGCAAGCCAACCGGTTTGCAAACAGGAGGGACAAATGTCAGCAGTTTCGGAAGCGGCGCCGGCCAACAGGCTGCGCAAGAACAGTCTCGGCGTCGGCGCCATCACCTTCATGGTGATCTCGGCCGCCGCCCCGCTCACGGCGGTCGCCGGCGGCACGCCGCTCGGCATGCTGATGGGGAACGGCGCCGGCTTTGCCGGCACCTATCTGATCGTCACGGTGCTGCTGCTTCTTTTCGCGGTCGGCTATGTCGCCATGTCGCGCCATGTTGGCAACGCCGGCGCCTTCTATGCCTACGCCGCGCGCGGCCTGGGCGGCCTTGCCGGCGGCGCCACGGCGCTGATCGCCATCCTGTCCTACAATGCCATGCAGATCGGCGTCATGGGCCTGCTGGGTGCGGCGACCTCCGGGCTGTTCGCCAGCTGGGGCATCAACCTTCCCTGGTGGGTGTGGAGTTTCATCGCCATCGCCATCGTCGCCGTGCTCGGTTACCGCCAGGTCGACCTGTCGGCCAAGATCCTGACGGTGCTGGTGCTGTGCGAATATGCCGTGGTGCTGATCCTCGACCTGGTGATCCTCAGGACCGGCGGCGACAGCGGCCTCTCGGCGGCCCCGTTCAGCTGGAGCCAGATCACCTCGGGCGCGCCGGCGATCGCCATCCTGTTCTGTTTCGCCGCCTTCATCGGCTTCGAGGCGACGACGATCTATGCCGAGGAAGCCCGTGACCCCAAGGTCACCATTCCGCGCGCCACCTATTTCTCGGTGCTGCTGATCGGCGTCTTCTACATGGTCACCGCCTGGCTGATGGCGGTGGGTGCCGGCGTCGACAAACTGCTGCCGGCGCTGCAGGACCTGCAGGACCCGACCACCTTCCTGTTCGGCCTCTCCGACCGTTATGCGGGAACGCTGCTCACGCATGCGATGAGCATCCTGTTCGTGTCGAGCCTGTTTGCCGGCGTGCTGGCGTTCCACAATGCCGTTGCCCGCTACATCTATGTCTCCGGCCGCGAGAGGCTGTTGCCGCAGGCGATCGGCGTGACGCATTCGGCGCACCAGAGCCCGCATGTCGCTTCGGTGATCCAGAGCGTGCTGGCGGCTGTCGTCGTCGGGCTGTTCGCCGTGCTCGGGCTCGATCCGGTGCTGGCGCTGTTCTCGTGGCTGACCAATGTTGCGACGCTCGGCGTCATCGTCATGATGGCGGTCGCCTCGCTCGCCGTGGTGATGTACTTCCGCGCCAACCCGTCGGCCCAGGAGAACGCGCTCAAGACCACGATCCTGCCCGGGCTGACCTTCATCGCCTTCGTCGTCATCATCTACCTGATCGTCATCAATTTCGGCAGCCTGTCGGGGGCCGGCGGCTTCCTCGGTGCGTTCCTGCCGGGGCTGGTGCTGATCGCCGGCGTGGTGGGCCTGCTGCTGGCAGGCGCGTTGAAGAGCCGCGATCCGGTGGCCTTCGACAATCTCGGCGTACCGCTCAAGGATTGAGCGAGATATCAGGGCGGCGTATCACGCCGCCCCGCAGACTCTCCTGAAGTGAGAATATAATGATCAGTCAAAGTGCCATCGACACACTGCGCAAGGCGGAGATCGGCGCGCGCGGCCTGTTCATCGATGGCGCCCAAGCGGAGGCGGCAAGCGGCGCGAGCCTGCTGGTGATTTCGCCGATCGACGGCCGGCCTTTCGCCAGCATCGCCGACGGCAATGCAGCCGACATCGACCGCGCCGTGCGCTCGGCACGCAAGGCGTTCGAGAAGGGTTCATGGTCGCGCGCTGCCCCCGCTTTCCGCAAGAAGGTGCTGACCAGGCTCGCCGAGCTGATCGAAAGACACGTCGACGAGCTGGCCGTGCTCGGCGTGCGCGACAACGGCACCGAGATCGGCATGGCCTACAAGGCCGAGCCGCTGTCGGCGGCCGGCACCATCCGCTACTACGCCGAGGCGATCGACAAGGTCTATGGCGAGATCGCGCCGACCGCCGACAACGTGCTTGGGCTGATCCACAAGGAGCCGCTCGGCGTCGTCGGCGTCATCGTTCCCTGGAACTTCCCGTTGATGATCGGCGCCTGGAAGATCGCGCCGGCGCTGGCCGCCGGCAATTGCGTGGTGGTCAAGCCGCCGGAGATCGCCTCGCTGACGCTGCTGCGGCTGGCCGAACTGGCTGCCGAAGCCGGGCTGCCCGCCGGCGTGCTCAATGTCGTGACCGGCAGGGGCGCGGTCACCGGCGAGGCGCTCGGCCTGCATGGGGATGTCGACGCCATCGCCTTCACCGGCTCGGGACCGGTCGGCCGCCGCCTACTCGAATACTCCGCCCGTTCCAATCTGAAGCGCGTCTTCCTCGAACTCGGCGGCAAGTCACCCAACATCGTCTTTGCCGACGCGCCGGACCTGAAACAGGCGGCTGTCGTCTCGGCCAACGGCATCTTCCGCAATTCCGGCCAGGTCTGCGTCGCCGGCTCGCGGCTGCTTGTCCAGGCCTCCGTCTATGACCGTTTCATGGACGAACTGCTCTCGGCGACCACGAGGCTGAAGGTCGGCGATCCGCTCGATCTCGCAAGCGATGTCGGCGCGGTGTCGAGCGCGGAGCAGTTGGACAAGAATCTCGGTTTCGTCGCCATGGCCACTGAAGAAGGCGCAAGGCTGGTCACCGGCGGCGAACGGATCCTGGCCGAGACCGGCGGCAGCTATATGGCGCCGACGATCTTCGAGAACGTGACGCAGGACATGCAGCTTGCCCGCGAAGAGGTGTTCGGGCCGGTGCTCGGCGTGATGCGCTTCGAGACCGAGGAGGAAGCGGTGCGGCTTGCCAACTCGACGGTCTACGGGCTTGCCTCGGCGGTGTGGACATCAAACCTCTCCACCGCGCACCGCATGGTGCGGGCCATCCATGCCGGCGTTGTCCACGTCAACACCTATGGCGGCGCCGACGTCACCGTGCCGCTCGGCGGCGTCAAGCAATCCGGCTTCGGCCGCGACAAGTCGCTGCACGCGCTGGAGAAGTATCTCGAACTGAAGACCGCCTGGATCTCGCTTTGAGGGGCCGCCGGGTTCGCTGAAAACCTCGCCGCTTCTGACGCCCGCCGGATCGCTCCGCAACCGTTGCGGTCGATCCTGGGCGTCTTTACTCCCTTCTTCAAAATTTTTGAGAGAATATTCCCGGCTTCAAGGGAGAATGGCGAAAGGCGTTCTTTGATAAAATCGATAGAATTTCTGACGATGTGAACAAGGCTAGGCAATCCGCCTTGCTGCCATGACTTCACAACCGCAGAGATCAATCATGTCCGACCTCAACAACACTTTGTCCTCTTCCCCAAGGTCAACCCTGAACCGCCGCAGTGGCCTGGCTCTGCTGTTCGCATCGGCCGTCGCGATAGGCAGCCTGATGGCGCCGCATGCCTCCTTCGCCGAGGACAAGAAGGCGATCAAGGTCGGCATCATCAGCGGCGAGGACGAGGACGTCTGGCGCGTCGTGGTCGCTCAAGCCGCCGAGAAGGGCCTGAGCATCGAGACGGTGGTGTTCAACGACTATACCCAGCCCAACGAGGCGCTGGAGCGCGGCGAGATCGACGCCAACGCCTTCCAGCACCAGCCCTATCTCGACAACCAGATCAAGACGCAGGGCTACCATATCGTGCGCGTCGGCTATACCGGCGTGTGGCCGATCGGCCTGTATTCCAAGAAGTACAAAGCGGTCGCCGACTTGCCCCAGGGTGCTGTCATCGGCGTGCCCAACGACCCGTCCAATGAAGGCCGGGCGCTGCGCGTGCTGCAGAATGAGGGCGTGATCAAGCTGAAGGACGGCACCGGCATCCTGGCCACCACCGCCGACATCGCCGAAAACCCCAAGAAGGTCGAGATCAAGGAACTCGACGCCGGCATCGTCGGCCGCTCGGTCGAGGACCTCGACGCAGCCGTGGTCAACACCGACTGGGCGCTGAAAAGCGGCTTGACACCGGAAAACCGCATCGCCCAGGAGCCGATCGCAGACAATCCGTACCGCAACTTCATTGCGGTCAAGGTCGGCAACGAGAACGAGGCCTGGGTGAAGACGCTGGTGGCGTCCTACCAGAACGAGGCGGTCAAAGCCGAGTTCGACAAGGTCTACAAGGGCACCGGCCTCAGCGCCTATTGAGCAATCCGGGCACGAAAGTGTCTGCTTTGACAAGAAAAGCGGTCCGCGCAACGCGCGGGCCGCAATCCTGTTTCGGGATCCGCGTATGAACCAGCATGTGACCGCAGCCATCGAGAACACGAACGACGCCGATGCACCGGCGCAGGACGTGGTGCGTCTTGTCGAGCTGAAGCGCCGCTTCGGCGCGACGGCGGCGCTCGACGGCATTTCCCTGACGGTGCGCAAGGGGGAGATCCTCGGCATCATCGGCCGCAGCGGCGCCGGCAAATCGACGCTGATCCGCTGCCTCAACGGGTTGGAGCGGCCCGATTCCGGCGAGGTGTTCATCGAGGGCCGCGAAATCAGCCGGCTCGGCGAGCGCGACCTGCAGCCGCTGCGGCGGCGCATCGGCATGATCTTCCAGCATTTCAACCTGCTGTCGGCCAAGACGGTCGAGGATAATGTGGCGCTGCCGCTGAAGATCGAGGGCCGGCCAAAGGCCGAACGGCTGAAGCGGGCGGCGGAACTGCTCGATCTCGTCGGCCTGTCGGAAAAGGCGAAAGCCTATCCGGCGTCACTGTCGGGCGGCCAGAAGCAGCGCGTCGGCATCGCCCGGGCGCTGGCCTCGCGGCCGGCGCTGCTTCTGTCGGACGAAGCGACGTCAGCGCTCGACCCAGAGACGACGCGGTCCATCCTCGCCTTGCTCAAGGACATCAACCGGCAGCTTGGCCTGACCATCCTTTTGATCACCCACGAGATGGAGGTGATCCGCTCGATCGCCGACCGGGTGGCGGTGATCGACGCCGGACGCATCGTCGAGGAAGGGCCAGTCTGGTCTGTGTTCGCCGATCCACGGTCCGAGATCACAAGACGCCTGCTCGGCGCGATCCGGCCGCAACTGCCGCCGGAGCTGGCGGCGCGGCTGCTGCCCGCGGGTGGCACCGAAACGATCTTGCGCGTCGACGTTGCGGGCGAGCCTGCGCGCGGGCCGCTGCTGTCCGACCTTGCGAGAACCGTGCCCGGTGCCTTCCGGCTCGTCCATGGCGGCATCGACCATATCCAGCGAGAGCCGGTGGGGACGCTGTTCCTCTCCATCCCTGGCGGCGATGCGGGTCATCTCGCCGAGGTGATCGCTTTCCTGGAATCCCGCCAGGCGCGGGTGGAGGTGCTTGGCCATGTCGCCGATCCTGTTTGAGCTTCTGCTGCGGTCGATCTGGGAGACGGTGCTGATGACGGCCGCCTCCGGCCTAATCTCGCTGGTGTTCGGCCTGCCGCTCGGCCTGGCGCTGATCGCCACCGAACGCGGCGGCATTGCCGAAAGCCTGTGGGTGAATCGCGTGCTCGGCGCCGTCATCAACGGCTTCCGCTCGGTGCCGTTCATCATCCTTCTGGTGGCGCTGATCCCGGTGACGCGGCTGATCGTCGGCACTTCGATCGGCACCTGGGCGGCCATCGTGCCGCTGTCGATCGCCGCCACGCCCTACTATGCGCGGATTGCCGAAGTGTCGTTGCGCGAGGTCGACCACGGGCTGATCGAGGCCGCCCGCGCCATGGGCGGCAACCGCTGGACGATCATCCGCGAGGTGCTGGTGCCCGAGGCCCTGCCCGGCATCGTCGCCGGCTTCACGGTGACGCTGGTGACGCTGGTCGGCGCCTCCGCGATGGCCGGCGCCATCGGCGCCGGCGGCCTCGGCGACCTCGCCATCCGCTATGGCTATCAGCGGTTTGAAACCTCGGTGATGGTGGCGGTGGTGATCGTGCTGATCATCCTGGTCTGCGGCATCCAGTGGGTGGGCGATCGGCTGGTGGCGCGGCTCGACCGGCGAGGGTGAGGCGCCTGAATATTCAGGTTCGGCCGAACCTTCTGACTAAACAATCTTAGCGTTGGCGCCGCCCCTCACTGTCCTGCCGGACATCTCTCCCCGTAGAACGGGGAGAGAGAAGCCGGCCGTGACGCCGGCGCCCCTCTTGCAACGCCGATGATTGGCGAAATCGGCGACGGAGCGCCCCTCTCCCCGTCACTATACGGGGAGAGGATGCCGGCAGGCAGGTGAGGGGCAGCGCGGAGGATTGGCCGCTATGGCGCTGTGGGACGCGCACACACCAGGTTAGCCCCTCAACCTCGCCCCCTCCGGATCGAAGAACGGCATCGGCGCCACCACAGCGCGCACGGGCTGGCCGTCGATGGCGATGCTGAGTTCGGTGCCCACAGCCGTGAAGGGCAGCCGCAGATGCGCGGTGGCCAGCACCTTGCCGAGGGAATAGCCATGGTCGCTATAGGTGACCACGCCGACATCCCTGCCATCGGCCAGCACCCTGGCATCGGTCGCGGCCGGCTTGTCGCCGTCGAGGATCAGGCCGGTCCAGCGCTCGTCGAGGCCCTTGTCGCGGATCTTGAGCAGCGCCTCGCGTCCGATGAAATCGCCCTTGTCGAACTTGATCCAGCGGTCGAGGCCGACATGGAACGGCGTGCGGCTCTCGTCCATGTCGATGCCATGGGCGGGATAGGCCTTCTCCAGCCCGAGCGTGAACATAGCCAGCACGCCATAAGGTTTCAGGCCGAAAGCCTGGCCAGTCCGCATCAGCGCATCCCAGACCGAGGTCGCCTCGTCCGCCGGCACGAACAGTTCGAAGCCGAGTTCGCCGGTCACGCCTGTGCGCGAAATCATGACCTTGGTTTCGCCGACGCGACCCGAGGTGAACGCCCAGCGCTTCAACCCATCGAGATCGGCATCCACGACCAGCGCCTTCAGGAGTTCGCGCGAACGCGGACCCTGGATGGTCGGGAAGGCGACCGCCGCCGTGATGTCGGTGACATAGGCCTTGCGCCCCTCAGCATGATGCTGGAGCCAAGGCAGCATCTTCAGGCGGTTGACCGAGCCGGTCACCAGCATGAAATGCTCCGGCCCCAGCCGGAACACGGTGAGGTCGTCCATGATGCCGCCATCCTCGCGGCAGACGGTGGAGTACCGGACATTGCCCGGTTTCATCGCCGCGGCGTCGTTGACGATGACATGGTTGACCAGCGCCTCGGCGTCCGGACCCTTGATGTCCATCTTGCCCATGGTGCTGAGGTCCTGCACGCCGACATTGGCGCGGGTGTTCAGGTGCTCGTCGGCAATGCCGGAATAGTATTTGGCCGAGATGAAATCGCCGCCGACCCGGCCCATGGTCGCGCCCAGCCCGACGATGCTGCTGTAGAAAGGGGAACGCCGCTCAGCCAAGATAGTCAAGCAGCGCCGGTGGCGATGGTGAGGGCGACGGAAGCGGCAAGCACGAAACGACCCAAAAGACGCATGTTCGAGATCTCCGTTGACCGGATAAATCTACGGGCTTTCATGCTCCCGGCGGAGACGGAAACGACACGTCATGCGGCGATCACGGCGCGGGGCGGCTCATCCGAGTTTGGTCAGCTTCCTTGTGCCTCGATCCCGAACAGATGCTTGGCTTGCTCAGCTGTATAATAGCCAAGCTGGACATCCTGAGCGACCAGTTTCGGGTCGCGCTCACGCGGATCGCCATAGCCGCCGCCGCCCGGCGTGCCGACGCGCACGCGGTCGCCGGCCTTGAGCGGGATGTCCTGCTCCTTGGAGAGGTGCGGCGGTATGTGTTCTTCGCCATCGCGGAAGACGGTCACGCTGTTGGGCTCACCATCCCCACCGCCGAGCGCGCCCTGCGGGCCGAAACGGCCGTGATCCATGACGAAGGAGGCGCGCGCCTCGCCGCGCAGGATCTCGACCTCGTAGGCGAGGCCGAAACCGCCGCGATGCTTGCCGGCGCCACCCGAGCCTTCGCGCAAGGCATAGTGCCGGTAGAGCACGGGAAAAGCCTGCTCCATGATCTCGACCGGCGGCGATTTCGAAATGCCGATGGTCGAGCAGCCATTGGTGAGGCCGTCATGGCCCGAATTGCCGCCATAGCCGCCGCCGGAGATCTGGTACATGACATAGTCGCGGCCGCGCGCGGGGTCGCTGCCGCCCAAGGCGAAGTTGCCGCTGGAGCCGGCGGGAGCCGCCGTCACCTTGTTGGGCAGCGCCTGCACCATGGCGGCGAACACCGCCTCGGCGATGCGCTGCGAGACCTCGGCGGCGCAACCCGAGACCGGGCGCGGATACTTTGCGTCCAGGAAGGTGCCTTCCGGCCGCTTGACCTCGAGTGGCTCGAAGGCGCCGGCGCTGATCGGCACATCCGGGAAGATATGGCGCATGGCGAGATAGACCGACGACAAGGTCGTCGCCAGCACGCTGTTCATCGGCCCAGCGCAGGGCTTTGATGAGCCCGTGAAATCGAAGGTCAGCCTATCGCCCTGTTTCTCGACGGCGAGCGCGATGGTCAGCGGTTCGTTGACCACCCCGTCGGAATCGACGAAGGCCTTGGAGCGATAGGTGCCGTCGGGAATGGCCGCGATGTTGGCGCGCATCTGCTCGGCGGCGCGTCGGCGCAGTTCGGCGATCGCCTCGACAACGGTTTCGTCTCCGTAACGATCCAGGATTTCCATGAGCCGGTCCTGGCCGATCAGCAACGCGGCGGCCTGTGCCCTGATGTCGCCGATGCGCTGGTCGGCAACCCGGATGTTGGAACAGATGATGGCGTAGATTTCGGGATCGAGCACGCCCTTCTTGAACAGCTTTACCGGCGGCAGCCGCAGGCCTTCCTGTTCGACGGCGGTTGCGGACGCGGAGAAGCCGCCCGGCACGGAACCGCCGATATCAGGCCAATGGCCGGTGTTGGACAACCAGCAGAAGATCTTTTCACCGCGATAGACCGGCATGGCGAAGCGCACATCCATCAGATGCGTGCCGCCGAGATAGGGATCGTTGACGATGTAGATGTCGCCGGGTTCGGGCGGCAGGCAGCGGCCGTCGGCGATCATCTCGATCACCGTCCTGGTCGAATATTGCATGACGCCGACGAACACAGGCAGGCCCTGGCTGCCTTGGGCGATCAGCGAGCCATCGACGGCCGAATAGATGCCGTCCGAGCGATCATTCGCCTCGGCGATGACGGGCGAGAAGGCGGCGCGGGAAAAGGTCAGGTCCATCTCGTCGCAGACCTGCTGCAAGGCGGCCTGGAGAACCGAAAGCGTGATGGCGTCGAGACCGGTCATTGCTCAGTAATCCTCATGGCAGGGGCCGGACATGGAAGGCCTGAGACGTCGCGCCGCCCCTCATTGTCCTGCCGGACATTTCTCCCCGTATGGTGACGGGGAGAAAGACGCCGTCGCCGATGATTTCGCTCACCTTCAACGTCGCATGAAAAGCGCCGAGGCCGCAGCTGCATCCTTCTCCCCGTCACTATACGGGGAGAAGTGCCCGGCAGGGCAGCGCGAGGCCGACTGTAAAAGGACAGAAAACTAACAGACGAATTTCCCATCATTCCTTGCCCACATCGATGATGATGTTGCCGTCGGCGTCGCAGCGCGCGCGGTCGCCGGGTTCGAGCACGGTGGTGGCGTCCATCTGTTCGAGGATCGCCGGCCCTTCGATGACCGCATCGAGCGGCAGCTTTTCCCTGATGTACACCGGCGTGTCGTGCCAGCGTCCGCCATACCAGACCGGCCGGATTTCGCGCCGCGCCTCTTCCAGCGTCTTTGCCCGCCCGGCCGGGTCGATCAGGCGTGACAAGTCGATCGTCGGGCGCATCCCGGTGACCGAGGTGTTGAGGTTGACGAGGTTGGCGCGGATTTCGGGCAGCTCGACCTTGAAGCGAGCGAAATAGGCTTTCTCGAACAGGCCCTGCAATGCAGCTCGCGTCACCGAGGAGGACGGCAACGGCACGTTGATGATGTGGGTCTGGCCGACGAACTGCATGTCCGCGGAGTGGGTGACGCGGATCGTTGCCGGCTTCACCGCTTCCTTGGCGATCAGTTCCTCGCCTTCGTTCCGGTGCCGTTCCAATACTTGGTGGAGCCGGCTTTCATCAAGCAGGGCCACTGGCTGGTTGATGGTGTTGACGAAGTCGTGGCGCAGATCGGCGACGACGCAGCCGAGCGCATTGGTGATGCCGGGACGTGCCGGCACCAGCACTTTGGGCAGGCCGAGTTCGCGGGCGAGCGCCGTCGCATGCAGCGGCCCGGCGCCGCCGAAGGCGAACAGCGCGAAATCGCGGGGATCGTGGCCGCGCGATACGGATACCATGCGGATGGCGCCGGCCATCTTCATATTGCCGAGCCTGAGCACCGCGCCAGCCGCTTCGACGCCGGAGAGGCCGGTCGACTTGCCGATCCGGTCCTCGAAAATGCCAGTCACGCGCTCCGCTGTGACCGGATTGTCGACGGCCAGCAATTTCTTCGGCGCCAGCCGGCCGAGCACCAGATTGGCGTCGGTGATCGTCGGCTCGGTGCCGCCGCGGCCATAGCAGATCGGGCCGGGATTGGCGCCCGCGCTTTCCGGGCCGATCTGGATCAGACCGGCCGCGTCGACGCGAGCGATCGAGCCGCCGCCGGCGCCAACCGTATGCACCGCCACCATTGGCACATGGATCGGCATGGCATATTCGATCTCGATCTCATTCGAGACCGCCGGCTCGGCGTTGCGGATCAGCGCCACGTCGGTCGAAGTACCGCCCATATCGTAGGTGACAAGGTTTTCGAAGCCGGCGCGCTTGCCCGTATAGGCGGCGGCGATGACGCCGGAGGCAGGCCCCGACATCACGGTCTTTGCCGATTCACGTGTGACGAAGCGGGCCGATATCATGCCGCCATTGCCATTCATGATCAGGAAGTCTCGGGCATAGCCCTTGTCGGCCAATTCCTTGCGCAGCCGCTCGACATAGCGCTCCAGGATCGGCTGCACCGAGGCATTGACCGAGGCGGTTACCCCGCGCTCGAATTCGCGTGCCTCCGACAGCAGCGCGTGGCCGGTGGTGATGTAGCCGTTCGGCCAGAACTCGGCGGCGATTTCGGCCGCCCGCCGCTCATGTGACGGGTTGGCGTAGGAATGCAGGAAGTGGATGACGAGGGATTCGCAACCGGCGCCGATCAGCGCCTGCACGGCATCGCGCATTTCGGCCTCGTCGAGCGGCGTTCGGATAGCACCTGATGCCTCGACGCGTTCGGACACCTCCAGCCGCAAATTGCGCGGGATGACCGGAACGAAGGTGCCCGTCATGCCATAGGGTTGCGGCCGCGTGCGCCGGCCAAGCTCGATCACATCGCGAAAACCGCGCGTGGTGATCATGCCGGTCCTGGCCAGGCGGCGCTCCAGCACCGCATTGGTGGTGGTGGTCGTGCCGTGCACGATGAGATCGATGCCGTCGATCGGAAAGCCGGTGGCGCCAAGCGCCGAAACCACGCCAAAGGCCTGGTTGTCGACCGTGGTCGGGGTCTTGGCCAGATACACCTTGCCGCCGTCCTTGCCGTCGATCAGCAGCAGGTCGGTGAAGGTTCCGCCGACATCGATGCCGGCGACGACGCTGCCCAGGGAATCCGGCGGCTGCACCGAAAAATTCTCTTTCATTGTCGAAACCCGAAATGCTGGGACTACGGATATGCCGCAGTTTGGAAAGGTGTTTTACGGCGGCATCTTGACGCAAATATCGTTTGTATACTAATAAATTCTCGACACAAGAGCTTACCGCCTCGCAGTGTGTGCAAGGCACGCCGGAACCTGAATGGTTCGGGCGCGCACGGGAAAGTTTGGCGCCCGCGTCTGTAATTGGGCGAGAAGGTTGGAATTGATGAACACCACGCCCGCGTTCAATACCGCTGAAGCCCGCCCGCTGCAGTTTCCGATTCCGGCCAATGTCTATGCCGAAACCGTCGTCTCGGTGAAGCACTATACCGACCGGCTGTTCTCGTTCCGGATCACCCGTCCGCAGTCGCTGCGCTTCCGCTCGGGCGAGTTCGTGATGATCGGCCTGCCCAATGCCGAGAAGCCGGTGTACCGCGCCTACTCCGTCGCCAGCCCGGCCTGGGACGAAGAGCTGGAATTCTTCTCGATCAAGGTGCCGGACGGCCCGCTGACCTCGGAACTGCAGAAGATCCAGGTCGGCGACACCGTGATCATGCGCCAGAAGTCGACCGGCACGCTGGTCGTCGACGCGCTGACCCCGGCCAAGCGGCTGTTCATGATCTCGACCGGCACCGGCATCGCGCCCTTCGCCAGCCTGCTGCGCGACCCCGACACCTACGAGAAATTCGATCAGCTGATCCTGACCCATACCTGCCGCGACAATGCCGAGCTGATCTATGGCCAGGAACTGGTGGCGGCACTGGAAAGCGACCCGCTGATCGGCGAGCTGACCGCCGGCCGTGTCACGCTCTACAATTCGACGACACGCGAAGAGTCGGCGCGCATGGGCCGCATCACCGCGCTGATCGGCTCCGGCAAGTTCTACAGCGATCTCGGCATCGAGAAGCTCAATCCGGAAACCGACCGCATCATGATCTGCGGCTCGATGCACATGCTGAAGGACGTCAAGGAGCTGGCCGAAAGCCTCGGCTTCCAGGAAGGGTCGCTCAGCCACCCCTCGAGCTTCGTCGTCGAACGCGCCTTCGTCGGCTGAGGCGCTCCTGGCGTCGGAGATTGGCCGAGACGCCCATCCCTTCGTCATACTCGGGCTTGACCCGAGTATCCATGCCGTGTCCTCTGGCGCAGAGTGCAACGGTGCAAAATTCTGTAGCCGCCGCAACGCCTTAGCGTAACGGCATGGATTCTAGGGTCTGCGCGCTTCGCTCCGCTCCTTGCTCCGCCCTAGAATGATGGGTGGACGGCCCCTTGCGGCATCGAATGTGCCAAGCTGGTCGTGTTGAAACACCAGCGGAGGAGACCGTCCGTCATGCAAGCTATCAGATTTGGAATCGATCTGGCCAAGAATGTGTTTCA
>NZ_SRTD01000188.1:0-360 GCF_004792105.1 Mesorhizobium sp. M8A.F.Ca.ET.161.01.1.1 | reverse complement strand
CGCAAATACTTGATGATGTCGATACCCTCATTCTCGACACGGACGAGGCGAGCTATCTAGCAGAATGTATCCGCCTTCGTGGCCAGATTGCCGCGGACAGAGGTGACCTGACGGGTGCCACGTCCCTGTTCGAAGCAGCGATTGCTACAGCCCGTCGGCAGCAAGCGAGACTCTTCGAGCTTCACGCCACAACGCAACTAGCACCAGTTCTGGCACGACAAGGTCGTGTCCATGAGGCGGCGACTGGTCTGCAAGCGGTGGTCCGCACATTTGACACAAGGTATCCAATTGTCGACCTCGTCGCCGCGCAAAGGGAACTGGCCAAGTTGGGCCGTTGAGGTCGCATCACCTACCTTCGGC
>NZ_SRTD01000187.1:0-360 GCF_004792105.1 Mesorhizobium sp. M8A.F.Ca.ET.161.01.1.1 | reverse complement strand
CTCGCGCACCTATACGCCTGGCGTGCTGGTGGTCGGCGCGCTGGTGGCGCTGCTGCCGCCGCTTGTCGCCGGCAGCGACTGGAACGAATGGATCTACAAGGGCCTGGCGATCCTTTTGATCGGCTGCCCCTGCGCGCTGGTCATCTCGACGCCCGCCGCGATCGCCGCAGGCCTGGCGGCCGGCGCGCGGCGTGGACTGCTGATGCAGGGTGGCGCGGTGCTGGAGGGCTTTCGCCGGATCACCGCGGTCGCCTTCGACAAGACCGGGACGCTGACGTTCGGACAGCCGAGGCTCGTCAACGCATCCGCGATCGATCCGACCATGCTCGCGATGGCCGCCGACATCGCAGCGCATTCCCG
>NZ_SRTD01000186.1:0-360 GCF_004792105.1 Mesorhizobium sp. M8A.F.Ca.ET.161.01.1.1 | reverse complement strand
GTCGCCGGTGATGTTGTCGCCGAAATCGAAGCCGGTTTCCGCGCGGCCATAAGAACCGCCGGTCACATAGGCTTCGCCGAAGCGCGCATGTTTCGGCACTTTTGTGGCGTAATTTACCGAACCGCCGGGGTCCGAAACGCCGAAGGTGGTAGAATTGCCGCCCTTTATGACTTCGACGCGCTCATAGGCATAGGTTTCTTCGCGCAGCGCGCCGAAGGGGCGGCCGAGCGTCAAGCCGTCGCGGTACATGTAAGCGTCGAAACCGCGAATCTTGAAATAGTCGAAACGGTCGTCGGAGTCGTAAAAATCCGTGGTGACGCCGGCAGTATATTGCAGTGCTTCTTCCACCGTCTGCACGCC
>NZ_SRTD01000185.1:0-360 GCF_004792105.1 Mesorhizobium sp. M8A.F.Ca.ET.161.01.1.1 | reverse complement strand
CGACGAACTTGCCGCAAGCCGGCACCAGCCTTTCGGCCCTGGCCGCGATCCGCCAGGTCGCAAGCATCAAGCCGAATACGGCGACAGCGGCCGCAACAAGCAGGCCGCCGATCAGCCACGACAAAACCGATATCAGCATCTTTGCACCCCGGCCGGACCGGCGCACCTTATCCGCAACCGCCTCTGCCACAAGAGCCCGCCTCGCCTCCGCATTGCAGGCGGCCGGCCGCCGCGTTATCTCAGGCGACCTGCAGCCGGAGTGAGCCATGCCTGAAATCGTTACCGCCGCCATGCTCGTCATCGGCGACGAGATCCTTTCCGGCCGCACCAAGGACAAGAACATCGGCCATCTCGCCGACA
>NZ_SRTD01000184.1:0-361 GCF_004792105.1 Mesorhizobium sp. M8A.F.Ca.ET.161.01.1.1 | reverse complement strand
CGAACGGGCCGTGCTGCACCCAGGCGGCATCGACCCAGCCGGCCATGGTCATCGCCGGCAGCAGCAGGGTGTACAGCCAGGTGGCAAAGCCCAGCAGCATGCCCACCTCGACGCCGCGTCGGCTGGCACCGCGCCAGTACAGGCCGCCGATCAGCCCGGGGCCGGAGGTAGCAGCAACGGCATCGACGTCGGCAGGGGTCACGCCCGCCTGCTCCAGCGCTTCTTCCACAAGCGTATCCAGGGCCTCGACGTGGGCCCGTGCGGCAATTTCCGGCACCACACCGCCATAGGCGCTGTGTTCCTCGAGCTGCGACAAAACGACGTCGGAGACGATCTCGCCGCGCCCATCCGCATGCCGAAC
>NZ_SRTD01000183.1:0-361 GCF_004792105.1 Mesorhizobium sp. M8A.F.Ca.ET.161.01.1.1 | reverse complement strand
CAGGAAACCAGCGCTGCAATGCTGGCCAAGCACGAGCCTTCGCCGCAACACGTGCAGGACGAGCAGCAGCGAGTGGCCCTGGGCCGTTGACCGCTGCGTGTTGACAGGCGTGTGGTAAAGGAGGCCGGCCGGAGCGATCCGGCCGGCTTTTTCCGTTCATGGGGGAGGACATCCACGGATGCCGCTTCGCAGGATGCACAGCGTGCCGCGCCTGCGCGAGGGAGACCTGGCCAGGGCATGCTGGACGGACGAAAGCTGCTGGTTTCCTGCAGGCTCGGTGCCGTCTGGGTCATGTCCACCGAAGTACGGAAGCCGGGAACGGTGCCCATGACGAAGGCCTTGCCATCCTGCACGGTGACGC
>NZ_SRTD01000182.1:0-361 GCF_004792105.1 Mesorhizobium sp. M8A.F.Ca.ET.161.01.1.1 | reverse complement strand
CCGCAACTCGACATCGGCGTCGAGCGCCAGCAACGCCGGCACGCCATCGGCCGCGGGTGAGGCGTTGCAGAGGTTGCCGGCGACCGAGGCGACGTTCTGGATCTGGACCGAGCCAACCTCGCGCGCGGCCGCTTTCAGCGCGTCGAAGGCCGCCGGTAGTTTTTGGTGGACAATGTCAGTCCAGGTGGTGCGGGCGCCGATGCGCCAGTATTCGTCCGTCTCTTCGATGCCGCGCAGCGCCGCGAGACCATTGATGTCGAGGATGTTGTCGCGAAAAGGTTTCGCGCCCTGCGCCGGATAGAAATCCGTGCCGCCGGCGAGAATGCGCCAGCGGTCCTCGCCAAGCAGAGCGAGCGCCTCG
>NZ_SRTD01000181.1:0-362 GCF_004792105.1 Mesorhizobium sp. M8A.F.Ca.ET.161.01.1.1 | reverse complement strand
ATAACGCGCAACATCCTCACTGGAGCCCACCGCCGTCAGATGCCGCCCGTAGCGGGTACGGTAAAGCACGAAGGCGGCTATCGCAGCCGTGACGAAGATGACGATGACCGGCACCGGCACGCCCAGAACATTGCCGAAATAGACCGGGCGATAAAGCGTCTGGATTTCCGGGTTGCGCAGCGTGATCGCGCCGCCCTGCGACAGCCAGGTCGTCAGCCCGCGATAGATACCCATGGTGCCGAGTGTGGCGATGAAGGGTTCGATGCGGCCGATGGTGGTGATGAGCCCGTTTACCAGCCCGCAGGCCGCGCCGATGGCGAGCGCGAGCGCCATTGCCGCAAGAAGCATCAGCAACGGGCTCG
>NZ_SRTD01000180.1:0-362 GCF_004792105.1 Mesorhizobium sp. M8A.F.Ca.ET.161.01.1.1 | reverse complement strand
TGCAGTATGACCTCATCATCGTTGGCGGCAATGTGCTGGACATGAACCTCATCAGCCAGATCGCCGTGCTTTACGACAATGACTGGGCCCGAGCCAATCCCGATGCACCGGGAGGCGCCACTATTCAATCCGGCAACAATCTCCTTTGGAATGATGCCTCCATCTATAACGTCGGCTCCAACGACCGTTTCGAAACGATGCCCGACTACATGGCGCAGACGGTGTCCGCGATCAATGAGCGCGATCCGAACATGCCGGATGCACTTGCGCATGACAGCAATTTTGCCGGCTATCAGGGACTGAACGTGCTCTACATCACCGGCAATCTCTACGATGTCAGCATCATCAAGCAGGTGAGTGTG
>NZ_SRTD01000179.1:0-314 GCF_004792105.1 Mesorhizobium sp. M8A.F.Ca.ET.161.01.1.1 | reverse complement strand
CGCTCGCCCGACGCCAGGCCAATTTCACGCTGCGCTCCGGCGAACCGCGTTATGTTATCAATCGCAAGCAGCACATGCGTGCCCTGGTCGCGAAAAAATTCGGCGATGCTGGTCGCCACATAGGCGGCCTTGACGCGCTCGATGGCGGGCCGGTCCGACGTCGCGACGACGACGACCGCCCGCTCCCGACCTTCCGGTCCAAGCTGGTGTTCGACGAATTCGCGCACCTCGCGCCCGCGTTCGCCGACGAGGGCGACTACCGCAACATCGGCGTCGGTGCCGCTGACGATATCGGAGAGCAGGATCGACTTGCC
>NZ_SRTD01000017.1:0-114518 GCF_004792105.1 Mesorhizobium sp. M8A.F.Ca.ET.161.01.1.1 | reverse complement strand
ATCTTGGCCGACACGCCGTAGACACGCGCCGCATGGGCTTTGGAGAAAGCGCCTTCTATCACCGACAGCGCCATCTCCTCTCGACGCAGCGGTGTGAGACGGGCATTCTTATGGATGTTCATTCGGACCCTCCGGTGAGTGCTGAAGCTTGGTAACTCCAGTCTCCCCGGTCCGGTCCGAATGGACAACCTCCCGAAAGCTCACAGCTAGTCGTGCGGTTATATAGTTTCCGAGGATGGCCCGCTTGCATACCTGCCTGCCGGTAATCTCTAACCCTTGACTTAGGGCGATGGCTATCGGTTATGCGGCTTGAAAGCGAAGAGGTGGACCCTTCGTCGAGCGCCGGTACGATATGGAGTGCTGCTCCGGGCTAATACCCATCCAGACAGAGCGGAACCTTCTATCACGTCAGACGCTCGGACAGTTGCCAAACCCCGATTTCCTGGGAACTGAATTGTGCTCGCCACCGGGTCCATTTTGCCGGCGCGTCTGTGGTGCAGGCCCCGATCAGCCTGACCAATGGCACAGGAACGCTTCTATGACCGAGCACTGCGAATTTGTCAGCTGGCGAACAATTCCTTGTAGCCGCTCGTCACCATCCAGTTCGCACGGTCGAGATGACTACGAAGCGCCTTCCTGGCGCGCTCCGGTTCAAGTGCCGGATCAATGCCGAGGATCAGTTGGGCCATTTCCTCTTCGGGCGCCTCATCGGCTGAGGCGTCCAGGAGCCTCATATAGATGGTAAAGTGCGCCCTGTCGTAGGCGGTAAGACGGTCAGACCAAGGGACTTCGTCGAGCAGTGTTGAGCTTTGAGTCCTATCTGTTCCCGTTGATTGATTCATGTCTGCCGCGAACCTCGCATGTTGATCGCTGGATCCAAGGCAGAATATCCCAAAATGGGATAATCCGAAACGGGGATTAGTCGCTGAGCCGGTCTCTACCTGCCGGTTCACCTAAATGCCCAAATCTCTTCGATCTCCCCGCCACCAGCGGTTTCTGGCCCAGTTGATCTCACTGCGCAATGTCAAAGGGCTGACGCAGGCGCAGGTGGCTGAGAAGCTTGGTCGTCCGCAATCTTTCGTGGCGAAATATGAGGGTGGCGAACGGCGTCTCGATGTCATTGAGTTTCTCGACGTAACTGCGGCCCTCGATGCTGATCCGTGTGAGATTCTGTTGAGCCTGCGCACGTAGTGGGCGCCCGCGCCCATCACCGCGCGTGCCGTGTGCCGGTGGGTCGAGCCCCGCTTTTCTTGGCTCTGGCGTCTCGACCATTCCGCTGCGCCTCCTAGCGCGTCGTTAGACTCTCGCAATTCGCTCTGTTTTGTGCCTTTCTCAGCAGGTGGCGCCGCATCCTTCTAGGCCCGCCGCGGCGTCCCGCAACCCTTAGCCAGCTGTGAGCTTTCAGTAGGTTGTCCATCCGGCCCTTCGGATGCGGTGCGGCTCAGACGGCGGACCCGTTCCTGTCATGATTCGCCGCCGCACCCATTCCTGGGAAGCAGCCATTGGCGAGCGGAGGACAAAATGATGAGACAGCGAAGCGCTGGGCCATCCGCGCTGTGGTGATACGTCGATGCATGGCGGTTGCGCGACTTCGTTGCTTGAAGCGAAGCGACCGCACCGCCCATTTCGTCAACTGGCGAACAAATCCTTGTAGCCGCTCGTCACCACCCAGTTTGCACGGTCGAGATGACTGCGAAGAACGTTGCGTGCGCGCTCAGGTTCGCGTGCCGGATCAATGCCGAGGATCACTTTGGCCATTTCCTCTTCAGTGGCGTTGTCGGCCGAGGCGTCCAGGAGCCTCATATAGGGTTGTAAAGTGGTCCTTGTCGTAGGCTGTAATGCGGTCCGACCAGGGGACCTCGTCGGCGAACGGCGTGTTCGATCTGGGCTGCAACATCGCTAATTCTATCTCCGGCCAATGGACCCGCGAAGCCCTGTGCCTGCTAAATGTGGATTACATATTATAGTTGATAAACTCAAGCCGCCTGATCCGCTGGCTTGCGTGCATGGATATGCGCAAGTTGGTCGGACGGAATGTGCAGAGGATCAGGCAAAGGAAGCGCCTGACGCAGGAGCAGCTTGCGGAGATTTCCGGGTTCAGTCAGCAGTACATCAGCGGCTTGGAGAAAGGCCGAAGAAATCCGACAATTATCACGATCTATGAACTGGCATTGGCCCTCGGCGTCAGCCACATGGATCTGGTTCGGCCCGACAAACAGGCATGATACACCCGCCCTCCAAGTAGCTGGCCGCCTGATGGCGCGCGCCGGGTGCTCGTGAACCCAGGCTTTTCTTAGGGTCCCCCGGCAGCCCCTGCCATTTGGCTCGCCCTGGCCCGGCGCACCCTATTGGACAGTCGGCCGCTGCGGTTTTTGTCAGCCTTTCCTGGGGCGGTCGGCATTGCCTTTTAGGCCCGCCGCGGCCTCCCGCAACCTTCGCTCTCGCTTCAGGTCCTTCTCTTGGTTACGATCCTTCGGATGCGGTTCGCCTCTTTCAGCGGGCCTAATCGCTTTCTGCCGCCCACCCCACGGGGACAGCCACGCGAGACTAGTATGGAGCGTTGCGGTTAGCGCACGAACAGCAAAGGAACTGAAAAAACAGGCAACTGTCGAAGCATGGCTGAACCAGCCATCGTGTCGGCATCTTGGAGCCGCGTGTTCGCCTTGAGGCCCTGCCGGTAGGATCCCTGCAGTTGAAGTCATTGTCGGCATTCTGACAACAATGGACATGAACCGCCGAACTATCAAGGCGACCAGGTTGTTGTCTAGCAATGGTTTTCCGAATCGGCACGGCACTTGCGTTACCAAAAACAAGTACGCCGCGGCACGGATCGCCCAAGAGGCTGAACGACCTGATCTGTTTGACCCTCGCAGCAGGGGTGGATGGCTAACACAAAGGAAACTTTGAAGGTGGACGTTTTCGAAAGTTCTCCAATACCTGTCAGGAAAACACGGACGCCATCTTTCTCGGTGGATCTAGCCTTGCTGGGAGTCGCATTCGTTTGGGGGGCGAGCTATCCGGTCGGGAAAGGCGCACTGTTCTACGCGCCGGTTTCGATACTTGTTCTTTATCGCTTCCTGATTACTACGATCATTACGGCAGTGGCTGCAAGACATGAGATCGCATTGGTCTCCTGGGGCGATTTCATCCGCGGCTTCGCATTGGGAACAATACTTTTTTGCATCTTTATTGCTGAAACTTACGGCGTTGCATCGACAAGCGCAATGAACACGGCCTTGATCATATCGCTTTGTGTGATTTTCACGCCGAGCATCGACTATGGGCTATCACGGCGACTTCCACCTACGGGCATTTTGGCAAGTGCTGCCATAGCGTGCATCGGTGTCGGCATTCTCACTGGCGGGATCAGCAGGTTCAGCCCGGGTGACGCGCTTGTCTTGGGGGCCGCGATTCTGCGAGCGGTTATGGTCGTTTCCACCAAACGCCTTCTGGCCGGCCGGCAGATTTCATCTGCAGCCCTGACGGCCATCCAAGGATCGACGGTGGCAACACTTACTTTCGTTTTGGCCGTCGCTCAGTTCGGAATTTCAGGCCTTGTTGTGAGGGCCACCCTTCAGTTTTGGGGCGCTGTTGCCTTCCTTGCACTCTTCTGCACCCTCGCTGCATTCTACATTCAAAATGCCGCAGTGAGAAAATCCACACCGACACGGGTTGGCTTCTTGATGGGAACAGAACCTTTTTTTGGTTTCGTTCTAGCGCACCTTCTTCTGAATGAGCCTTTGACAGTACCGAGCTTGATAGGCGCAGGCCTCGTCCTCGCTGCGACGTTTGCTGGCATCTGGTTTGAGAGCAGGACATCCAAATGAACCCCATCTTGGCTTCCACCAAACCCGCCATCGGCGGCATTTCGAGTTTTGAAGATCTGGAGGCTTTTCCGGACCGAACCGCACCAGTTGCAACCATGTTCAGCGGCGGTCTCGACAGCACCTATCTTCTCTACAAGCTGCAAAGCCTTGGCTTTGCGAACATTGAAGCTGTCGCAGCGGATGTCGGAACGCGCATCGATCAGCCTTTGTTGGAACGGACGGCAGCCATGTTCGGCGCGCGCTTTGTCTGCCTCGAAGGGCGGGATGCCTTTGTCGAACAAGGCGTGAAATCAGCCATTCGAGCCCACGCCAAGTACCTTGGCATCTATCCGTTGAGCAGTTCGTTGAGCCGTCCCATAATCGCATCTTTGGTTGTTAATCATGCTAGGTCAATCAACTCACGGCTGGTTCTTCATACAGCAAACCTTTCTCAAAACAGTCTTCCGCGCCTTAACAATAGCATTAAGCGCTCAGGATTTTCCGGCAACTTCGGCAGTCCGTATGAATGCTCTGTGATATCCCGACAACAGAAGACCTCCGACCTGTCCAAGTGTGGAGCGACTTTTGTGGCGGACCGCACGTGGAGCGCGGACGAAAACCTCTGGTGTCGGGAATTCGAGTCGGGGCCTTTGGAAGATCCCGAGAACTTTTCCATCCCCGAGGAGGCATTTGCTTGGACGCGCCACATTCCCGCAGAGCAGCCGGTAGAGATCAAACTCGGGTTTGCAGACGGAAGTCTCGTGTCAATTGATGACCGTGATGTTGCATTGGTCGACGCAATCCCGTTCCTGAATAACACGGTCGGCAAATTCGGGCACGGCCGCTTTGTCGGGCTTGAACACATCACAACCGGCCAAAAGGTTCTCGAAGTCCGCGAGGCCCCTGCCGCGGCCATTATCTTCGACGCGCTGCGTCACCTCGAAACCGCTTCTCTTGACGTGGCATCAATCGTTTTGAAGCAAGGGCTTGAGCAAGCCTGGTCCCAAGAGGCGGTTTCAGGTGCATGGGGCAGTACTATTCACCAGATGTGCGAACGGGCCATTGCATCCGCCCTCGAGGGCGTTAGCGGGAGCGTCAGCTACATAGTCGATCACACACGCTTTTTACCTCGGTCGATCCGAGCCAGGACGCCGAGATACATTAGGGACCGCGACCTTTGGGAATACCAAGCCGCAACCCACATAGCGTTGTCCAAAGCGTTCCGTCCTCGCCAAGTCACCAAAAGGGAGACACCCGTGGAAAACAACGCACCCCAGGCGCCGGCCAACCTCAGTCAACAATGCACTGACGGTCTGGTGACAAATGGATGGTGGTTTTCAAAAGGCGAGCGCGCCGAAGCCTGCTTTGGCATCGAAATTGATGTAGCCTGGAAGAACTTTGCTGACCATTGGAATCGACTTCTTCTCGATGAATACATGCGTGACGGCGGAACATATCGTTACCGGCGCTATAGCGCTTTTGAATATGACGCGACTGACGGAATCTTTAGGCTCCTACCCCACGCCCCCTACGAACAATCAAAAAGTGTCAATCATCTGAATGGCGGCTTCAAGCGCCACTTCGAGCCCCTTGAAAACTCCTTTATAGACCATCCCGTCTTAGAAAAGATTCTGACAGGTTTCTGCAGAATTCTATGTGAAGCCGCCCGACATGATCGTTGGAATATCAAGATCCATCCCTACCGGATTGTCGCGCGCGATGGTGTAAATGGCAAACCGGCACCCGAGGGCCTTCACCAGGACGGGGTGGACTTCATTGCTTGCTATATGATTGGGCGGGTCAACGTCACCGGCGGCATGAGCATGATCACCGACGCCTCAAAGGAGTTCCTCGGCGAGGTCGAAATGAACTCCCCGAATGATTTTGTGATCTGCAACGACCGCGAAACCTTTCACGATGTATCGTCGATTGTGGCCGAAAACCTGAAAATGCCGTACGCTTATCGCGACGTCCTTGTGATCGCCTTCGAGAAATTATAACGCCCAGCGCGCCGAGAGCATTTTCAACAAGGTTCAATACTGCTTGGTATCCTCTCGGGTGTTCCTGGTGCGGGAACAATGCAGGATTAATTTCTTGCATCTAAACACCTAGATAGCAGTTTCGCCTCTCTGGTATGATGGTTTTTGGCCTCGCGGATCTCGCGTAATACGAATGACCGTGGACACCCCCGATCTTCGCAAGAAAGTGAGAAATTATCCTCATGCTGTCCGACGAGGTGGTCTGCGGCTTCGGAGGCACCGGGAACTGGTTTGGTAGCCAGACATTTGGGATGGAACCGGACATGCTCTCGATCGCCGGGGGGCTTTCATCCGGTCACCTGCCCATTGGCGGCGTCATTATCTCGACAAGATTTATCAATGCGCCGCTGACGAGGCCCACAAGGTCGGCGTGTTCGGTCACGGTTTCACCTACTCCGGTCATCCGGTGATAGCGGCCGTCGCCGCCGAGGCGATCAGGATCTACAGCGAGATCGATTTCGTGACCCAGGCGCGTCGTCTCGGCGATCACTTGCATGGAGCCCTCGCGGACGCGCTCGGCGACCATCCGCTTGTCGGTGAAGCCCGCGGCCGCGGCTTCATCGCGGGGGTTCAGATCGTCGAGGATCGTGCGCCCGTCGCGTCTTCGCGCCCGAGCTGAGGATCGGCGATGTCGAGCGGCGGTGCCGCGAGCACGGCGTCATGATCCGCAATATGGGAGACGTGCTTGGAATCTGTCCGCCCTATATAATCACCGAAAGCGAGATCGACCCCTTGGTTGACGGCATTCGTTCTGCACTCGACGGCGCCGCTGCTGCGAATTCCCGGGTCGGTCGGGTGGCATGAGTTCCAGCATTAAGACCGACTGCTTCACTTCAGTGGATATTATCGAGCAAACGCTCACCCGAGGGGTGCACTTCATCCGTGTCCGGTACAAAACGTCACCCATGTCTCAGGTCGGGCACGCCGCTCGCCAACGACACCGAGTTCGGCCTCGCGGCCTACTTCTACACCGGCGATCTCGGTCGCGCCTTCCGCGTGATGGAAGGACTGAAGTACCGGCGTCAATGAAGGCCTGATCACCACGCCGGAGGTGCCGTTCCGCGGCGTCAAGGAATCGGGCCTCGGCAAGGAAGGCGGCCTCCAGGGCATCGTGGATTATCTCGACACCAAACATGTCTGCATCGGCGGTCTCGGCGTCTAGTGGTTCCCGCCTGACATAGGAGTCCAATCAGAGATTCCCTTTCTGGCCTGCGCGTGCGAGTCTGGCGCATGCGCACAGGAAGATCGTTCACCGTTTCGTCGGCCGATCGCGTCCGTCTGACGGCGCTGATCAGGGATCGCAACGCCCCGCAAAAGCATGTCTGGCGCGCCGAGATAGTGCTTTTGCCCGCCGACGGCGTCGGCACCGGCGAGGTCATGCGCCGCATCGGCAAGTCGAAGACCGACGTCTGGCGCTGGCAGGAGCGCTTTGCCGCGGAAGGCTGTGACGGGCTGCTGCGCGACAAGACGCGACAGTGGCGCATTCCGCCGCTCGGTCCCGATGTCGGCGAGCGCGTCGTGGCACTGACGCTTGCCGATCCGCCGGGCGAGAGGACCCACTGGACCGCCGACATGATGGCGCAAGCCGCCGCAATCAGCGCCAGCGCCGTCAGGCGCATCTGGAAGGCGCATGGTCTCGCACCCCACCGCTGGCGCCAGGTTCAAGCTCTCCAATGATCCGAAGTTCGTCGACAAGTTGCGCGCCGTCGTCGGCCTCTATCTCGATGCGCCGGCCCATGCCATCGTTCTGTCGGTCGATGAAAAGAGCCAGATCCGGCGCTCGACCGCACCCACCCGGCCTGCCGATGAAGAAGGGGCGGCTCGGTACGATGAGGCACGACTACAAGCGCAACGGCACCACCACCCTGTTCGCCGCCCTCAACGTCCACTATTGTCCCGTTGACGAGAATATCATCTTAGTTGCTTGTAAAAATTTGTTCTCCACTTCCGTCTCCATCGTATCTCAGTCAACGCGATGGAGCAGGAAATGACTACAAACATTGTGAAACTGGAAGAAGGCAGGGCAATCGGCTCTAATCGTGACGTGCCGCTGTCAGATCATGAGGCGGAAGCCCTAGGGCATCTTGCGGTGGCGCTGAGTGGCATTTCGACGACCATTCGGTCCGCCGCCTACAAACACGCGCTAAACTCTAGTCACGCGATGAAGCCCCTAAAGGAGACGGAGGACGCGCTTACCGACTACGACGCCTTGGCGAGGGCGGCGGGCCGAAAGCAGCCGAAAGCGGCGGAGGAGGACGACAGGAAGGGGGACGCCCTAGCGAGAGAGGCCGCCGCACAGGTCAGCAGGGTCGATCAGACCCGATCTTCCCGCTGGAGCAGACCGCGAAGGGTACCGGTGGCATCAACGGACTACGTTCGGCAGGTGGTCATGGCAGATAGTCAGCTTGGAGCAGTGTCGGCACTGGTAAACGCGCGGCGAGTGGCTCCAGAACGCTTCCATGCTTCTGTTCCCAGTGTAGATAATAATCCGGATGCTCCGCTTCTGACCTCTTTTTCGGACTATCTGAGCAGGGTGTGCGGACTGGAGTCAAAGTCCCGCGAAGGCGTTCTCCTGGGCAGCCGCCGCTTTCTGGATTGGTTCCATCACCACCATTCCCGGCCAAGCCCTCGGCGCGTTGACGGCTGAGCATGTCCTTGCCGCTGTCGAACATCGGCTGTCACTATCGGCGACCTCCGGTACCCGCACCGGCAGCAACTTCTCACATCGTATTGGGCTGGCCACCACGACCAGAATCTCGCGCGCGTCGTCCCCAGGACGCCCCACTGGCGTTTGGCTCATCTAACCCTCGAACTCGGCTACGGCCCGTCGACGGTCTTCTTCACATGGGTCGGATTCGACGAAATGGACGAGGTCACAGGCGACGGCCATGCTGAACTGCTCGACGACGGCTCCATCGACATCACCTTCTATCACAACGGCGACGAGGCAATCCTCAAGGCCAAACGGGACACTTCTTCAACGGCCTGCTAGGAGATCCGTGTTCGCCTTGCGCTGACAAAGAAGCTCACACATGACGTCCGGGAGACGATGCTGGCAAATGGTCTGGCTGAAGCATTCCACCCACAATACCAAAGCCCGTCCCGATCCAAAGCGCTTCTAAGCACTCCACCTCAGGCGCAAGGCCGGTTGGCCAGTGCATCTTCTTGGTCCGCCGGAAGAGAACCCCGCCCGACAATAGCTTCATGAGGTCTTGCGCTGCAGTGTCGACCGTAAAAAAGGGCGCGCGAGGCGCCCTTCATTTAAACCGGCAGTCGGGAAGCAGACTTCACTCTGATATTCAAAAGCGGTAGGTGACACCTGCGCCTATCAGCCAGGGATCGAGCTCCGCCTTCCCCGTCAGCTTCGCGCCGGTCACCGTGACGTCGAAGTCCGGCTTCAGGAAAAGCTTCTTCACGTCGAAGTTGAGGCCCCAGTGCTGGTCCACCATGTAGTCGAATCCGACCTGCAGCGCCGTGCCGAACGTGTTCTTCACCTTGAGAGCATCAGCGCTGCCAGTGTCCTGGTTGTAGAAGATCGTGTAGTTCACGCCGGCGCCGACATAAGGCTTGAACGCGCCGAGATCGGTAAAATGGTACTGCAACGTGAGTGTCGGCGGCAGCAGCCAAACTTTGCCGATGTTGCCCAACCCTCCGATCGTCCCTTGGCCCGCGATGTTGGCATAAGTGGTACCGAGTATGAGTTCGGCGGCGATGTTGTCGGTGAAGAAATACGAGATATCGAGTTCCGGCGTCACCGTGTCCGAATACGAAAGACCGGAGCCGGGAAGCGTATCAACGTAGCCCAGATCTTTCGTAACGACGCCCAACGCCCGCAGGCGGACCTGCCAAGGGATTGGCGCTTCGGTGACCGAGGCTCCCGTCTCCGCCAGGACGGTCTCTGCTTGCGCAGGCTCCGCGGCGACGGCCTGCTGTCCCACCATGATCAGGGCCACCGCCGCTGCTGTTGCCCGCGCTACGCCCATTCGCGTTCTCGCCATGAGATTCACTCCTTGATGTTCAGAAAGGATGCACTGCACTATTTCGTCTCCTGCTCGAATGAATTGTTGATGGACCTCAAATGCCCCTCTTGCGTTGCAACGCGTTCCGCCGTCTCCGGAGGGTGATCGTTGAAGCCGATTGCGCTGCGGAGAAAATTGGTGCCTAGACTGATGAATGCGGCTTGCTCCCGATTGTCCTCGCCGCAGCCGTGCCCGCCTGCGCTGGCCTCGTAGAAGTAAGCGGGATAGCCAAGAGCCTGCAGTTTTGCGGCCATCTTGCGCGCATGGCCCGGATGGACGCGGTCGTCTCGTTTCGTGGTGGCGATCAGGATAGGCGGATAGGGCTGTCCCGGCGCTGCGGCGTGATAGGCGGAGATTTCCTTCAGGAAAGCCCAATCGTGAACCTTGTCCGGATCGCCATATTCGTCGATCCAGCTCGCGCCCGCCAAGAGCTTGGTGTAGCGACGCATGTCGATAAGCGGTGCTGTGCAGAACAGAGCCCCGAAATGCTCAGGATAGCGGGTCAGCATGTTTGCGATCAGCAGGCCGCCATTTGAGCCACCCTCGGCGGCAATCCGCCTCGGCAGGGTGATGCCCCTTCGCACGAGGTCGGAGGCAACGGCGGCGAAATCGTCGTGGGCGAGACGCTTGCCCTCCCTGCGCCCGGCTTCGTGCCAGCGGGTGCCGAACTCGCCGCCGCCGCGGATGTTCGCCTCGACACACGTGCCGCCGCGCTCGAGCCACAGCTTGCCCAGCGGGGAGTTGTAGTAGGGCAGGAATGATACGCCGAACCCGCCATAAGCGGAAAGGTGAATCGGAGCATCTCCGTTCCCGTTCGCCGGACCAACCTGCGTATAGGGGATCAGCTCATGATCGATAGAGACTGCCTCGTGGCGCGTGACCACCAGTCCGGATGCATCGAAATTCTCCGGGCTGCGCTTCAGGATTGCTGAAGCGCTGAGAGACGGCGCGGCATTCAGATCGAACAGCAAGAGCTGCGGCGGCGTGATCGGATCCTGAGCACAGATCAGGACCTCTCCATTGGTCTCGTGAACTGCCGCATCGAATGACCAGACGTCGACAGTACCTTCGGCGGGCAGGGTGTTCAGGACTCGGCGCGTCCATTCCTGGTGGCCGGGAGTGAACATCTCGAAACGCGGTGCGAGATTGACGAGGTAAGAGATAATGAGCTTCCCGTCATTCCAGAAGAATGACTGCATGGAGCGCCTTTCCCCTGGTTGAAACAGGGTCTCAAAACGGCGTCCGCCGGCGAGGAAAGTGGAAAGCGAGATGACGATCAGCGCGTCGGCGGGATGGGTGGTGCCTCCCACCGTCCAGGGCTTGCGCGGCCTTACCGCCAGCCAGTCGCCGAAGACCCGCCACGACGCGTCGCGAGGAAGATCGATCTGCCTCCTCGGCCCGCTCCTATCGCCGATCCAGCTGATCTTCTCGAAGAAGGCCGGCTGCTCGATGAACCAAAGGCGCTCGCTGCGGCCGGTGCGGTCCGAATGACCAGACACTTGGAAGCTTTCGAACCCGGCCTCGAAGATTGCCGGCGTGGTGAGGGGATCCGCGTCACGCTTCCACAGTCGAACTGTGCGCGCATAGCCGGAGCGGGTGGCCATGCCATTACCAAGCGCACTGGAAAGCAGAAGCGTGTCAGGGTCCAGCCAATTAACGTAGCCTTTGGCCTCGGGGAGGTTGAAGCCGTCGGCGACAAAGCTCAGAGAAATCAGGTCGAATTCGCGATGCACGACCGCGTCGCTGCCGCCGCGCGACAGGCGCAGAACGGCTCTTTCCCGTCTCTCCGGCTCGATGGACGCGCCGTCCCAGATCCAGTCCTCTCCGTCGCTAGCCGCGAGAGCATCCAGATCGAGCAGTAGCTCCCATTGGGGATCCGCCTTCATGTAGGCGGCAAGGGTGGTCCGGCGCCACAGTCCGCGTGGATTACCGTCATCTCGCCAGTAATTGTAGAGGTACTGACTACGGCGCGCGATCAGGGGAAGATTGTCGCGATTGTCGAAAATGGCTGTCAGAGCCGCGCGGTCGCGCTCGAACTGCGTTCCACCGAAGTGCTTCAGAGTCCTTGCCGATTGGCCGGCGGCCCAGGCAAGTGCCCGCTCGCCCTCTACATCTTCAAGCCAGACATAGGGATCGTCGTCGGGAGCATCAAGCGTTGGACGGACATCAAATGCGTTCATGTCCGGACAGCCTTCAGAAAGAAGGGATAGAGGCTTCCGTCGGCTCGGGAACGCTCAGTGTCGGTAGCGGCGCCCACATGTTCGAAAAGCGTGATCATTGATGAGTTCTTCCAGTCGGTGCGGCATCGCAGTGCTTTTGCGCATAGGGCCGCAACCTTCGTGCCAACTGGGAAAATCGTTTCGGAACAATGCGATCGCTCTGGAAGCGTTGTGTCACATGTCCGACATCGTCGAGAATCCGACAACGAGTGCTCCTCCTAATCACCGGATCAACCTCCGGCGCCAGTCGTGGACACTGTGCAGAACTCGAGAAGTGAAGCTCATTGGAGTGAACCTGGTTGACGCCCAACATCTTCGCTCTGGAGCGCTTCACGCACACGGATTCATGGCAGACACCATGATGCGATCGATGCTGTTAGAGACCAAGCTGGCTGCGCCTGTGAGTTTCAGCCGCCAGCTGGAAGCAGCGGAGTTCTGAGGAGAAGGGTGGGGGGCCCAAGCCCTGCCGCAATCTTGGCCTGCACCGTCCCCTTGATTGTTGTGGGTCAACGTCTGCCTGCCCGCTGAATTTGGCACGCCTTACACCTACGTCACGACCAAGACCTTCCTGTTGCACTTCGGCCTCGACACACTGCGGGATTTGCCCGATTTCGAGGCGATTGAGGTTGCCGCGCTGCTCAGCAAGGAGAAGCTGCTGGCGGGCGATACTCCCATCGGGCTGGTGAGTGGTGGAGGAGGTGAGGAGCGACACTCCAAGGCCAGGACGGGCTAGCGCAGCAGATACATGGAAGTAATCGCTTGATATGAGCGGTTGAGAGTCGAATCAGGGAACTATGCGATCACTATCGATAAGAGGTGGCAATATCGATCGTGATTGTATCGGGCCACTCTACGGCGAAGGAGGCGGCAACTTGTGTCTCCGACCCGAAACGATTACCTTGCGGCCATTATGAGCAAGCATTTGGCATCCGTCTTGACGACGTGAACGCGCCCTGCAGCGTACAGCTGGACGACGCGGCGCTGGCCGATTGCTTTGCGGATCTCGATTTGGCCAAGCAGCATCCCGCTCATGTCAGCGCCTTTCTCGGCGAGGTCCCTCTCGCCCAGCAAGTCGAGTTCGCAACCGCGCACCACATTCGCGGTCGACGAGATGAAGGCTTTTGCCGCCAAGTTCTCTGCCTGGTCCGGCGAAAGCTATCCGCTCGCCGCATAATGGCTGGACATGATAGCCGACGCCCGTCCCGAATGGCGGCGGCTTTTTCGTATTATATCGACCTGATCGACAAGATGCGGCGGAACAGGGGTCCACGTGCGATGCGGCCAAAGCGGATCCAGCTCTCGAGCGCGACTACGGGGTAGGTGTGGTCGCTGGAGCCGCGGCCGACCTCGACCTCGCGCCAGCCGGTCTTGCCGCGCAGGGTGACCAGCAGCCCTTGCCGTCAAAAATCTCGATCCAGCTGGCGCCATCGCTGTTGTCGTCGCGCATGACGTCGAGACCGACGATCTCGGAGCGCCGCAGGCCGCCGCCACAGCCCAGGAGCAAAATAGCGCGGTCGCGCAGGCCCTGAGGTCGTGGCCGAGCGTGGCGATCATCGCCAGCAGATCGTCGCCAGGACCGCCTCTTTCTGCCGCGGTGGCTTTGCGTGCTTGCGGCGAATGCCGGCAAGAACCTTATAGATATGCCGCTCCGCGCGGTCCAACGGCCGGCCGCGCTGGGTAAAGTTCCAGGCGAGGCCGGAAAGCCGCCGCTCGATGGTCGCAAACTAAAGGGCAGGGGCGCCACGCTTCGGATCGCCGGCGGCGGTGCCCGAGGCACAGGCGCTGATATTGAGCCTGATCACCTTCGAGCCCGGAGGCAGGGGATCGAAGCCAGCGCGCCGGCACCAGGAGGAAAAATGCCGCCAATCCTTGGGGTAGGCGTCGCGCGTGTTCTCCGAGGTGGCGTTGTAGCCCCTCGCGGTCTCGACCAGTTCCTGGACATGCGCCGGGACTCTTTGAGCCGGGTCTCCATCTCCTTGTAGAGCTTGTCAAGCTCGCCATCGACTGGCTTCAGGTCGTCGATTGAACATTGCGTCATCATAGGCTTTGTGCCTTGTTGTAGCAGGCATCGTCCGTTCGCGCGGCGGACACAGACATCACCGTCGCTGAGCCGAGAACGACGGTAAAAGAAAATGCACTCACTGACTTCATAACCAATCTCTTTTGCGGGTGATTTAGAAACGGACGCCGAGCTTGGCGCTGAACCCGTGTGTCTGGGCATCCGAGGCGATCTGTCCCTGATAGGCGATGCCGAACGTCGCGTTCTCGGTGATGTTTACGTCAAGCCCAGCTTCGAGCAGAGCTGCGTTCTTTGCGATCGGCACGCCCTTGATGGCGAAGGAGGAACCGCCAGCAAAGGCAAGAGCGGTATCCGGCCTGACGTCGCCGAAGGCGTGGCGCCAGCCAAGACCGCCGCGCGCGGTAGCAGTCACGGTGCCGAGGGTCAGTACCGTCGACGCACGCAGACCTAGCGTGGTAAACGCCGTGTCGCTCGAGCGATCCCCGCTCGACAAGGCGGCTGCGCCGCCATTCTCGGTGAAGCCATCGGCGTCAAAATTCACATAAGCGAGATTAGCGTAGGGCTCGAAGGAAGCCGAAGCCGTATTGATACGGTAGCCGAGCTCGCCAAAGGCCTGGAACGTGCCGGCGTCGTAATCGGCCGAAAGGCTGTCGGCGAAGCCTGGAAAGACCACGGACCTGCCGGTCTCGATGCTGTGCCAGGTATAGGCAAGGCCGGAACGAAAACCGAGATTGCCGTTCTGCGTGCCGGCAAAAAGACCGAGATGGTAATTCTCGCTCGAGCCCGACGACGCGCGATCGTCCGCCTCCAAGGAGGTATGGCTGTAGCCGCTGATGAGGCCGAGCCGCCAGCTTTCGCCGACAGCCGCGTCACCGCCAGCCAGAAAGCCGCCTGTCGAGTGATCGAGACCGGCGGCATTGCCGTCGCTGTCGAGATGACCCCAGGCGCCGAAGCCACGGCCCCATACGGCGAAATTCTCACTCGTTGCCGGGGCCAGTTCCAGACCACCCAGCCCATAAGTCATCACCGGAACGCTGGAGGCACCGACGCCGTCGAACGCCGCACGGATCCGTTCGCTCGCGGCATCGCGTACAGAATGACTGTCCTCGATGAGGCCGCTATGAATGGAAGCATGAACCTCGCCTGATAGCATATCGAAAGCGTTGCGGGCTTCCGGCGCCGTCAGGAACAGGATGTTGTCCTGGATCGGATTACCGCTTCCAAGCGCCTGAGCCGCTGCGGCGACCGAGCGTTGATTGAAGGTGCTGGCTACATCGGCAAACGCCGTCGATGTGCGGCTGATATCGAGATAGACATTGTTGGCATCGTAGACGAGCTGGAAATCGACGAAGGGCGTCGCGTCTGTCGCCAGAGCCCCCGTCAGCCCGCCATAGGTGCCGCTTACGCCGCCTGCTGCGGAGAGCAGAGTATATCGGGCATCGACCGATAGCGTTCCCTGCCGCAGCAGCTCGATCTGCGCGCCGCTGTCGATCGCCGCTGCTCCGCCAACATCGATGAGATCGGACGACCTTGCGAGGTCGACCTGATAGATCGATCCGGACTGCTGCGCGAAATCGCCCGTGACAGTCAGTGTGGTGACGATCCTGCTCGGATCGGTCGCACTGCCAGGAGCGACCGTGCCGCCCTCGGAAATGGTGACCGCACCGTAGGTGCCGCCGCCTGCGACGACACCGCCGCTGTTTGCGATAGCCGTGCCCCCGATCTGCCCGTCATTCCCGAGAAAGCCGGACGTGGTCGCATCATGGGAAAGCACACCTGTATCGGCAAGCAGCAATCCCGCGCCGGAACCGACCGTCGTCATGCCGGAAAAATTGTTCTTTCCGCTCAGCGTTTGCACGCCACCGGCAACGAATAGTTTGCCGCCCATATTATTGTTATCAACGTCGAGGTCGTTGATGCTGCCGGCGAACGTGTCGTTCGAATCCGTTAGCACCAGGGTACGCTTGCCCAGTTCGACCGTTCCGCTGCCACTCAGGCTACGAATACGGGCATCGTTGTAGGCGTCGGAGATTCCCCAATAGTCGCTGCCATTTCCATGTTCGGAGATATCGAACGTGCCGTCTGCAACGACTTTCGCTGACCGTTGGATGTTGCCGAGCCCCGCAAGCGAGAGATAGGCATCCTGAGCAATATTCGTCTCGCCGGTGTAGGTGTTGACATTCGTCATCCGGACCACCGTCTTTGTATCAAGCGTCAGCGATCCGGAGCCGGAGACGACACCCGCTATGCCGAACCCGCCCTCATTCCCCATGCTCGTCGTGATCCTGCTCAGACCGGTCCCTTCGGGTGCGGATGAATCGGTAGAGAAGTTGCTGGCAGTGACGAAATGTGACGTATAAGCGGTATACTTCTTCTCCAGATCGAAAATGACCGATCTGTTTTTGAAGAAGTCAAGACCGGCAACAAAACTGGTCTGGTCATTGGGTTGTTCCGTCGTGCCGCTGGTGTAGGTGAAGTCGATATTGTCCAGCCTTACCGGATCGCCATCCGTTCCTGCGATTGTAACGCTCGGGATGTTGCCCGATGCGCTTACGATCTCGCGTTGCTCATTTCTCCGAACATTTTTAAGTTTGACGCCCGCATCCTGAAATTGCTTCAGCATCGCATCACTGATCTCCAGACTGCCACCGCCCGGTGTGCCGGTGTCGAGCAATACCGCGGTCTTGTTGGGGTCGGTGATTGGTGGGGCTCCATCCTTAACCGTGTACTGCAGATTGTAGCTGCCTTCGTATTCGGTCGAGGCATTGGCGCCAGAGCCAGGAAAATTCTGATAAGAATCCTGATCTTTTTCCTCGGGTTCTCCCCATGGCATGGCATTAGTATATTGGGCCCGGAGGCTTGGATTGAGGTTGACAATCGTGCAGGGGGAACAGCCAGGCGTTTGGTCGCTCTCGGAATCCGGATTCACATTGGCGGAGACCACGTAGCCAGACCTGGTGACACTGCCCATCATGCCCCAGACACTTGTCTTGCCAAGAAAATCGCCGGCCCCGAATGTACCTGCGAAATCGCCGCCTTCGTCTGCCATCTTGCCAGCGGTCATTTTCGCCCGCTGCTCCTTATCGGCGTGATAAGGTTCTTGGAGATCCTGACCATACATATCTTTAAGTCCATCCGTCACGGATCCCGGCGTGCACTTAAGATTGTTGTCCTTGCAATACGCATGGGTATAGACAAAATCGAGAATGCGAGCAGCCCGGTATTTCTTATCGCTTACAGACGGCCCGTCGATTGTTATCTTTTGATCTGGATCGACATATGTAAATTTATCAATTTCCACGTTCTGAAGCTTATTACCATACGTTCCGTCCCCGTACGTATATACGTAAGGCGTGTCGGCAATCGGGCGGACCCCGGTCACCTCTGACCCGATCTGCGTGTTGAGCTGGTCCGAGCCCGTGTCGAATACGTATCGCTGCGCGTTGCCATTGTTGATCTTGGCCCAGATGCCCAGGCGGTCATGGCCTTCCCCGACATACTCCAGCGGGATCGAAATCGGGTCGTCGGCCAACGCTTCTCCAGTTGGAAATGCTACCAGACCCACCCCGAGAGACACAGCCGGCAGGAATACCGTCGTCATCGCGGTGGTTGCCGCCAGAAAGTTCTTTGTCCTGAAACAAGCCTGCATACCTGGTCCTCGAAAAAGTCTCGCAAACTGATTGTTCATTGGAACGGCCTCCTGAATTGTTTAACGAGACCCTTTATGGCGGCCCTGGCTGACAACAGCCTGAAAGCTGCAAGCGGCCTGCGAGAATGGGGCGATCCTGAATGACGACAGGTGCTGTCAACAATGGATGAGTGCTCGGCCTGAAAGCTGAGCACGCTTTATGCTCAGGCTGCTGACAAGGCCAAAGCAGCGTAAGTGCGGAGTGAAATCCAAGGTCCACATGGGTCGTCGCGCTTCCCGTGCGCCTGGGAAGGCGCCGGCCCGGCCAAGCTTTCCCAGATCGTCCGGATGGCGCACAAGATACCGGTTCAGGTCGATCGAGATGGAGGCCGAGGCGTATGCCAAGGCGGTCGACTGCCTGACGAAAGATCAGAATGCGTCGCTGGCGCTCTACGATTTCCGCCGGCAGCGAGCTCAGCTCCTGCCGGGCATCCGTGTTTACTGGCGACGAGACACAAGATGTGCCCAAATTGCCACCAGACCGTCACCTGCGATGAGTTTCGGCAACTGATTTTGTCCTTTCAATCGTCGCCACTTCCTGGCCGCGGCCAACATGGGCCACTCGAAGGCAGCAGACTGGCGGCTATATGGACGGGCTGTGAGCCCGCACCGGAGACATTGGCGAAATCTACGATCTCTATAGCAAAGTCAAGGAGAAGCGCGAGGTGTTGCAGATGTGGTCAAATCACATCGAATGGCTGATCAAGCAGGCTGCGGATGACGCTCTGGCGGCGTAGCTGCTGGCATGGGCGGAAGATGCGGCGCAACAATCGTCAGAGCCTCATCGAATTGGAGATCATGCTTGACCAGCAAATGCGCGGCCAATGCTTCGATGGCTGACCAGTGATCGAGTACTAGCCGGGCCGTGCGATCTTCGATCCGCCTCCAACGGGGGCGGCGCGGCATCAGGAACCGCAACTCACCATAGATTCGCTTGGCATCCGCGTAGTCGCTGCTCCCCTCATTCCCATCGGACGCATTCATCGCCATATCGCGCGGGTCCAGATAGCCTTCGAATGCGGATTCTGCAAAAGGACCTGCCAGACACGCAACTATCTCTTGGATCGCTTCATCGCGTTGGAAATGTCGATCCATATCGTTCTCGAAAATCGGCTTTCGCTTCGAGGTGAATCCTTGCGCTGAATAGAAAACCGTGCCTTCGACAAAACCACCGCACTCTCCGTCACCGGCGTCGGGGTAAATACTAACACTTGAGAAAGCAGGGAGTTCACGGTCGTCGTCGAACATCTGACGGTGCAAAACGATGGCGGCCACCGCGTGCCCGGCTTCGTGATGCGCCACAGACGGGAGAAGATATTGGGAGGCTACATTCATGCGGTGCGGCTCTCAGATCTAGTTTCCATCCAAGCCCTGATATCGGATTCAAGCCATGCGACTCGGCCGGGGGAGATGCGACGCCGCTTAGGGAACAGGCCTGCCTTCAGAGTCGCGCGGTCGCGCTCGAACTGCGTTCCACTGAAGTGCTTCAGGGTCTTTGCCGACTGGCCGGCGGCCCAGGCAAGTGCCCGCTCGCCTTCCACATCTTCAAGCCAAAGATAGAGATCGTCGTCGGGAGCATCCAGCGTTGGACGGACATCAAATGCGTTCATGTCCGGACAGCCTTCAGAAAGAAGGGATAGAGGCTTCCGTTTGATCGGGAACGCTTAGTGTTGGTAGCGGCGCCCACATGTTCGAAAAGCGTGATCATTGATGAGTTCTTCCAGTCGGTGCGGCATCGCAGTGCTTTTGCGCATAGGACCGCAATTGTCGTGCCAACTGGGAAAATCGTTTCGGAACAACGTGATCGCTCTGGCAGCGTTGTGTCAGATGTCCGACATCGTCGAGAATCCGACAACGAGTGCTCCTCCTAATCACCGGATCAACCTCCGGCGCCAGTCGGTGACACCGCATTCCTCTGTCTTTCCAGGAGACGGCGTGGACATCAATGCCGTTCCTCACCGAACCCGCCTCCTAGCCCTTCGCCCATACGTCACGGCCGCCCCCCGGTTTGGCTTCAACCTGAAGGATTACGGCGTCCTCTTCGCAGAGAAGATCGGGTTGTTCGTGGCGCGCGCAGCGGAGCCCAAGGAGCTTTTCTGGGTTGCGGATACTGGCATGTCGATATTACGACCGTGTGTCCTTCGACAAGCTTGGTGGCTTCTTCAACCAGAATCTCGCCGCGGAGATCGAATCGTTATCTGCGCCGCAAAGTGCGGCCGGTGAGCGGCGTGGCCCTGCGTTCCAGTTGGCCACGGTCCTCGCTGGGACGAGCAAGTAAATGGCTTGCGCAGCAACGGTGCGATCACACCTGGAGCACGGCGTCATCAGGAAAGCGCCATCCTTGTGCGCCCACGACACCCTGGTCGCCATCGGCCGCATCGCGGGGGGGCACTGTGGGCGATAACCATTCATTGATCTGGGCGATTGAGGGTTCTGCCGGGGCGCTATTGCTGCTCGGTAGGGCTGCGGGCTGGCGAGTCTACCAAGGCGAGCAACGACAGGCGAGACGGCAGACATTACGTGACGGAACTTGATATTGCAGTGCAGCAAGCGTAGAGCACCGCGCGCTTATCGGAGTGTCGTCCATGGCCCTTACCAATGCTGGTAACGAGGCAGAACCTGTCGAACAATCGAGCCATTCTGAGGTCGAGCAGCACAGCACCAAGGCGCTGATGTCGGGCGCACTAGGTGTCGTTTATGGCGATATAGGCACCAGCCCGATCTATGCATTTCGCGAGGCGTTGCATGCATCAGCGGGTGGCAACGTCGCCAGCCGTGGCGACATCCTCGGCGTACTCTCGCTGATCATCTGGTCCCTGACGATCACCGTGACGATCAAATACATCATGTTCGTGCTCCGCGCCGACAATCGAGGCGAGGGCGGAGTGCTGTCGCTTATGGCGCTGGCGCGCAACAGTTTCCCGACCTGCTCTGCGGTGATCCTCGGCATCGGCATCGGCATCGGCATCGTCGGCGCGGCGCTTTTTTTTGGCGACGCCGTCATTACGCCGGCAATCTCGGTACTGTCGGCGGTCGAAGGTATGAATGTCGTCACGCCGACGTTCCAGCCCTATGTGGTGCCGCTGACACTGGCCATCCTGGCGATCGTGTTTGCGGTACAGCGGTTTGGCACCGGCGGCGTAGGATTGGTGTTCGGACCCGTTACCGCGCTGTGGTTCCTGGCCATCGGCCTTTCCGGGCTCAACCACATCATGGACGACCCGGAAATCCTGCTGGCAATCAGCCCGCATTACATCGTGTCGTTCCTGGTCAACTCGCCTGACGTCGCCTTCGTTACGGTTGGTGCAGTCTTCCTCGCCGTCACCGGAGCCGAGGCGCTCTACGCCGACCTCGGCCATTTCGGCCGCAAGCCGATCGTGCTCGCCTGGCTGGCGATCGTGTTCCCTTGTCTGTTGCTCAATTATGTCGGGCAAGGCGCCTTCGTGCTGGCAAATGGCGGCGTTGTCGGTCATCCGTTCTTCGAGATGAACCAGGGCTGGACGCTTATTCCGATGGTCGTGCTTGCCACGGCGGCGACCGTGATCGCCTGCCAGGCGGTGATCTCCGGCGCCTTTTCGCTGACCAGGCAAGCGGTACAGCTCAACATGCTGCCGCGTTTCGTCATCCAGCACACGTCGGAAAAACAGTCGGGCCAGATCTATCTGCCGCGCATCAACCTGATGCTGGCGCTGGTGGTGATGCTGCTGGTGGTCGGCTTCGGCGAATCCAGCCGGCTGGCCTCGGCCTACGGTATTTCGGTGACCGGCAATATGCTGGTGACGAACATACTGCTTTTTGTTGTGATGACGCGCATCTGGAAATGGCCGCTCGGCGTCGCGATAGCCTTAATGGCGGTGTTCGTCTTCATCGATACCGGCTTCTTTGCAGCTAACATCGTCAAGGTATTCGAAGGCGGCTGGGCCTCGCTTGCCATTGCCGCAGTGATCGTGATGACCATGTGGACTTGGATAAGAGGCAGCAGGTATCTATTTGACAAGACGCGCAGGAACCAGATTCCGCTCGATTTCCTTGCGGGCAATCTGTTGAAGAAGAAACCGCAGCTGGTGTCCGGTACGGCCGTGTTCCTGACCAGCGATCCCGCCAGTGCGCCGACCGCGTTGATGCACAGCCTGAAGCACTACAAGGCGCTGCACGAACAGAACGTCATCCTCTCTGTGGTGACGGCGCAGCAGCCCGTGGTGCCCGACAGCGAGCGGATCAAGATGGAAACGATCAATGAGCTGTTCATGCGGGTGACACTGACCTTCGGCTACATGGAACAGCCTAACATCCCGCGTGCGCTGGCGATCTGCCGCAAGCAGGGTTGGAAGTTCGACATCATGACGACGTCCTTCTTCCTGTCGCGTCGCTCGCTCAAGGCGTCACCCAACTCCGGCATGCCGGTGTGGCAGGACAAGCTGTTCATCGGCTTGGCGCGCACGGCCGCCGACGCGACGGAGTATTTCCAGATCCCGACCGGACGTGTGGTCGAGATCGGAACGCAAGTGGCCGTTTAGGTATGCCCGGTTAAGCAGAATCAATTGGCATTTCGCGAGCCGGTGAATGCCTGACCGGGCGGAGGCCACGATGCTTGCGCCAAACTGGGGTCCGGTTCCAGGCCTGAAGCTTCCGGCCCCGAAAGCCGTCCTTTACGCCTGCGATCATTTCCGTTCCGCATTGTCTTGCCGACCCACCAGTCGAGATGCGCTGAAACGACCTCGCCGGGCAGCAACTTATCATTTGAACCTAATCGATGTGCCGCAAGTCCGACCTTCATTCTTCAGTTCACAGGCTAGCGTTGCCAAAATCGGCGTGCCGCCTAACCGGCGCCGCACCGTGACCTGTCAGGATGCTATGCAGGCGCGAGGCAGAAGCTGGCTCGAGGCCGCCGGCCTGGTGCTGGTCCGGCAGCGGCCGGGCTCGGCCAAAGGCTTCATGTTCCTCTGGAGGATGAGACGGGTGCGGCAAACGTCGTCGTCTGGGTCAAGATCTCTCGAGAAATTCCGGCGCGTGCTTCTTGCTTCGGCCATGCTCGGCGTCCGCGGACGCATCCGACGGAAGAGGAGGTGGTGCACCTCGTCGCCCACGAGCTGACCGATCTGTCGGCCGGGCTGGCCAGCGTGGGAAACCGCAAGACGCCGTTTCCGTTGCCGCACGGCCGAGGGACGAGGCTCATCACGGCGGATCGGGCATCGATCCGCGCGGCATGCCGAAGGGGCGCGACATCGTCGATGCAGTATGACCATATCGACCCTATCAAGTTCAAGACGCGTAACTTCCGGTAGCGCTTCCGGAGGCCACTTCAGCAGCATGTTGTGCACACTTTTGTCGGACCCTGTTAACTGCCGATTGGCAGCAGGTCACCCCGTGCCGGATCCCAAATGTCGTCGCTCTCAAGCGCAACGACTGCCCGCACCCTTTTTAAGTCAGCGAGCACCTCCACCGCCGGACGCCGCCCCGTTTCCTGAGCCGCGGCGTAACGGGTGTATTTGTGACTGTCCGGCTCAAACCACTTCAACGATTCCAAAGTAGCCATGGCATCGCCCTTGCGGCTGCGCGTGATGCGAATGATCGTGATCCCATCCTAAGCGCTCGCGTCGAATGGAGACACGCTGCCAACGCTTCATCTGCTCTACCCCATCTTTGTTCCAAGGCGGTCGGATCATCTCAATGAGCCCTGCCTCGGGGTGGCCAAAGCATGCATATTTATCGTTCGGCCCCGCATCGAATTATCATCTGCGATGTGGGACTCGATCTTGGGTTGGCGACGGCTTCGCTCCGGGAGTAGACGTCGGACCACTGATAAGTGCCGGACCTTCTCCACAATTTCTCGGCGGACTCATCGTGAACGCTCGATTGGACGTAAATGCGGTTCGCGGAAACGCAGGTCTGGCCGGCATTGCGGAACTTCGCCTGGACCGCACCGTCAACAGCACCGTCAATGTCGGCATCATCGAAGATGATGAAAGGTGCATTGCCGCCGGTTTCAAGGCTGACCTTCTTGATCTGGTCAGAGCACTGACGCATCAGCAGCCGTCCGACCTCGTTCGAACCGGTAAAGCTGATCTTTGGAATTGGTGCAGAGTTCACGGCCCACGCGATCACCTTCGGACGCATAGATCAGGTTGACCACGCCATCGGGAAAGCCGGCCTGATGGCGAGAGCAAACATTGCACCTAGCCACGCCACGATAAGATCGAGCGCGGCTTCGTTGCGTGCGGGTCTGTGGTCAGTGGAGGGCGGAGGAAAAGCGCTCGGCGTGCTCGCCCTCGCGATACCACTGGTTCGCGCCGGCAAGCGCCAGTTTCTGAGGCAAATCGCCGAACAGCTGGTAGAGCCTTACTCTCAGGGCTTGGCATCTATGTCGCCTACGACCGCCACATGCAGCCCGTCGCGTGCGAAAGCGGCTTTGTGGAAGGCGCTTAGATCGGAGGGCGTTACGCTAGTCAGCCTCCCTTGGGCGGTCTCGAATACGGATGCGTGCGTAGATTCCGCGCCGCCAGGCCAGCTCGGCGATCGCATGAGGTTCGCGCTCATTGGCAATGATTTCGGAGAGAAGCTGGGCGCGTATGCGGTCGAAAAGTGCTGGTGTAGCCGGATGCGGGTCCCGCCGCCGAGAATGTCGGCCAGCAGTCGAGCGCCGCGGCCCCGCACCAGGGACCGCCCATGAATGACTCATGCGAGGCGTCTCAAGGCTGTCCGCGATCCAGCGCCAGATCTCCGCCTCGCCCGAGACGCGCAGAGCTGGCCGGTTGTGCAGGAGCCGTCGGCAATATCCGCCTTCCTCGTTCGGATGGGTAACGCTTGCGATACGGAGTCTTGACTTTGGCAGTCGCTCTGTGACATTACCTATATAAAGTTCGAAAGAAGGCGATATGGATCATGCATAGGTCACAGAGACCCGAATGAAGGCAACGTATAAACGCACCTATTCGCGCTACGCGATGGAAGCGCTTGGCCTTTTCGGTAAGACCATCCGGCTTGGCCGGATGCAGCACCGGTTAACCGCACAGGAGTTAGCCGAGAGAATCGGTGTTTCACGCAGCACCCTGCAGCGCATCGAGAAGGGCGATCCCAAAGTCGAAATCGGACTGATGTTCGAAGCTGCTGCCATTGTCGGTGTGAAGCTGTTCGATGCCGACGGCAATGGCATCACAGCCCTCACAGGCCGCATGGACGATCGCATCGCGCTGCTGCCGAAGCACGTCTACAAGGCCGGCAAGCAGATCGTCGATGAGTTCTAAGGTCCCCAAGTACGACGAAGCCTATGTCTGGGTCTGGCTGCCGGGCGAGACCGCGCCGGTTGTCGCCGGGCGGCTATATGCCCATGACGGACTCGTCAGCTTCAACTATGGCAGGAGCTTTCGTGAACTGGGAAGCGCGATCCCGCTTTATCTCCCGGAACTGCCCCTGAAGGCAGGCGAATTGCCTTTGCTTCCTGGCCTAACCATGCCGGGATGCATCCGCGATGCTGCCCCTGATGCCTGGGGACGACGGGTTATCCTAAACCGCAAATTCGGTGTGAAGGGCGATGAAATCGCGCGGCTCGATATTTCAGAACTGACGTTCTTGCTGGAATCAGGCTCGGACCGCATCGGCGCGCTCGATTTTCAGTTTTCGCCAATGCATTACGAGCCGCGCGCACTGGCCAATGCCACTCTCGAAGAGCTTGTCCAATCGGCGGAGCGGGTAGAGAAAGGTATTCCGCTCACCCCCGAATTAGATCAGGCGCTGCATCACGGCAGCTCGATCGGCGGCGCAAGGCCAAAGGCGCTGATCGAGGGTGACGCCGTCAAGCATGTCGCGAAATTTTCCTCGTCTGCCGACCTTTACAGCGTCGTCAAAGGAGAATTCATAGCCATGCGGCTTGCCGCCTTGTGCGGCATCAGAGCGGCATCCGTCTCGCTCGTTCGCGCCGCAGGCAACGACGTGTTGCTCGTCGAGCGATTCGACCGGATCAAGGTCACGGGCGGCTGGCAACGCAAATCCATGGTCTCAGCGCTGACGATGCTCGCGCTCGATGAGATGATGGCGCGTTACGCCAGCTACCAGGATTTGGCGGAGATCATTCGCCACCGATTCACCGCGCCGTCGGAAACTCTGCGCGAGTTGTTCAGCCGCATTGTCTTCAACATACTTTGCGGCAACACCGACGATCATGCCCGCAACCATGCGGCATTCTGGGACGGCGCTAAGCTCACCCTCACGCCTGCGTACGATATTTGTCCGCAGGCCCGCAGTGGCCAGGAGGCCAGCCAGGCCATGCTCATCAGCGGCAATAACCGCATGAGCCGGATAGCGTCCTGCCTTGAAGCGGCGCATCACTTCCTGCTCAGCGCGCCGGAAGCTCTTGCGATTGTTGAAGGCCAGCTCCGATGCATTGCGGAGAATTGGCCGCGTGTCAGCGAGGAAGCTACGCTATCCGGCACAGATCGCAATCTGTTCTGGGGCCGACAGTTCCTCAATCCCTACGCTTTTACGGCGCTGGAAGGAAGCGCCGACGTTCTCCGCGCTCTGGCTGACGAACTACGCAACAGTGTTCACGCCTGATCCGGCGCTGGATTTCGGACAAGCTCGGCAAGCGCAAGACGCCCACAATATCGACAACCCTTGCCGTGCCAGGACGAAGATTGAACAAACGGCTCTTCAACAGTGACAACGTGCACTGCGGAGAGATGTGGAGCTGACACCGCAAAAGCCCAAGACGCGCGACTTCCCGCGATACAACTCCACATAACTGAGCGTCTACAAGCGGTGCAGCCAGCCAAACATCCAGCCATCAAAGCGATGATCGTCTGATCTTTTGCCGATGACATCACGTCGGGGAAGCCTTGTTCGAGCGCTTGCCGCTTCATATCGATACCGGCCTGGGCGTAGCGCATCGTTAGTTCAGCCCGAGTGGCCTGGCCATCGACTGATGGTGGCGATGTCAACACCCGCCTTGACGAGGTGGATGGCCGTCGTGTCCCGCAAAGGGCGATGATGGATGCTTTTTTCCGCCATGGTGGTTCCTTCGCCCGCAGCCATGTGTGCGCAGCAAGTATGGAACACCGAACCGGGTGAGCAGTGTGGGGCGGTCGTTGCTTTGCTCGGCGGGACAGGGCGATACCAGACGAAGGTCACAATCGAAGATTCAGGATCCCTGAACTCGTGCATCCGTATTGAACATCAGCGAAAACAGAGCGTAATCCCGCTGTCCAGAAGGCGTGCGGCGGACGATACGCGCCAGGACGCTCTTGATTTCCGGGCTCATCGAGATATTCGACAGGTGCCACCCACGCGCCCTCTTGAAGGGAAGTGTCACCACCAGTTGCAGCGTATCCTAATATTCGGGGTGCTCCGAAATCAGGAACCGCGCAAAGGCATCCATCGCCGCCAGCCTTGCATTGCGGGTCGCAACTGCCACGCTCGACCTCAAGTGATGTGAGAAAGCTGCCCATCCTGTCGGTATTGATGTCGGAGACCGCTTCTTTCAAGAATATCTTCCCGCTCTCCCGCGGCATGAGCCCGTGGCATGCTTCGGCCCAATGCTGTGGATTGATGTTTCTTCATGCCACAACCTCGCTGACGAGACCGCCGAAAGCCCCTTCAAAGCGGTCGGTGGCGATCTCTCGCAGCTTTGGAAGGTAGTGCATTGATTTTTCGTGGAATGGGGACCCTGTTTAAAGGGTGATTTTCGTCCAAACGGGACCCTTTAACGATGGGGTCATCAAGATGCCTCCGGCTTGATCGGAGGCATTTGTGTTTTGGATGTTGGTTTTAGAGACGATTGCAAAGATACGTCGGCTGTCGCTGGTCCAGGGGAAGTCGATCAAGGCGATCTGCCGTGAGCTGAAGATCTCGCGCAAGGTGGTGCGCAAGGTCCTGCGTTCTGAGCAGACGGAGTTCCGCTACGAGCGCAAGCACCAGCCCTATCCCCGCATGGGAGCTCGGCGTGAGACGCGGGACCGGCTGCTGTCGGCGAATGCGGCCAAGCCGCAGCGGGAGCGGCTGCCGGTCGCTTCGACGGCTTCCACTGCATTCCCCCGTCGGTGTCGAAGACCTGCACGGTGCGCTTCGACAACAACAAATACTCGGTGCTGTCGAGTGCCGTCGGTCGGCCCGTCGAGATCCATGCTTATGTCGATCGGATCGCATCCGCCAGAGGATGGCGTGGTCGTGGGAGAACACGTTCGCTCCTTTGGCCGCAACGAGGTCGTCTACGATCCCTGGCACACGGCGCGCGCCGTTCCTTAGCTGGGTCGTGCGGTCGGCAATGGAGAAGGTGCGGCGCAGCTCAAGGCGGTTGATGACGTCGACCGGCAGATGGTGTTGATCCTCACCTGGGTGCTGACCGACGGATTGAGCGCGGTCGAGGCCGCCTGTCAGGAAGCCATCGAGCACGGTGCATCGTCGGCGCCGGTGATCCTCAACATCCTGGCCCGCAGCCGCGATCCGGCGCCGGGCACGATCCTTTCCATTCCCCAAGCGCTGAAGCTAGCTCACGAGTGTCGCCGACTGCACCCGCTATGACAGTCTCAGGAGGACAAACAGCCATGGAACGCACCGAGGTACTGGAACTGATGGGAGCGCTGAAGCTCTACGGAATGCGCAGAGCCTATGACGAGATCATGGGCGCGTCGCCATCAAGCGACGGCACGAGCCGCCCAGGATTGTCGGTGATCTCTTGCAGGCCGAGATATCGGAGAAGCAGGCCCGCTCCATCAAATACCAGTTCGCTGTCGCCAAGTTGCCGCTGGCCAAGGACATCGACGACTTCGACTTCGCCGACACGCCGGTCACCCCCTGATGCGCGATCTCGCCCGGCCGCGCCTTCGTCGCCGATCAGCGCAACATCGTCCTGGTCGGCCGCCTTCACGGGTCACCCAACTCGCGCGGAAGGTCGACCGCATTGCGACGGGCGCGTGTCGACTTCCCAACAATGTCAGACAGGAGACGCAACGCTATCGGAGCGATCGCATTGCCCGAAACGATTTTCCCAGTTGGCACGACAATTGCGGTCCTATGCGCAAAAGCAAACTAGACCTGAGAGCCGCACCGCATGAATGTAGCCTCCCAATATCTGCCGCTTGTGGCGCATCACGAAGCCGGGCACGCGGTGGCCGCCATCGTTTTGCACCGTCAGACGTTCGACGACGACCGTGAACTCCCTGCTTTCTCAAGTGTTAGTATTTACCCCGACGCCGGTGACGGAGAGTGCGGTGGTGTTGTCGAAGGCGCGGGTTTTTATTCAGCGCAAGGATTCACCTCGAAGCGAAAGCCGATTTTCGAGGACGATATGGATCGATGTTTGGAACGCGATGATGCGATCCGGGAGATAGTTGCGTGTCTGGCAGGTCCTTTTGCAGACTCCGCATTCGAAGGCTATCTGGACCCGCGCGATATGGCGATGAATGCGTCCGATGGGAATGAGGGGAGCTGCGACTACGCGGATGCCAAGCGAATCTATGGTGAGTTGCGGTTCCTGATGCCGCGCCGCCCCGATTGGGGGCGGATCGAAGATTGCACGGCCCGGCTAGTACTCGATCACTGGTCGGCCATCGAAGCATTGGCCGCGCATTTGCTGGTCAAGCATGATCTCCAATTCGATGAGGCTCTGACGATTGTTGCGCCGCATCTTCCGCCCATGCCAGCAGCTACGCCGCCAGAGCGTCATCCGCAGCCTGCTTGATCAGCCATTCGATGTGATTTGACCACATCTGCAACACCTCGCGCTTCTCCTTGACTTTGCTATAGAGATTGTAGATTTCGCCAATGTCTGTCAAGGACGCCGCCTTGTGATTCAGTATGTGCTCGATGACGTGTGGCAATACCTGCCGCCTGCCGAGATTTGTCGCGAGCGTCCTGCGCAGATCGTGAAGGGTCCAGTTCTCCAAAGCCACCCCGTCAGTATTGACCTTGCCGTCTAGAGCCTTCTTGCCCTTCGCGTAGCCTGAGAAGTGGCTTCTTTCGTTGCCCCTCGCAGGGAAAAAAACGTGTCATTGGTCTTCGGTACCGTCTGGGGGACCGACACCGCCAGTGTGGGCAGCGGAATAAGCGTAGGCTCTTCGTTCTTCGTGCGGTCACCCGATAGTTCCATGTTCCGGCTTCAAGGTTGAGGACCAACGCATCGCGGCAACTTCCGTACGCCTCTGTCCGGTCAGAATGAGCAGCTTGACGATGGAGCCGAACGAATAGCCGATATCGCCCGGTTCGGGCTCACAGCCCGTTCATATAGCCGCCAGTTCGGCATCGTTCACCACTCGCTTGCGCTTGACGATCGGGGCCGGATCCGGATTTTCCAATCCCTCGCGGGGAAACCGCGGATGAGCCGTTGCGGCGGTTTGCGACACCAGTTGAAAAATGCCCGCATACACCAGAAGGCCGTGTTAGCCGCTTGCGGGTGACCCCCGGCGACGATCTTCTTGGTGACGTTAGCAATGTCGGTGTCGATCACATGGTGGATAGAGCGACTCCCGAGGGCAGGCACAAGATACCGGTTCAGGCTGGCCTCGACCAGTGCGGTGTTTTGAGGGTCGTTACTCGGCGGCCTGGAGGTGACCGCCATCGCCGTCCTCGGTATCGTCAGCGCTGATATGCGCCTGATCGGCAAGGAAGGCTGGCAGTTCCGATGGAGCTATGCTGGAATTTGGGTGACGAGGCTGATCAAGCGGCGCTCTGCGGCTTCGTTTCGATGACCTGGATTCCGTCCAGGAACCTGGCACCTGCGATGAGTTTCGGCAACTGATTTTGTCCTTTCAATCGTCGCCACTTCCTGGCCGCGGCCAACAGCTTGAAGACCATCAGCTGGGCGGTTTTCGAGGATAGCGAGCCCTTGGTACGCACCGTGCGATAGCGAACGGTTGCAAAGACGCTTTCGATGGGATTGGACGTTCGCAGATGATCCCAGTGTTGGGCGGGGAAATCGTAGAGCGCCAGCGACGCAATATGATCTTTCGTCAGGCAGTCGACCGCCTTGGCATACGCCTCGGCCTCCATCTCGATCGCATGCGCAAGCAATTTGCGCGCGCCGCTGCGAAGTACATCCGTCAGGGTATCATCGATTTCGTCGGGCTGACGAAGGCGAACAATGTGTTGATAGTCTCGTTCATGGCGTATCACTCTCCTTGAGAGGTACTGGCAGGCTTCATCACCCGCCTCGATACGCCGCTCTCCTCAAGCCGCCATCATCCAGTTTCCGCCATGGCTCCCCCTGATTGATCCGCTTCACCTGTGCAACTGCACAGGCTGCCCTAGCGGGGAGATTGGCCTCCAATGGCGAAAGCTTGCCGCAGGAGACCCTCCGATGACCGTGCCTATGGCGCCGCCGCTACGACAACTTGCCGACAAGCAGCGTGCGATCCACTGCCGCGCTACTGCGCCTTCAAGGGACGTCTGGATCGCGACGCAGGAGCCGATGACTGTTACGGGATCAATTCCAGGTCGCGCTGGCCGTCGCTGTGCCAGTTCGACGGTCTGGTGGCAATTTGGGCACATCTTCTGTCGCCGACAGTGGCGATGGCTGACGCTTCAACGAAACGGGGTCTTCGACGTCTGCTGCCTACGCCGATGCTTTGCGAAGTGGCATAATGTTTCGACGCACGCAGGCGCGGGCAGGGGATGTCAGTCATGAATCTCCTGACTGGCGCGGATCAGGCCGATTGGCGGGATGAAAGATCATACGACTACACCGCTGGCCTGACGCTGCGGGAGTGGGCTTGGGAGTTCTTACGCCGCAATCCAGCGTTCCAGCGCGATCTGACCGCTGCGCGCCAGCATTGCAAGACTTGGTCTCTCCAATCCTTTCTCGATATGGTCGCGTCGGCCGGCGACCTGTCACGCTGGGGTGTTCTGTTTCGCGGAGTCTTGTGGCCGCGCTTCGGTCGTATTCTGGTGTCCGCTCTGGTGCGTCCATGTGCTGCCGGTCATTGCGGAACGGTTGCCTGCCTCGTCGCCGACACCGCCGTTCGAACTCTCGGCATTGCCCTGTCGTGCAATCGTCCTGCTGGCGCCCGACAAGAGCCAGCATGTTCTTCTTCGCAATGCGGACCACGCGCTGCAGCTCGCCGTCTCGGGCGCGAATATCCTCCACCCTGTTTGCCTGCATACGCAAGCCATCTGGCCCGCGGTGCTTTTAAAGCATCGACTGAGGGGACTGGAGTGCCTCAATGCTCTCAGTCTAGGGCAACAGTTGCCCCCCCGCTTGTTTGCGCCGGAAAAGCGCGGCGTTCGTTTGTCCTTCGTTCTTCGTGCGCTCGACGGTTCGCTCGCCGGAGCACCTCATCGCGAGCTCGCCGAAGTTCTCATCGGTCAACGGCGCGTCCATGCCGACTGGGCGGATCCTCGCGATCATCTGCGCGACCGCATCCGTCGGGCCGTCTCGCGTGGCCGCGCGCTCATGAATGGTGGCTACAGAGATTTCCTAATTTGAAAAGCGACAGTCCGCGCTGTGCGTCGGTGGATGAACGTTCGCTCGCAGCTGTACCCGTCACCAACAGTTCGCCCGCCGACAGGACTGCATGGCGCCTTGCAAGTGCGCTCTGGTCTAGCTTGTCGATGCCGAAAATGAGATGGGCGAGGGTGCCAAGGCGGTGGTTCATTAGGGCCGGCCTCGACCTGGACGCACATCATTGGTCGGAAAGCGGCGTGCACCGCAATGTCGCCATAGCAGCCAAGATCCTTTGAGTCCGGACCTGCAGTCCTGTTGGACCGGCGGGTGCAACAATATGGAGGGATTTGAGGCCTCACACCGTTCCCTGGTCGACAGCTCGGTCAGACATAGCACCCACCGCTTGATTATGGAAATGGTGTGCCTGGAGTGCAGCGAGTAGCGGCTTGCTGCGCACTGTCCTAAGAATAGCAGTCATGACCCGTCTGGGGTTCTGCAACACGACGATTCAACCGCTTGGGCATTGTCGCATATCCCACAATGTAGAATGCGCAACAGGGCAAAAGCTGATCCATCGGCGGTTTATCAATGCTTTTTGGCTTGGCACGGCACATGCAACGCAATCGGCAAAAGGCGCACGAACTGAGTGGCCCATCGGCCCTAGGAGCGCTGATTTATGCCCTCCCAAGGCATGTCCGGCCCGGCAGCGAGCTCAGTCTCCTGCCGGGCATCCGTGTTTCAGGTCAACGGCGTTTGGAACTTCCAATTAGGTGGCGGCATTGACCGCAGGCCGCCCCCCGGTGGGGCGGAGAGACAGTGCAGCAGGTTTCAAATCCCGCCCATGCAAAGATATTTCATTTCCAGATAGTCCTCGAGGCCATGACGGGAACCCTCCCGCCCGATGCCGGATTGTTTGATCCCGCCAAACGGTGCCGCCTCCGAGGACATGCGTCCCGTGTTGATGCCAACCATGCCATATTCCAGAGCCTCTGCCACACGCCAGACCCGCTTCAGGTTTGAGGCATAGAAGTATGCGGCGAGGCCGTAGATCGTGTCATTGGCCTCGCGCACGACCTGATCCGCATCGTTGAAGCGAATGATCGGCGCGAGCGGCCCGAATGTCTCCTCTTGCGCGACTGCCATGACGCTGGAAATCTCGGTGAGGACCGTGGGTTCGAAAAACGTGCCATTCTTGCCGATACGCTGGCCCCCGCATCGTATTGTGCCGCCTTTCGCAATGGCATCTGCGATGTGAGACTCGATCTTGGCCAGAGCATGCTTGTCGATGAGCGGTCCGATGTCCACTCCGGCATCGAATCCGTCGCCAACCGACAAGTGCCGGATTCTTTCCACGAATTTCTTGACGAACTCATCGTGAACGCTCGATTGGACGTAAATGCGGTTCGCGGAAACGCAGGTCTGGCCGGCATTGCGGAACTTCGCCTGGACCGCACCGTCAACAGCACCGTCAATGTCGGCATCATCGAAGATGATGAAAGGTGCATTGCCGCCGAGTTCAAGGCTGACCTTCTTGATCTGGTCAGAGCACTGACGCATCAGCAGCCGTCCGACCTCCGTCGAACCGGTGAAGCTGATCTTTCGAATCTTGGAATTGGTGCAGAGTTCACGGCCCACGCGATCACCTTCGGACGCATAGATCAGGTTGACCACGCCATCGGGAAAGCCGGCCTGATGGGCGAGGGCGAACATTGCGCCAGCCACAAGCGGCGTCTGTTCAGCGGGCTTGAGCACGATTGTGCAGCCCGCAGCCAAGGCCGGCGAGATTTTGCGCGCCACCATGGAGGCCGGGAAATTCCATGGCGTGATCGTGCCAACAACGCCGATGGGCTGCTTGATCACTAGCATTCGGCGGTCTGTCGAGGGTGCCGAGATCGTCTCCCCATAGACGCGATTGGCCTCTTCGGCATACCATTGCAGATACGCCGCCGCATGCGATACCTCTGAAATGGCTTCGGCAAGCGGCTTGCCCATTTCCGCAGTCAGAATCGCGGCGAGATCGCCTGCATGGTCGATGATCAGCTGATGCCATCGCCAAAGAACGTCGCTACGTTCTCGGGCCGTCAACGCGGCCCATCCCGACTGCGCAACATAGGCCTTGTCTACCGCAGCACGTGTCTCCTCCACGCCCATATCGGGAAGCTCTGCCAAAACTTCGCCGGTCGACGGATTGACGACCTCGAACGTCTTATTGCCAACTGGTCTGCCGAGTGCCGGCAGGCGGTCGATGGCTCCAAACAGGTGCGGGGATTTCAGGCGACGGATCATCGGCAGGCACAGGGGCAATACCGGATTCCTCCTCAACGCAGCGAACATCCAGGTCGACGGGCCGTCAGTGTGTATTCTGCACCAGTGGGTTCGTCGTAGGGCCTCGGCAAAGCAGCTGGTAGACCACGCTAGCCCGATGAAAAGACAGCAGTTTCGTTAGTTTGAGTGCCCGCGGTTCATCAATTGATGGATTAAGCAGTCGGATGTTTGCTTCATCCACCATGCCTGCTGGTGGCGTGCGACTGAATTCTGCAAAAAGGCGGCATACATGCTGAGGAGCGCCATTTCGGCGAGAGGCCGCCGGACCGCCAATGCCGCGCAAGGTCGGCGAAAACGACTCCGCGCGTCTGCATGATCTGCTTGGCCCACGGGCCTCCAACGCTCTTCCCACGAGAAGCCCCGATGAAGAAGGAAGGTGTGATGAGTTTCTTTACTCATCCTTGCCGCCCAGCGGCGGGCCGACCACCAAAATGGCGGGCTCGGCCGAAAGCAGCTTTTTGGCCGCCGCCTTGACCTGTTTGAGCGTCACCCGACCGATGCTGCGGGCGCGACGCTGGTTGTAGTCGACGTCGGCCTTGTGAATCTGCAAATCCAGGAGCCGGTCTGCAATCGAGCGGGTCGAGCCCAGTTGGTCGATGGCATAGGCGCCGATCAGGTGCTTCTTCGCCGCCTTGAGCTCGGCCCCGGTCGGTCCTTGCTGCGCCATCTGCTTTACCACATCTCGCACGATGCTCAGTGTTTGGGCAGCGCAGTCCGAGCGTGTCTCTGTCGTAACCAGAAGCGAGTCAAGGGTTAGTTCAGAGCTGACGTGATAGGCAAGGCCGCGTTTTTGACGTACCTCCTCGTAAAGGCGGGAAGTCAAGTATGAGCCGCCAAGGATGTCGTTCAGCAGCACGGCCGCGTAGAAATCCGGCGCGCTAGGCTTCACGCCAGGCCAGGCCAACGTCAGCGAAGTCTGCGGCAGGTCGTAGTTCTCCTCCACCAGTTGACCGAGTTTCGGCGCGACATCGTAGACGGGGACGAGGGTTTGTTGCTCAGGCAAATCACCAAACAGCTGGTCAAGCCTTTCCCTCAACGTGTTCGCGTCAATGTCACCCACCACGGCAATATGGAGCCCGTCGCGAGCGAAAATGGCCTGGTGGAAGGCGCGGAGGTCGGACGGCGTGATGCCGGGGAGGCTCTCTTTTGTGCCTTCTCCCGGCCTTGAACAAGGATGCGCGCCATAGATCGCGCGCAGCCATTTGCGCTGAGCGATGGCGTTAGGGTCTCGCTCGCTGCCGACGATGCGGGAGACAATCTCGGCGCGGACGCGATCGATCGGCCCCTGCTCGAAGCGCGGCGCGTTCAGCGCGAGCCGAAGCAGGCCGAACGCCGCGTCCTGCTTTTTGGAAAGCATGCACATCGATCCGTAGATGTCGTCGCTTTGCGCGTCCAAACTCATTTCGGCGCCGGCATGGTCGAGCTTCACCTGGAAGGCACCGCTGTCGTAATGGCCAGCGCCTTCGATGAACAGGCCGGCCATCAGTTTGGCCATCCCCTCCTTCCCGACCGGGTCCTGCTTGGTGCCGCCCTTGAAGGCAAAGCCGATGTTGACGATTTCCACTGTGTGGTCCTCCACCAGCCAGGCGATGATGCCCTTTTCGGACTTCACCTCCTGGATGTTCATCGCAGCATGGGGCCGAGCGCCGAGCGTCATCTCTTGATTCTCCGTCTTGGGCAAGAGATAGCCCGTGGTCGAACGGTCGAACGCGAGATAGCGGGCGGCAACTGCTTTGATTTGCTCGGGGGTAACCTTGCGGATGCGATTCGGCCGTTCCTCGACATCCTTCACGGTACCGCCGGTGGCCAGCGTCGAGCCGTAGATGCTGGCGAGCCAGTCCAGGTTGTCTTCCGCAAAGATCATATTGAGCAAATAGTGGTCCTTGGCCTTGCCTAGTTCCTCGTTGCTGACACCATCCTCGGCAATGCGGGCAACTTCGGCAGCGGCCGCCGCTTCGAGATCAGCCAGCTTGGCATCGCCGCGCGGTGCGCCATAGATGGCGAACTTGGTGTCGTCGAGCACAGTGCCCTGGAAATAGACGCGGGCGCTGGAAGCGATACCTTGCTGGACAGCGAGCGCCTGGTAGAGCCGGCCGCGGTTACCGCCGCCGAGAATTTCGGCCAGCAGGTCGAGCGCTTCGGCCTCGCCCGGCTTGGCGGTGTGGTAGGACGGCACCACCCACTGCGTCGAAAAACTGGGCACGCTGACGCGGGCGTCTGAGAGCGTGACGGTGCGCCTGGTGTTCTGCTCGGGCTCAACCGGCCGGATGCGCGGCGGCAGGTCAGGTCCGCGCGCCACCTTGCCATAGGTCTTTTCGGCCAGCGCCCGCACCGTGTCCGGTTCGACATCGCCGGCCACGATCAGCACGGAGTTGTTGGGCCAGTAGTACTTTTCATAGAAGACGGTGGCGTCGACGCGGTTCAGCTGCTCGATCTCCTGCATCCAGCCGATGATCGGGATGCGATAGGGGTGGTTCTGCCACAGCGTCGCGTCGATCTCCTCATGGAGAACGTCCTGCGGGTTGGTGTCGGTGCTTGAGCGGCGCTCCTCGATGACCACATCGCGCTCGGTCTTGACGACATCGTCGGTCAGGATGAGGTTTCGCATTCGGTCGGCCTCGAAGCTCATCATCAGCTCGAGCGCCGACGGCGCCACTGTCTGATAGAAGGCGGTGTAGTCGGAGGAGGTGAAGGCGTTGTTGGAGCCGCCGATCTCGAACACTGCGCGGTCGAATTCGCCGCCCGCATGGTTGGTCGTCGCCTTGAACATCAGATGCTCGAAGAAATGGGCGATGCCGGATTTGCCCGGCGGCTCGTCGGCGCTGCCGATCTTGTACCACACCATGTGGGTGACGATCGGCGCCCGGTGGTTGGGAATGACGACCACCTCCATGCCGTTGTCGAGCACGAAATCCCTCGCCTTGCCGTCCTCCCATGCGACGGGGATCGGAGCCGGCCCCGCGCCGACCAACTCGGACGCAACGGACGTCCTGCGAAGCCCATGAGTGCGGGGCTTGCTTGGTAGTTCTGGTAGGGAGAGTGGGGTTATGGGCTGCGTTCCTGGCAAAGTGATCTGTTCCTCATTTTGAAGGATCTATGTCTCCCGAACGCCTATTGGGAGAAAGTGGATCGGCACGCGACGCCGAGCCACATGAGCCGTCAGCGTGTTGCTGGGCCTGACGCGAGCCTCATCTTTGGATGCGTCCGGGAAACTTTCGGCATGGTGAGGCCATGGGAAGTCTGCTCGTTATCCATTGGGTGTTTGCGGATACCTGAGCATGCCCCGTGCCAAGTAAGAAAGCCCCGATTCGCAAGGTTTGATCCAACCTTGATACTTGCGATATCCGACATTGTCGGGCATCCGACAGAAAGCGCCTTTCGCCGGCGCGCCGGCTATGACGCTCGCCTCCTCCGGCGTGACGACGATCCTTTGGCGGGCGCCGCGCACACCGATCTGCCCGCCTATCAGCACCGCGACATCGAAGGACAGCGCGATCGTGACTGGATGGGTCTTACGCAAACATGCAGCAGTGCCACCGCGATCAGGACTTCATCCGCCCCACAAAGACCCGAGCGCGAGGGACGACGTGTAAGGCTAATGATGCCGCGCATAAAGAGGTAAGGTCCCTCGTCGTACCGGCGAGCCCCTTCGCTGGGTCTCGCGAGGGTCTGGTTTGCGAACGTCGACCGACAGCATCACGGCATGGGCGGCCCCATCGGTAGGCAAGCATTGACCGTGCCATCAGCGTTGAGGCAGCGCAGAGCCCAATTTCCCGGTGCCAGCCGGTACGTTGGAGCTTCAACTGTGGCCAGCCAAGCGGGCCGAGGCCGTGAAACTCCTGAGACCCTGGACCGTCCGGATTGCAACGCACGACGCCTTGGTCTCGCGCCAACGTCCATTGACGCTCAGCGAAGCATCATGCGGACGAGCTGGGAAAGCTTGGCCGGGCCGGCGCCTTCCCAGGCGCATGGGACGCGCGACGACCCATGTGGACCTTGGATTTCACTACGCACTTACGCTGCTTTGGCCTTGTCAGCAGCCTGAGCATAAAGCGTGCTCAGCTTTCAGGGCGAGCCTCTTTCATGTTGATAGCATCTGTCGTCATTCAGGATCGCCCCATTTTCGCATGCCGCTTGCAGCTTTCAGACTGTTGTCAGCCAGGGCCGCCATAAAGGGTCTCGTTTAACGCATTCGGGAGGCTTCATCACTCGACCACATTAATTTCGGGCGGTTCGCCGGCGCTCCGAATGGCACTTAACACCAGATCCTCTCCAAACCCGTGATGATCCAAGAGGAAAACGAAAAATCCCTAAATCATAAAAAAGCACCGATACGGTCGGCTCCAGGCTGATGAAATTGCGGTCTCACTGGCCACGCACGATACTTGCGATGGCGATGGCCATTGCAAAGGCCGGTCAAGCACCCAAGACGCTGACAAGCACGCCTCCGACCAAAGCTCGATCGTTGGCAGCCTTTCTAGCCGTATACTTGGGGCATTTTGGGACGGCGATCCGGACGCCGATTAAAACCTGCCGGTCGTCTAAATGGAATGGTTGGTCCGGGTCCTTACTGGACCCCGCCAACCCGATCGGGCCGGCGCACAGGGGCACCCAGACAATTGGACACGTCGCCTTTGCGCGGCGGCTTGCACTTTCTCGGATGGCCTTTTTTCTCCCCGGGCGAAATCGAGCGAGCGGTGAGGCGGAGCCTTCGATTTTGCCGATCATGTCGTGTCGCTTCGATCGAACTGCTCAGACGATGATAGCGGCATTGATTGCCGCGGCCGAAATGCGTTGTGTGAAGTACGATTTCTACGCCGTATACATACTGCCGTACAGTTCGCCATGTCAGCAGCCTTGCCAGCAATCCGCCCTGTGTCCAACTGTCGTCGAATTCACCGGTGTCATTGAGGAATTCGTATGATCGCCTCGAAACCATCATTGCGACCGCGGGCGGGCGACGCAAGCTCTAGACTGCCACCGATCCGCTGGATAACCATGTTAGCGATATGTAGACCAAGGCCTGAGCCCGCAGCAGGAGTAGCACCACGACTAAATCGCTTTGTAAGCCCTTCGAGGTCGGGGAGGGGCACCACCGGTCCGGCGTTTGCAATAGCGATGGTTCCATCAGTTTGGACGGAAACTGTTGTCGGAACAGTGGCCAGTCCATGTATCAGCGCATTCTCGATCAGGTTACGAAGGAGGATCCCAAACGCATCGACATCCACTTTGCGCATCAAAGTGGGGCAGCCGTCGACGTTAAGATGCAGGCGTCCGGCATATTGCGGCTTTTTCCTCAGGTCGTCGATTTCCAGCCGAACCGATCGGACAAGATCGATCGCGTGATCCGCCATGCCAACCCCCGATTCAGCTTGAGCGAGCTGAAGCACTTTTTCGACAAGGCGGCCAAGGCTCGACAGCGCTTGCTCGATGCCGCGCGCACGCATTTTGGCCGACCCATTGGGGAGCTCGGCCACTAATCTCTGCATCTGAGCGATTGAACCTGCGATCGGCGTGCGCAGTTCATGCGCACTGTTTGCGGCGAACTCGCGTTCGGCCTCGAGAGCCGCCCGCAGACGATCGAGAAGCCGATTGACGGATGCCGCGATTGGAGCCAACTCTGCCGGGAAATCGCTCAAGTCCATTGGTGACAGATTGCCGCCGTCGCGCGATCCGATCTGCTGTCGCAGTACCTCGATTGGCCGCAGCGAGCGCCGGATCACGATCCACCAAACAGCTAAGCTAAAGGGCAGGAGCACGAGTGTCGGAAGGAAGACAAAAAGTGCGCCCTTCGCGATTGTGGTACGGCGGCCATCAAGCGGTTCGGCCAACTGATGATACACGCCGTCTTGGATCTCCTCTGTGTAGACGCGGTAATCAGCGTTTCCCCAAAAGCCGTTACTCAGGGGAGCATCAGGGAAGGGCTGCTGACCCTCTTCCGGTTCAGAAATAAGCACTACCCCGTACTTATTAATAACCTGCTCACGATAGGTCCAGTACTTTTCATAAGTTTGCAAGTGGTTATTGTATTGATCAACGTGTTTTCCATTCAAGACCTTGATCAGCTCTGGTTGTCTGTACTTTGCGCTCGCCTGGAGCAAGTCATCCGAACTTTCGTTTACATTATTGCAAAAAATGAACGCAGCAATGGTTGGGGCGGCGATCCAAACCAGGAGCGTTGCCCCGCCTAACCACGATATCAGCTTTCTCGTCATGCTGTTCGAGTTCGTCATGTGACCACGAGCCTGTATCCGAAGCCACGCACGGTTGCTATTCTATCCCCGCCGATCTTCTTGCGGAGCCGGCTGACATAAACCTCCACTGTGTTGCTCTCGAACTCCGAATTGAATGAATAAAGCGCGTGCTCGATCTTCCCCTTTGAAACGACCGAACCGGGCTGGCGTAGAAGGCAGTCGAGCACCGCCCATTCGCGTCCAGACAGGTGGACCTCCTGCCCGTCGCGGAAGAGGCGTCGCTCGGCTGCCTGTATGGAAAGCGTCCCAACCGAAAATTGCGGCTCCGGAAAATGCCCTTGGCGACGTGCCACTGCACGGATGCGTGCCGAGAGTTCCCCCAGATCGAACGGCTTGACCAAATAGTCGTCGGCGCCAGCGTTGAGCCCCTCGATGCGATGCGAAATCCGATCGCGGGCTGTCAGAATGATGACCGGCGTTGTATCAAGCCCCTTGATCAGCTCCCGCAGATAGTCGATGCCATTGCCGTCCGGCAGGTGAACGTCGAGCAAAATAACGTCGTAGCCGGCCACAGCTGCATGAACGCGCGCTCTGGACAGGTCCTCGGCCCAGTCGACCGCGTGGCCACCAGCCACCAAATGATCGTGCACAGCACTTCTAAGGTCGTCGTCGTCTTCAATGAGCAGTATTCGCATCAGGCTGCCGAGCTCCGGTATGAGGGCAAGGCTCCTGCCTTATTGATCGAAGCTGACAGTAGGCTGAACCGGCGCCAGCGAATATCTGGGGGCTTTCAGGCTGCTGTCAGCTACAATTGCAAGAAAGGGGTCGTTAACAAAGCCAAACGAAGAGGCCTTATGAAACCCCTCCTGATCTCGGCACTTTTGCTCAATGTGACCACCGGCGGCTGTACACTGGTTGGCGGGCAATTCGACGTGGCGGTCAACGAATGGCAGCCGCGCCACGCGTCAATGTCCAGGCTTGAAACTGACAGGTGTCTTAAATACGAGGGCACCGTAGCGGGTGCCTCCAGTTATCGAACAGTGCCTAGCAGGTCAGAAGTGCACTTTGACCATAGGGGTCGTCCGTATTTTCGGCGCTCGCGAACAGAGTCGACGGTCAATCGATGCGCCACTGCCAGAGTCTGGAACGGTCAAGTGTTTGTTATCCCCCGTCCGGGCCATATTCTCTGCCGAGGACCAAGAAGGCCCTATTTTCGGTGCCCACGAACAGAGCCAACGGTCAATCGATGCGCCACTGCCAGGGTCTGGAACGGTCAAGTGTTTGTGATCCCCTGTCCCGGCCGTGTTCTCTGCCGAACTCGCCCTTGTAGTCGGCACACCAAAGATCGTTAGGGCGACAGCCGTTTGAAAGTGGTGTCCCCGTCGCCCTGTTGCGCCTGCGCTTGCGGCGCTCGACCATGCCGTGGCGGTCGAGCACGGCATATGCACCGTCGAGATCGCGGGCCGGTGCACATCCGGATACAGCCGGGCCAGCCGCTCGCGTATCTTCGGCGCACCCCATGTCGGCTTGTCTTGCTTGAGGCGCACAATCAGCTTCTCGATTTGAAACGGAAGCTGATTGGCGTGGCGATAGGGCCGCCGCGATCGGTCCGTCAGCCCCTCCAGGCCGCTATCATTGTAGCGCGTGAGGATCTTGTAGCCGGTCTTGCGCGAGATATCGAACTCCCGGCAAAGCACCGCCATCTTCTCGCCGTCCAGCAGCCGGGCGACGAACTTCAGCCGCTCTTCCATGACGTTACACTCCTTCCAAGGCACCTTGCTCTCCTTGCAAAGGGCCGAAAGTGTAACCCATCTATCCGGAATGAAATGTCACCCATCTCTCGGGAAGGGCAGTCATGGCCAAGGCAACTGGAAGCCGAATTTTCTTTTAGAGTATGAATCAGCGCCGTCTGCCGAAAAGCGCGTCCACGATCTTCCCTTTTGAAACGACCGTGCAGGGCTGGGGCAGACGGTAGTCGAGCACCGCCCATCCGCGTCAAGTCAGGTAGACCTCCTGCCCGTCGCGGAAGAGGCGTCGCTCGGCTGCCTGTATGGAAAGCGTCCCAACCGAAAATTGCGGCTCCGGAAAATGCCCATGGCGACGTGCCACTGCATGGATACGCGCTGAGAGTTCCCCCAGATCGAACGGCTTGACCAAATAGTCGTCGGCTCCAGCGTTGAAGCCCTCGATGCGATGCGAAATCCGATCGCAGGCTGTCAGAATGATGACCGGTGCCGATTCAAGTTCCTTGATCAGCTCCCGCAGATAGTCGATCCCATTGCCGTCCGGCAGGTGAACGTCGAGCAAAATAAGGTCGTAGCCGACCACAGCTGCATAATCGCGCGCTTCGGACAGGTTCTTGGCCCAGTCGACCGCGTGGCCACCAGCCACCAAATGATCGTGCATAGCACTTCCAAGGTCCTTATCGTCTTCAGTGAGCAGTATTCGCATCATGCTGCCGAGCTCCGGTATGAGGGCAAGGCTCCCATCTTATTGGTCGAAGCTGACAATAGGCTGAACCGGCGGCAGCGAATTATTTGGGGAGCTTTCAGGCTGCTGTCAGCTACAACTTGCAAGAAAGGGGTCGTTAACAAAGCCAAACGAAGAGCCCCTATGAAACCCGTCCTGACCTCGGCACTTTTGCTCAATGTGACCCCCGGCGGCTGCATCAGCAAATTGATTTGGGAAACAGGCGCGCCGGTTCTAACGACCGACGCAGGCCGAGGTCTGGAACAGCTGGACCAGCGAACGGCGTCTTCGGTTTTTCAGGCAACAGCCACATGGAAGAATATGATTGGCTCGACCATGCGCCGAGCTTTGTCGAACGGATTGGTCGCGGGCGCACCACCACAGATTATGGCAGGTTTACGCCCTGGCCTTGACACCCGGGGTGATCGTCACCGGCGGAGCCGCGGCGTACTGATCGGATATCCAACGTCGCTGAGTCTCTCGTCGGTGCAGTGGATCTCTCGGCTTAGCCATCATGCAAAAAACGACGGTTCCGCGACACCACTTTTCAGGTCCGTGACACAGGCTTTGTGAGCCGATCTGTTGTTCTTACCCCAGGCTAATGGCTGAACAGCTCTGTCGCCGGCTCGATGCGCCAGATGGCGCGATGTTTTGAACCCTTTCACGAGGCGACGGCAGCAGCCGACCGGCTCTCCTATCGCGGCTCCCGCGATCCACACACCCAACAAGGGAATCTACCATGGTAATGAAGGCACCGGTTGCCGACGCTAGGAATGGGTCGGTAGTAGATCGGCTGGTCGGCATCGACCTCGCTCGGGGCCTGGCTGTCTTCGGGATGTATGCCGCCCATCTCGGTCCCGACCCCGGCGAAGGAGGACTAGTCGGGTTTCTGATGGAACTAACCCATGGGCGGCCGTCGGCCCTGTTTGCCGTATTGGCCGGTTTTTCAATCCTCCTGATTACAGGTCGCAAGGCGCCGAAGTCGGGGATAGCCGGTAGACAGGCCATCGCCAGAGTCGCAATTCGTGCCCTTGTTTTGCTCGCGCTTGGCTCAATCCTGGGCTGCCTCGGTACCCAGGTCGAAGTCATCCTAGAATACTACGGAATTTGCTTCTTGTTGGTATTGCCGCTCCATCGGCTCAGCGCATATCAGCTGGGCTTGATCGCTGCCGCTACGGCATTAGTTCTCCCGCAAGTCCGTTCCTCCCTTCTGTCGGTTGCCCCCAACCTCCTCGACCCGGTCTTCAACCTCATGGTCAACGGCTACTATCCCGCGGTGACCTGGGTTCCTTTCCTCATCGCTGGCATGGCCATCGCGCGCCTTAATCTTAATACGCTAGCAGCGCATTGGCGCCTTGGTCTGGCGGGGGTCGCGCTGGCCGTGTTGGGCCATGGGGGATCCTTGCTCGCGCTGAGTTCCCGCGCTTTGACTGAAACCTCCTTGTGGTGGTCTGACGTTGACGGCTTTTTTGAGCCTTCCAAGTCGTCATTGATAGTCAAGTCGTCATGGATAGCCGCACCTCATAGCGAAACGACGCTTTCGATCGTGGGCAGCACCGGTTGCGCAATGATCATCTTGGCGGCTTGCATGCTCGCTGTGGATGCGCTCCCGCGTCTGCGAAAGCTGGTCTGGCCAATAATCGCAGTCGGCTCGATGTCTTTGACGGCCTATGTGCTGCACATTGCGGGAATAGCCTATCTTATGAAGATAAACATTTTCAAAGACGAGAGCCTGTCCACGCTCTTTGGCTTCGTTGTGGTTATCAGCACTTTTGCGGTGCTTTGGCTGCGCGTCTTCCAGCGAGGACCGATGGAAGTGCTGATGGGTAGGGTCGCAGATCTCGCGCGTCACATCCGCTGAGCACCGCCGCGCCCCGGCCTCCCGATCACATTACGGACAAGGTGGGGCTTTGTCCAAAGCTTGTTCGCGGCAGGGGAGGGTACTTCCTCCCACCCTGCCGCCTTGTTGATGGAAGCTAAAACGGTCGCGCAGGCGCTAGAGTTGCATCGGCATAATCAGCTTAAACTCGCGAAGTTAAACCCGCGGTTGGTCTATCTCGGCCCGCCTCACCTGAAAGGCTAAGGTATCCGTTTCGGTCAAGGGTTTTAGGGGCCATTTTCGCTGCGCCTTGAGGAGAGCGTTTGCTAGGATGAGGAGCTTTCGCAACAAGATGATGACCTTTGCGGGTTTGCCTGCCGCCTTTAGCGCCTGGTATTTTGCCTTGAGGTCGGGGTTGAAGCGCAGGGCGAAGGGCCGGGCATGTAGAGGGCCTGGCGAACATTGGCCCGGCCGCCCAGGCGCGGCCGCTCCATTTTGCCGAGGCCGGCGAGGCTTGCGGCCTTTGGTTCCGAGTTCCGGCATGTCGATGGTGAGTGTGCAGGCGGTGGCATCCGATGCGCCATATGCTGGTCAGGATTTCGCGGCGCTGGACAGCGTCGGGATCGGCTTTCATGAGGGTAAGCATCGTCTGATCGATATCGCTGAGTTCACGTGGATCTGCTTCCAGCCACTCGTTGTTGTGGCGCCTGAGCAAGGCAAGCGGTCAAGGTCTGGCTCTGGTGCTGGCTGCGGTGCGATCCCCGCACGGGCCAGGTGCCGATCGTGTCGACGATCCACCTCGCCGCGACCAGAGAGCTGCTACTCTCTTCCGCTGTTCATTCTGGCCTCTTCGCAATGAATGTCATAAAATCACCTGTCGCAATTAATGGTTTTTGATTTGGCTCCAGCAGCTGGCAGATATCGCCGAGAGTTCCGCAGAGAGCGTCGAAAGTTTTGGCCGCCTTCTTCCGCAGCCGCGCCTTGAGTTTTGAGCAGACCTGTCTTGATCGGGTTGAGATCGGGCGAGCATGGCGGCAGGATCAGGAGCCAGTGCCCTTTGGCCAACCAGTGGGCGGCGCGTACCTTGCCGACAATCTGGGGTTCCGAACCCGACAGTTGGTTTTCAACCCGACAGTGGCCCGCCTCAGAGCAGGCTACCGCCCTTCGGAGCAGGCAGAAGCTAATCGAGGTTCGCGGGTTCCGGTTTGAATGTGCAGGTCGCTGCGCGCCTGATCTTTCGGTCTGGCGGCACATGACAAAAACCCTCATTTTGGCCGACGATACCCGGTCAGGAGCGGGTATCGCAGTCGAGAAGCGACCCGAGCACGTCCACAAGATGTGCCGAGTTTGCAAGGTGTGTCATTGTTTCTGTCAACGTTCGAGCGACAGCGCACGACGAAACGTCTGGCATACGCCTCGTCTGGCACGCGCCTCGCATATGTTGCAGTTGCTGCTGGAGATCAGGCGATCGAGTGGGCCTTGCAATTTTCCGATTTTGATGCGCCTAAAGTCTCGTGTACAAATCAGGCTGGCGTGAATGGCCTGCCTAAGTTGCGACTTATTACAAAGGAATGGATATGGCGACTGGAACGGTGAAGTGGTTCAACAGCACGAAGGGTTTTGGTTTTATTCAGCCTGACAACGGCGGTCAGGATGTCTTTGTCCACATTTCCGCTGTTGAACGAGCGGGCCTGTCGACCCTTAATGAGGGCCAGAAGATCAACTACGAGGTGGAACAGGATCGCCGCACGGGAAAGTCCTCTGCAGGCAGCCTCAGCAAGGCTGGCTAACGGTCCGGGAAAGCCTTGGCAAGGTTCGTCATCGCCGGAACGCATTGACGGCTCGAAACCCGGGCCGGAGCATGCAAGTTAATGCCGCGGCAGGGATTGCTGGAGCCATCATGAATTACTCTGGAAATGAGGCTCTTGGACGGGAAAGGCGGGGCTCATCCCCGCCCTTTGATTCCGCGCAGATTGGGCCAACGGCTGCTGCGCGTCCGAACGACTGTTGATACGGATTTAGGCTGCGACCTTCTTGCGGGTCCGTTTCGCCGGCGCCGTGGCTGGGGCTTCCGGCTCTTTCGGTTTGCGGCCGAGTCCCATGGTCTTGGCCAAGGCGGAGCGCGCAGCGGCGTAATTCGGCGCCACCATGGGATAATCCGACGGCAGACCCCATTTGGCGCGATATTCGTCTGGGGTCAGACCATAGTGCGTCGCCAGATGGCGCTTTAGCGATTTGAATTTCTTGCCGTCTTCAAGGCTAATGATGTAGTCCGGTTCGATCGACTTTTTGATCGGGACAGCAGGTTTTTTTACAGGCACAGGCTCTTCTGCCGGTATGAGTCCAGCCGTGCCGTTTAGAGCCCCGTGCACTTGGGCGATCAGGGCAGGAAGCTCCCCCGCCGGGACGGGGTTGTTGGAGACGTAGGCTGATACAACATCGGCAGTGAGCTCGATGAGGATGTCGGTCTTGTGGGGTTCTTCTGTCATAAACTTCTCCGGGCAGCTTGAAACACAGTTGGGCGAAGTGTCGCTTCATAGTGGCGGTTGCCGCTGAAAGCAAATGGATCGACGGGTGCGCTGCTCCTCCACCATTGAAGTCTCGGCGACGCATCCCGTCATCGTCCATCGCTAAAGGCAGCGTATTGAATTATGGGAGCGGTCGCGCCCGCCCCACCATAGCGATACAGCAAGACAATCAAAAAAGCCGGTCTTTGCTTGGCCCCAAATCTTTTCTCCTTTCGTGAACGCTGAGCTGCCAAGCTGCTACAGTTCACCTCGCGGGGCAACCGTGCACAACACAGGAGTCGCCCGAGCGATACATTCTTCACTTGCCGCTTATCAGCGCTGGTGATTGCACTTTGCAGCCTGCCTCCGGACCCGCAGCGCTCACGCTGTTGGTTTTGCGCCTGCAGGCGTCGGAAGTCGGATCGCCGCAGCTAATTTCCTCAGGCGGACGAATTCAACAAATCGATTGTTTGGATCGAAGGCATCCACACCATCGATGCCTCTAGAATAGGATCCAGCTACAATCACCGTGCTGTAATGGCAGGGACGGCCAGCACAAGCGCGACACGATCCGGCGGGTCCATCGCTGCGTTACGTATTCATGGCTACTGCATCGGGCGCTCGGTCGACCGCCTTAAGCCAGGTCGCCGCATTGCGAGACGGTGACCGGCGAGGGAGAGGGCGCTCTGGCAACGAAGCGAGGCGGGTGGCCTTGCGGGTGGCCGCGTGATGTCATCCGGCTCTCCTGCCGATCTCTGCCGGCCAGATCTGGAGCAACTGTTTTGCATAGATATGGCTCTCTTCAGGGGGCCATCTATGATGGGAGCCGAGCGCGTGTTCGAGCCGGGGAACAGGCTGCGCATGCACTGTGCCCACCTATTGCGATCGTGCTAACCTTGGTTGTTTGGACTTGCCGTTAAAGGCAAGCGACAGATTGAAGTTATGCTGCACCATCTGATTGCCTGGCTCGTTTTCGAGAGCTCGCCGATACAGGGCCTGTGCCGCGTCATGCCGCCCCTCAATGTCCAAAATCACGCCCTTCGCATTCAATGCACGTACGTTTCCTGGGGCTGCAACCAAGACGCTGTCGAGCACCTCAACCGCTTCGTGCGGGCGCTTCTGGCCCACCAAGGCATTTGTAAGTCGTATCGCCGCATCAACATTGTCCGGGTGCTGCTTCACCTCATCCCGCAAAGCCCGCTCTTGAACATCCTGACCAACTTCGCGCAAAATGCGTTCGCGCATAGCCGGATCGATTTGATCGGCGCTGAGCAACTCGGGGGAAGATGTCTCCTGCACGGAAAGAGCCGGCTTTTGCCAGCTGGCGCAACCGCCCAAAGGCAGAATGGCGAGTACGGCAAAAAGAAGTGAGTTCCGGCGCAGAAACATAGGCGATGGAGAAACTGTATTACTATTCATGTTATCTCTCAGTTATCGGGGAGGCGCGTGGCGTTCAGTTAGGAAAGGTGGGACTACTCTAACAATCCGCTGTTCGATCCGTGCGGGAGTGTGACGGATCCTGCGGGGCGAATTGTAAAGTCGGAGGCGAGGTCTTGATAAGACAGCACGGCGAGATCAACCCCGTTTCGCGTCAGAAAGCCGCGGACGAAACGTCGGACATCCATCGACGTCAACAGAATAGGGCGGGTTTGACCCGGTTCTGCGTTCGAAAGGACCTGACGTATCTGTGATAGCATCGCTTCGCTTTGCCGATCCTCCAGTGCGAGATAGGGGCCTGCATCCGAATCTCGAACCGCGCCACGCATCACATCCTCGCTCTCGCGCTCGACGACCAGGGCGGACACGATGCCCTCCGTGTTGGCATGGCGGTGGCAGATCTGTCGCTTCAAACCAGAACGGACATATTCCGTCAGCAGGGCAACGTTCTGCTCACGCTCGCTCCATTCGGCCAATGCCTCCAACACGAGACGGGTGTGGCGGATTGGGATACCTTCCTCCAGGAGGCGGCGCAGAACATCGGCAATCCGAGGAATCGGCGTCGTGCGTAGCACCTCTTTCACAAGCTCAGAATATTCCTGCTCCATTCGGCCCAGGAAATGTCGGGTCTCTTGGATGCCCACCAATCGCGGTGCGTAGCGGGTCAACGCTGCATGGACGCGCAAGGCGAGGAGTTCGCCGGGAGCCCTATGCTCCGTGCCGGCGCCCGTAAGGGCCTTTGCAGGGGTATGTTCAACCGGGAGTGTGTCCGTTTTCGGCTCACGTCTAAGGGGGACACCGCTCGAGTCGACGTGCGCTACATCGGCTCGGAGCGCCATCTGGTTTGGATCTAAGGCGTCCTGTTCGACTGGCACGCCCTCGACATCAATTCGGAATTGCGATTCAGGCAGCTGCTCGTCAACCAAGACAGGGATGCGAGGAACGATAATGCCCAGATCGGCTGTGACCAGGAGCGAAACGCGCCCAATATGTTTTTGCAATTCGGCTTGATCGACCGCCTGCATAAGATCTGGCGCTAGAAAAAATGCGATCGGGAATTCCTTCGCAGGCGCGGCTTGCTTAGGCTCCGCTGCAGTTCCACCTTTCGCATCGGCAGTGCCGGCGCCCAGCACATCAGCCTTGACAATGCTTACCGCAGCGAACACTGCGGCCAGCATCAGAAAGACGGGGAGGGGAAACCCAGGAACGAACCCCATTACAACCAGGACGCCGGCCGCCAGTCGCAAGGCTCGAGTGCTGGCCGTGAGCTGACTGACCATTTCTGTACCGAGGTTGATCCTCGCCGTCCCAGTCACACGGGTGACGATGGTCGCCGCAGTAATGGAGAGCAGAAGGGCCGGAATCTGCGATATCAATGCATCGCCTATCGTCAGCAGAGTGTAGTGATGCAGTACCTCGCCGAAGGACATGCCCTTGGAGAGCAGGCCGATCGAAATTCCACCCAGCATGTTGATGCAGATAACCACCAGCCCGGCGATGGAATCGCCCTTCACAAATTTCATCGCGCCGTCCATCGCGCCATAGAGTTGGCTTTCCTTCTCCAATTCGGCGCGCCGCCGGCGGGATTCGTTGGCATCGATGTGGCCGTTGCGTAGCTCTGCGTCGACCGCCATTTGCTTGCCCGGCAGAGCATCCAGCGTGAAACGCGCCGCCACTTCTGCCACCCGTTCGGCACCCTTCGCGAGGACCATGAATTGCACCATGGTGACGACCAGAAATATGACGAAACCCACCACGATATTGCCTGAAATGACGAAATCGCCAAAAGTATGAATAATGCTGCCGGCCTCCCCCTCGGCCAGGATCAGTCGCGTCGTTGCGACCGTGAGCGCGAGACGGAATACAGTGGAAATCAAAATAACGCCGGGCAAAGAGGAAAAATCAAGTGGAGTACTGACATACAGGGCAACCATCATCAGCAGTATGGCCAACCCCATATTGAATCCTATCAGGGCGTCGACCACCACGACCGGGATAGGCATGACCATCATCGCGACAGCCAGAAGCAGCATCAACGCAACCATTAAATCCGGGCTGGCCGGCGCACGCTTGATGAAGTCACGCAGGACGTTGGCCATCGAGACACCTTTGCAATCGGTTGAGACTTACTCTGCTGTTACGCCATGAAACGTGGCTTTCGAACTCCGAAGGCGCCTCAGCCTTGGCCAGCGCGTGACCCTGCATGAGAGCCACAAGCAGGCGCGAAATGGCTGGGCAGCAAATGTTTCCAACGCAGCCAGCTTGTCAGCACCGAGCGCGACAGGATGTTTGGCTGGCCATAGAGTGCTGCTTGATGGGGCCTGCGAGCTTTCAATATTGGAGAGCAGCAATGCGGCCATTCCTGCTCAGCAGCACACGGCTGTCCTCAATACGTTCGACCACCCATCCATCAGCCAAAATGGCGCCGACAAAATACTTCTCGCTGTCGATGACAATATATGGTTGGACCCCATGCCACACAGCTTCGACCGCGATTGCGGATGGCGCCTTCTCCTCTTTGATGAGCACTCCGTTCACCAGTGTTAGAGTACCCTTGGTGCGACGATCGAACGATTGCTGAAGCTTCTGCCAGCTGATGACCGATTCAGACGTGACGGTGCCTTCGGCGGTCACAACACCCTTTGCCGACCCAATCTTGACGTCGAGAAGACCCGCTCGATCGACTTCCTCCTGCAGCTCTTGGGCCGCTGCCTCCGTAAGTTCATTGTCAGCGCGGTGACTGATCGTTCTGGACGCGACTTCAGCCCGAAGTGAATTGGGGCTCGATCCACTTGCATTGCCAAGATAGGAGATCGTGCCTGAAAGCGCGCCGATCCCGAGTGAGCTGATTATGACCATGGCGAGCACACCGATCGGTAGGCGCGGTATGCCGGTCGAACCAGGCGGCTCTGCATCCTGCACGGACAAAGCAATGGACATCTCGCCTACGAGCAGGACGACAGGAAGGGGCACAACAACGGACTGGCCTGCGGCGATATTCCGGTTGCCCTCGATACTGAGTCCGGGTGCAAGCGCCTCCAGTTCGATCGACTTGCCAAGAAGAGTTACACGAAGGTGATGCGGTGCCAGTCCCTGCTCGACAAAGACCAAATCGGCATCGAAGCCGCTGCCGATTAAACACTTTTGAAGATCCGTCTTGCCGGTCAGACCGCAATAGTGCCCCGAACGCACTTCGAAACGGAGGGAAACGGCGTCATCCACAGAGCATCTCTCAAACAGGATAGAAGCCGCATGGCAATTGCCATGCGGCTCATTTCGGGACTACGTCGCGTCAATAAGGAGACGCGCTAGGGGGCAGTCTAAAACCCGCTTCCGACATTACGAAACGCGTTCGTCGGCGGCCTTCTTGATGGTCTGGAGATTGGTCGTTAGAGTGCGCAACTGGACACTCCTTTTCGTCGCCTCCAAGCTAACATTGGTTAGTTCCTGCACTTGCGCCTGAAAAGCAGTAGCATCAGCTCCGCTTGTATTGCCGGGAGTGCCACTGTTAGTTTTATCGGTATTGCCGGCGCTACTGGTATTGGTATTGCCTGATTTTTTATTATTATCAACTGCAGCCATGATCATTCCTTTTTCTGTTGGAGTTGTGCCGTCAATAACGGCCTGTATGACCTCACGCCGGATTTTCTCGCGTCAGGCATCTTCTGTGTCATCCAAAGCTTCATCGGCCTCAGCCATCGCATTGTTCGCGAATTGGAACGCGAACGATCGCAGGATACTTTGGAAGGCTTCACTTTGTGCTGCAGACTGTGAGTTGTCTTGAAGTTGATCATTTGAAACGGTCCGGTTATCCGCCCGATCGTTCCCGCCAGCTGGCTTGCCATCATTCCCACCAGCTGGCTTGCCATCATTGCCACCAGCCGGCTTGCCATCATTGCCACCAGCCGGCTTGCCATCACCAGAATGCTCGGATTTCGAATCCCCATGGCCCTTTCGGATCAAGGAAGTCCCGAGGTTGCCAACTCCACTCCCAATTGCTGCTATCATCAGGTACTCCGGCATTTGCCATTGGCGGCGACGTGTTAAAGGTTAACCTCGATCAAGCTAAGGGCGGGAGCTTTCGAGAACCTGACGGCTTTTGACAAAAACCGGCCAGCGCAAAAACGTATGCTCTGCAGGATGTTGCTCTCGCATCGAACAGTCGACCACGATCTCGGCTGTTCGGCCAATCCCGCCGTCCACGCATGCCGCGACCGAATGGCAGCCGCAGCAGCTCGTTTGCATCCTCGATGCTGTGGTGTCGAACAGGAGACACGGTCCACGTGCTGCATGACCGCAATGACCGTATTCTTGCTGGCTCCACGGGCGCACGCAACGAGCAGGAACTCGGTCTTTGCATCACCATTCTCTCGCCTGCACATCACGGCCCGGCGCGGTGAGCTCATTGGCTTCGAGAAGGTCGGCGACCGTACGAACATGGGATGGTCTGCCGGCTTTGGGAGGCCGGTGCGGATCCTCTTCTCACCATATCGAAAGCTTGAAGCGGTCGGATTTTCTTGCCCTGTTCGTGAGAACTCCCATCGTCAGCTAATCGTCAGCCAAGCGGTCTATCTAGGCCGGCCGTGCCTGACCTTCGGATCCAAAGGTCCCGTCTCGACACTTTTTGTAACTATAGATCGAAATGGTTTCCCGCGCGATACGCAACGCACACGCTTCTCTGAAGCAAATGTGTGACTTTGTCGGTGGCGAACGAGAGGAGTGACGCCTCAATAAAATCGTCAGGCACGTGTCTAGGAAGGGGAGCTAGCCGAGTTGGTCTGATTTCATTCGCTGTTCCTGGAAATCGGCGGACTGAAGCGCTGATAATCTCAGGACATCGATGGCAACGTTGCGAAAGTCCTGTGAGCTCGGGCCAATCTTGGCCTGCTACTGAGAAGCACTTTGGCGGGAACATTACGCCGTCGCGGGTCTGGCTGACCGTGACGTTAACCGAAAGATGCCGCTGGTCTCGTCAGCCGCCAGCACAATAGCAGCACATTCTCGCCTACTACGGAGACGCAATATGAAGGGCATTGGCCGACCACGGAAATCGCAGGCTGAAACTGGAGCCAGCCGCGCGGGGCGGGCGAGCAGTTCCCTTCCGCAATCAAGTCTTGCTGCGGGAGAAGGTGGACAGTCATTCGATTCCGTTGTGGAGCAGATGCGCTCTGGGGACGCCGATAGGAGGCCCTCCTCCCTTCCAGTTGCGCGCGGTCCAGGCGATGCCCGCGAAAGTCTGCCAGGCGCCTCGATTGGCGAAGATCAAATCCTGAACGCACCGCCACGTGGAGCCGCTGCGCCACCACGCGGAACCGTAGCGCCACGTGGCGCAGCCGCAAGGCGGCGCGGTTCTCCCTCCATGTCTGAGGGCGAAGCCATGGCGCCGGTCGGTAGCCAACTATCAACCGCGCAGGTGGAAGGCACCAGCTCATCGTCAAATGAAGATATCAGTCCGACACAGCTCAGAATGAACAGTCTTGTTCAACAACTGACTGATTGCGAGGCTGCGGCCAGGAAAACCGACGTCCCCGAGGAGGCGGTGGAGCTGATCAGTCGGGTCGTCGATGCAGCCTCAGCAATTCTGGAGTACCGCGCTAGCCTGCCTGCGGCTGAGGCGCAGACAATTATGCCAGACGACAAGGTGCGTAGATGTTGCCAGATCGTGTGCGACGCCGCGAATGAAGTAGACAAACTTGGCCTGTCGACGATCACGAAATTGGACAAAAAGACCAAGAAAGCGGCAGGTATGGTCGATAAACTCTACTCCTACTCCCAGGCGGACCGGCAGGAGCTGTTGATTTTAAATGTGGAGAACCACCATACGGCGGCAATTAAGTGGTGGGAAAAAAAGGCATGGCGCTCCGAACGGCAGCGATCCGCCTGCGCTGCCACCGCTAGCCTATCCAGTGGAACGCCCGTGATGCGGGAAGCCGAGCGGTGCGCACTGCGGCTGCGTGCCGGCTCGGTACTGAGTGTCAGGATCTGGCTGGTCCGTGAGCGGATCGGTCTTGCGCGGGCCAAGATTGAACTGCGGGCGAGCAGGTTCGAGCCAGATTTGAAGGAACTCCTCGTCGGTCGAAATGGAGTGGTGCAGCTGATGGCAAGCGCCGGTCAAGAAGCTCTTCGCGCCCTCTCTTTGGCGAAGGGCATAATGGATGATGGCAAAGCACTCAACGCTCATGATTGCGCGGTTGTAGAAAAAATCATGGAGCGGCTTTCGGATTTTGGATTGGCGTTGCACGAGGTGCATACCAAGCTAAGCCATACCTACCCAGATGCCGGCCTCCCATTGAAACTGTTCGAACGGATCGTGGACGATGCATGGATCACTGCGCACGATGCCATGCACTTGTTGAACCTGCAGTCTCCGCCGTCAGCCATCATGGCGCCACAGGCCCAGGCGGGCGCTGCGATGCCGGCCAAGGCAGGCGCTGCGATACCGGCTGACACTGCTGGTACGGCTGCAGTGTCAGAAGGCACTACAGCGCGAAGGAAAGGGAAGTCAAAGCATAAGTCGGCAGCTCGCGCCGGGACTTCTGCCGCCGGGCAGCCATCAACACCAGTCGCTGCGAACGCCGGCACAGTGCCAGCAGCCAAGGTTCTCGCGCGCTCGGATCAAGTTGCGAGTACACAGGTGAGAGCGCAAGAGGTGGCTGCGAGTTCGTCGGGGGCAGGCTCGACAATCGGGGGCGCCGCGTTGTCAATGGAGGTATTGACGGAGCGGCTCAAACGATTGGACGAACTTTTGCAGTTCGATCTGGCCGGTCAGCAAAGCGTCGTCTCCCAAGTGCGCCAGATGAAGCCTGAGGAGGCCGGTAAGGTCGTGGACGATGTGGCCCAGTACCTGCGAGCCCAGGCCATTGAGATGCAAACCTGTCTCGCCGGGTTGCAGGGGCGTAATGTACGCCTGCTACTCACCTCCACCCAGCTACCCAAAGTGCACGAACGCACAGACCAGCTCAAAGGGTTGCTGAACATGGTGCTGGGACAGGCCAACGCATTGAATGAAGGAAAAGCCGGCATTACGACTGATTGCATGAAGACCTACGCATTTCCGGCGCAAAAATACCTGGAACATTTGTGCAATGCCGACGAATTGATGCCGCCGGAGGCACCGATCGCGCTGCGTGGCGAGCCAGGAAAGCTGTTTGAGATGAAGCTGCAGCCCAAGATGCTGGTCAATGGTGCGATGCCGAGCCCGATGTGGGTGCACATCCACACGAGTCGCCCCGTCATGGCCAGAAACTTGGAAGGGCTGGCTGATTCCGAATTCACCGCTTGCCACGTTAAATCCAACGAACAGCGCGGCTACAATCGAGAGCGAGAGGAAGCCGATGCTAGGTCCGGTCGCGAGAAGGTCATAATTCATCGCGGCAAACTCACCCCCGCTTTCTGTAAGTCCTTGTTGACCTCGGGGCTTGGCCGCCAACCACGCCATTCGCGTGCCGAGCTCCCGTCGGCGCAGGCTGCATGACAGGGCACGTACTTTGGGGTCTAGGGCAGAATGCGGCCGGCCACGCTGTGAGTCAGCGAGCATTTCTCCTGGCCAAACCGCGAATGCCGCTGCGCGAGTTGCGGTCCGGCGATTGGAGTCGATCGGCTACCGTCAGGGCCGATTTGCGATGTCGCGTTACCTGCTGTTGACGTGGCGGCGTATCTTGCCTCCCATCCAACTTATCGCCGAGATCGCGCCGCCAAGATCGAGGCGGAAGGTCTTCCTGCGAGCGCGGAGCAGGCATAGCCGATCCGATCGGGATCGGCGCATCGCAACGACCCAACGGTGTGGTGGAGAAAATTGGATTCGGGAGAGCTCGTATCCAAGAGGCGGAGTTCCGGCCCGAATACAATCCGCTCGCAAGCACCCACGATGCGCATCCGCAGTTTATTGTCTGGGAGATGGGCTGGATTGCTCGGCGGCGCTGGCGCTAAGGCGGGGCTGTCGCCGGACAATTAGCATTCACTGCCAACAGCCTTGCAACCGTCACCAGTTGCAAGGCTCGGCGGCGGGTCGACAAATCACATGAAATCGTCGTCGGACCCGCTATCGCTGCTGTCGCTGTCCTCGGTTTTGTGGAGATAGAGTGGAGGTTTGCCTGCACGCTGCCACTCACCGGCACTGTTCTTCGTCCATTTGTCGGGATGCTGCGTAGGGTCAAGCACCAGGTCGCCATGATCCACTTCAACAAACCCCATCGTCTGCGCGCGCGCTTGTGCTTCCGGATTAGCCGCACGCCAATTCAGCAACGGTCGGTCGCCGTCTATCCGAAGTTGATGCTCCAGCAGAATATCGCCCGCATTTTCGACGAGCGGATGGGCGACTTGAAGATCCACTATGGAAGTGACCTCAGTTCGACCAGGAAATTGTTCCCGCCAACTTTCCGATTCGAACTCGTTCATGCTGAATCCGCCTTCCATTCTCAGCAGTCCGGCACTCCGGTCTCCCAATTGGTAACTGAAATATCGCGCGTGCTCCGTATCTCGACGGATGCCATATTGCTGAGCAACGTCCGCGGTGCGCCTGGCTCGTGACGATACGAACTCCGAATACTCTTGAGGATTGTCGGCGATGTGCGTGATTTCATCACCATGAAATTGCCTCACCTGTCTCCTGAAGGAAGTCCTGTTGATCTCCACCACAGGAGGTCGGGAATTGAGGGAGTATGCTTGGGGAGCCGCCGATGATGAGGCGCCGCTACCTTCCGATCCGGATAAGTGCATTCGGGCAAATGTGTCCGCGAACCCTTCGCTTCCTGCATCCGATTGCTCGCCGGCATTATGCGCGCGGTAACTATCGGATGAGCCACCAATTCGACCATACATGACGATTCGTACTCCTATGTTTCGCAACCGAGCTCAAGTTAGCACGGCTGTTCAACATAGGGCGCTTAGTTGACGACTAGCTGACGAGGGCATTCCAACGGCTGCACCAATCAAATCCGCACTGCCGGCCTCAAAACCTCGGACTGCGCCACGCACCGGCCAGCAGAGGCTGAAAGGTCATGCCCGGAGGACTTGCCGTAGTTGCTGGGTGGCAGATCCGAGGGGAGTGATTGCCCCAGGCCCGCGGTTGCGCGGTTGGCCTGACAGAGACACTGGGGCACGGATGGCCAGCCGACATTTGCCACTAGCATGGAACCAGGTCAGTTTTGAACTGGGCAGTCGTGGACTTCCAATGACTAGGCCAAGCCTGCGGCAAAGAATGCTTTCGCGACAGGCTGGAAATATTGCATAGGAACCGCGTGGCCGAGTTTTGTAGTGCTTATCAGCTGACGCGCTAAGACATGGTCATGGACGATCGTCAGGCGTAGTGCCCGCGCCTCGCTCAACACATGTGAAACGCGCTCACCTTCGGCACGGCAAACTAAGAACGGCACCCCGGTTTCACCGCGAACGTAACGCAGACCGATCAGGACCGCCCTTCCTGTTAAGACCAGCGTGGCGCGATGCACGCCAAGCGCAGGCTCGTCGGCCGCCTCCTCGCGGATGCGACGCTGTTCACCTTTCAACTCTGGCGCTCCTTGCTGATCCTTCGACTCGCGCGTCACTTCGGTATTGGTCATGCGCATTTCGCGCAGATACAACGCGCGCTGGAGCAGGAGATCGATCAGTCCGCCGACCAGCAGTGCGCCGGCGCCAATTCCCATCAGCAATTTTGTCTCCATAAAGATGAGGCCAACACAGCCCATGCCGCAGATCGGCAGAGGGACCATTGTCTTCCACATCCCGAGAAGGACAATGGAAAAGGTTGCGCTGAGAACCAATACCTTGAACATGGTCTTGCAGACTTCGACCATGGAACGAGCAGACCCCAAGCGCTTCAGCCCTTCAAAGGGGTCAATTTTCTTAAAGCTGAGCTTCATCGGCTCCAGAGAGAAGACAAATCCACCATTGGCTAGCAGGCTGGCCAAAATCACCGCGGCGACGAGGGTTCCAAGCAGCGGGCCAACAGCCGCGACGGTGAGTTGGACGAGCACAACCAATGCCTGCGGCACCGCGGTATCGAAAGGTAGGCTCTGCAACTTGGTGGCTAATAGGAGCGCTTCCCGGCATTTGTCCTCGATCACGCTGCCTCTTAGCCAAAGGTAGCCGAGCCCAGCGCAAGTCCCGACCGCGCGGACGAAATCGGAGCTACGTGGCAGCTGTCCTTTTTTGCGCGCTTCACTTAACTTCTTCGGGCTGGCGGCGTGTGTCTTCTCTTCACTTGTGTCGCTCATGGCAGCAATTTGTCGAACCACTCCAGCGCGCCGTTGGCTTGTGTGACCTCCAGTTTCATGCTCTCCACCAGATAGGCAGCGTAGGTGACCATGAGAACTGGAAAGACAATGTTCTTGATTGCCGGAGACAGTTGGCTCGCCTTAAATTGCGGGGCAAAGCGACGCAGCAGCATCATCGATATATCAATCAGTATCAGGAAGAACACGACAGGCCCCGATACCAATAATGCCGTGCGCATTATGCGGTCGAGAAGCCCCAACAACTCCATTGCTCCTGGCCCGCTCAGTGTCGGGTGAAACTGATACACCGGCCAGATCAAGTAGCTGCGGTACAGGACACTGATCAAAGTTTCCAGGCCTCCTGATCCGACGAATATGGCAATCGCAGTGATCCCCAGAAAAACGCCCATCGCGGAAGCCTGACTGTTCGTCGCGGGATCGGCCGAAGCGGTCGGGCTGCTGATGCCGCGTTGGTTGTCGATAAGCTCCCCGGCAGCCTGAAGGCCCCAAAGCGGAATGCCAAGAAAAGTGCCAAGGAGTACACCGACAAAAACTTCCTTGAATCCGAGCAGGGTTAGCTGGATCAGGCGCGTATCAGGATCCAGCGCCGGCAATCCGCCGCTGACGTGTGCCAGGCATGGTAGTGCGAAGCCAACAGCCAAACAGCCCCGGATCAGCCCACTGATCTGCGAGCGTGTGAATACGGGAAAGATCAGCATGATGCCCATCGCGCGGGCTGCCCCAAGACCTGCCGCAACGACGAGTTCGAGAGCCGTCTGGATCAGAATTTGAATATCGGCCGATGGCGCGTCCATGGGGCGGACTAGTAGCTAAGTGTCATTGCGGGAAACTCGGTGAAGATCTGATCGGCTAGCTCTATGAGCGGGGCGCTTAGCACAGGAGCAAACAGCCCAATCACCGCGACAACGACCAGAAGCTTCACGGTGAGCGGCAAGCTTTCATCCTGGATCTGCGTCGCCGCCTGGAGGATGCCGATGACGAGGCCGACAACCACTGATGCAATGAGCGGCGGTAGAATCCAGATCATGAAAACCACCAGTGATTGGCTCATAAGAGTAATGATGCTGGATTCAGTGATGATCAGCCTCCCGGTAACGTATAACTCAGCACAAGCCCATGCATCAATTTTGACCAACCATCAATGGCAACAAACAAGAAGATCTTGAACGGGACAGATATAACAGTTGGTGAGACCATCGACATACCCATTGCCATCAAGATAGTTGTCACTATCAGATCTATAACAATAAAAGGCAGATAAAGTAGAAATCCTATCTCAAATCCGCGCTTCAATTCTGATAGCAAGAAAGATGGTACAAGTATTGCAAAGTCATCAGGCGTGGCTGCAGCGTGCATTTCCTCTGGCCAGACCTTTTCTGTCGAAGATAGGAAAAATCGCCGCTGCTCTTCATTTGTGAATTTCTTGAGATGCTCGCGCAAGGGCTCACTTCCGGCTTTAGCGGCGCTTACCCAGTCGTCGAATGTCTGATAGTGGAGCTTGGGATCCGACATGCGGTCATAGGTCTGCTCAGCAACGGGCGCACTAACGAACATAGTGAGGATCATCGCCGCGGCGTACAGCACCACATTGGGTGGTATGGTCTGGGTCCCGAGCGCATTGCGGACGAGGAAAAGAACAATTGATACCTTTACAAAGGCCGTTGTCGTGGCAACTGCTAAAACCAGCAGACCGAGTCCGGCGGTAACCGCAAGAAGCGCCAGGATTGTCGGCTGAGCTTCACTCATTGCATGCAAACCCGCCACGGAGCCTGATGCCCAGCTCTTCTCCGATGCGGACAATGTCGCCACGCCCGATACGCTGACCATTGGCCACTATGTCGACCGGGCCGTCGATCGGCCATCCAAGTTCAAAAATATGCCCTTCGCCGGCACTTCTTAATTCCCCAAGAGAAATAGGCCAGCGGCCGCATTCAAAGACAAGCACGATCTCGACATCGTCGAGATCCTTAGTAAGCTCCAGTTGCGATCCGGGTTGTGTCATATGCGCACTCTCCAAAGGACACGGTCGCGGGCGGAAAGGCCCCCGCAAGATTAATTCATCGCCGTCAAGATCCGCCTCGGCGCACAACTGGCCGACAGCTAGGGTGATCTGGCCGCGGCCGAACGGCGCAATATCGGGCAACAATGCATCACCGACACATGCGCTTCGAAGAAGCGCCGCAGGAAGGCGAAGCGTGCCGACCTCTCCTGCAACAATGAGCGGGAGCTCTGGAGGCAGCCCGCCCAGCTGCCGCGGCAACTGGGCAAGCAGTTCGCCTAGCGCGCGAAACGCAGGCGGTACTAAGCCGTCAAGTGGCGTGAACAGGAATAGACGGCCCTTGCCCTTGACCGCGCCGAAAATGATGTCGAGTTCAAGATGAGGAGCCAGCATCGTGGCTTCGCATACCCGCACGAGTTGCACGTTCAGACGCGTCGTCTCCTCCAGTCGAGTGACAAGCGGCTCCAGAGCGAGTTCGAGAATTAGCGAAGCAGTTGGCTCGGAAGGGAAGGCCAAGCCGTTCTGCACTGTCGTGATGAACTCCTCTACGAGCGGGCGCGACAGTGACAAGATGACCGTTTCGGCTCCCACTCTCCAGACGCAGTCAAGCATCGGAATGGCAGCAGGTTCCTGCTGCCAGACAAGCCCTGCCGTTCGCACCGATAGCGGCACCTCGTTGATCCGGCTTTGAAACGGCGTGCGCGGCGCTGCTGTATCATTGAGCCACGAGACAACCGTGTGGGACAGTTTCAGAACTGGTTCGAACATGGCGGGTGTGACCGCAGCGCCTATCAAAGACTGCACGGTCGTGTCATTCGGACGACCTCTTGCGACCGTCGGATCCGGTTGCGCGGCATTTAGGCAAGCGACCCCCTCGCATATTTCAGCAGTATCTCATCGTCGGCCTCGATCTCGGCTGCGGCCTCCGAATGAGTCTCGACGGCGCGCCGCACGTCGTCCTCGATTTGTTGCCATTTGTCCCTTGCCGCCGAACATATGACCCATAGCTCCCTCGTCCTGGACGCCGCCATCTCAGCCTCCTCTTGAGCGATTTGGGTATCATCAAGCATCTGCCGTCTGGAATTGATCTCAGCGGCAAGTTGTTCAGTGTGAAGGCGGTGACGGTCGAGCGCTGCGCTAGACAAGTTGTCGAGTGACATCAGATGCTGATAGAGCGCTGCTTCTTTTCTTGAACAATGTTGCTGTATCATTGCAAGCTCCCTAGAGGCATTTTGTACGGCTGAGGCGGCCACATCGCGCTGGGCTTCCTTCTTGGACAGCTCGCCAAGGGCACGACGCTCTTGCATTTCCTTCAGAAGCCGTAACCTCGAAGACTGAATCCAGTTTACGCGGTCAGACGCGACATCCATGCGACCGTCTCCTCGAAATCTGACGCGTCATCTTCGCTCTGGCGCAGAAACTCCCTCAGTTCGTCGATTGACGCGACAGCCCGGTCAGTCAGGGGATCTCCACCTGGCTTGTATTCGCCAACATTGATCAAGAACTCGGTCTCGGCATAGCGCGACAGGAGCTCGCGGAAAATGGATGCTGCCTTGCGATGTGTCCCCGAAACGACTGCATCCATGACGCGGCTGCGACTCTGCAGCACATCAATAGCGGGGAAATGCGATCGCGCCGCAATAGCGCGTGAGAGGATGACATGGCCATCGAGAATACCACGCGATTCCTCGGCGATTGGATCACCCGTGCCATCACCCTCTACAAGCACCGTATAGAAGGCCGTGATTGAGCCCCGCTCACCCATGCCGGCGCGCTCGAGCAGGCCTGGCAGCATGCCAAAAACGGAAGGAGGAAAGCCCCGTCGCGTCGGCGGCTCACCCGCAGCAAGGCCTATTTCGCGCATAGCGCGGCAGAAGCGCGTCAGCGAATCCAGCATGAGAGCAACGCGTAGGCCTTGATCGCGGAAATATTCCGCGAGCGCAGTCGCCATTGGAGCGCATTGCGCACGCTCTACCGCCGAGCGGTCGGATGTTTCAACCACGACGACCGTACGGAGAAGGCCCTCTTCACCAAGATTCCTTTCGATGAATTCACGAACTTCCCGTCCACGTTCGCCTATGAGCGCCACTATGACGACGTCAGCGGCGGCACCCTTTACGATCTGTGACAACAGCGTCGACTTGCCACCACCTGGCTCGCCATAAATCCCGATCCGCTGGCCCTCGCCGCACGTTAGCAGACCATCGAGGACACGGACCCCAAGCGGGAATGGCCGCTCAATCATGCGCCTCGTCATCGGATTGGGGGCTCTGCCATGCAGGGGCCGAGTTTCGACGGTCTTGATTTCGCCTTTGCCGTCCAATGGGCGGCAACGACTGTCGATCACGCGACCGAGCAAATCGCCGCCGACGGGCACCTCACGCATTCGGCCAGTGGCCACGACCTCTGCGCGGCTGGATAGGCCCACCAAGTCCCCGATCGGTGTCAGCAATACACCATCACCCGACAGGCCGATCACCTCGGCCTCGAGCGACAGCCCGGTTCGCGGGTCCTCTAGGAGGCAAAGTTCCCCAATACGAGTGTCTGGCAAGACGGCATGAACCAGTGTGCCGATAGCCCGCGTGATCCGACCGCGCACCGCACGCGTGTCAATTCGCTTGGCCGCAGCCCTCAAAGACGAGATTGCTGGAACGAGAGCTCGAGTGTCGGCGTCAGCGTTATGTTCTGGGACGGGCTTTCTCATAGCTCGCCTTTCTCACAGAGCGTCCCGAAACCAAGGCGCAGCGCGCGCATCTGGGCGTCAAGTCCAAGGTCAACATTGCCGTACTCGCTCCACAGCACGCAGCGTTGCGGCGACAATGTCGGGTCGGGCTCGATCCGCACCCTTGGTCGACCATCCTGGCCGTCGCATCGAGCAAACTCTCGTGCAAGCATGTCGACTTGCATGGGAGAAACATGAAGGCAAACGTCGGCGCCGCTGTATTGACACTCTATGGCGTGACGAACAGCCCTCACCAATAGCTCGCCCGGATCGAAAGCGCCGATAAGATCGCTCAATATTTCCATCACGAGCTGCGGCAATTCCTGCTCCAGAGCGGCCTTTCGTCGCGCGATTTCGGAGATTGTCTCCGCAATCAACCCTGCCATCTCCTCGGTGCCTGCATTCGAGCCCTCCATGTGGCCGCGCGCCCACGCCCGCTGGTAAACCGCGCGTGCCCAGTTTCGAACGCGCTGCCGATGCCGTTCTGCCGCGGCAAGGGCTTGCGCGGCGCTGTGCCAGGTTTCGAGCTCGCTCGCGGGTATCAGTGGTCCGACTGGACGCATCTGCGGCGCTATTGGCCCCTCGGAAAGTTCGACTGTCATTTCACCGGGGTCTCTGTCTCAAAATGAGCTACTACAAGTGAAAGCAATTGGCCGGCGGCGGTCCAATGCTCAGGTGCTGGAGTCTCCGCGGCAGTCCCCTCGGGCAATCGAAGAAGCACGCGGTTACGCTCGGTCGCTGAACTGTCCTGGAGCCAAGCTCCAAGACATGCGTGTCCATCGTATTCGATTTGCTGAGCGAGTTTTTCTGGGTCCGAGATCAGTCTTTTGTCAACAGCATGCAGCAGGTGTCGGATTCCGAATGCGTGTGCATCCACGCCGATGCGTTTAACAAGGATGGCAAGCTCAGGCTGAGAGACAAACGCGACCAGCGAACGGGCATGCCAGATACTACCAGCAAGAAGGGCCGCTCGATATGGATCATGCCCGCGTAGAAGGTCCGGCCTGCAGCCGATGTGGTTCAGATCCACGTCATCGTTGCCCAGCAATTCTGCCAGCCTTGGATGCAGTCTGGAACACTTCTGCAACTTCACTAACGTTTCGGCCGATAACGCTGGATCAAGACGCGCCGCAAGACGGGTTGGATGGGCCGAAGCCGCAAGCTCGCTCGCGCCCGGAAAGTGCGGACCATCAGGTCGGGCGGTCTGTATAGGCATTGGCAATGAGATGTCACCCACGTCCAATTGCAGGCATTCTTTTGCGAATGGCCTCGACAGCAGAAGCATCCCGGCGCCCCTCGACCTTGGAAACGCCGGTTGATTGCTTGCGCCGACGCGTAACAACGCCGATCAAGAGATAACAGGCCACGGCGAATACGGCTGCGGCAAAACCTGTTACGGTCGCCAGAAGTGGCGCAGGAAGAGGTAGTGATGCTTGTGGCAAAACAGCAGTCGGATCGGGCCGTTGCTCGTGTGCGGACCGTTCTACCGGCACCAAAACCACTTCCACCTTATCGTAGGACAGGCCTTCGATGCTGTCGGCTACAAGCATCTTTATCTTTGGCAGCAGAGCCGCGACATTTGTTTTTGCGTCGTGCCTGATAAACACCGAGGCCGAGGATGGCGTGGCACCGGCTCGCACAAGGTCGTTATGCGGCAGCACGACGTGAACACGTACAGAAAAAACGCCATCGATATCGCTGATCGTCCGCGACAACTCTTCGCTCAGGGCATACACGTAACGGGCACGCTCTTCGGTCGGCGAGGCAATCAGGCCTGATCCTTGGAATATCTCACCGAGGTTCTTGAAGGATTGGCGCGGCAGCCCCTTGGCGTTCAGAAGGTTGATTGAGAAGGCGAGCAGCTTTTCGTCAACCTGGATCGTGCTGGTTCCATCCTTGGCGACCACCCGGATCGCGGCGACCCCGTTGTCTTCAAGAAGTGCGAGCATTTCATTTGCCTCACGCTCTTGCAATTGCGTGTAGAGGTCGGCTTTGCAAGCAGTGAGGGCGACGAGAACTGGCAGCATGACAAGCCTAACCGACCGCCACCCTGACAGGCCACGCATGATTTCGCCCTCGGCCAAGCCAATCATGCGCGCGGTTCAGCCTTCCTTCAAAAGTTTATTCACGGATGATGTGACGCCGCTGACGCCTTTGGAGATAAGCGCCACCTGGGTGACGCCGTTGTAAACATCCCGAAGACCAGCCATCATCGTTTCGAAGTCTTGCCCTTGTTGGGGAATGCCCGAGATTCCGGTTCCCGCCTCACCTGGAACGGGAAGCTTCTGCGCCGGTCCCGGTAGAGCGCCCTTCGAAAGGGCTATGTCATGGTCGAGCGCGGGGAAGGAAACAGTGTTGTGTGGATATAGGGAGGAAATCGTCTGCAACACGCGATCGCCCATGCCGCTCGTCGGCGCAGCCGCGCGCTGAACATCCATCGCCGCAGCAACTGGCGCCGCACTCGCTGGCCCCGCGGCGGCATCGTTTTTCAGCGAGTCGGCTGCATGCCCTAAGGCGCGCTCAAACTGGGCCTGCTCGACAATCGACGGTGATCCGACCCTGGGGAGGCCAGCCGTTAGAGTGGCAGAGATCGACGTGACAGGCATCATCATGTAAGGACTCGGTTGCTCTCTCTGACCGGGCGAGCCCCGCCCATTCATCACCCGGTGTCGGCGCAACACTCCTAGGGGGGCAAGCTGACAACAAGCTGACTAACGGCGGCGTCATTTCGACAATCTAAAATCTCTTCGGCAATTTAGTCACTTGTGATGATTTCAGCGTTTGGTTTATCAGTGCGACATGCCGAGAACGCTTATCCAACCCGTCACCCTGCATGTTTTGAGACTTCTTTGTGCCGGGTTTTTTCTGTCCACCGGGATTCACCCGGCGCATGCAGTCCCGCTGTCCCTTCCGGCCACACCCTATAGATACACGGTTCTGGATCAGGAGCTCGCTGCAGCGTTGCAGGAATTCGGCAACAACCTGAATATCAGGGTCAACATCAGTCCTGCGGTGAAGGGGCGAATTCGCGGACGTATGCCTGATTTGCCACCGCGCGCGTTCCTCGACCGCTTGACGAACCTTTACGGTCTACAATGGTACTATGACGGCCTTGTGCTCTATGTGTCTGCTGCACAAGAATCGCAAACTCGAATGCTTTTGATGACGTCGATTCGCTTCGATGCGTTCAAGGGGGCTCTCGACAAGCTTGATATCTCCGACGAGCGCTATGTGGTCAAACCCGTGCCAGGCAATGGCCTCGTCTTCGTTTCCGGTCCACCGCGCTTCGTCGCACTCGTGGAGCAGACCTTTAACGGCTTGGTGGCGCAGGCGCAGGCGCAGACTCACATAGCGGCAACGCCAAAGGAATCAGTGCTGATCTTGTTTCGCGGCTCCTCCACTACGGTCGTTCGCGACGGACGACCGGATGCTTCTTATTCTTCTGACATCCCACAACAGGATAGCGTTGGCGGGAAGCCTGAGCTGGGCAAGAAATGAACATTGAGGATTTCCCGCAGCTCTGAAGAACATGACTGCGGCTACCCCTTTGTGAACTCTTCGCAAACTCGTCAGTTTCTCGAAAGCTAATCCGCTCATGATGAGTCCCGGCAGCTCTCGCGGTGACTCCGGCCATTGTGTTGGACCGAACCTTGGAGCCGGCCCGGAACACAGCAATTGAAGGCAGGGCAGGCGCATTCGTGACCTGCCGACGCTTGGAATTGTCGAATTTTGTGAAACGCAAGGGATCTTCTGTCGGGGTCTCTTGTGGGGATTTCAACGTCACGTCTGAGGATGCATAATGTCGGCCAGTAATCTTTCAACTTTCTACCGCTCAAATTCGCTACAGTCCGCAAGGGGTTGGCCGGGCCTGAAAGTTTCCCATTTTGCGACCCAGCATCAGCAAAGTGCATCGTGCTTCGAAGCGATGCTGTCCACTTGTGTGCTGGCAGACAAGCCCGGCTCTTTCGCGCAAGGGGATCTGCCAGCGTCGAATCTTGATTCGACAATGGATAAATTGCGGCAGGACCCTTTGGGCCATCTGGCACCGGATGTCTTGACATTGAATGGCTTGGAGCAACACCCACTGGATCTGCTGCCGCCAAATATGAGGGCGGCTCTCAAGGAGGACCAATCGCAACGCTCCAAGGCGACTGAAGCCCAACATCTGCTCGGCGTCACTCCGAAGATCGAGCCGGCTCCCAGGCCGAGCCCCGGAATCACGTGGAACGGTGGGTCGCTGACCACGGCTGAGTTGCAGATTGTTGCGGTACTCAACCGTCACAAGGACCAATGCCCGCTTACTTGGAAGTCGTTGACCGACAAAGCCAATGATCCCTCTACGCCACCGGATCTGAAAGCGGCGATCCAGGGACTGCAGCAGGATTCGGGACTTTTTTATGCGATTGGCTCGCAGGGCGACGGCCGCTGTGGAGGCAAGATCAACGCCAAGGACTTGGCCGGATTTTCAAACCACCACCCACAAGTTGCTGCATTTCAGGAAGCCCAAGCGCGAAGCTACGAGCAGAACTACATACCATCCGACGGCAGCGGAGGTTTGCAGCCTTCGGTCATGACCTTGAGCGATGCCTTGCGGGAGTTTTACCGGTACTCCGAAAATCTGTCCAAGGACCTGAGTCTGGATGAGTTCAAGAAAATGGTCGGCGGCGAATCGAAAAACGGCAAATTTCCGCCCCAGGTCATTGCGGCGGCGCAATATTTCCTCGATCACCCCGATGCTTGGAACCAGTTGTGCGGTGGCTCGAAAGGGAAGATGCACAAAGAGGATTTCCTGCAAGTCGCCTCATCGTCGATGAGCCTCACGCAAACTGAGCTGAATACGGTCGAGATGATCAAGGACCATCAGGACACGTTCTTTGGAAGCGGTGTTCTGACTCGCGACAAACTGGCGAAAATGAAAGACGACAAGAGCCTTGATCCGAAAGTGCGGGAAGCAGCCTCTCAGCTCCTTTCAGATCCTCTTTTGTTTGGCCTCCTGAACAATTCGATCACGGGCTATAAGACCCATCATAAATTCTTCGACTTTGGCGGCGGGCATACGGTTGATTCCGGCAATATCAGCAAAAAAGACTTTGCCCATTTTTGCACAAACATGTCGTCTGCGAACCGCAACGTTCAGCAGCCAATCACCCACGGCGCCCAAACCGCAGAAGAGCAGAATGCCGTCGCGGACATGAAGATGGGCCTGATGGACCAGCCTGACATTAAGTCAGCCAAAAAGAACGGCGGGGCCGTCATGCACGTCGTCGACTCCGTGCTCAAAATCGAGACGAAAGTGCTCGACTTGGCGGCAACGGCGGTGGGACTGCTCAGCTTCATTCCGGGCCTCGGACAAGTAGCCGATCTTGCCTCGATGGTTCTCGAGGCTGAGTCGCAAGCAGCCAATCTCCTGCGTACGGCCATTAACGGAGGCGATATGAAGCGAGCGCTGGAGGAAGCTGGCCTCAATATGGCCGCGCAGGCGATCGGCCTTATCGCAGGCCCCGAGGTCAAGCTGGCCATTCGAAATGGGCTCGTAAAGCACCTGATGGAAGAGGCCTTGGCGGCAGGCATTGATCTTTCGGTCTCGACGGCGCAGGACTACGCAGAAGGCTATGTGAATAACCTCAAAGCGCGCCTTGCAGGCGGCCCTGAGCAAAGCCTAGGCCTTCCGAGCATGCCATCATTCCAGAGTGTGGCAAGCAATGTGCCCTTCGTCGGCATTGCCTTATCCTAGCCGTCGCCTTGCGCGGAAGCTTTGGCTCGCGCGCTGACATAAGGGTCATTGTGGCACAAGCAGGGGTTCATCCGCATCAACGCAAGCGGTGTTCCTGACGCCATCTGGATCGGACTGTGAGGGGGATGTCCGAAGTCTGTGAAGACTTCGGTATATGACGACTTCAGAGTTACGCTGAGCCCAGCCATCTCGAGCCGGTGCGCCGGGTCGAGGTTTTCACGGGCGCCGGCCGGTAGCGGGAATGGTCTCCGGAAGGCACGGCGCGGATGGTGGCGGAGCGGCGCAGCCGAAGGAACGGCTGTCGCGCGCCCAGGGCGGCCTCCCGAACAGCAGACGATGATCTCCTGCCTTGGGCCTATATCCTCGTGCCACGCTCAAGGCAGTCGGCTGAAAACAGCGCTGATTTAAAACAGCATTATCCTGCACTGCACCCTCGATCCTTGCGCTCACCGATCGCTCGTCGACACGCACGCGGTCAAGTCGTTATCGGCGCTATGCCGATGGGCTTCGAGAGCAAGGTGGACGCTGAGCGGTGCGTCAGCCTCAGGGCGCGGCTGGCCAGCTTTGGGTCTCACGCTCTATGACGGCAACACCCGGCTGATCCACTTGGCCTGTTCGCGGGCTCCCGGCAGCGGCGCGGAAGCCACGGTCCGCCTTCCTCGGCTTCAGGCCAAAGATACCGCAGCATGCTCCAGAGCTATGTCTGCCGCCTTCGCCCCATCGTCGCTGGTCATGTGGAAAGGACAAGCAGGCTACGCACCCTATAATCCCGTCGGGCAGGATTCGACAGTCGACGGCGAGACATTCGCCAAACCTCCCCCTTGATTCTCAGCAACGTTAAAAAAAATTCACATAATGTTCGTGAGTGTAGTCTCCTGTCAGGTGGTACATTAGCCCCAATATCTGGCGTCTTAGTCGTAGAAAGGACTGTGATCTATCTTCCATTAGCATCCATACCAGCGGATTTACAGCAAATGACGAGAGAGGTCTCATGCGGATTGATGGGGATAGAAGGGCTAGCGGCTTGCTGCATCCCGTCCGGGTTGATGCTAACCAATGTTGACACTGGTAAATCGCCTAAGGACGGCAGCGCATCTTGATCGCCTTCGAATCCTGGGCCTTTGCGCGCATGCGGATCTAACCGTCGGCGAGCTGGCCGATATTACCGGTCTGCCTCGCGAGCAGGTTCGACGCCACGTTCGGCGGCTGGTCAGAGCCAACTTTCTTTGCTGCAACGAACAACGTCCGCAGTCTTCGTACCATATGCAAGCAGGAGGCAAGGATGGCGAGCTGGCTCAATTGGTGGTCGATCTCCTGCCCCACGATGATGGCCATCATAAAAGAGACCTACAACGCCTGGAAGCAATACAAGACGCGCGGTTGAAGGGACCGCCTGCTTGATCGTGAAATAGATCAGTCCAAATGGAGCGCGACTACCATGGATAACTCCGCCGGCGGCGCCATCGCGCAGCCCGACACTTACGGGCGGCCTCACTTAGCCGCCGTCGACTCCCGCGTTCACGAACTGCTTCTAAGACAGGAGCGTCAGGAGCGGACAACTCTCAAACTGATCGCCTCCGAGAACTTTGCCTCCTCGGCGGTGTTGGAAGCGACCGGGTCGATTTTCACCAACAAGTATGCCGAGGGATACCCCGGTGCGCGCTACTACGCCGGAAACGAGATCGTCGATGAGCTTGAGACCCTCGCGATCGAGCGCCTGAAAGCGCTATTTGGCAGTGAACATGCCAACGTCCAGCCTTATTCAGGCTCGCCAGCCAACCAGGCTGTCTATCGCGCGCTTTTGAGCCCCCGTGACAAAGTCATGGGCTTGCCTTTACCCGAAGGCGGCCATCTGACTCACGGTTGGTCCGTCAATTTTTCCGGCAGCGATTATCAGCGCGTCCCGTACAGGCTGCACGAAAAGACACAGCAAATTGACTATGACCACTTGCGCGAGACCGCCAAGCGGGAACGCCCGAAGCTAATTTGGGTCGGCGGAACTGCTTATCCGCGTATTTTTGACTACGCGGCAATGGCCGAAATTGCTTCGGAGGTGAACTCGTATCTGGTGGCTGACATCGCCCACATCTGCGGCCTGGTTGTCGCAGGAGTGCATCCGAACCCCGTGTCCCATTGCGATGTGGTCACCAGCACCTCTCACAAGTCGATCCGCGGTCCCCGGGGTGGCTTCATTTTATCAAGGAATGAAGACCGTTATCAGCCCCTCCATCATCCGAAGAGCAAACACAATCTGGCCAAACGTATAGACCGCGCCGTGTTCCCTCTTCTGCAAGGCGGACCGCATATGAATACTATCGCCGCGCTTGCCGTCGCTTTGCAGGAAGCAGCGAACTCGTCCTTTCGTGTCTACGGTCAGCAGATCGTCCACAACGCCAAGGCTCTGGCCCAGGCACTTCTGGAGCGAGGTTATGAACTCGTCACCGGGGGCACTGACAATCACATGCTGATCCTTGATCTTCGGGACCGGTCGCTGTCAGGCAAAGCCTATGCGGAGCGCTTATCGCGTGCAGGCATCATTGCGAATTTCAATATGGTCCCGGGCGACCGGCGGCATCCGGCGCTGACAAGCGGCATCCGCTTAGGGACACCAGCGGTGACGTCCATGGGCATGCGCGAAACGGAGATGGTGCAGATCGCCGCTTTCATCGACTCGGTCTGCCGCCAGCCCGATGACCAGGAAGTTCATGCGAGCGTACGAAGAGACGTTGCCGACTTCTGCACTGCGTTCGATGTTCCCGGCATCCCCGACCGATAAGCCACCCCAATCCAGAAACTCCTCACTAACTCCAGCACTTGAAGCGAGGGCATTTTTATGACCAGGCAGTTCGTGTTCTCTTCCGAATCCGTCGGCGCGGGACACCCCGATAAGATGGCAGACAACATCTCCGATGCCATTCTCGATGCGGTCCTGCGCACCGATCCGAAGGCGCGCGTCGCCTGTGAAGTGTTGGTGAAGACGGGGATGGTCGTTGTGGCTGGCGAGATCACCAGCCATGCCCACATCGATTACAGCCAAGTCGCCCGCGATACGATACTCGATATTGGCTACGACGATGATGCGATTGGCTTTGATGGTCGACGTTGCGCCGTCGTTCTGGCCCTCACCGAGCAGTCGCCCGACATAAGCCAGGGCGTTGATGAAGGACGAGGGCAGGATCTCGGGCAAGGGGCAGGGGATCAGGGCATCATGTTTGGATTCGCATGCAACGAGACGGATACATTGATGCCCCTGCCGATCCAACTCGCTCACCATTTGACGAAAAGACAGGCCGAGGTCCGGAAAGCGGGACAGCTTGGCTGGCTGCGTCCGGACGTGAAATCTCAAGTGTCGGTACGCTACGAAGGGCTCCGCCCGGTGGCGCTGGATACCATAGTCCTGTCAACGCAGCATGACGAAGCGGTCTCACAAGCCACGGTCCGCGAAGGCGTCATTGAGGAGATCATAAAACCGGTCCTGCCGGCCCACCTGGATACTTCGGGGATCAGATTTCTGGTCAACCCAACAGGGCGGTTCGTGGTCGGTGGGCCTGCCGGCGACTGCGGCCTCACAGGACGGAAGATCATCGTCGATTCCTACGGTGGGACCGGGCGTCACGGCGGCGGTGCCTTTTCGGGCAAGGACCCATCCAAGGTTGACCGCTCGGCGGCCTATGCCGCCCGGTATGTCGCGAAGAACATCGTTGCCAGCGGCCTTGCGGAGGTCTGCGAGGTTCAGCTTGCCTACGCGATCGGCGTGGCCAGTCCGGTTTCTGTCATGGTCAATACCTTCGGAACCGCAAGGATCGAGGAAAAAAGGATCGAGCGCCTTGTTCTCGAGGTTTTCAATCTCCGACCGAAAGGCATCATCAAGATGCTTGATCTCTTACGGCCGATATACCGCAAGACGGCGACATACGGACACTTCGGGCGTGAAGAGCCTGAGTTCACTTGGGAGAAGACGGACAAAGCTGACGATTTGCTGCGTGAAGCCGGACCGGCAGCTGCGTGAGGGCGGCTGGATCAAGCGCATGCGGCAACCCATTTCAACTCGCGAGACCACGCCCGGCCGGCGTGGCAAGAAGCCGGCTCGGGTTTTGGCGGAGATTTTGATGCCGGATTATGACGTGCTTTGCATCGGCAATGCCATTGTCGACATCATCGCCCAGTGCGACGAGGAATTCCTCGAGACCAACGGCATCATCAAGGGCGCGATGAACCTCATCGACACACAGCGCGCCGAACTGCTCTACAGCCGCATGGGGCCGGCGATCGAGGCGTCCGGCGGCAGCGCCGGCAACACGGCGGCCGGCGTCGCCAGCTTCGGCGGCCGCGCGGCCTTCTTCGGCAAGGTCTCCAACGATGCGCTGGGCGAAATCTACGCCCACGACATCCATGCGCAGGGCGTCGCCTTCGGCACCACGCCGCTCAAGGGTGAGCCGCCGACGGCGCGCTCGATGATCTTCGTCACGCCCGACGGCGAGCGCTCGATGAACACCTATCTCGGCGCCTGCGTCGAGCTTGGCCCTGAGGATGTCGAAGCCGACAAGGCGTCCGGCGCCAAGGTCACCTATTTCGAAGGCTATCTGTGGGACCCGCCGCGCGCCAAGGAGGCAATCCGCCAGACGGCGAAGCTGGCGCACGCGGCAGGCCGAGAAGTGTCGATGACGCTGTCGGATTCGTTCTGCGTCGACCGCTACCGCGACGAATTCCTCGACCTGGTGCGCTCGGGCACGGTCGACATCGTCTTTGCCAACAGCCACGAGATCAAGTCGCTCTACCAGACATCGTCGTTCGACGAGGCGCTGGCCCAGATCCGCAAGGATTGCCGGATCGCCGCCGTCACCCGCTCGGAAAAAGGCTCGGTGATCGTGCGCGGCGACGAGACCGTGGTGATCAAGGCGACCGCCATCAAGGAACTGGTCGACACGACGGGCGCCGGCGATCTCTATGCCGCCGGCTTCCTGCATGGCTACACGCAAGGCCGCGACCTGCAGACTTGCGGCGACCTTGGCTCACTGGCAGCCGGATTGGTGATCCAGCAGATCGGCCCCAGGCCCCGTCAGAATTTGCGCCGCGAGGCTGAGCAGGCGGGGCTGACCATTCCGGACGTTCAAACGAGTTAGTGGCCTACCTTCCCGTTGTGCAGGCTATCTCGCCAGAAGCGCAATCACGGAATAGGGAAATCCTGATGTCGAACATGATGAAGGCGCTTGTGAAGGCCAAGGCCGAACCGGGCATCTGGATGGAAGAGGTGCCGGTGCCGGAAATCGGCCCCAACGACGTGCTGATCAAGATCAAGAAGACGGCGATCTGCGGCACCGACGTGCACATCTACAATTGGGACCAGTGGGCGCAGAAGACGGTGCCGGTGCCGATGGTGACGGGCCATGAATTCGTCGGCACCGTTGCCGATTTCGGCGCAGCGGTCACCGAATACAAGGTCGGCCAGCGTGTATCGGGCGAAGGCCACATCGTCTGCGGCCATTGCCGCAACTGTCGCGCCGGGCGAGGGCATCTGTGCCGCAACACGCTCGGCGTCGGCGTCAACCGTCCAGGCGCCTTCGGCGAGTATCTGGCGATCCCGCAGCACAATGTCGTGCCGATCCCCGACGATGTGCCCGATGAGATTGCCGCGATCTTCGATCCCTTGGGCAATGCCGTCCACACCGCATTGTCCTTCGATCTGGTCGGCGAGGACGTGCTGGTGACTGGCGCCGGGCCGATCGGCATCATGGGCGCGCTCGTCGCCCAATGCGTCGGCGCGCGCAAAGTGGTCATCACCGACATCAACCCGCTGCGGCTGGCGCTAGCCAAGAAACTCGGCGTCCAGCATGTCGTCGACGCCTCGAAGGAGAAGCTGCGCGACGTCATGCCGGTGCTCGGCATGACCGAGGGGTTCGACGTCGGCCTCGAAATGTCAGGCGCCACCCCCGCTTTCCGCGACATGATCGACACCATGAACAATGGCGGCAAGATCGCCATTCTGGGCATCGCGCCGACCGGCTTCGAGATCGACTGGAACAAGGTCATCTTCAAGATGCTGCATCTCAAAGGCATCTACGGCCGCGAGATGTTCGAAACCTGGTACAAGATGATCGCGCTTGTGCAGGGTCCGCTGGATGTCTCCGGCCTGATCACCCACCGCATCGGCATCGACGATTTTCAGATCGGTTTCGATGCGATGAAGAGCGGCAGTTCCGGCAAGGTGGTGATGGACTGGTAGGGATTGCCTTGGCCGCTATTCAGGAAAAGCTGACGACAGCACCTCTGGTCCGCCGGACATTTTCCAACTAGGGGAACATGGCTGGGTGGAGAGCTATGGCTCCGCTACGTGCGCTCGCTAATCATATACGGCGACGTATCGCGGCCCACCCGGTGACGGTCGATGGGGCAATTCGCTTCAGTCGATGACGGAAACCCGGTGAACCGATGCTGAGGCCCCGACGCGATCGTCTATTTCCTATGATCTGCGATTGAGGTCGAGGTGTTGCCGCTTTCAGCGGGTAAGATGCGATAGACGACTTCCGGTACCCTTCCGGTCAGCGAAAAGGAAGGCAACGAGCCGCATTGCCTCAAGCAAAATGTTACCAATAGTGTCCTGTTCCAAAGGGGATGGACAGGTCGTGCCATTCCGGTTCGGGGGAAGGATGGCGCGGCTCAGCATGGCGACACGGTGAAGCGGCGATCGTGGAGCTTTATTGCGGCGTTGACAAGCGGCGCATTCTGGATGAGTTCGAGGCGGTAACCGGCTATTATTCGCAAGCGCGCGATCCGTCTTATGAACCGTCGTGAGCAGAGGCCGTCTGCGGGCAAGAGCCGCAGCCGCTGTTACGGCAGCGATGTCCGCGACGCGCTCATCGTGTTGTGGGAGGATTCGGAGCGGCTGGGTCCGCATCGACGCTCGCGGCGGCCAGCGCCGCCGGGCAGGAATGAGTTCGCAGTTCGCCGCTCGGTGCCAGCCCGCACCTTCGGCGATTGGAAAGATCCGCCGCCCGGCTTTGTTGAGCGCATTCGGGCACGTCTTCGTCAGGGAGCTTCGTGCAGACGATGGTGCTGACCGGATTGCCGCCGGCTGGACCGATTGCATTCCGCTCCGCACGCGCGACAGCGGCAATGTGATCATGGCGATCAAGCAGGCCCGCTCCCGGTTTCGCTGACCCTGTGCTGCTGTTTGCCGGCATCCGCCCGCACAGGAAGAGCTTGTAAAAGCGGTCGGTGCGGAAATCGAGGAGCCGTTGGTCGTCGATCTTCAGCCTGAACGCGGTCGTTTGCTGGTGCCGCAAATCGGCTGTTGCATGTACATCCCTGTCAGACGTCAGTTTTCCTCGCCTATTTTGGTGTCGAGCGCGAAGTGCTCCAACCAGATTGCAAGGCTTTTTGGAAATGAGAGCGGCTTTGCGCAGGGCGCTCCGTTGTTGAGCATTCAAGCTACCAAGCCAATGACGCGCAGGTTCCACCAGGCTCGCCAGCCTTGAAGGACAGCGAAAAAAGCAGAGCACGACAGACACAACAGTGCATCAGGACGCCGCAGTCGTTGAAGATGGTGCGCTGCATCCATACCGTGGATGCATTCGATCCAAATAATCGATTTGTTCAATCAGTTTCTCGAAAGCTAACCCTACCCTCTGTGGGAATCGGGCTCTGAGCCGCGACGCTGCCTTGCGAGCGCAGGGGCTGCACGTAGGAGAGATGATGCAACGAGAAATCGCACGCGGGTTGCTGGCCTCGTGGGTTCGCCGACCGGCGTATTTGAGCCCGTCAGTTGGTCCTCACCCGCGCCTATTGCCACCGAGCGACTTGCATGTCCCTCCGACTCGGACCAGTTCCGAGAGCTGCGACGAGTTGCGCGCCGTGTGCTCCGATCAGATGGCCGCCGGTGACGCGTTCGATGGGCCGTCCCTCTTCGAGAGGAGATGAAATGCGAACGCTGCTCGTGGATCATCATGCGGATCTTGCGCGCGCCATGCGACTTGCGCTCGGGGATGGCGGCTTCGTCGTTGATGTCGTTGGTACTCTGGAACTGGCTTCGAGTGCATTTTCTTGCGCCAGCTATGAAATTCTCCTGCTGGAATTGGCTCTGCCAGATGGCGATGGCTTGGGTTGGCTGAGGCAGTTGAGGACCCACGGGCATTCAGTTCCTGCCGTCATTATGAGCAGCCTTAACGATCTCGATAAGCGAATTGCGATCTTCAACGGTGGTGCGGACGACTTTCTGCTCAAACCCATCTCTACCGATGAGCTTATTGCCAGAATGAGAGCCATTCTGCGCCGGGCGACACAGATGACCGACCTGAGGCTCGTATTTGGCAATCTCGACTTTGATCCGGTCGCCCGCCAGGTTTTCGTTGATGGGCACCCAATGATGATCGCACGTCGCGAACTCTGTATTCTAGAGCACCTGCTTAACCGGGCAGGCCGCATCGTGCCCCGTGCGCAATTGGAAGATCACCTCTATTCATTCAACGACGACGTGTCTGCCAACGCGCTTGAAGTCGGAATTTATCGTTTACGGGGACATCTGACCAGATCAGGTGCAACGCCACGGATCAAGACCATCCGAGGCATTGGTTACATCCTAGAATTGACTGACGCCTCGTCCGCATAGTTTGTCGAATCGAAAGAAGATCTATTTTGCTGATCCTTCAACATCCTTGCGCTGCGCTCAATTGGCGGGCGATCGCCAACAAGGTTACAAGACCTGCAGTGCCCCGTTACCTGGGCCATCTCCTCTGCGCGCTTATTGTGACTTTCCCACTTGGTGTCGCGGCGCAAAACAAGCAGGACAAAGGCCCGCCGCATGCGGCTTCGAATAGCATCAACGCCACGCTGACCCTTTCCTCTTCGCTCGGGGAGACCGTTCATCTGCCCGGGCCAGCCACGACCATCTTTGTTGCTGACCCCACGATCGCGGATTTTCAGGCGCCATCGAGCAAAACAATCTTCGTCTTTGGCAAGAAATCGGGGCGGACCAGCCTATTCGCCTTGGATGGCAATGGCGAGCCTCTCGCCGAATTGCGTATCGTTGTCACGCAACCGATCGGGGATTTACGCGCCATGTTGCGGGAGCAGGTCGGCGACTATCCCATCCGCGTCAACTATACGCCGCGCGGCGCAATCCTTAGCGGGACGGCGCCCGACGCAGAGGTCGCCGACACCGCAAAAAGAGTCACTGAGCAATATCTGGGCGACGGAGCGCAAGTCGTCAACAACATCAAGGTCGCTGGATCCCTGCAAGTTAACCTCAGCGTGCGCGTAGCCGAAGTCTCACGCAGCGCCATGAAGTCACTCGGCGTCAACTTGTCCGCCTTCGGTCAAATCGGCAATTTCAAAGTGGGCGTTCTAAGCGGAAGCGCTGCAAGCGCTGGGTCTGGTTCAACCCAGGGTGGCGGTACAGCAGAAATCGGATTCGACAACGGTGCCGTCAACGTCAGCGCGGTTCTCGACGCGCTCGCCAAGGAGCATATAGCTTCCGTCCTGGCTGAGCCGAACCTCACCGCTATGTCGGGTGAAAAGGCCAGCTTTCTCGCGGGCGGCGAATTTCCCATTCCTGTCCTGCAGGAAAACAGGCAGGTATCGGTTGAATTCCGTCACTTCGGCGTCAGTCTGGAATTTGTGCCGACAGTTCTCAGCAACAATCAAATCAACATTCACGTAACGCCCGAAGTCAGTGAACTGTCGACGCAAGGTGCCGTGCAAATCAACGGAATTTCCGTGCCGGCAGTTTCCACGCGCCGAGCCGATACGGTCGTCGAACTCGCCAGCGGCCAGAGCTTCGCAATCGGCGGTCTAATCAGGCGGAACGTCAACAATGATGTCAGGGCCTTTCCCTGGCTCGGAGAACTGCCGATCCTGGGACCGCTTTTTCGCTCGACCTCGTTTCAAAAAGAGGAGTCAGAACTGGTCATTCTAGTTACGCCTTACATTGTAAGACCAGGCTCCAACCCAAACCAGATGAGCGCACCGACCGAGCGGGCGGCACCGGCTTTGAACGGAGGGGGCGCTCCGACGAATTCCGTGACAAGTCCCCCGCGAGACCGCGCTGCTATCCGTGCGGGCGCGCCAAGCGCCCAGGGCGGTCTCGGCTTCATCATCGAATAGTGTCATCCAAAGATGTTGCGTTTTATAATCCTCTTTGTCGCTCTGGCACCAAGCGTAAGTGGCTGCACAAACACTACGCCAGTTGATGTCGAACCATCGGCACCAATGCTTGTCCGAGAGGAGACCACCGTCCTGACGTTGCAAAGCCTGCGCGCTTCCGAACGGCAGCGTTTGCGTGTTTTCCTAGACAAGGCCAGTCGCGGCCGGTTCGATGCCATCCACCTCCTCATCAGCGGTTCGCCCCAGCTCAGCGCAGGGGTAGCCCATCAGGCCAGGCAGTTGGCAATCGAAGAAGACAACATTCAATTGCGCGATCAACACGACGCCGGCTCAGTGCGAATTGAGGCGATTGTCTATCACGCCCGTCCGCCGGTCTGTCCCTCATATGGTGCCTTACCCAATGAAGAATCCTTCAAACAGCCGCTTGGTTGTTCGACAGGACATAACCTGGCCGTGATGGTCAACGATCCGCGCGATCTGCTCGACAATCAGGCCGTCAAGGCCGGCGATGGCGATCGTGCTTCTGTACCAGTTGCAACTTACAGAACATTCGGGACGGATAAAGGTGGCTGATACCGCCCTTATCTCGGCAGCACTCCTACCGGAGATTGAAAGCTTCCAATCGCGTCCTGATCTAAAATAAAAGGAACCGCTGGATGCAATATAGGCGCTATATCGAGGGCCTTAGGGCCGTTGCTGTACTTCCGGTCGTACTCTTTCATTTCGGAATTTCGGCGATCCCGGGTGGCTTTAGCGGGGTCGATATCTTCTTCGTCATCTCCGGCTACCTAACCAGCGGAAGCCTCCTGGATGACCTTGAACGCGGCCAATTTTCCATCGTCAACTTCTACTGGCGCCGTGCCCGGCGCATTCTGCCGGCGCTCGTCTTTGTGATGCTTCTCACCTGCATTGCAGCATTGTTCATTCTTCTGCCACCGGATCTGCGCGGATTCAGTCTTAGCATCATAGCTACCTCGACCTTCTGGTCGAACGTTTTCTTCTGGAAAACGTCAAGTTACTTCTCTATCGATGCCGCGCTTCTACCACTGTTGCACACTTGGCCGCTTTCCGTAGCGGAGCAGTACTACATCTTCGCACCAATCCTGATGTTCCTAATCTATCGCTACATCGGGAAGCGCTGGCTGACGACACTTCTTCCGATAATTCTCTGCAGCTTCGTAGTGGCGGTGATGGCGACATCGCTGGCACCCACCGCCGGATTCTATCTGCTGCCGACCCGAATCTGGGAACTCATGTTGGGCGCCCTGCTCATGCTCAAATGCCCCTCGCCGCTGGGCAACCGATTCCTGATGGAGTCGGTGGGGGTGGCCGGATTTGGCCTTCTCGCCATCGGGTTCTTCGCGATTTCGGCGAGTGATCCGTTCCCAGGCTACAACGCCTTGTATCCATGCATCGGAACGGCCCTTCTGATCTATGTTGGCCAAAATACCCCCTCGACGGTCGCCACCCGCATGCTCGAAGTCCGGCCGCTGGTCTGGATTGGGCTCATCTCGTATTCGTTGTATCTTGTTCACTGGCCTCTCAATGCGTTCGCGCACTATCTTTCGTTCCAAAAACTCGATCCGTTGATGACCGGTGCGATGTTGGTGGCAAGCCTCGCATTGGCTGCATTCTCCTGGAAGTTTGTAGAGCAGCCGTTTCGACAGAAGAGGGCCTTCACCTCCCCGGGGCCTATCTTCGCCTTTTCAGCGCTCGCGATCGTTGTCCTTTGTGCCGGCGGAGCGGCGGGGGCGCTCGGCAATGGCTTTCCGCAACGGTTTCCGGACTATGTCCAGCGGCGCATTTCCGTCGGGGACTGGAGGAATGGCATCTGTTTCAACGAGGGCACCAGCCGGATCGAAAGCTGGAATATGGAGGATTGCACGCGCACCAGCGGTTTTCCAACAACGGTTTTTTTGTGGGGCGACTCCTTCGCCGCGCACTATGTTTCCGGCTTGGGTGCTAACATAAATCGATTGCAGGCGAACATCGTTGAATATACGTACGCCAGCTGCGCGCCGATACTCTATTACTACCCTTACGATCGTCTTGATTGTGTCCGGTTCAATCGCAAGGCCTTGGACGTCATCTTGGAAGCGGACATCAAGACGGTTATCCTCAGCGGTAGATGGAGTGACTATGAGGTCAGAGGTTTCGACGGTCTTCAGCAAACAATCGCTACGCTTCGTGCCCTGGGCGTGCGCGTGTTTGTCATCGGCCAGTCTCCGCAGTTCCCAACTGACGTCCGGAAAATTGCGTTCTTCGCCAAGCGCCAAAATCTGGACGATACGTCCTGGCCGATCGCGATGGACCCCGACATCAACGAACGTGTGCGCTCATTTACCAAAGGCGCCACATTCATCGATCCGCTGAAATTCCTGTGCAGCGCAGGACGCTGCGCCTATTCCGATAGAGGAGAGTTTTTATATTTCGACTATGGTCATTTCTCTTCAGCCGGCGCCACACTGGCAATCTCGAAATACTGGCCGGCTTTTGGCAAGGACAATGCTCTTCCTAAGACGAAGTAGCGGCTCAGCGGCTGACAAGCACCAGTACGGGTCCCAGTGATAGCTCCTGCTTCCGCAGCAGCCGCGACGATGGAGCTGTTCAGGTTTAAGGCCCCCCGATAGTGACCTAGGATGGGTGCTGCCACGCGGCTCGGACTCAGCGTGCATTATCACGTAAATGTTGAGAGAATGAATGGCGCCGCGAAGGGCAATTCCAGCCGTCCAAAGCGACAGGCGTGTCGCGGCCTCGACATTGCAGTGGCGCTTACCTAACACGGCCTCACACTGCCCTCTAAGCGGCCCCGAATTTGAACTGACGGCCCCTGGCCGGTTCATCGGGCAGGTCAAGGGCTAGGTGTAGTACACAGGGCTCATAACTTTCAGTTTCTAGTTGGTACGATGGGCCGTGGACGGTCGATGCAGACTTCAAGATGGCGAACGAAGCTCTCCATGCGTGCGTTGTCGAGGCAAGTGCCTTTGCCATGCTCGCGACTGGAGAGATTTCAAAATGAGCCTTGTAAGCGGAGAATGCCGCCGACGCTGTTCGGCTTGCTCGTGCCCTTGACGGCGGTAGGCTCGGCAGGGCCGAGGCCAGAGTTGCCGTAGTGGTCGTAATCGACCTCGGCTGTGACCGTGAAGCCGGGAACGACCATGTAGGCGACGTTTGCAGCCACACCAGCATCCTTGAGCTGATCACCCGAGACCTGAAGGTTGAACGAAGTTTTCTCGTCAAACTCGTAGGTGGCGCCCGCCCAGAAAGCCCACTGGCCGTTCCAGATTTTGTACGAGCCGCGCCCATGATTGGCAATTGCGCCGTTTGAGTCCTCGTTGAGACTGGCATTGGAACCGTAGCCGAAGAGTCCAAACAGCGACAGCTGGTTTGTGACAGCGACGTCGACGCGGATCTTGCCGGCAAAAGCTTCGTAATTGCTGTCATAAGCCGCGACGCCGGTGATCGAGCCCCAGCCTTGCGTGTATTTCAAGCCGGCGACAACGTGCGGAATATAGCTGTCGATAGTACCGGCTGAGCCCGATCCTTGTTCGAGCGAAATCACAGTCGAAATGCCGTTGCCGGCGTCGAAGTGGTACTGAGCCACGTTGGTGTCGAAGCCGGCCGACGGAACGAGCATACTATCGAGAACGTCGCCAGCGTAGCTTACAAACGTATCGAAGGCCGACCCCTCCTTGCCAACTCGCAGGCCTCCCAGCTCGACCCAGGCAGAAGCCAGTGCGAGGCCGCTGTTGAAATCATAGTTCTGAGGACTGTCATGCGAGTTAGCGCTGTTGCCAAAATTCACGTGGGTTTCGGTATAGGTCGTCAACGCGCCGAGCTCGGTCTGCTGGCCGGTCCAAGTTTTGAACGTGAAGCGTGTGCTGTTTCGCCAAGTGCCTTGGTCCTCGCCAGTTCTCACGTCCGAGGTTCTTGCGCTGTCATACGATCGGACGTCACCCAGGCCGATATCGTAACGGACATAGCCGCCGATGCGCAGGCAGGTCTCGGTGTTGGGAATATAGGAATATCCCGAGCCGAGGACGTCGCAGATCTTGATGTACTCGGCCGGTTCCCGCTCGGCGCCAGCTGCTCGACCGACGGAAACGGTCATCAGAGCAGTTAAGCCGAGAAGAGGACTCTTGATGTACATGTCTAGATCTCCATGAAGGAATAAAAAGGATAGAGGCGAAAGAGCAAGCTTTTCCTCTAAATTTTGTGCGTGTTGTCTCCAATATGTGGACGCCAAAGCGCTTGACACGAGAGGTGAGCCAGCGTAAAAGCCACATGTACTTATAATAGTGTTTTCTGTTAGGAGATTCATTATCGTTTACATGTGAAACACTCCGGTCGGACCGCTGCAGCTCTCCGAAATAGAGCAGCAAGCGACATGCCAACCTGAAGCGTAAATGCGGCCGACACCAAAATCGGGCCGACGCGCCTTCGTCTCGCTGGAATCACTTTTTTTGAGGGTCACTGCGAAAAGCAATGTGCGACACGGTTCGCCATGTTCGATATGTGACAGTCTCGTTTAACAGCGACGGCTTCCCGTCTGACCGCAACGGAGGCCGCGCCATGCGCTACCGAGAAGGATCACTGCGCGTACGCTCCGCAAGGGCTGCGCCAGGAACAGAGGGCGTGCGCGTCCGAGGCGTCGCATGGTGGCCGCAGCACCTTTTCGCCGCTGTAAGTTCGCCGTGCAGGTACATTGCGCGGCCGGAAGCGAGAGGGAGCGCACCCTGAAACGGCTGCCTACGGCTCGCCTCGAGTAATTGGCGATGAACAGCATTCTCGAGAACTTAGTCTCGACGGAAAGAGCAACGAAAGGAAGCCGCTTGGACGAGCACGATCCGAAGGAAGAACCGATCGAGACCATTTTCCGCAACGGCACAATCACTGCCGTGGGTATCCTGCTTGCCTTTTCGCTCGGCTTCCTCACTCATTGGGCCGCGAACCCCTTGCCATGGCAACTCTACGATCTGTTCGCCGTAGTGCCGATCCTGCTCGGCATCGCACTGCAGATGAGAGCGCTGTCCATGCTGCTCGACATGAGTTCCTTGCGGCGCCCCATCTACGAACGCGCCAATCGCATTTTCATGGTCGGCCTCATCCAGACCGCGTGTGGCGTCGGCATGGCCATCTTGGTCGATCTTTTCGGGATATCGGTAGGGGGCACGCTGCCCGGCGCTTGACGACAAGCCACACCGCCGCTCTTCGCTCGAAGCGACGTCAAGCCGGGGAACCTTGTGCACCCCCTAGCGGCGTCCTCCTTTCATCAAATGAGCCGACGTCAGCTTTAGAGCGTCTCGGTGGCTAAAGCCGGTATGGTTTTTCGGCCGGCAGGGAAGGCCGCTGGCTGGACCTGGATGGCGTCTGAACGAGGCTTGACAGGTCCGTTGCGTCGGACATGAATTTCGCATTGCAAAGTTCTTCCGCAGACGCCTCAAGCACACTGCACTGGCGTCACGTACTACTCAGACGTTGAATGCGGCACCGCACCATCACCTCAGGCGCAACCATGGCACGCGCGCTCCCCGGCGTGGTTGACCCCATCCTGTCCAAACGAGACTGCGACATAAGCGGGACGCACTGACTTAGGTCAGAGACCAGGACGAGCGCGCAACGAAAGAATGATGGATCAGCGACGTGGGATGACAGCTCCTTGCACACCTCAATCCTGACAAAGTACCGGGACCCCCGGCCGCCTTGGTATACCATCTATCCGACTGTGCCAGACTTCTCTGCGGCAGTTGGTGCTGACGATTATGAGGAATGGCTGGGGGGCCTCCCGGCCGACGAATCGGTGTCGCTCTATTTCCACATTCCGTTTTGCCGATCCATGTGCTGGTATTGCGGCTTCCCTACCGCGGTCATCCGTCGCAACGGCCCGATCCTTAATTATTTAGCGGTGCTGCGTCAGGAGATCAGTTTGGTGTCGGAGCAAGTGCGGCAAGGGCTGCCGGTGAGCGATGTGCATTTCGGCGCGGAACGCCTCACCTTATCGGGCCAGCCGAGCACTTGGCGCTGATGGAATTTCTACGCCGCCACTTCGCTTTCAGCAAAACTGCTGCGATCACCGTGGAGATCGATCCCCGAACGTTCACACCGGAAATGGCCGAAGCCTTGGCAGCTAACGGTGTCAACCGCGCGAGCATCGGCGTGCAGAGCTTTGATCCCGATGTGCAAAGGCGATCAATCGGATCCAGAGTAAGGTGCAGACGGCCGCTGCAGTCCAAAATCTCCGCCGGCATGGCGTTGGCCATATCAACTTCGACCTCATCTTCGGTCTACCGAAACAGACTGTGCAGTCCTGCATCCAGACCGCGATGGCTGCGGTCGCCATGCGCCCCAACCGGCTTGCGGTGTTCGGATACGCGCATATTCCTTCCGTGATAAAGAACCAGCGCCTATCGAGCAGGCAGGTCTACCGGACGGCGATCTTCGCGCCGAACAGGCTGCAGCTGTCGCCGAGACACTGGTTGGCGCTGGCTACCGGGAGATCGGGCTCGATCATTTCGCTCCGCCGGACGACGAACTCGCGCTAGCGCAGAAGACCGGGCGCGCCTACGGCGTAATTCGCTGGGATACTCGGCCGATACTTGCAAAACGTGATCGGCTTAGGCGCGTCGGCTATTGGCCGAGTCCGCGAGGGGTATGTTCAGAACGAAGTAACACGGGATTCTTACGCCCGGCACATCGCAAGTGGACGTCTGGCGACATCAAAGGGTCACCGTCTGACCGACGATGACCGGGTGCGCGCAGCGATCATCGAGCGACTGATGTGCGATTTGGAGGCCGACGTGCCGACCATCTGTGCCGCCCACGAAATCGAACCAGCTCGTTTTCTCGATTCAGTTGAGAGTTTGGTGACGCTGGCTGAGGAGGGGATCCTGGACGTCGAAAACGGCTTCATCCGCGTGCGGCCGGAGCACCGCTTTGTTGTTCGCGCCGTTGCTGCTGCATTCGATGCTTTTCTCGCGAATCGATGAGTTGAGGCCACGACGCCGAAAGGCATCAAACCTTGTTTGGCGCTCGTCGGCATGGGCTCTCGCAGAAGACTCCGCAAGCGTATGCAGGGGACTTCCACTTGACGCCGCGTTCACCATCATCTCGCCTGGGTGCGCGCGAAAGCGCACAACCCGGAGCACGCTGCTCTCGGTGTGAGGCCGTGCTCTGCAAAGCACCGGTGATCCACCCTGTCCCTGGACAGCAGCTTGATGGCGTCATCTTGGAGGACGAGAAAAGATTGTCGAGGTACGGGTACGAATTGCCTCGGTCGTCCGTTCAATCGAAAGCACTGTCTGCGGAGGCACCTCTCCTTCATGCAGTGACAGGAGATGCTGGGCGACTTCCTTATCTGCTGCGGTGAGTCGATGATTTAGGCGGAGAAAGTCCATCCAGGTGGGGGTGCGGAATGTCTCCGTCCAAAGTGATGGTGTTTGCAGATTTCGCTGGAGCGTCCAGTTTCGTGCACCGGCACGGCTCTGGACGTGTCGCCGCGTGCGCATGGAGCCCAGAAAGGCCTCGATATTTTCCTCCGATATCAAATACTCGACCTTGGCCACGATAGGGCCACTTCTGGGTTTCAGATCGAGAGCCACGTCCGGCGGATGAAAAACTGAACTTTCTTGATCGGTTTCTTCCCAGGGACGGACCGGCAACACGATCCCCGCTGCTGCAACCAGCAACAGAGCGCCTGCGGCGCCCTCCAATGCTAAGGTCAAGGAATAGTTTTGCGCGACAGAACCCCAGATCCAGCTGCCAGCAGCCATACCGCCTGCGCTCAAGGCGTAGTAAATGGAGAGCGTGCGGCCTACAACCCACCTTGGGCTTGCCAACTGCACCGACACGTCAATGCCCGTCCAGGTGATAAGCCAACCCGCTCCGCCGAGCGCCAGCGAAATGGCCGCCACAGGAATCGACGATGTAAGGGCAAGGGAGAGGCAACAGACTGCACAAGCCACAGAGGCGAAGGCCACCAGCCTGTTTTGAGACGTGACCTTCCTCAAGAAGCCGTTGCCCATGCCCGCGATGAAAGCACCCATGCCGAAGCCGGCCAATAAGATACCGTAGACAATTGGCCCACTCTTCAACTGATCCCGGACGACGAGGGGGAGCAACGCCAGAATGGAGATGCTTGCCAATCCGAAAAGAGCGGCTCGGGCGGTCGCTGCCCTGATCTCCAAAGACATCGCAGTAAAGCGCACTCCGTCATGAATTGCCGTCGTCATTCTCTCACGAGGGAGAGGCGAAGAGCGGACCTCCCATTTGGTGCGCCATATCGCGCTTATGGGCGCCAGATCACTCACCGCAGCCAAGGCGAAAGCGGCCAGCGGCCCAAAGACGGCCAGGATCACGCCCCCCAAGGCCGGACCAACGCTGCGCACAATGTTGTATCCGACGGACATAAGCGTCACTGCGGCCGGAATGTCGCGTTTGTGAAGGATATCGCCGACCGAAGCGTGCCAAGCCGGATCATTCAAGGCAAAGCCGCAGCCGGCCAGGAAACCTAACCCGAGAATCAGCCAAGGACTGACAAATCCCAGACCCACAGAAATCATCAGCGTCGTCGACGCCGATGCTATCAGGCAGTGTCCCGCAAACATCACCCACCGGCGGCTGAAGTTGTCGGCAATGGCTCCGGCGAAAACTGAGAGGAAGAACACCGGCAATGTGGATGCGGCCTGGACGAGTGCCACCATGAGGTCGGACGCTGAAATCGTTGCCATAAGCCAACTGATGGCGACCGTTTGCACTAGCCAACCGAGGCTGGAAATCTGGGTGGCCGCCCAAATTGAGCGAAACACCTTGTTTCGAAATGGGGCGAGCGTCTTTGAAACGGGCGGTTGAGGATTTTCGCTCTGCATGAGGTATTGCTGGCCTTCGATGAGCGCTGCGATTTGAGCAAGCGGGTCGATACTTAGACATCGCGGAGCACCGCACGGAACCCAGCTCTATGGAGCTTGCCGGCGACTATTTACGTATTGAGCCATTCTCATAGTCTCATTCATGAGCAGTCCTGTGCGCAAGCATTGCTTTGCTAAATTCCCACCACAAGCGCGCCGCCGCTGAGACCCGCACCCGCTGCCGCCAAGAGGACTTTCTCGCCAGGCCGAAACGGCTGCGCCCGATGGGCCAGCGACAATGAGAGCGGGATCGTCGCGGCGGAAGAGTTGCCATATTCGGCGATCGTCTTGACGATCGAGTGATCAGCGATGCCGAGGTTCCTGCCGACCGCGTCGAAAATGCGCGCATTGGCCTGATGCGGCACGAAACGATCGAGGTCTTGCGGCCTCAGTCGGGCAGCAGTGAGCGCATCTCTCGAGCAGGCGGTCATCATCTCCACGGCCTTGCTGAATACTTCACGGCCGTCAGTGATCGTCATCCGTGTCTGCGCGAGGTCGAGGTCGGCATGGAACGGAGTGTTGCTTCCCCCGGCGGGAATCTGGATTAGCCCGTAGCGCGAGCCGTCGGAATCCACCGAAGCGCCGAGAATGCCTCGATCCGGGTCATCGCAAGGACTGATCACCATGGCGCCGGCGGCATCGGCAAACAGCACGGCGCTGGCGCGCTCGGCCAAATTGATGCGGTGGCTGAGGATGTTGGCGGCGATGACAAGGCTCGCTTTGCCGTGCAGGCGGGTGAACCCGTCGGCGAACATCAGCGCATAGATGAAGCCGGCGCAGGCGCCGGTCAGGTCGATCGCTCCGGCGCGGCCTAGCCCCAGCCGATGTGCGACCAGCGGCGCGCTTGGCGGCAGAAGGTGATCGGGCGTCGACGTGGCGAGCAAGAGTAGACCGACGTCGCCGCGGTCGATACCGGCATTGGTCAGCGCCATGTCGCCGGCAGAGGCGGCAAGGCCCGACAGCGTGTCTTCGTCTGTTGCCCAGAAGCGCGAGCGAATTCCGGTGCGCCGCTCGATCCAGCCGGGCTCAAGCCCGAGCCGGTCTTCGATTTCCGGGTTCTCGACCTTGCGCGCCGGCGCATGATGGCCGAAGCCGAGAACGCGCGACGATAGGTTCATGGCCGCGAGCCGAAGCGTTCGCCGGCCTCCTCTATCGCGTCATAGAGCCCGCCCAATTCGTCGCTGGTGATGCAATAGGGCGGTAGAAGATAGAGGACATTGCCGAGCGGGCGCACAAGTAGCCCCCGCTCAAGGAAAAAAGCGCGCAGTTTTGGCCCGATCTCGGCCAGATAACCGGCTGAGCCGGTGCGTAGGTCGAGTGCCGCGATGGTGCCGGTTGTCCGGCAGTCGGTGAAATATGGATTGACCCGGAAGCGTTGCAGCCCGGCGGCCTGCCTCGCGCTCAAGACCGCGATCCGCTCGGCCACCGGCTCGTCACGCCAGATCTCGACATTGGCAAGTGCTGCCGCGCAGGCGATCGGATTGGCGGTGTAGGAGCTCGAATGGAAAAACGTCTTCTTGCGATCCTCCGAAAAGTGAGCGTGGAAGATGGCATCGGTGGCGATCGTGGCGGCCAGCGGGATGGTACCACCGGTCAGACCTTTCGAGGTGCACAAGATGTCGGGCGAGACGGACGCCTGTTCGCAGGCAAACATGGTTCCGGTGCGCCCCCAGCCGGTCATCACTTCATCGGCGATCAGCAGCGTGCCGGAGGCTTCGGCGATCCTCTTCAATTCGGCAAGAACCCAGGCCGGATACATCAGCATGCCGCCGGCGCCAAGCACCAGCGGCTCGACGATCAGCGCGGCTGCGCGCCGGTCGCGGCTAACGGCCTCGAACCGATCCAGCGTTTCCTGCTCGCGCCCGGCGGCCGGGAAGGGGATGGCGTCGACCTCGAACAGCAAAGGATCATAGGCGGCGTTGAAGACGCCGCGGGCGCCGACGCTCATCGCCCCGATCGTGTCGCCATGATAGCTGTGCTCCATGACGGCGATGCGCGAACGCGGCGCGCCGATGTTGCGGAAATAGCCGAGCGCCATCTTCAGCGCGACTTCGACTGAGGTGGAGCCACTGTCGGAATAGAACACCCGGTCGAGGCCGGCGGGTGCGATGCCGATAAGCGCCTCGGCCAGCCGTTCGGCCGGCTCGTGGGTGAAGCCCGCGAAGATGATCTGGTCGAGGCTCGACGCGGTCGTCTCGATGGCCTTCATGATGCGGGGGTGGCGATGGCCATGGGTGACGACCCACCAGGAAGAAATCGCATCGAGGATGCGGAAGCCGTCGGCCTTGTGGAGATAGGCGCCTTCAGTCAGCACGATTTCAGGGACCGAGGGCTCTAGCGCGTGCTGCGTGAACGGATGCCAGACTCGAGACTCCGCCATCAGTCGCCTCCGGCAATCATGGCCAGGTCGAAGCCGGAAATCATTGCATCTCTCAACGTTTCACCCGTCAGCGGACCGAGGTGCGGCAGCCTGCCCAGCTGCGGCACGCCGCCGAATTCCACGATTGTCCTTTGTGTATCGGCCACCTCTTCGCCAATGAAGGCAATGCCGATGAGCGGGATGGAGCGGGCTCTCAGGGCCTCGATCGACAACAGCGTATGATTGATGGTGCCAAGCGCGGTGCGGGCGCACAGTATGACCGGCAGCCGCCATTGTTCGAATATGTCAATGAACCTTGTCTGTCGATTGAGCGGCACCATCAGCCCGCCGGCGCCTTCGATGACGAGCGGTGTCGGCAGGACCGGAAATGAAAGATCGTCGGCCTCGATCGCGACGCCGTCGATTTCGGCTGATCGATGCGGCGACAGCGGCATCGTCAGTCGATAGACTTCGGGCAGCACGCGTCCGTCGGGCAAGCCGGAAAGCCGGGCGACGACCTCGCTGTCGGTCTCCTCGTTGAGGCCCGATTGCACCGGCTTCCAGTAGAAGCCGTCGAGCAGCCCGGCAAGTCCGGCCGAAAACACTGTCTTGCCAATTCCAGTGTCTGTTCCGGTGACGACGATGCGTTTGGTCATGCTGTGGCCAACACTCCGACGAGAGCCTCGACCATGGCGGAAATGTCGGCTTCGTCGACGTTGAGAGTCAGCGAAATGCGCAGGCGCGACGTACCCTCAGGCACTGTCGGCGGGCGAATGCCGCGTATGTCGAAGCCGCGTGCCTGCAGTCCTGCCGCCACCGCCATGGTGCGGCTGTTATCGCCGATCACAAGCGGCTGGATCTGCGAACCGCTGGGCATCACGCCGCAGCGTTCGGCCAATTGCCGGCTCGCGAAAGCGACACGCTCGTGCAACTGAGCACGACGCATAGGCTCGTCAGACAGAATAGTCAGCGCCTCACGTGCCGCGACTGCCATCAGCGGCGATGGTGCGGTCGCATAGATGAATGGCCGGCACCGGTTGATAAGATAGTCGCACAGTGTTCGCGGTCCGGTAACGAGCGCGCCGGATGCGCCAAGCGCCTTGCCGCATGTGTGGAGCGTGACGATGTTGTCGCGGCCTTCATACGCGGCGGCCAGTCCCCGGCCGTCCGGTCCCCAGACGCCGGTGGCATGCGCTTCATCGACGACGATGAATGCCTGGTACCGATCAGCCAGCGCGACCAGGCTCTCCATCGGCGCACGGTCGCCATCCATGCTGTAAAGGCTTTCGAAGGCGATCCACACCCGCCCCATGCCGCCTTCGGCGCGCCAGCGGGTGATTGCGTCCTCGACAGCGTCGACGTCGTTGTGCGCGGCCAGCTTGAACTCAGCGCGCCCGGCCTGGGCACCCTCATGCAAGCTGGCATGAGCGAGCTCGTCGAGGACCAGCAGGTCGCCTTTCTGCGGCAGGGCCGTCAGCAGAGCGAAGTTGGCGATATAGCCGCTGCCGAAGAACAGTGCACGCTCGGCTCCGAAAAATGCCGCTGCGTCCGCCTCCAGTTGCTCATGTTCCGGTGCATTGCCGCGCAACAGCCGCGATCCGGTGGCGCCCACTGGCGTGCCCCGCGCAATCGCCGTCGAAACCGCATCGCCCAGTCTTTTGGAGGCGGCAAGTCCGATATAGTCGTTCGACGAGAAGTCGAGCCCGGCGCGCGGTGCGAGCGTCCGCAACCGGTCCTTGCGCCCCAGTCCCCGCAAGGTTGCGTCATAGCGGGCAAGAATTGCCTCCTTCATTGCGTGGCGAGTTCCATAGGCTCAATGCCGAGGCGCCGGAACAGAAGGGTATCCTTGTCCTCGCCGGGATTTCCCGCCGTCAGCAGCGTGTCGCCGACAAAGATCGAATTGGCCCCGGCAAAGAAGCACAGCGCCTGCGTTTCGTCGCTCATCGCCGTCCTGCCGGCGGACAGCCTTACATAGGATTTCGGCATCATCACCCGCGCGAGCGCAACGATGCGGACGAAATCGATCGGATCGATGGCGTCGGCCGCGGCAAGCGGCGTGCCTTCGATGGGAATAAGCATGTTGATCGGCACGCTTTCCGGCGGCTCGGGCAGGTTCGCGAGCGTGACCAGCATGTCGATGCGATCGGTCTTTTCTTCTCCCATCCCGACAATGCCGCCGCAGCAGACTTTCATCCCAACCGCGCGCACGTGCCCAAGCGTTTCCAGCCGGTCGGCAAAAGTCCTGGTTGAAATAACCTCGCCATAGTAGCGCTCAGAGGTATCGATGTTGTGGTTATAGTAGTCGAGACCGGCCTGCTTCAGGCGAGCAGCTTGCTCAAGATCGAGCATGCCGAGCGTCATGCAGGTCTCCATGCCGAGGGCCTTGACGCCCTCAATCATGGCGACCACAACCTCCATGTCGCGCTCCTTGGGACTTCGCCACGCCGCGCCCATGCAATAGCGCGTTGCGCCGCCATCACGCGCCATGGCCGCTTCGTCGATGACATGCTTGACGTCCACCAGCTTCGACGCCTTCACACCGGTTTCGTAATGCGCAGACTGGCTGCAATAGCCGCAATCTTCGGGGCACCCGCCGGTCTTGATGCTAAGGAGCCGCGACAGCTGCACTCGGTTTCGATCGAAGTTCTGGCGGTGGATCGTCTGAGCTAGGAACAGCAGATCGTTGAATGGCATGCCGTAGATGGCCTCGGCCTCTTTGCGGTTCCATCGCGGAGGCGTTCCATCGACCGATTGCATGGTCTGGTTCACGTCGAACTCCGAGTTCATTCCAATCGTCATCGTCAAACCTTTGTTTGCTAGTCCGGTACGCCTTCTTGGCTTTGGGGCGCACTCGCTAAAGGCGAGCTGCGGCACGTCTTTCCAGCACCTCCTACGCCTGCCGAGCTGATGTTGCTCCTCACGCCGTAATCCTCAGTTCAAGTGCTTGCAGATGTTCTGGTGGTCCGGCATGTCCAGGCCGATGTCGAGGATCGGGGCGCTGTGCGTCAGCCAACCCATGGAGATGAGATCGACACCGGTCGCCGCAATCGCCGCCGCCGTTTTCGGCATCACCCGACCGGACGCCTCGGTGATCGTACGGCCATCCACTATAGAAACCGCGCGGGCAAGATCCTCGACCGACATATTGTCGAGCAGCACCGCGTCAACACCAATCGCGAGCGCTGCATCGAGCTGCTTCAGCGTGTCGACCTCGACCTCGACCTTCACCATATGCCCTGCTGCGGCGCGCGCCCGCTCTATTGCTGTGCGGATATCGCCGGCGATCGCGATGTGGTTGTCCTTTATGAGCACGCCGTCATCGAGGCCGAACCGGTGATTGGCACCGCCGCCGACGCGCACGGCGTATTTCTCCAATGCCCGCAGCCCGGGCGTCGTCTTTCGCGTCGATACAATCCTCGCCTTGTGACCGCGCACGGCCTCAACCATGGCCGCTGTGGCAGTGGCAATGCCGCTCAGCCGGCATAAGAAATTGAGGGCCGTGCGTTCGGCCGTGAGCAGGCCTCGTGCGGGTCCGGACAATCTTGCAATGGTTTCCCCGGCCCCAACCTCGCTGCCATCAGGGCGCCAGATCTGGATGTTGATCGCCGGTTCCACGAGAAGGAAGGCATACGAGACCAGATCGAGCCCGGCAACGACGCCCGCCTGCCTCGCTTTGAGCACCAACGTGGCAGTGCAATCATACGGGATAACCGCATCGGTGGTCAGGTCGCCGGATCTGCCCAGGTCTTCGAGGAGCGCAACGCGCACAATCGGTTCGATCAGGGTCGCGGGGAGGGGGGAGAATGAAGTCATATCAAGTGCTCCGTATGGTAGCCCGGCAATCGAGTGCGGCCGCGGCCCGCATTGCGCTGTGCAGTGTCAGCCGTGATGGGCGCACGTTGGCATCGTGGAGCGGGAAATCGGACCGACAGTGCGCGCCTCGACTCTCTTCCCGCCTCAGGGCCGCCGCGGCGATCATCAGTGAGACCAAAGCCGGACCAGAGGCAGCGACACTATTGGCTGCGATCGGCAGCAGGGTCGCCACCGCTTCGCGCATTGCCTCGCCGTCGCGGATGATACCCAGGGCGGCGGAGACAATCGGGCGGACCACGGAAGCGTCTGGTCGTGGAGGGACGAATGTGGAGCATCTGCGCGGTCGCCGGGTATACGACGTGCCGGCAACGCTTTCGGCAACCCAGCTCGCGGTGACCGCCGCTTCGGTGAGCGAGTTGCTGGCCAGGCGGTTGGCGCCGTGCAGGCCGGTACAGGCCACCTCACCGCAGGCCCACAATCCCTCGATGGAGCTGCGGCCGGCGCTGTCTACGGCGACGCCGCCCATGTGATAATGTGCCGCCGGGCGCACCGGGATCAGGTCGGTCGCGGGGTCGATTCCTGCGCTCCGGCACAATTCGGCGATGCCTGGAAAACGCTTGCCAAATCTCGGGCCGAGACTTTGCCGTGCGTCCAGGAATACGCGGCGTCCAACGGCAAGCTGGTGCCAAATGGCGCGCGCTACGACGTCGCGAGGCGCAAGTTCACCGCCAGGTGTGTCGGCGAGGAAGCGCTCTCCTCGCTCATCGATGAGCACCGCGCCTTCGCCACGCACGGCTTCGCTCACCAGCGGCATCGGCCGGCGCGGACCGTCGAGCGCAGTTGGATGGAACTGTATGAATTCCAAGTCGGCGAGTTCCGCCCCCGCCCATGCGGCGAGCGCCAGCCCGTGACCCCATGAGCCAGCGGGGTTTGTCGTGTCGCAAAACAGCCCGCCGACGCCGCCGGTCGCCAGCACCGCGCGACGCGTGGGCAGAGCGAGCGCGCCGGCTCGTCCTGCTGCGACCACGGCGATGACCGACCCGTCCTGCACGACCAGCCGGCGGACCTCCACATTTTCGATAATGGTGATCGAGGCTGTACGCCGAACCGCGGCGACGAGCGCGCGCACCAACTCGCGACCGGTGGCGTCGCCGGCTGCATGCACAATTCGCCGTCGCGAGTGTGCCGCCTCGAGCCCAAGTCGCAACGCGCGGTCAGGGTGCTGGTCGAAGTCGACGCCGAACCTTTGGATCGTCCTAATCGCTTCGGGTGCAGCTCGTACCACTCGCCGCACCGTGGCCTCATCGCAGAGTCCGTCGCCGGCAGCTATCGTGTCGCAAAGGTGAAAATCTGGGCCGTCGTCGCCCCCGAGACTTGCCGCAAGACCGCCCTGGGCAAGTTCACTGCAGGCTCCGGTTCCAAGCGGCGCGTTGGTCAAAAGCACGACCGGTTCCGGCGCCAGATGAAGCGCCGTCATCAGGCCGGCAATGCCGCCGCCGATGACGACCGGCGCCCCGGCGATGTCGCGAACCTCCAGACTCATAGGGAAAGCATGCGCTCGACCGCGCGGCGGGCGGGGCCGGCAATTTCGGGATCAATCCGGACCTCATGCCGGTTCTGCTCGAGTGCGGCGCGAATGTTGGCCAGGTTGATGCGCTTCATGTGCGGGCACAGATTGCATGGGCGAACGAACTCGACGTCGGGATGCGCGACCGCGACGTTGTCGCTCATCGAACATTCGGTCAGAAGGACGACACGCGTCGGTTTCTCACGCTCGACATAATCCGACATCGCCGCGGTCGAGCCGGAGAACTCCGCCTCCGCGACAACGTCTGGTGGGCATTCTGGATGGGCCAGCACGATGACGCCTGGATGGGCATCGCGCAGTTCCCGGATGTCTGCTGCGGTGAAGCGCTCATGCACCTCGCAATGGCCTTTCCAGGCGATGATCTCGACGTCTGTATCGGCTGCCACGTTCCTCGCCAGATATTCGTCCGGGAGCATCAGCACACGCGCCACGCCAAGCGATTCCACCACCGCCTTGGCGTTGCCGGACGTGCAGCAGATGTCGGACTCCGCTTTTACGGCGGCGGAAGTGTTGACGTAAGTAACAACGGGGACCCCCGGATACCGCAGCCGCATTAGCCGCACGTCGTTTGCCGTGATCGATTCGGCCAGCGAGCAGCCGGCGCGGAGATCCGGGATGAGCACGGTCTTGTTCGGATTGAGCAGTTTTGCCGTCTCGGCCATGAAATGAACGCCGGCAACCACGATGATGTCGGCGTCGACCGTCACCGCCTTGTGGGCCAACGCCAGGCTGTCGCCGACGATGTCTGCCACGCAATGAAAAATTTCGGGCGTCTGGTAATTGTGCGCCAGCACCACCGCATTGCGCTCACGCTTCAGCGCTAAGATGGCTTCAATATCGCCGGCGAACGCGAGCCATTCAACGGGTGGGATCACCCGCCGGACACGCTCATACAGGGACGCAGCCATAGGTAACGCCCCAGTCATTGGCGCCTCGATTATATTCGGTTTGACAATAAGGGAATATATCTACCTTGACTATAAGTATGTCAAGCCCGCGCCAGCGGTAATTTTGTCCCGGCGATAGCCCTGTCGTCGAGGACGGCATGCCGGAAGCGATAAAGCTTCGCCGGTCGGCCGCCCGTGTCGAGGGAGGTCTCCCCGGTCTCCTCAACAAGTTCCTGCTGCTCGACCAATCTCCGGAAGTTCGGCTTGTTGATCAGCCTGCCAGCCAAAGCTTCCACGGTTCGCTGCAGTTGCAGCAGCGTGAAGGAAGGCCGCATAAGCTCGAACACGACCGGCCGGTATTTGATCTTCGAACGCAGCCGCGCGATCCCGGTTGCCAGAATACGACGGTGGTCAGCGACCATTGGTTTGCCAGCCGCGGCCGCAATCGCGTCCCTGCCGCCACCGGCCTCCTCAATCAGACCAGCTTCATAGAGCAACTCGTAGCGTTGGAGCGTGAGTTCCTCGTTCCAATGGCGGTCGTCGAAGCCGAAGGCTATCGCAGCGCGCTGCCGGCGCTCGCGTTGAGTGGTCGGCTCGCTGGCGCCGCCGGCCCACTCAATCAGGCGGGGCCGCAATCTATCGAGCAGCACAGGCGGCGTGCCGAAGCGGTGGTCCTCCCAGGGAAAATATTCGTACCAACTTTGCCAGCCGCACGCGGCCGAGTTCGTTGCCTGTTCCTTCCTGGTCAATGCGAGATAGCTGATTGAGATGACGCGCTGGTGGCGCTCAGTGCCGATGCGATCGCGATCGGCGAAGGTGTAGAGTTGCTCGATGTATCCAAGTGCATGGCCGGTCTGCTGCTCCACCCACCCCCTCAAACCCGACTGCAGTGATCGATGCTCAAGGGCAAAAGGTCCAGAAGGGAGGGTGTCCGCATGACCGACTGTGAGGACACAGGGCTCACTGTCGTTTACGGCGACCACGACGGCAGTCAGGTCCACTTTGGCTTCGTCAGCTTTGACGGCGGCTTTGCCTTTCTTGGTTCTTCTTGTCTGAGGATCCATGTTTGCGAAAGCGGGTTGGCCCAACGGAGCGCCTTAATCGATTGAATGTAACCTTGGAAGCCAGCACGTCAACACCAGAGTACTCAAGCGCTGTTTTTAGCTCTTCGCAGTCGCACAAAAATATGCCAAACGCGACACCCGCTGTTGGTAACGTAAGGGAAGGGGCCTCGGTTGAGCGCGGCTGGTGAGATAAAAGGGATGACTCCTCCAGATATTCGATCGCGAAAAGGCCAGACGCCACTTGTATGCTTGACGGCCTACACCACGCCGGTCGCGAGGCTGCTCGATCGCCACTGCGACATCGTTCTTGTCGGCGACAGCGTCGGCATGGTGCTGCACGGCCTGTCGTCGACGCTGGGGGTCACGCTCGACATGATGATCATGCACGGACAGGCCGTTCGCCGCGGCCTTGAACACGCGCTGATGGTCGTCGACCTGCCCTTCGGTTCCTACGAGGAAAGCCCAGAGCACGCTTTCGGCAACGCTGCGCGCGTGATGGGTGAGACCGGTTGTTCAGCGGTAAAGATCGAGGGCGGCGAGACCATCTCGGAAACCATCCGCTTCCTTACCGCGCGCGGCGTACCTGTCATGGCCCATGTGGGCCTGACGCCGCAGGCGGTAAACACGTTTGGAGGCTATCGTGTGCAGGGCCGGGGAGCCGATGCAGAGCGGATCAGGCGCGACGCCAGGGCGGTAACCGAAGCGGGCGCCTTCTCCTTGGTGCTGGAAAAGATACCGGAGCAGCTTGCACGGCAGATAACCGCCGATATCGACATACCCACAATCGGCATCGGTGCCTCGCCAGCTTGCGACGGCCAGATTCTGGTGAGCCACGATATGCTCGGGCTCTTCACCTCATTTCGGCCGAAGTTCGTCAAACGCTATGCCGAGCTCGGTGAGCAGGCTGAGGCGGCAATCGCCGCTTACGCCACCGATGTGCGGAACCGGCACTTTCCGGCGGTCGAACATCTCTATGTCAACGCCTTGAAGGCCGGTGACTTCACATGAGCGTGCCGATCGCTCGAACCGTGAGCGAGCTGCGCGGCGTCGTTGCGCAATGGCGTCGCTCGGGTGCCACGATCGGTATTGTGCCGACCATGGGAGCCTTGCACGACGGGCATCTGAGCCTCGTGCGGAAGGCGCTCGAAAGGGCCGAGCGGGTGATCGTGACGCTGTTCGTAAACCCCAAGCAGTTCAACAGCCCCGCCGACCTGATTGCCTACCCTCGGACGGAAAGCGACGATGCTGCCAAGCTCGCTCTGCTGGGCACGCATCTGCTCTATGTGCCGGACACAGAGGAAATGTACCAGGTGGGCTTCGCCACGGCCGTTTCAGTGTCCGGCATCAGCGAATGCCTTTGCGGCGCATTCCGGCCCGGCCATTTCAATGGCGTGGCGACGGTCGTGGCCAAGCTCTTCCTGCAGGCCGGCGCTGACTTCGCCTTTTTTGGCGAAAAGGATTTTCAGCAACTTCAGCTTGTCAGGCGCTTGGTCCGGGATCTCGACATTCCGATCACTATTGTGCCCTGTCCGACAGTCCGCGAAGCCGATGGTCTTGCGCTATCGTCGCGTAACGTGCGGCTCTCCCCAGCCCAACGCGCCATTGCCCCAAAACTAGCATCGGTCCTGCTCGATACGGCCGAGCGGCTTGCACGCGGCTCCCCCATCCTGCCTACGCTTGATGAAGCGCGTGCAGCAATTCTGGCTGCCGGCTATCGCGAGCTCGAATACCTGGAGCTGCGCGGAGAAACAGACCTGCAATCGTTAGCAAGCCTTGACCGACCGGCACGCTTGCTTGCTGCGGCTTGGCTTGGCGACACGCGGCTCATCGATAACGTCGCAATATCACCCATCGGTAGTTGGTCAGGTGGGCGGAGCTCTCTCCAATCGGAAGCAGCACAGCAATTGCGGTGATGACGGCGGCGCGTCGTATGCCCTGCAGGGACAGGCCATCATTTAGAACCACGTCTCCGTCGGCTTCCAGCAACCTCCGCGAGGTACGCTAAGCGCAGATGCATCGCGTATTTGAAACCTTGGTCGAGCAACTCTCTGCAAGCGTCGATGCCGTCGATCTCCATGAGGCAATGGCGTCCGCCGCAGCCGGGTTCGACTTTCCGCTCTTCGCTTATTTCACCTACCCATCCGCTTCCGGCGACAGGCCGCGATTGATCTCGAATTATCCATCATCATGGACATCACATTACCTGCAACAGCGCTACCACAGCGTGGATCCCGTGATCCTGCGGGGACTGCGGGGCTGGGATACCTTCGACTGGGGTGTGGACCGCGATCACCGTTATTTGCCGACCTCTCAGCAGGAAGTCCTGGAAAAAGCAGCTGAGTTCGGCATTCGCGGCGGACTGACCATGTCGATGCATGATCATCGCGGCCGGTTCGCCGCACTGACCTTCGCCTCCAACGAGGCGCATCCGCCATTTCTGAGGTCGCTGACGCGCTACGAAAAAGCAATGCAACTGGTTGCGATCAACGTTCATATCCATGCCCGGCGCAGGCTCGCCGAAGATTGCGTGGTAGATGGCATAACGCTCACCCGGCGGGAGTTCGAGTGCCTGAAATGGGCGGCGTGCGGCAAGTCGGCCTGGGATATCAGCCAGATTCTCGGTGTCTCGAAACGCACCGTGACCTTCCATCAGGAAAACGCCAAGGCGAAGCTTGGCGTGCGAACCATCAACCAGGCCGTAGTGCGGATGGCTGCTCGGGCGAGATCCTGATCCTCTCCAAGTCTAGCTGTAAAGGTCTACAGGCTGCATTCATGACGGCTTTGCCCTTCGATTGCGTGGACACATCCCGCACGGAGACGACAATGATGCAGCTGATAACACCCGACTGCTACGCCGAGTTTGCGAGCGAACTCAAGGAAATGCACGGACTTAGGTATCGGGTTTTCAAGAAGCGGCTCGATTGGGAAGTGCAGACCGAAGGCGAAATGGAAACGGACCCGTTTGACAGCCTGAACCCCGTCTACCTGCTTCTCAAGGGGTCCGATTGGCGAACTTGCGGCTGCGTCCGCCTTTTGCCGACCACCGGACCGACAATGTTGCGCGATACGTTTCCGACGCTGCTGGATGAGATGGTGGTCCCTGCGAGTGCCGATATCTGGGAGAGTAGTCGTTTCGCGCTCGATCTCCCTGCGACAGCGCCGAAGGCAGCTGGCGGCCTGGCCCAAGCAACCTACGAGCTCTTCGCGGGGATCATCGAATTCGGCTTGGCCAACAATCTCTCCGGGATCGTAACGGTGACAGATACGCGCATCGAAAGGATCCTTCGTCTCGCCACCTGGCCGTTGTCACGTATCGGACAGCCCAAGCAGGTCGGCAACACCGAGGCAGTCGCCGGCTTCCTCGATATTTCCTACGCCAGTCTCTTGCGCATCCGCTGGAGGGGACGCCTCAACGGGCCGGTGTTGTGGCAACCAGTTCTCATCCAATCGGCATAGCGCCTGCGGATGCTCAGCCGTGACTTGAGTTAAGTCTGCTCACGGCCGCCACCGCCGCCGTGAGGGTGAGCGGACCCGCCCCCACGAGCTTTCGACTGTTCCGGTCGATTGGCTCGCGCGGCCGGACTTTGGATTTCCGTAGGCGCAACCCGCAGTCCAGCGTGAGCACGCCAAAATGGCGCCCCTCCGCTTCGTCCAAAGAAGCCAACGTGGCTTCTGAGGTCGTCTTAGAATATTGGACCGGCCGCCGTGAGCGATCGCAACCTCAAACCTTTGCCGGTATGCCGGTTTGGCCGGACCGTCGGCCAGTCGGAGCAGTCCCCTGATAAGGACCCGAGCTGACGCGCGGTCCAACAGCGCCCGAGCCTATGCTTTGTGCATTACCGTTCGGTTGGCCATGTCGTCCAAGACCGCATGAAGAAGGCTTCCAACCTCCTGCGCAGCGAGCTCTGGCGCAATTCCTACATCGGACAATTGAATGAGCATTTTCTTGGCAGCACAGCGCCAGAACGCACTCGCCGCCTCGCCGTTCTTGGTCTCGAGGGCCTGGGCGATACTTTCGACCAATATACGTCGCCGATGCAGCGGAAATACGCAAATGTTTGATTCATGCATCAATCACCTCACAGATTCAGTTCCACAAAGAAAAACACCGGCGTCTTCAAAAGAGCCCCGCTAGCGCGGTGACGGTTCGCGGCGACATGACGAGTTCCACTTCCCCATCGACAAGCTATTGGGAGATGAGCCGCCGGACCGCATATCCGGGACCGCACATAAGGTGAACCACCATTGCTCATCCGGCTGCATTTTCCTGGGCCGTTCGACGAGGCGTTCCAGCCGAATTGACGTCCAATGACTTGATCTCTGAAAGGGCAGGGCGGTACGAATCACCCGATTGTTCCGCTGCTTACATTCCTGCGAGCTTGTGTATGAACGATTAAAGCGTGCCCGAGCCGTTCTTGGTGGCCGCCGCAGAAGGGAATCATGTCATCCGCTGCCTATCGTAGGCGGCGCGACTTCTAGCATGACTGCACTGCCCCGACAGGGCTTTGCAATCGCGCGTTTCGAAGCCTATGCTTTGGCATCGGCCGGCATTTACTTCGGTGCAGCCGACAGTAAGACGTACGCGCTCTTGCCCCGTTGGAAGAGAGCCTTGCCCGATCCCTCTTTCGCGACCAGGTGCTGAAGCCCTCACCCCGCAGGACTTCGCGCTTTTGCGACCATCGCTGCATCACGTCGAACCGGGCATCAAGGACCAGTTGGAGGTCGCGCATCAGCCGATCAAGAACGTATATTTTCCCGAGAGGGGCATCGCGTCGGTGGTCGCCACCATGACCGGCGGGCGGCAAGGTGAAGTCGGCATTGTCGGCTATGACGGGATGAAAGGAATTGCCGTCATTCTCGGAAAGGAAAGCACTACCTGGCGCCTGCCGGTTGAAAACCTTCGCCCTGCGATTAGCCCGTCGCTTCGCACCTCAGTGCTGGATTATGCCCACGCGTTCCTCGTCCAATCATGCCGGACGGCACTGGTCAATGGCCACTCCAAGATCGAAGAACGGCTGGCCCGCTGGCAGCTGATGGTCCACGACCGTGCGGAAGGAGATAAGATCCTCCCGACGCATGAATTTCTGGCGACCATGCTCGCGCCCACCGCCCGGGGTCACCACGGCCCTGCAAATGCTTGAGTATCGAGGACTGGTGCACGCCAAGCGCGGCGAGATCACGATCATCGACCGTGCCGGATTGATAAAGCTCACACATGGCGCTTATGACAAGGAGGAGCAGCGTTATTTCGGCCTGGCCGCTGCCTGAAGCATGTCGGTTGAAACGGGTTCAGCCGACGTCTCCTTGCCCCTCACCAGGTCGCCCAAAAGCATCAGCGGTTTTGAACGAATCGCAGCTATTGTCCGCAATCGGACATAGGCTTGAAGGCGGTCGAATTCGTGCCATAAGTCGGGTTGGTCAGGGTTCAGGGAGGAATTCGTCATGACCAATTCGTTTCACACCGTCACCGTCGAAAAAGCCGCAGAAGCCTATGTCCTTTCCAGGGGAAGGGTCCGCTTTCTCTCCATGGCGCAGGCGATCCGCGCCATCCGAACACTAATGCCGGCATGCAAGGCCACCGACCGCGAGTTGGAGGAACTGTTGGCGGCCGCTTCCTTCGTTCATGGCGTGCCCGTCGCCTTCGACACAAAAACAGCCGATGGTGTAGAACCACGGCTGCATTCCTAAGAGGGCATGCCGCGCCATGCAGACTGTCAGAGGGCATTCGTCAGATGGTAGTCCGCTAACTTAACTGCAGAGTCTAAAGGACGTGTTCCAGCATTGCGAACTCACCGATCGCTTTGTTGCCAAAGCTGCCAGCAAGCGATCGCCTCATCCAGCCGTTTGCACCATCTCATCACAGACATCATCGCGATGCTACCTGTCCAGCATATGTCCAGCATTTCGCAAGGCGGCCAGAAGGAGCCTCGCATAGCCTGTGACATCGATCTGGGCCTGCATCGAAAGGGGCATGCTGGTCCAGTTCTCCAACGGTGCAATGAAAGGTGAGAAGGTGCCATTGACTAGGCAACAACAGCTAACAAGGCCCTCTCGGTCCAATGCCACCACACCGATCTTGTCGCCTGGATATCCAATGGCTGCGACTCGCTGGACCTCCAGGTCACCGTCCACCCGCACGTCAAAAAGAAGGCTACCACGGCTCCTCGTGGCTATCTCAGCCGCCTTCTCATCAAAGCTTGAAGAGAGCAAGCGGACGCTTTCCACCGCCATCTGGAAAATCACCAAATCCAGTTCATTCACGGCCATATGGGCATTTCCGCGCAACGGGTGGTGATTGCAATGACACATACTGCTTGTTCACAGATGTCGGTCACGAACGATCATTCGTCGGGTTCCGGTTCCGACCAACGGTGTCGCCACCTGATCGTGCTGCGGTTCGAACCTTCCGAACGCGAGCCGAGCGCGCTATGAGGTTGGAGTCTAGGTCTCGGACCCTGCCTCGCGGCCTTCTCATCTTTGGCAGACCCGTTGCAACGCCGCCGCGATGGCGCAAACGCCAGATGACGCTGATCCATCGCTTGATCGTGAACTGAGCTTCTGAACACCATTGGGACAGCAGGGTGGAAGGGCTTGACCAACGCTGCCCCCGTTTTCCAAGAGGACCCGTCCTCGATTGAATCTTTCGAGCCCCGTGCGGCGCGCAGCCAAATGATGACGATCTGGACTCAGCTCGCAGACCGCAAGGCAAAGAGGGAACCTTCCAGGCAGCCAAGCTGCTCGACGCAAAGAGCGGCCTTTGGAGTTCCCAAGAATCGACCCTTCCATAGTTGCGACAGGCAACCACTGCACGAGTGTGGGAGAGCGAATCGCAAGCATTGCGTGAGGTCCTGCGCGTTTTCCCCTCTTTGCTATTTGGCACATCGTTTGCGCCGAAGTGGGCGCAGCGTTCGACCGGAGCACTGCATGGGAGAGGGAGGAGCCCCACCCCGATCCGGTCAAGGAGAGAGACGGTGTTGGTTCCAAGAGTTCCCCGCGCGATCGCAGCGCCCCGCAAGCGCCATTTTGCCCGGACCTACGTGCAGGTACTTGCCGCCATAATCCTGGGTGCCGCAATCGGCTATTTCCATTTGGAGACCGGCCACAGCCTGAAGCCGCTCGGCGATGCCTTCGTCGATGTCGTCAAGATAATCACCGTACCTGTCATCTTCCTGACAATGGCGACCGGCATTGCCGGCATGAGCGATCTGCAGAAGGTCGGCCGAGTTGCCGCCAAGGCGATGGTCTATTTTCTCACCTTTTCGACGCTCGCTTTTGTTGTCGGGCTGATTGTCGCGAATATCGTTCAGCCTGGCGCCGGCCTCAACATCGATCCGGCCTCGCTCGATGTCCAAGCCGTTAAGGGCTATGTGGCCACGGCTCACGAGCAGTCCGTGACCAGCTTCCTGATGAACATCATCCCGTCAACGATTGCCAATGCCTTCGCGGAAGGCGACATCCTGCAAGTCTTGTTCCTCTCGGTCCTGTTCGGCGCGGTCTGCCGCTACAACGGCCGCTCGCTCTTCTCTCTCGTCCGATACATCAAGGACGAGCTGCTGCTCGCAATGTCCTCCTCAGAGGCCGCGCTGGCCTCGCTCATGGAGAAGATGGAAAGGGCCGGCGCCACGCATTCGGTCGTGGGTCTCATTCCATTCAATCTGGACGGCACGAATATGATGCTCGCCGCCCTTTTCATCGCCCAAGCGACGAAAACTGATCTCCCGATCGGCTGCCGGATCCTCATGCTGTTTGTCGCATTGTTCCCTTCGAACGGAACAACCCGCATTACCGGTGCAGGCCTCGTCACAATGGCTGCAACGCTCTTTCTTGTTCCGGCCGCACCGGTCACCTCCGTGGGGCTTATTCTTGGCGTCGATCAGCTTATGTCCGAATGCCACGCGCTGACGGTTTTTCTCCGCAGCGTAGCGGCAACGCTGGCTGTCACCCGGTCCGGGGCGAGCGGGATAAACGACGATTCGGGGAGCGCCTCACTAGCGGACCGTTCAGCGCTCCGGCGGTGGACGGTCAAGTCGCCCGGCGTGGTGAACACAATTCCCCGTGCGAACGACGCTCAGCTATTGGGGTGGACCCGATGGCGCAAAGCCGTATTTGAGAAACCGCCAGATCGCACCGGCACCTGTGCGCCTGTAGCAACTGCGGGGCACGATCAAAACTGACCCATTTTACACCAAAAAGGCGGCCGTTGCTGCCACGCCGTCCATGGATTGGAGACTCATGTCTAAGCCGACTGCCATCACTGTCGCAGCTCTTCTTTTACTCCTCGCCTTGCTGGCGAGCCAATATAGCGCGAACCTGCACCGGCAGGCGTGGTCGACCGACAGGCAAAAGTGGAGCGGCGCATTCGACAACGATCTCCTTCGCCAATCGCCGGCAACCCGCAAGGCGATGCCGTTCTGGTCATATTCAATGACTACCACAACTGTCCGCATTGCAGACTGGCTGATATCAACTACCAAAAAGCCTTCAAGCATGAACCCAATCTGAAGCTTGTGATCAAACAGTTCCCGGTCCTGGGACCGGATTCCCAATTCCCAGCCTTCGCCGCACTCGCCTCGAGAAAACAGGGAAAGTTCGACGAATTCCACCGCGCCCTTATGATTTCCCCCAGTTGAAGGGTCACTCTCAAGATCGCAGCGCGTGTAGGCCTTGACGTTGAGCAGCTCAAGCGGGAATGCAAGATCCGGCCATCGCAGATGAAATGCGCGGTCCGCGCACTCGCGAAAGGTCTGCACTTAGACGGTACGCCCGCGTTGGTGGTCGGCGATATAGTGGTCGCCGACCTTGTGGACATGGCCAGCTTGCAACGCTTGCATCGCCGATGCGCGCTCAAAGCGTGCTGGCTCTCGTGCGGGGCAGCATCTGTAGACCGGCCACGCTGTTGTTGCCGGAGCGTGCCGTTTGTGGCAGCTGGCTTTGCTGTCGCTCCTCGTAATCTTGTTGCGGTCATCCAGCTGCCGTGGGCGCCAACAACAATCCTGAGCGCCCGCGCCTGAAGTCGCTGGCCGGGTGCTCGTGAACCGAGCCCGCTTTTCTTCGGCAAGCTCAGGCGGTCTTGGCCCTGCGGCATCGCCCCCTGGCGCGGGGCAGCCTTCGGCTGCTGACGGTCGCCGGCCTGTCGGCCGGCGTCTTTCTATTGTGGCCTTCCCCCTGGCGCAGGGTGGGCAGCACTCCCTTCTAGGCCCGCCGCGGCGTCCCGCAACCCTTCGCTTGTCGCTTTCGGGTCCTCCACTCCGTTCCGGTCCTGCTGATGCAGTCCGCCTCCGACGGCGGGCCTTTCCGGTCGCTTTTGCCGCCCACCCCGCTTCCGGGGAGGGCGCGCGATTGTAGAGCGGAGGACATCACGATGCGTGCAAACAACAAACGTTGCGGCAGCCGACAGGCTGGCGCAGACAGTGGCGGGCGCACCGGCGCCAGCCTTTATCAGGAAATCACCGACCGCATCATTGCCGAACTGGAGCGCGGCACCGTGCCATGGGTCAAGCCGTGGGGCAGGGCAAGGACAGGCCTCGGCCTGCCGCGGAATGCGGCCACCCAGCGCCGATATTCCGGCATCAATATCCTGATCCTGTGGGGCGCGGTCATCGAGCGCGGTTTCCCCAGCCAGAACTGGCTCACCTTCCGGCAGGCGCTTTCGCTTGGCGGCAATGTCAGGAAGGGCGAGCACGGCACCACCATCGTTCACGCTGACCGCTTTGTTCCCAAGAACGAAAAGCAACGCGCCGACACCGATGGCGACGAACCGCAGGCGGTGCCCTTCCTGAAGCGCTTCACCGTCTTCGATGTCGCGCAGTGCGATAATCTGCCCGAACATCTTTACGCCGCCGGCGAGCCTCTGCCTGAGCGCGAGATGGTCCCGCAGGCCGAGGCGCTCATTCATGCAACCGGCGCTGATTTTCGCATCGGCGGCGAGCGCGCCTTCTACATGCCCGGCAGCGACACCATACAGGTGCCGCCGCAGCCGGCTTTCTTCCACCAGATCGACTATTACCGGACCTGCTTTCACGAGCTTGGACACTGGACCGGCCACCCGAGGCGACTCGCGCGCGACCTGTCCGGCTCCTTCGGGTCCAACACCTATGCGCGCGAGGAACTGGTCGCCGAAATCGCATCAGCCTTCATCTGCAGCAGTCTCGGCATCGAGCCGAGCGTGCGCCATGCCGACTACATCGGCTCATGGCTGACGGTTTTGCGCGAGGACAACCGCGCCATCTTCCGCGCCGCAAGCCATGCCTCGAAAGCCGCCGATTTCCTGCTTGGCCGCAATGTCGATGTCGAAGGCGAGGCACATGCCGAAACCGCCTATGGGAGCGCGCAATCCTCACACGCGACCGCCTTGCGCCTCTGATGACGCAAAGCCGCGCGCAACCAACTCGACAGTTCTTTTGAGGTTGCCCTAACGCCGATGGCCGGCGTTGGCGTCGATCGTTCATCGGACCGAGGTTCGCAAAAAAAGAGGGCGGCATTGATGCCGCCCTCTCGTTGCGAAAGCTGCCAGAGCTGGATTAGAAATCCATGCCGCCCATGCCGCCCATGCCGCCGCCGCCCATGCCGCCAGGCATGCCGCCGCCAGCCGACTCCTTCTTCGGAGCCTCCGCGATCATGGCTTCGGTGGTGACCAGCAGGCCGGCGACCGAGGCCGCGTCCTGAAGAGCCGTACGGACAACCTTGACCGGATCGACGATACCCATGGCGATCATGTCGCCATACTCGCCGGTCTGGGCGTTGTAGCCGAAGGTCGCGCCCTTGTTCTCAAGGATCTTGCCGGCAACGATCGATGCTTCCGCACCGGCGTTGGCCGCGATCTGGCGGGCCGGAGCCTGAAGCGCACGACGCACGATGTTGATGCCGGCGGCCTGGTCGGCATTGACGCCGGTGGCCTTGATGTTGGCCGAAGCGCGCAGCAGCGCGACGCCACCACCAGCAACGATGCCTTCTTCGACGGCCGCGCGGGTCGCGTTGAGGGCGTCATCGACGCGGTCCTTCTTTTCCTTGACTTCGACTTCCGTCGCACCGCCGACGCGGATCACCGCAACGCCGCCGGCGAGCTTCGCCAGACGTTCCTGCAGCTTCTCCTTGTCGTAGTCCGAAGTGGTCTCTTCGATCTGCTGCTTGATCTGGGCAACGCGGCCCTGGATCTCGGCCTTCTTGCCGGCGCCGTCGACGATGGTGGTGTTCTCCTTGGAGATCGACACCTTCTTGGCGCGGCCGAGCATGTTGAGGCCGACGTTCTCGAGCTTGATGCCGAGGTCTTCCGAGATGACCTGGCCACCGGTGAGGATGGCGATGTCTTCCAGCATGGCCTTGCGGCGATCACCGAAGCCCGGCGCCTTGACGGCGGCGATCTTCAGGCCGCCACGCAGCTTGTTGACGACCAGCGTGGCCAGAGCCTCGCCTTCGACGTCTTCCGAGATGATGAGCAGCGGCTTCGAGGTCTGCACGACGGCTTCGAGAACCGGCAGCATGGCCTGGAGGTTGGACAGCTTCTTCTCGTGCAGGAGGATGTAGACGTCCTCGAGCTCGGCAACCATCTTGTCGGCGTTGGTGACGAAGTAGGGCGAGAGGTAGCCGCGGTCGAACTGCATGCCTTCGACGACTTCGAGTTCGGTCTCGGCGGTCTTGGCTTCCTCAACCGTGATGACGCCTTCGTTGCCGACCTTCTGCATCGCTTCGGCGATCATCTTGCCGACCGAAGCATCGCCGTTGCCGGCGATGGTGCCGACCTGGGCAACCTCTTCGGAGGTCTTGATCTTCTTGGCGTTCTTGATCAGGGTCGCAACGACGTCGGTTACCGCGAGGTCGATGCCGCGCTTCAGGTCCATCGGGTTCATGCCGGCGGCAACGGCCTTGTGGCCTTCCTGGACGATCGACTGCGCCAGAACGGTCGCGGTCGTGGTGCCGTCGCCAGCGATGTCGTTGGTCTTCGAAGCAACTTCGCGGACCATCTGCGCGCCCATGTTTTCGAACTTGTCCTCAAGCTCGATTTCCTTGGCGACGGTGACGCCGTCCTTGGTGATGCGCGGGGCGCCGAACGACTTGTCGATGACCACGTTGCGGCCCTTGGGGCCGAGCGTGACCTTCACCGCGTCAGCGAGGATGTTGACACCGCGCAGCATGCGCTCGCGGGCATCGCGGGAGAATTTTACGTCTTTGGCAGCCATTTTTAGCTCCTGGCAGGGGCTTCAATCGAGCCCGGGAATTCAGTTGACGAAAGGGCCTGATATGAGCCGATGATGCCCATGATGTCGGATTCCTTCATGATCAGAAGGTCTTCGCCATTGAGCTTGACTTCCGTGCCCGACCACTTGCTGAACAGGATGCGGTCGCCGGCCTTGACGTCCAGCGGGACCAGCTTGCCAGCTTCGTCACGAGCGCCGAAGCCGACAGCGATGATCTCGCCTTCCTGCGGCTTTTCCTTTGCCGTGTCGGGGATGATGATCCCGCCAGCGGTCTTGGATTCGGATTCGACCCGGCGAACGACCACGCGGTCATGCAGCGGGCGGAACTTCGACTTTGCCATTTTCGGATTTTTCCCTGGTGCGCTGTTGAGGGGTTTTTGTTAGCACTCGCGATGGACGAGTGCTAACGCGATAGTGAGGTAGGCTGTAAGCGGGCACTCGTCAAGACGGACGAGGGCAGGCGAGGAGCTCTGGCCCCCTCCCCGGTGGAACCCAACGCATACGCGGCATCCGCGTTGATGGCTGCGAGCCCCACATTTCCATTGAATTCGGCGTCATGACGCCAACTTGCTCGCGCCGCTTCCAAGTCGTCAGTCGTGCTGCCGTCAGCACGAACATAGGGCTGCGCTTCACTTCCCGTCGAAGCCGCGGCAAGCAGCGTCGCCGTCAGCACGCTCCTTTGCAGATGCTTGCCAAAGGTGGACAGTGAGCGCACCTGCGCCGGGCTGTTGGTGCGAACGTAAGACGTCATTGACAACTCCTTTTTGCAAGTCGAGCCCCTTCTCCACCTTCGGCCGCCGTCGACGCGAAGAAGTCCGCATCGCGTTGAAGACGAGCTGCGAAAAAGAGAAAGATGTGTTTGATGGCTGCGGCCCCAACGGTGCCTTCAGATTTGAGATCACTTCCGCCGCGAGCGGCTGAAGCTCCTCGCAACGTCAAATCGAATCTGCTGCCAAGCCTCCAGGAAAGGAGAGCATTGCTCATCTCGCGCTTGTGCATGCAGTCAACCTTCGATCCGTGTTGCCACATCAAGAGCAAATGCCGTGCCAAAGCTCACTGGGAAGTGAACGCATGGCTCTCCCTGAAAACCTCACAAATCCAGCATGGTCAATTGTGCGGAACCCGACATGCGTCTTCTGCCACTGTCAGCTTTCGGACAGGCATGACGCGTTTCGCGCCGACCACCGGTCGATCGGTTTTGGGGCCGGTCTGTTCGCCTCATAAGAGCGCGTTACATTGCGTAGCGGTTTCCCGAGCGCCGCCACATGACACTGGACCTGCAGGTAGCACCGGCTTCTCATCCAGCCTTACTTTGGCCCCCTCGCGTATCAAATTCCCGCTGGCGAGCCCTGCTTTCATAGATCGCACCATGCCGGATGTCTGCTCTGGCGCCCGACCCGCTGGCACGATCTCGATCCGGCATAAGGGCGCAGCATCTTTGCAGGCCGTTTCATCCCGGCGTCCTGCTTGGCTGACAGACCGCACTTGGCGAGCGGTCTCCATGCTCTCTCCAAGGACCATCCCTGCGGCTGGCTTGTCGACCTATGGGCGGGTCCGGCCGCCCGAAACCCTCGCGCCATCAGCTTTTTTCCCCGCCGCCTGCGGCGGCTTCCTCGCGCCGCTTCGCTCACAAAAAAGCTGCCCGCTCGGGTCCTTCACTGTCGCTGCGGCCCTGTCGGATTCAGGCGGTCCTGACGCGCCCATTACGGTGCGCCATCGCAGGGGATGGTCCCCGGCGAAACCACAAAAGGAGACTTCGAAATGACCGCGATCGGTTACGTCAACAAGCAGGAAAACGGCGCCTACAAGGGCCAGTTCAAGACGCTCAGCGTCCGCGCCGACATCGATATCGTCCCCAACCAGGCCAAGAGCGCCGATAACCATCCCGACTTCCGGGTGCTTACGCAAGGGGTCGAAGTCGGCGCTGGCTGGATCCGCACCGGCGAGACTTCCGGCAAGGATTATGTGAGCCTGTCGATTGCAGCGCCGGAGTTCGGACCGCGCAAGCTCTACGCCAATCTCGGCCGAGCCGCCGGCCAGGACGATCACGACACCTACGCCATCATCTGGAACCCGGCCGACTGACCGGCCGAGATAAGAGCCTCGCGCCGCAGCCCCGGCGCGGGGCTCATTCCCAGGAGTTCCACCCAAACCCCGTCCGCCCTAAAGGGCGGCGAAAACTCTCCCCCGACTCTTCGCCCGTCCCCGAGACGATCTCCCTCGCCCATCCTCGCCCTCGCTTGTCCGAAGCGAAACGAGGATCATCATGGACGACGAAAACGAACGCGCGGCCCGCGCGAAAAAGGGCAGCCCGTTTCTCAGCACAGCCCAAGCCGCCTTCTATATCGGGCTCTCCCAGCGCACGCTCGAAAAGATGCGGCTCAAGGGCGGCGGCCCGAAATTCCGCAAGCACGGCCGCTATGTCCGCTATCACATCGACGAACTCGACCATTGGTCGAAAGGACACCCGCAGCACTCCATCGCCGGCGATGGCAAGGCCGGTTCCGGCCAGGGCGGCACGGGAGGCCGTTCATGAGGCGGCGCCCTTCCATCCATCTGATCGGCAGCCGCCTGAGGCGTGTTCGAGCCCGTAAGACGGTCGCCTTGGCCGCGGCCGGTCTCGGTCTTTTGGGCTTCACGGCGCTGGGAAAGCCCGCCCCTTGGCTGGTCTGGAACGCCTCGGCCAGCGCGCCGATCGGCCTTTACCGCATCGCTGCGGGAGCGCTGGCGCGTGGCGATCTCGTGCTCGTGCGCCCGCCTGAATACGCGGCGTATCTCGCCGCCGAGCGCAGCTATCTGCCTCGCAATGTGCCGCTGGCAAAACGTCTTGCAGCGCTGCCGGACGATAATGTCTGCGCCTTCAATGACGCCATCATCATCGGCGGCGACATCGTCGCGCGCCGGCTCAAAATCGACGCCGAAGGCCGACCTTTGCCATGGTGGAACGGCTGCCGAGCGCTCGGGGATAACGAGGTTTTCCTGCTCGGCAGCGACAAAAACCGCTCCTTCGACAGCCGCTATTTCGGGCCTGTTCCCACTCAAAATGTCATCGGGAGGCTCGTACCACTATGGACCGAGTGACCCTCCTCTTGTTGGGCATGATCGCCATTGCGCCATGCGCCTGTTCCGCCTCGACCGGCGCTGAGCCGGTCGCCATCTCCCAAAGTCCGCAGCTGCGAAAGTGGCAGACGTTGGTATCGGAAGCAAGCCGGCGCTTCCATATTCCCCAAGCCTGGATCTATGCCGTCATGGCTGCCGAAAGCGGCGGCAAGACAATGCGCGGCGGCCGCCCCATCACCTCCCCCGCTGGCGCCATGGGCCTCATGCAGGTGATGCCCGGCACCTATGAAGAGATGCGGGTCGAACACGGCCTTGGGCCTAACCCCCACGATCCGCGCGACAATATCCTGGCCGGCACGGCCTATCTCAGTGCCATGTATGACCGCTTCGGATTTCCTGGCCTGTTTGGCGCCTACAATGCCGGTCCCGAGCGCTACGACGAGCATTTGAAGCGTGGCAAACCGCTGCCAGAAGAGACCGTCGAGTACCTCGACCAACTCAAGGCGGCCGGAGTTTCGGCGGCCGACATCGAGGCGTTCGAAAGCCAATCTGTCGCTCCAAAGGCGCAAATCGCTCCTCTCGGACGGTCGCTGTTCTTCATTCATGACGGTGTTCACTCAGGCGTGCGAAACGGCGATCTCTTCGTGCCGCTCGGCAAGGACGGCGCGCAGCCGAAGGAGCCGGTGCGTTAGCCATGGCGGACGGGGGCGCGTCTGGCGGGGCTGGGCGCGGAAGGCAAGATAAAGGTACCGCCTCCAGGAGGCGGTTAAATCTTTGTCTGCACATCGTTTTTCCGGGAGGCTGCCGCCGGTGCCAAGAGGGTTTGACGTGTAAGTGTCTGATTTTGCTTGATATGTCTGGGAGGCTCGCATTAAGGATGACGAGTTCAGGCCGAAGCTCGGCAAAATCGGGTCGCGCGGCTCGAAGGCCGGCAAACGCTATGCCGGCCAGG
>NZ_SRTD01000178.1:0-364 GCF_004792105.1 Mesorhizobium sp. M8A.F.Ca.ET.161.01.1.1 | reverse complement strand
AACCAGGTGAAGCTTTCCGTCCATGATCTGGTGACATAACGCTTCCCCTGGTTATATGATAAAAGCACTCCACTAAAACGGAGGTGCCTCCGTTTATCTAACTGGGGTCTGGCCAGCCGTGGTTCAACCCCCCATATTGCGGTGGTGGAGAAAAAAGTGCCCGACCAGGAAATGACCGCTGAAGCGCCGCGCGATGCGCCGGCGCCAAAGCCGCTGCGCGCCGATGCGCAACGCAACCGCGACAGGCTGGTCGAAGTGGCGGCGCAAATGTTTGCCAGCGACGGCGTCGATGCCTCGCTGGAGGAGATCGCCAAGCGGGCAGGGGTCGGCATCGGCACGCTCTACCGCCATTTTCCGACGCGCG
>NZ_SRTD01000177.1:0-365 GCF_004792105.1 Mesorhizobium sp. M8A.F.Ca.ET.161.01.1.1 | reverse complement strand
CCGGGCGACGCGCCGAGCGCCGTCAGGTCGGCCCGAAGCTCGGCGCCACCTTGAAGAATCTCGAAAAGGAATGGGTCGAGTCGGGCTTCGCGCTGGGGCGCGACGCGCTGCTCGAACGCGCCGCACAGGCACTTGGAACGTAACGCTATTCCCAGCCGGACCGCGTCATGGCGGATCGGCCTGGCGCGGCATCTTCCTACTTGATCGACACCGGAGCCAGGGCACGCGAAAGGCTTGCTTCGCCCTTGCCGTAGATCGAGGGGTTATAGTTGGCCAGCGTGTCCGTACGGGCCGTTTTGAGCAGGTCATTGGTGATCTGAGTGGCCGTCGCGCTGGTGAACTTGCTGCCGATGATGGCGGCGTAG
>NZ_SRTD01000176.1:0-365 GCF_004792105.1 Mesorhizobium sp. M8A.F.Ca.ET.161.01.1.1 | reverse complement strand
CGCCTTCGCCGGTCTCATGGAGACATGGTCTTCGGCCGATGGTTCGGAGGTCGATACCGGCGTTATCCTCACCACGGCCGCCAATGCCGCCATCGCGCGCATTCACGACCGCATGCCCGTTGTCATCGCGCCTGAGGATTTCAGCCGTTGGCTCGACTGCAAGACCCAGGAACCACGCGAGGTCGCGGATCTGATGCGGCCGGTTCAGGATGATTTCTTTGAGATGATTCCCGTCTCGGACAAGGTCAACAAGGTCGCCAATGTCGGCGCCGATCTCATCGAGCCAGTGCCGGAAGGCGTGCCGCTGGCAAAGATCAAACCGGCGAAGGACGAGGGGCAGATGTCGCTGTTTTGACGTCTTTGCG
>NZ_SRTD01000175.1:0-366 GCF_004792105.1 Mesorhizobium sp. M8A.F.Ca.ET.161.01.1.1 | reverse complement strand
CGTCTCAAGGTCGCACTCAGGGAGCCGACGACGCTGATCGGCGTTCTGACGGCTCTGCTTTTCACCTATCTGATCGTCGTTCCGATCGTTTCGATCATTCTCGATGCCGTCCGCGTCCAGTTCGGCCACGAACGGCGCCTCGGCAAGGATGTCGGCGATCTCACGCTTTATTATCTCGACAGGGCGTTTTTTTCGCCCGTCGCATCGGATCTTTTCTGGCGTCCGCTCTTAAATACGTTGACCGTCGCATTCGGGGCGATTGCACTTTCGCTCGTCATCGGCACCGTTCTTGCCTGGCTTATCAGCAGAACGGACATGTTCGGCCGCCGCTGGTTCGCCACGGCCTTGATCGTGCCTTATATGTTG
>NZ_SRTD01000174.1:0-342 GCF_004792105.1 Mesorhizobium sp. M8A.F.Ca.ET.161.01.1.1 | reverse complement strand
GCTGTTCGAATTGCGAGATCACACAGGCCGCCTCCGTCCAGTGGCCAGTATTGTGCACGCGGGGCGCCATTTCATTGGCGACCAGCGATCCATCCGGCAGGACGAAAAACTCAATGCCGATAACGCCGACGTAATTCAGATCGGCCAGCAGCTTTTCCGCCGATTTCACGGCAATACCCCTTGCGGCATCCGAAAGTGCGGCCGGCACGGTGGATGTGTGCAGGATGCCGTTCAGATGAACGTTTTCGGCCGGATCGTAACAGGTCACAGTCCCGTCCCGGAAACGGGCGGCGATGATCGAAATTTCGCGTTCGAAGGCGATGAAGCTTTCAAGAATCAGGG
>NZ_SRTD01000173.1:0-366 GCF_004792105.1 Mesorhizobium sp. M8A.F.Ca.ET.161.01.1.1 | reverse complement strand
GGTCCCAGGCGACCGATCTGACCGCGCTGCGCCGGACCTTTCCGACAAGCAGCCACGTTCTATGAGCGTCGGCTGGCCGGGTGGGCGTCGTTACTTTGGAAGTCTCAGCATGTGCGAATGGCCTTGGTTAGCATTGTTGCTAAATGCGGCGGTTGCCGCATCTAGAGATTTGGCTTAACGTTCGGGCTTGCGCACTTGCTCAGACACTGGACGTCGCGATGGCCGTACCAAGCTGGAATGCTGCGGGTCTTCTTCCTCCCATCGACCTGAATGACCCTGTCTCCCGCCTGAGGTCTCCGTATCTTGTCAGTGTGTTGGATTTTGTGGCGGGACTAGCTACGACCGATGAGCGGCGAGTCATCGCCG
>NZ_SRTD01000172.1:0-366 GCF_004792105.1 Mesorhizobium sp. M8A.F.Ca.ET.161.01.1.1 | reverse complement strand
CCAGGGTCGAAGGCCCAGCGAAGCGCGCCCGTCACCACATCGAAACCGCGCATCACACCGCCGGGCATATCGACCTGAACGTTGTCGGCGATACGGCCGCCGACAACGACAGTCGTGCCGGCAAGCGTAGGTGCGGAGGTCAACACATATTGCGGGTCCGGCGCATCGCCGAGACCGATCTTCAGGTCGACGCGGCCATTGGTGCCGAAATCAGGGCAAAACGCGCCGGTGTCGGCATCGAGCGCTATCAGTTCCGCATTAATGGTGTTCATAAGAATGCGGCGCTGGCAAAGCGCGCCCTCGGCCACCACCGCCGGGGTAACCGGCGTGGAGCCCGGTGCGGTCGGCTGCTTCAGCGGCGCCTTG
>NZ_SRTD01000171.1:0-367 GCF_004792105.1 Mesorhizobium sp. M8A.F.Ca.ET.161.01.1.1 | reverse complement strand
GCAATGCCGAGTGCCGAACGGACTCTAGCATCCGAGAAGTCTGCGCGGCGTCGATCCCAGGAAGCGTGAAAAACAGGATTTTCATAAAGGTTCGGGAGTTCATCGGCGAGGTTCGGAAACTCTCTTGGCCCTCTGACAGGGCTTTTCAACGGGTTGTCGGGTTCGAACTGTGAGAACGCAACGCGCGCACCAGCCAACAACAGAGCGGTGTAGGCCCCAGCGGAAAAGCCTGCCGCAAATATCTGATTATTGATCTCAACTCCCAACTCGCTCCGCCAGCTAGACTGGTCAAGAATGGCGTTGAAGTCAGCGGCTCGCTCCCACATGCAGAGAAACCCTTCGGCGCGGTACGGTTCTGAACCTGTGT
>NZ_SRTD01000170.1:0-367 GCF_004792105.1 Mesorhizobium sp. M8A.F.Ca.ET.161.01.1.1 | reverse complement strand
AGACGTGATCCTGAAGAAAGCGCAGAAACGCCCGCACCGTCGGGGCGCTGATCAGGCCATATCCGAAAGCACCGGACGCGCCGGCGGGAAAAGTGGAGGCGCACTGCAATCCGAAAGCGTCGTCGCCGGATATCAGGGCGCAGGTTTCCAGCAGACGGCATAATCTATCGAGGCTGATGCGCTCTGTGAGACTTCCGAAATTGCCGGGATCGATCTCAAGAGCCTTGCAGATGGGTGCGATATCGATGCCACGCCCCCGCGCATAATTGCTGACGCCGGCGGCCAGACCGGCCACCACAGTTATTTCGTCGCTGAGCCTCTTTTCGGGCATCCCTAGCCTTGGCGTACCATGTTTGGAAATTGTCGC
>NZ_SRTD01000169.1:0-368 GCF_004792105.1 Mesorhizobium sp. M8A.F.Ca.ET.161.01.1.1 | reverse complement strand
CGCAACTATCCGCATGTGCATGTGCCGGCGGCCAGCAGCCACGGCACCGCCGACCGGCCGCCGGCGGAGCGCGTCGGCTTCCGGCCCGAGGATGTCGATGCCGCGCTTGCGGCGCTCGACGAGACTTTCGACATCGACCGCGAGGACATCGAAAGGCTGCTGCGCCAGGTCGAATTGCAGGCGATGGTGCGCGCGCAGCGCACGCTGCTTTGCCGGGACATCATGTCCCGCGATGTGATCTCGGTGCCGGAAACGGCCACGGCCGACGAGGCACGCAAACAGCTGATCGACCACAACATCCGCACCTTGCCGGTGGTCGGCGCGGACGGCAAACTTACCGGCGCGGTCGGTCTGCGCGAGCTGACAAA
>NZ_SRTD01000016.1:106428-120803 GCF_004792105.1 Mesorhizobium sp. M8A.F.Ca.ET.161.01.1.1 | reverse complement strand
AGGAAGTCGCCGAGAAAACCCAAGCCGTTTATGCCGAGTTGGATGTTGCCAAGAGAGAACTCGCTTCAATGAAGAATTTAGGATGATGCGCACATTCACCACCCGTGACGGCTCCATTTGGATGCCGTCGTACCTGACCTCCATCGATAGCAAGACCTGCATCGGCTGCTGCCGTTGTTTCAAGGTCTGCTCGCGCGATGTCATGCATCTTCACGGCGTTGATGATGCGGGTGAAATCCTCGGCCCCTGCGATGACGAGGACGACGATTTCGACGGCAAGCTCAATCGCATGATCATGGTTGTCGATGATGCCGGCCGCTGCATCGGCTGCGGAGCCTGCGGCCGCGTCTGCCCCAAGAACTGCCAGACGCATGTTGCGGCCGACGAGCTCGCAACATGATCTGGCGAAAACCAGGAGAACGGCGTTGCACTTCATCTTTTTGTCGGCTCGTGGGGCTGGTCCTGTGCAGCAATGCGTCGATGGTTTACTTCGCTTTGGATTCGCTCCGTGTGGCAGTCGTCACGACGCTGGCCTGTTCGCTGCTGCTTCAGGCCGGCTACTTCGGCTGCGTGCTCTTTTTCGCGGACGTCGATGATCTATAGAACTGTTCATTCGCTCCGCAGAGGGCCGGCGAATCCAATCTCTTCCTAAGCCCGTTGGCCGTAATCGAAAGACACGGGGCCGGCGAGTTCGTGCTCAGCTGCCACTGTGCTAGCAAGGGAACGGAATCCAATCCCGGAGCAGATGGCCAGAGTTGAGCGAAGACTGCGGTCGGAGCTCCTGCGCTTCCGGGTCTCCAAGGGGACGACTTTGCGAACCGAAGGGACTTTGAACCGTTGACGTGGCCGGCGTGCGGTAGGTTGGGCCAGCGACAGGGATCCCAGCCGGCCGGGAAGCACCGCCCTCTCAATGTGCGTTGACTTCGCTTCCTTTGGCGAAATGTGGGTAACGGCGAGGGCCGCACTCTTCCCGGGCCGTCGACATTCCCGCCCTTTTGGTGCGTGCGCCGTTAGGCGCGACAATTCGGTGCCCGCGTGTAACTGCGCGCATTCGCCGAAGCTTAGACGTGGTGCATTCCCGCTCGCCCGTTTGGCGGACAGTTCCGGCCGTGCTGGTTTTGCCGGCCTAACGCCCGCCGCTCGTCACTGCCACACCCCTCTCCGGCAACGGCTCGGCGCATCGCGCAAGCCGGTTTAGCGATCAGGCCAGGCCCTTCGCGAGTTCCAACGCCTGCCGTTCGAAGAGGCGGCGGTAAATGCCACCATCGTGATTGATCAGGGCGGCATGATCGCCGTCCTCCATGATGCGGCCACGGTCGAAGACGAGCAGCCGATCGAGCGAGCGGACCGTCGACAGCCGGTGTGCGATGACGAGTGTGGTTCGGCCCACCATCAACCGATCCACCGCTTGTTGAATGAGCACCTCGGATTCCGAATCGAGGCTCGATGTGGCCTCGTCCAGAATAAGGATCGGCGCGTTCGCGAGGAAGGCGCGCGCGATCGCCACGCGCTGGCGCTCGCCGCCGGAGAGCTTCAAACCCCTTTCGCCGACCAATGTCCCATAGCCCTTCGGCAGGGGCGCGATGAATTCGTGGGCACTTGCCAGTCGTGCCGCTTGCTCGATCTCGGCCTGGCTCGCGCCAGGCCGGCCATAGGCGATGTTCTCGGCAAGCGACCTGTGAAACAGGATCGGCTCCTGCTGCACGATCGCGATCTGCGAACGAAGGGACTCTTGGGTCACCTCCGAGACGTCCTGACCGTCTATCAGGATCCGGCCGCCGCTCAGGTCGTAGAGTCTCTGGATCAGCTTCACGAATGTTGTCTTGCCGGAACCGGAGGGTCCAACCAACCCAACCCTTTCGCCAGCTTCAATCGACAGCGAACATTCGCTATAGAGCGGCAGGGGATGGTTGGCGTAGCGGAAGTGGACGTTCTCGAAATCGATACGGCCGTTCGTGATCCGGATCGGCTTGGCCTCTGGACGATCGGCAACATCCACCTGCTGATTGTGGATGGCCACCAGTTCTTCCATATCATTAACCGAGTGCTGCACGTTGCGGACATGCATGCCGGCATCACGCAGATAGCCCTGCAGGACGATGAAGGACGTGAGAACATATGCTATCTCGCCCGGCGTTGCCTGTCCATGCGACCACAGAAGCAGGGCATATCCGACCACCGCCACCCTGAGCGCAACCAAAGTTACGCCTTGGGTTGAGCCGATGATCGTTCCGCGCACCCAGCTCCGGCGCGCGCGGTGCCGCCATTTCGTCATGATATTTGCAAGCCGCTCGTCTTCGCGAACCTCTGCGCCGAAGCCCTTGACCACAGCGTTGCAACTGACCGCGTCCGCAAGCGCGCCGCTGAGCCTTGTGTCCCATCGGTTGGCAAGGCTCGCCGCTGGCGCGACATAGCCGAGCGACAGCGAAATCGAAAACGCAAGGTAGACGAGAGAGCCGCAAGCAAAGATCACGCCCATGACCGGCCAGTGCCAGCCGAGCAGCACCGTCGAGCCGATCAAGATGACAAACGACGGGAGCAGCGTGACGAGTATCGTGCTGTTGAGGAGGTCGAGCGCCCACATGCCGCGCGTTATCTTGCGCACTGTCGAGCCGGCGAAGCTGTTTGCATGCCAGTCTGTCGAAAAGCGCTGCACATGATGGAACGCTTCGGTCGCGACGTCGGAAATCATTTTCAACACCAGGTCGCTCAGGCCAATGAAGGCGACGTGGCGCATGGCAATGCCACCGAGTGCCAATGCAATCGGTACAGAGAATGCTGCAACAGCTGAATCCGAAGCTGGTGCTGCCGCATTAGCAGCACGAGAAACAGCGTCGATGAGTCGGCCAGAATAGAGCGGCATCAACACGTCAGCCAGCGTGGAGGCGAGCATCGCGGTCATGATGATCGCGAGCCGGGCCGGCTGCCTGTTCCAGAGGCGAACAGTGAAGGCGAAAACGTCGCGACAAGTGGCGCCGCGCCCATGGACGGGGAAACGTCTCATAGTTTCCAAGCGGGCGCATCAACACGCTCGGTCCCAAAGACGATAAAAGACAAAACTGGAATTTCGACCTCCCCCATAACAGCATCAATTTTGGCGGGCAGCTCTTGCCGCCTCACGACGGTGAGTTCAAAAGTCGTGCCAACTGAGCGGGAACATCCGAAGGACAAATTCAGCAGGTTACCGAGCCTGGAGAAAGTCAGCCGCCATCCAGTCGAATACGATTGCTACGGCTGCTCAACTCGGGAGATTGGAAAAGAAGGTCGATGTATCGATTGAATTTTGAGCTTGTTCTTGTCTCGATCAAATAAGTACAGTTGCAATGCAGCCCGGCACTTAGGTGCTGATTTCAAAAGCGCGCCGCGAATACTTTCCTGCCCATATTCCGTCAATCGAATGCTCGACTGTCGGATTGTGCGCTCCCCGACACAGTGCTGTCGGTTCGCCTCCTGGGTACCTCCCCGTCGATTGACGACCTGAAGGAGAAGCTTCGCTCGCAAGCTGGCACGACTCTTGAGGGTACTCCAGGTGGCGGAAGGAACTCCGGCTCGAGTCCCGTTGACTTCGGATGTTGCGAGGCTGGGTTGGAGCAAACTGTGCACCAATGAGAACGCAATGAAGGAGACATCATGGAACTCCGGCGGATTGCGGTGGAGTTAGACCTATTCCTCAAGATGACTGATGATGTCGCTCAATCCGAACAATTGTTCGAACTGTTGTCTGCGTTTGCGCTGAATTTCGATTGCCCGTGGATTGCCTATGGGCCGCTCGCATCAGAGAGGGCTTTCAAGCCGAACCGAGAGGGTTCTGTGGTGATGTGGAATTATCCTGCTGAATGGCAGGAGCGCTACTCGAGAATGGGCTATGCCAAAATAGACCCCCTCATCAAGAAAGGTCGAAAGGAGGCGGGACCCTTTCGATGGAGCGAGGTGTATACTGATGAAAACATAACTGAAGATGGACGCCGCGTCTTGGACGAAGCAGCAACATTCGGCTTGAGGTCAGGCGTTACCGTCCCTTTACATGGCCCTGGTGGCAGCTTTAGGTTTGTGAGTTTTGCTCAATCCTCGGACTGCGAATTGCAGAATAGAGCGATCACCTACCTGCAAATGGCCGCGCTGCGGTTTCATCGGATGGTTACGAAGTTCGACACTACGACTGCGTCGGAACGAGCTCATAACCTGTCTCCGAGAGAAATAGAGTGCATTGATTTGGTGTCACAAGGAAAATCATCTTGGGAAATAGGAACTATTTTAGGCAGATCACGAAATACGATAGATTTCCATTTAAAAAATGTAATGCGGAAGTTGGATGCGACCAGCAGAACGGTAGCTGTTGTAAAAGCTTTGAACCTTGGGATTATCGAACCGCCGTAGGTGCGCAGCTAGTTCTCCGCCCGTAGTAGCGCGCGTGATAGCCGAGACGCTCCGGCGTGCGCTCGCTCTTCGAAGCACCCAGCGCCTCGTCCATCTCGGCCTCGAGCACCTCCTGCATCACGGCGCGAATCACCTCGTGCAATCCATCCGGCTTCGAAAGCAAAATGTCGTTGACGCTGCTATGGCGGATTTATCTTCAGGCTTGGTCCTGGTGGCGATGCTGAGTTCGCTTCGCTGAGATTGGGCGGTCATGACAGGGTGGTGTTCAATGTCACCGATTCCTGGAAGAAATTACCATCCGTATTAAGCGACTGACGATGAGTGATGTGTGTCCAAAATCTGACAGCTGTCAGAAAACATGTCGGGTTCAATACAGCGGAGCGTCTTAGCTCTGTCGGGCTTTTCGAAGCCTATCTCGCAGTAACTGCGCGCCAGGCGCACTAGCTCGGCCTTTGCTGGTCGATGTGCGGCAATATAGTGTGAGGGCTGACCCGCATGAGAACACGGAACTCGCTCGATGAAGGATGATCGACGGCATCCAGAAAGCTTCTCTCCGGCGGGTTCGAGGGTGCTGCGCGCGCATCTCGGCGACGGGCCAGCGACCAACGGTTGAGGCTACATCTCCGGAGCGAGTGATGCCTCGAAAGATGCAATGCTGTCTCTGGTCCGACGCGCTGGAAGTTTGTGAAGGTCGGCCCGGCAAGTCGGTGAACCGGGCGGCTTAGGCTGCCAAAAAGGGTAGATGTCTGCGTTGCCTCGGTAGATCAGCAGGCGGTATCAGAAAGCCAAAGGCACACGCACACCATCGTGGCGCTTCGCAGGAAGTAGAGGGGAGTAATCACCAGTGATTTTACCGGAACTTCGCTCAGCAAACACAGCCGGCAGGGTTTTGGAGATAACGACGACCACGGGATGCGTCGTAGGATGTTCATATTGTCCCCAGGACAAGTTCGCGGTCCGGCAAAGAAAAGTGTCTCATGCGAGTCATCTGGATCTTGAAGATTTCAAGCGGTGTCTGGCCCGCGTACCGACTTCCGTCGACATTGGTTTTGCGGGATACTCCGAACCTTGGCTCAATCCGGACTGTACCGAAATGGTGGAGCACGCCTTCGCCAAAGGCCATGGCATCAGGATTTTTACGACGCTGGTGGGAATGAACGGGCAGGACCTGCGGCGATTGCAAGCCTTGCGCTTGGGCGTATTCGTGGTCCATGTTTTCGATGACGGCACCTACATGAACAGCCGCCTGGTCGGAGACAAGTATCGCGATCTGGTTCGTCAACTCGTCGACGCGGACATCCCCTTGATCCGATTCGTGGCCTTGGGCGAGCCCCACCCAGATATAGCCGACATTATTCCTACCGAAGCCCTGATAAAAGCGCGGCCGGTGAGCAGTAGGGGTGGAAGCGTCGACCCTAAGATCGTTGCACCACGTCAGCCAGTGGTCGGAGCCCTAACCTGCGTGGACGCACGACAGTATCGGAATGTTCTTCTTCCAAACGGCGACGTTACCCTGTGCTCTATGGATTTTGAACGGCGTCACGTATTGGGCAACCTTCTATATGAGGGTTACTCCGCTCTGTTTGAAAAGCCAGTTTTTCGCGAAATCGTCGACCGCATGAATGGAGCAGATGGTTTTCTGCTTTGCAGGATGTGTGAATTCGCCGACCCAAACGACCGGACCTGAGTGCATGCCGGCCGAGAGGGCGTGCCTGGCAGTGCGGATGGCCCCACGACAGATGCACCTGCCCGCGACGCCATCGTGTTTTCACGTTACGCCAGTATGTTCCTGTAGGCGCGGCAGTGGGCCTCGAGCATTTCGGAGACGAGCTCATCGAAAGGTCTTCGCCTTCCAACCGAGCTTGTCGGCCTGCCTAGCTTGAGGTAACGCCGATCACAGGTCAACCATCGGTCGGATGGAAACAGTGTTAGTCGATCCCGATCAGAGCTTGATTGCTTACTCACGGCTCACCTCGTCAACGCCTTCACCCTCCCGGACGATCTCCTTTTCGACTCGCCTGAAGGCAGCAGCCCGGCTGCAGCCGGGGATGGTTGCCGTCGCGGTAGTGGACGTTCTCGAAACCGATGCGGCCCTTCGCCAGCGCGTCTCCCGGTTGCTTCCGCCTGGCCTACGAACGGGCTTTCCGTCAAGGGGGTCCACGGCGGCCCCGCCCTCTTGATCCGGCGGCTCGGGCCAGTCATGGCGCAAGAGATCGGAATCCGCATTCTTCTCAAAGAGAGCGTGGCTTTCGCTGTGTCATCGGTCATCAAATAGTTTCTTGAATCAGGTTGGTGTCCGCAGCCCGAGGTTGAACGGCGAATATTGATGACCGCCGCGAAGCCGCTCGCTCGCTACGGCGCTATTGAGGAGCGCGCTCGCGAGCGGCTTCGCTACCGCCGAGCGACACAACCTCTGGCGACGCGACCCTGCTGATCTCCTTGGACATTTGTCCGGAGACGCTATGGGCAGCGATGGGTGGGGTACGTCAACTACCTAATGCCATAGTAGCGATGCTTTCGCGGAAGCTTTAGAAGCCATCCTGTTGCAGCACATTCTCCGAAAGCATCCGAATGGAGGGCAACGCAACCCAACAATATTTGATGAGGATGCCGGCATCACCAGACTAACCAAGGCTGCCTCCGGCATTCTGCTCTCAATGTTAGATGACGAACATCTACCGCGAGCAACCAGCCATTAATCGCTCTCTTCTTTGAACGACCCAAGTGCAGAGGACTCAATATGAACACCGACCCTTTCACGGCCCATGAGTCCAACGTTCGTCGCTACGGTCGGTCGTTTCCCGCCGTCTTTGCGAGGGCACTTGGGGCCACCATCTGGGACGAGACCGGTAACGCATACATCGACTTCCTCGTTGGGTCCGGGGCGCTCAATTACGGGCACAACAATCCGGATATCATGGCGCCGGCGATTGAATATCTCGTCGGTGAGAACATTCTTCTGTCGCTTGATATGCATACGGCGGCAAAGCGTGACTTCATTGAAGGGTTCGTCGATTGGATCCTGAAACCCAGAGGCCTTTCATACAAGATTCAGTTTCCTGGGCCGACCGGCACGAACGCCAACGAAGCGGCTCTGGCGCTGGCGCGAAAATACACCGGCCGCTCGAGCGTCATGGCCTTTACGAATGCGTTCCACGGCATGTCGCTCGGCTCTCTAGCGGTGTCGGGCTCGGCCTCAACCAGGGAACTGGGAGGCGTCGCTCGCCACGATGTGATCCGTGTTCCCTATGACGGCTATCCGAGCCAAGCTTTCGATTCCGCCAGTTACATCGACAGCGTTTTGAGCGACCCGGGGAGCGGCATAGAAAAGCCTGCCGCAATCATTCTGGAGACCATCCAGGCCGAAGGCGGCATGAACGCCGCATCCGCAGCTTGGCTCACGGAAATTCAGCGCATTTGCCGTACGCACGGCATTGTTTTTATCGTCGACGATATTCAGGCGGGTGCGGGCCGAACTGGCGATTTCTTCTCATTCGAGTCCGCGAAAATCGAACCGGATATTGTGTGTCTTTCCAAGTCCCTAAGCGGTTCAGGTAGTCCGTTGTCCATCGTTCTGATTCGACCCGACTTGGACATATGGAAGCCCGGAGAACATAGCGGGACCTTCAGAGGCAACAATTTCGCCTTCGTGACGGCAGGAGCCATGTGCAAGATGTGGTCGGATAGGAAATTTACTGCAGGTGTCGAGCGGACAGCCGTCAGGCTGCAAACGCACCTCGATCGCCTGGTTGCGAAATTTCCAAGATACATCGAACAGAAGCGCGGCCGCGGTCTGATGGCCGGCCTGAAATGCCGTTCACCGGCAGTTGTCGGCCGCGTGCACGATGTCGCATTCGAAAATGGCCTTCTTATCGAATCCTCGGGGCCAAATCGCGACGTTATCAAAGTCCTCCCACCGATAACCATCACCGATGCCGAACTCGATCGTGGCATCACCATCCTTGAACACGCACTACAGGAGCAAGACAATGCCTAGTCAGATATCTCAAGTGCCAGCCATCTCGCCGGTTTCGATCAAAGAACGGACCGGGTCGATCAACACGGCGGAGATCATCTCGGTCCTGAAAGGTGAGCTCACCGCTCTGCACATCAAGCAAGCTTTCAGCACCGAAGTAGCCGAGGAGATCACTACGAACTTTATTGGAAGCTCTGGTCTCAGAGAGCGTAAAGATGGTGTGCCCGGACAATATGTCGGCGCATCTCACTACAGGAAGGATGCAGCCACCTATTTCGCAGACGCCGAAAACGCGCGGCCGTACGTCGATGCCCTTTTTAAGAATTTGGTTGACCCGGTTCGAGCAGTATTCAGGGCGTTGAAGCGAGAGCTTCACAACCAGGGAATCGAATTGCGGCTAGCCCGTTCCGAACACGGCCAGGCCAATGTTTGTCGCGGCCTCAGTTGGTCGGGCACAGGCACATTTTCCTTGGATCCCCACGACGACGTCGCTCAAGTCTTACGTGCTGGCGATGATTACGAGCTTTCTGCGGTGGCGCACAATACGGTCGCAGCGCTCAACCTCTATCCCAGCATGCCTGAGGAAGGCGGCAATCTGAAGCTCTGGAGCCACAAGCCGACGGTTGCGGACCGGATATCGCAAGGTGTGGAGACCACTGGATATCCCTATTCGGCAGCCTATCTGGAAGCCGTCCCTTGCCGCGAGTTCGAGCTCAAAACCGGGGATATCGCCCTAATCGATGGCGGCTTCGTTCACGGGGTTACCGGTCAATTAGGCGACGGAAAGCGTCGCCTAGTGCTGAATTGCTTTTTCGGATTTGCGCGGCCTGATCTTGTTCTCTGGTGGACGTGACGTTGGACCTCGCAGCGATCGACTGGCTTGGGCCGTGAGTTGGCGTGGCCAGGCGTGTGACTGCTCATGCTGCCGTCATACAAGCCGAACCTCGAACCGATTGAAATGGCCTTCGCCAGACAGTTTGGGCTGATGCCTTTGCAGGCTACAATTCAGGACTCGCCCTATGAAGAAGCAGTTTACTCCTACAAACGATGTAAGCCTCGCGATCTTTGATCGTCTTGAGTCTGAGGTGCGGAGCTACGTCCGTGCGTTCCCAGTTCTGTTCGATCGAGGCGTCGGCACTGCCCTCATAGCTACAGACGGTCGGGAATACATCGACTTCTTGGGAGGCGCGGGAGCCTTGAATTACGGGCACAACAACCCAGCCTTCACGCGGGCGTTGTTGGACTACATTGCGCGCGACGGAATTGTGCACGGGCTCGACCTTGCTACGACCGCCAAGAAGGCCTTCATCGAAGCTTTTGAGCAGTTTATTTTGAAGCCCCGCGGTCTGTCTTATAAATTGCAATTTACTGGCCCCACAGGTACGAACGCGGTCGAGGCGGCTCTGAAGCTAGCTCGCCAAGTGACCGGCAGGTCAAACATCGTTTCGTTTACGAACTCGTTTCACGGAGTCAGCGCTGGGGCGTTGGCGGCAACCGGAAACACGAAGTTCCGAGATGCTGTCGGCTTTCCCCTCGCGCACGTGACATCGTTGCCGTACGAGGGCTATCTCGGCGCTTCAGACACGATCGAGTATTTCGAGAAGCTTCTCGATGATCCTAGCAGTGGTCTCGGCAAACCCGCTGCGGTGATCCTAGAAGCAGTGCAGGGCGAAGGCGGTGTCAATGCTGCTACCGTTGAATGGCTGCAACGGCTGCGTGATCTGACCTCTCGGCACGAGATCCTGATGATCCTCGATGATATTCAGGCTGGTGTCGGTCGCACAGGGAAATTCTTCAGTTTCGAGGCGGCTGAGATCGTGCCGGACATCGTTACCCTGTCAAAGTCGTTGTCTGCAATTGGAACGCCTATGGCCCTTGTCCTCATGAAGCCTGAACTTGATGTCTGGACGCCGGGTGCGCACACCGGCACGTTCAGGGGCAACAACTATGCTTTCGTCACTGCTCGTGCGGCTCTTGAGACTTACTGGTCCGACTCCAAGTTTGAAGATGAGATTGCTCGCAAATCAGCCATCTTGGCTCAAGAACTCAAGTCGATCGCAGACGACTTCCCCAGCCTTGCTCTGAATGTCCGAGGCCGCGGCTTGATGTATGGACTCGTATCACCAAAGCACCACTCATTGCCGGGGCTCATTTCCCGGGAAGCTTTTCGTCGCGGCTTGGTGATCGAGATCGCTGGCTCGTATGGTGAGGTGCTCAAGTTCATGACAGCCCTTACCATAACCGAGGCTGAACTGCGCCGTGGTCTGTCGATCGTACGCGACAGCATTGGCGCGGTGCAGGACAGCATTTCAGCGGAGTAGGCATTCACTCAGTCCCCCCTACCCAGTCTGGGCTTATCAAGCAAAGGAAATTCCGCTTTAGACGTATGCGATTGTATGGAGACGGACAGCAAAAATGGACACTCGGAGAGCTCAAACAATGGACACCGACCGCTTGACGTGATCGAACGACAGTACGGCATGTGCAAATCAATACACACTTCTTGCTCGTTGCAAGATGAAGGACGACGTCCAGGGCCGGTGAAACCGGTATTCTAATATATTATATAAGTAAGATGGTAATATTGCTGGTTTATCACGAGCGAAGACGAACGGTACACAACACATTAGAAATTAACTTGTATAAGAGGTCCGGTATTTCTTATCCTTTCTGATGAAAAATAGAACGGATTTTGTGCGACGTCGAAGTTTGGCGAGACGAGTGTAAGGCGCGTTCGCGAACCTTACACCGTTACGTTCTGAAGGAGTTGAGATCGTGAGTGATATGACAGCCCGAGACGATGAGATAAGCCTAGCCGAACGCGTAACGCAGCATTTGAAACCGCATTTATGGGCAAAGGCCAACCGGCTCCTTATCCGTAAAGCAATCAGCGAATTTGCACACGAGTTGCTAATTGCTCCTCGACTCCAGCGAATGGAAGGCGACTGGGGGAAGTATGTGCTGGAAAGCGAGACCCCTGGGTTGGAGTATTGGTTCCAGGCTCGGCGCCTCCTGCTAGATCACTGGCAAGTGGACGCCGGCTCTCTGGAGAAAAGGATTGAGGGCAGGCCGGCCCCCCTGGATGCGCTTGATTTTGTTATTGAGTTCAGCCGCCATCTTGGCATAAAGGAAGAGATGATGCCGGTTTACCTGCAGGAGATCAGCAGCACGCTGTATGGCAGCGCGTACAAGCAGGCCAAAACAGAGATATCCGCCGCAGAACTGGCTTTTGCCGATTACCAGATCGTTGAGGCTGGCATGACGGAGGGCCACCCGACCTTTATCGCGAATAACGGTCGCATTGGCTTTGACGCGCTCGACTATAGTCGCTATGCGCCGGAGGTGGGCAGTTCGATAAGACTCATATGGCTGGCCGTCCATAAAGAAATGGCAACGTTTAAGTCCATTTCAACGCTCGACTACGACCTTCTCATGCACGAGGAACTCGGTCGACAGGCGCTGGAACAGTTCGACGCAGCGTTGCGTCAAAAGGGACTAAACTCGACCGATTACATCTATATGCCAGCGCATCCTTGGCAATGGTTCAATCGGCTCTCAACTATCTTCGCGGCGGATATCGCCAACCGGCACATTGTCTGCCTAGGCCAGGGGAAGGACATATATCATGCCCAGCAATCGATCCGCACACTTTTCAATATAAGCGATCCGCATAAACGGTACGTGAAAACGGCGCTGTCGATACTTAACATGGGGTTTATGCGCGGCTTGTCACCGACACACATGCTGGCGACGCCCGCCATCAACGAATGGTTGAAGAATTTGCTCGACAGTGACTCCTATTTAGCCGCCAACGGCTTCAGCATCCTTCGCGAGGTCGCGACGATTGGCTATCGCAATCGTTGTTTCAACACCGCCCTCAAGAAGGACTCCCCTTACAAGCAGATGCTTTCTGCGCTGTGGAGGGAAAGCCCCCTTCGGCAGTTGAAAGAAGGGGAACGTCTGATGACAATGGCGTCGCTGCTTCATGTCGATTACAATGGTGAAGCACTCGTGACAGCCCTCATCAATGCCTCGGGGTTAGACGCCGCCGCTTGGCTACGCCGCTATTTTGAATCTTATCTGGCGCCGCTTCTCCACTGCTTTTATGCTTACGATCTAGCGTTTATGGCACATGGAGAAAATATAATTCTAGTTATGAAAGATCACGCTCCGACGCGAGTTATCATGAAAGACATTGGCGAGGAGCTTCGTATTCTAGGCGGAGATCTCAACGTGCCGGAGGAGATTAAGAGGATCTGCATTCAAGTAAATCGCGACATGAAGCACGACTTCATTTTCACCGACGTTTTCGACTGCTTCTTTCGTTACTTGGCTGTAACACTCGAAGAACATCTTGATTTTCCGTCGACACACTTCTGGCAGCTCGTAAGCGAGTCCATCCTTGGCTACCAGACGAAACATCCGGAATATGACGAAAAATACAGGCAGCATGACCTATTCGCTCCAGAATTTCTGCGACGATGTATGAATCGACTGCAGATACAAAAAAACCAGCAAATGGTGGACTTCGGTGATCCGGGAGAATACCTGCACACCGTCGGCACGCTGAAGAACCCACTGGCGGGCATTCGCAAAGTGACCAGTGCAGGTTAAGCTTGAAGGAGGCGCGTATTTTAAATGAACAATGTAGTTAGCCGGTTTTGGGCCAATACCATACCCCCCCCTTGGGGTAAGCAACCCCTTGCGTAAACGCCGCCGCAGCATGTTGCGCGTATCAGGCGCCCGCTCACCAGCGCGTCGCCTGCTTCCATTCTGAAAGGAGGCGCCTAATTTTTTTATCGCCTTCGGGCCGGCTTTCCAGGTGCCGTCAACACTGACACGGTTAGGCGCCCAAAGCTTGATTTGTGTAGACCTCGCTACCTTAAGCATAAACCTCGTCGAACGCCTTCAATCAAGCACTGCGGCCTTGACGCTCATGCTAGGAGATCATGGCCGCGTTGGAGGTAAGTGCGGCTCTAACTTATGGCTAGAAGGGAGCTTCTCATGTACATTCTAGAAACGCCGCGCCTAATCCTAAGGCCACCGTCGCATAGCGACGAGCTTCTTCTACATGAGCTTCATAGCGATCCATTTGTGGTAAATGCCATGTGGGATGGAGTCTATCCGACCCGAGAGCAATCGAAAGCTAAACTACAACAGTTCATCCATCATTGGCAGAGCAATGGTTTCGGCTTATGGATGGTGTTCGTAAAAGGCGAAGGCCAAGTCGGAAAATTCGCAGGCTACTGTGGATTGATGTACAGTGGCCCGTATCTGCCCGAAGATCCCACTAATGTGGAAACCGTATCGTGCCTCCACCTTGCGTCTTCCGGTAAGGGGATCGCCGCAGAGGCCGGCAGGGCAGCGATCCAGTTTGCTTTCGAGAACCTAACGCTCGAGAAGGTCACTTCATTCATTCGCCCAACGAACACGCGTTCGCTTCGGAAAGCACCGAAAGTAGGCCTTCGCTATGTAAGAGACCGGGTCTACAATAACGTAGTTATGCGATATTTTGAAGTGACAGTCTTGACTGCTGTAAAAATCGAAAAAGTCGTCGTTATCTCTTGTTAGTATCATTGTTTCTCGGAAGACGGTGATGCAAGAAACCGTAGGCGAGCGCTGCTCTCGCCCTACGAACTTGCAATCATTCACACCGACGCACCGGCGTGTCCGGAGATGCATGTGCCCTGGAATTGAGAGCTTGTCGGTTCAGAGATAGTTCAGATGGGTCGCTCGGTCTCGCTTCGGGCATGCCCTCGACCGATTTGGCGATCAAATCGCTCCGTTACAGACGGCATGATGTGGAGCTGCCGCGCCGTAAGTGACCATATCTCAGGCGGTAGGAGGAGCGCTTTGCTGAAGAAGCCCATCACACTTGGTACCTTGATGGGGAGTTGCGTGGTTTTCGATTATATCGTCGTGGGTGGTGGCTCCTCTGGATGCGTGATGGCGAGCAGGCTCTCCGCCTATGGCGCTCGCGTGCTGCTCATTGAAGCTGGCCCTGATACGCCGCCGAATGCCA
>NZ_SRTD01000016.1:73667-106329 GCF_004792105.1 Mesorhizobium sp. M8A.F.Ca.ET.161.01.1.1 | reverse complement strand
TTGCGTGGTTTTCGATTATATCGTCGTGGGTGGTGGCTCCTCTGGATGCGTGATGGCGAGCAGGCTCTCCGCCTATGGCGCTCGCGTGCTGCTCATTGAAGCTGGCCCTGATACGCCGCCGAATGCCATTCCTGACGACATCCAGGATGGCGACCCAACGCGTGCTTACCTTAATCCCGGTTATCGATGGCAGTCACTCCACGCGACAACGGTGCGAGGTGGCCGCAAGCCTGTCCATTACGAACAGGCGCGCGTCATGGGTGGCGGCTCCAGCATCAATGCCCAAGTCGCCAACCGCGGCGGGCCCGGAGATTACGATGAGTGGGCCTCAAGCGGTGCAACGGGCTGGGGTTGGGAAGACGTGCTGCCCTACTTCCGTCGTCTAGAATGCGATTTGGATTTCGGCGGGGAATTTCATGGCACGAACGGCCCCTTGCCAATCAAACGTGTGCGCCAATCAGACTGGTCGGGCTTCATCCGGGCAATCTCCGATGCTTACGATGCTTTGGGGCTTCATTTCAGGCCAGACTTCAATGGTGCATTCGGTGATGGCTATTCAGTTGTCCCATTGACCAACCGCAATGGTCATCGGGTCTCCTCCGCGATGGCGTACTTACCCGAAACCGTCCGCTCTCGCCGCAATCTAACGATTTTATCCGAAACGACAGTTGCGCGGCTGACCTTTTTGGGAACAACGGTAACGGGGGTCGAGACGGAGAACAAATCGGGCGTGCAATCGTATAGCGCTTCTTGCGTTATCCTGTGCGCAGGAGCACTCCATTCACCCGCCATATTGATGCGCTCCGGGATCGGCCCCGCGAAGGAATTAGTACAATTCGGAATCCCTATCGTTGCAGATTTGAAAGGTGTGGGCCAGAATCTTCAGGAACACCCCACGATTTGCGTTTCGGCCTATTTGAAGCCGGCCGATCGCTTGTCACCCGGCGTGAGCGAATATATTCAGATGCACGCCCGCTACTCGTCGGGTTACGAAGGCTGCCCGTCGACCGATATGGCAATATCGACTGTTGCCAAATCATCCTGGCACCCGCTGGGGAGGCGCCTCGGCACTCTCGCCGTGTGGGTCAATCGCAGCTACTCGACGGGAACTGTGGCGCTCAAGGGTAGTTCGCATAAAATAGAGCCGGAGGTCGATTTCAACTGGTTGAGCGACAAGCGGGACGCCGAGCGCCTCAAGCAGGGCTTTCGCTTCATAGTCCGCCTGCTGCAGCAAGATTCGCTGTCCTCTGTGGCGCTGGACCCGTTTCCGTCAGCGTTGAATGCGCGAGCGAAGCTGGTGAGCAAGGTCACAAGCACAAACTATGCACTCACGTCATTTCTGGCGCTGCTCATGGACGCGTCGCCGCGGCTGCGCCGTGGGCTGATTAGGCGCGTCATAACGGATGGGGATAGCATTTCCGATCTCGTCAACGACGAGAAACATCTGGATCGGTATATTCGCCAGAACGTCATCCCAAGTTGGCATCCGACGTCGACCTGCAGGATGGGGGCAGCCGCGGATCCTGGCGCTGTGACCGATCCGTCGGGACGCGTTCATGGTATTTTGGGTTTGAGGATCGCCGACGCTTCCGTCATGCCATTTTGCCCTCGGGCGAACACAAACATTCCGACGATTATGGTGGCTGAGAAATTGGCCGACACAACCTTGAGAGACGGCAGACGGAGCTAAATCGCTGCCTGCTTTGCTGCTCGGCTAGTCGTCTCGTCGAGACGGCGGATAACGTCGACAAGCGCTTCCTCAGCTCATGTGCTCCTTGGTGCCGCCAGGCAGAACGCCGAACCCGATGTAGATGGCTTTTTTGCGAACGAAGTCTTCGTCCCTGAGCTTGACCGCTCGACCCGGATAGCGTCGAAAAAGACTATGGGATAGGAAAATTTCGAGCGGTCGGTTTCTGCCATTCGGCCATCGTCCGGGACGGCGTGTGTGATGGACGAGCTCAGGTAGCTGGCGATACCTCGCGTCATAGAGCTCTTCGAGATGGCCGATCCTGCCATGAAACCCGGAGGTCGGCGCTGGTCTGGATTGAGCCTGGAAGTCATAAAGCAATTCAGAATTGTAAATCGCTCTTAGTATCTTGGCCGTGATAATGTTAAACTAACCGCGACGGATGTAACAATATATACAACTATATTAACATACAAATCGTTGTTATCTTCACCAGGAAGCGCTAGAGATCAATTGCTAAGACGGAATCACCGCCCAGCCATCGGCTTAGCCTTAGAATGGGACATCATGTCGACTTTCGTTATTATTGGAAGAGACGGCGCGTTGCCCACATCCAAGGAACTGTCGACTTTGAGAGCCGCGGCAAACACTAATCAACTTAAGCGCCCAAAAAGGGGATTGACTATGACCACGCTGCCGAAAATTTCACTTTCGAAATTGAGAGACGATGCAACGCGACGTGACGAGCGCCAGCGCCTGCAAATGGCATGCCAGGAATACGGGTTCTTCTACCTTGTCGAGCACGGCATCCCCGGGGAACAGATCGCGCAAGCCATTGAGGCTTCCCGGCGATTCTTCGCATTGCCACAGTCGGTTAAGGAACGCTACGGGCACGCCTTTCAGGACGTGTACCCCACTGCCGCCCGTGGATACAGTCCTTTACACGGCGAAATGCTACATCCTGAGGCCGGCTTCGATCCAAAGGAGGTATTCGACCTCGGAATTGAGAACGAAGGCGACCGGCGTCCGTTCTCCGGCCGCACGCGCCTTCCGGATGAAGCCTTGGCTCCTGGCTTCGCAAGAAACCTGCTTGCTTTGCAGGCTACCGTGCTCGCCGGGATTGTCCCCCAGATCGGGGATGCGCTGGCGGACCTGATAGGTATGGAAGAGGCATGGTTCCAACGCCATTTCAGCACGCCGACGCTTGGGCAACGCGTGATACGGTATCCAGCTCGCGGCGGCACTTGCGCAAAGCACACGGATCATGGCTTCTTCACGCTGCTGCTGCAAGAGGAACTCCCCCTGCGTTCCTTGCAGGTGTGGTTCCGCGGTCGATGGATGCCGGTGCCGAGCCTGCCCGATAGTCTCGTAGTCAATCTGGGCGACCTCCTTCAGGTCTTGAGCGACGGCCGCTTCAAGAGTACGCCCCACCAGGTCGTGCATAGTGGTCCGACTGATCGAATTTCGCTGCCCTTCTTTATTTATCCCGAGATCGACGCTCGCCTGACTTCGCGACAAGGGCAGCAAGTTAGTGTTGTAGAAATGATGCTGCGCAACGTTGAGTCAATATGGGTGACTGGGAATGGCGCCGGACGCGCGCGCGAACTGCAATGATTGTCTGCTTTTCTAAAGCATGCGCAATTATGGCGCCGACGCGGTGCAGATCTCCGTGGTAAGCTGGAAGAACTCTCGCATCCGCTAGATTGTCCCGCCGTCGCGCGTGTAGCGCGGCGGTCGGAAGCCCGCTTCGGGATGAATGCACCTATGGTGTCAGATTGTTTGCATCGTGTGGTCGCAGGGAAAGATCGCACTAGATCTGCACCGCTGTCGCAAACGTGCTGCGGGAAAACCTGAGGGAACTTGATCCCATGATAACGCTCGCCCAACTCGCGCTTGACGTATCGCGAACCGAGCTCCCGGGAACCAGTTCCAGCGCGACCACGACGCCGTCACAGGCGGAAAGATCTTATAACACCCGGCGGTCGCGTGCTGCACGTCTTGCGGGCCGGTGGCAGTTATCGCAAGCCGTCAACCTTTCAGGCCGAACACCTCGCGCCCTGGAGCCCATTCTCAGCCGGAGCCCGCCCCTCATGGAGATTCGTCTCGCAGGCACTGCCGACCGCGATGCATGGCGGTCCCTTTGGTACGCATATTGCGCCGACCAAGGTCTCAATTCATCAGAACAGGCGACAGATAGGATCTGGCGGCGCATCGAGCGCCCAGACGAACCGATTAACGCGCTGATCGCGGTCTCAGCAACTGGCGTTACCATAGGTTTTGCTACCTTTGTCATTCACCCGTATACTCTTAGCGATCGTCCGGTCTGTTTTCTCGCAGATCTCTATGTCGACGAGTCTTCGCGGCGCCAGGGGATTGGCCAAGCCATGCTCACGAATCTGGCCTCCTACGGTCGCGACCAAGGCTGGCTGAGAATCTATTGGAATACGGACAGATCAAATTATCATGCGCGGGCGCTCTATGACAAGATCGGTAAATTGAGTCCATACCTTACCTACTACTTTGACCTGTAGACTTGCTCTGAGGTCGTAACGAAAGCGCATTGACCTGCCCCAGTCTTTTAAACAGTGGCGAGTAGACTAGAGGTGCAGCCATTTATGTTGCGCACATGGGCTTGCAGCGGAATGTATTTTCGGCGCGATGATCCATTGATCAGGCAAGGACCGTGTTCGAGGTAAACTCCGTGCGGTGGTCTGCGACGATCATGCCGGGCTTGCCGCGCTGGGCGATCAGGTCGTCAGTTCGCGAGCAACGCGGCGACCAGAGATCTGTGTCCGGAATCGCGTAAGGCATTCGCGCGTCACGTCGTCGACGAGTTGATCGGCCGCAGGAGAACTGGTCGTACAGCGACCAGCGTGCGTTCGGCTTCGCCTCGACACGGATCGGCCCCGCATGCCGACCGCCGCTCGCCGTCCGCACTTCAACAAGGTAGGCGACATCTCGTCGACCGGCAAGATCTATTCCGGACGTCCGCGCTGTCGTTATGACAAGCCATATTCTAATTTAGATCTCAAAAATCTTCCGGGGAGCAGTGGTCAGTACCTCGACGCCGGAGTCTGTGACACGGAACGTTTCGCTGATGACGTATCCAAAATCCTCCTCGATCCAATTACCTAACATCAGGTGAAAGGTCATGTTTGGTAGCAACTCTGTCATATCGCCATCCTTAAGGCTTGCGGTCGGCTCCAACCAACCAATGCCGTGTGCATAGCCGCAACGCGTCTCCTTTTTGAGGCCCCGCTTCTCGATGCTGCGATTGAAGGCGTTGGCAACATCGCTGCAAGTCGCTCCTGGCCGTATCGCATCAAGAGCGACCTCAAGGCCGGCGACTTGGATCTCATGCACGCGACGTAGACGATCGGAGGGTGAGCCGATCGTGTAAGTGCGCATAAGCCCAGCACAGTAACCATATCGCGCACCGCCGATTTCGAGATTCACCTGCGATCCATAGCGAAAAACGTCCTCGCTCCACGGAATGTGGCACGTTCCCGTTCGCGGTGATGAACACAAACTTATTCCCTCGATCCCGCTTCCTGGCTTACCGTTTGCGCCGCGCACCAACGTTGCCACAATTTCCGCGCACGCGTCTGCTTCACGCACCCCGGGGCGTATTACCTCAGCAGCGCGTCGAATCGCGGCGTCTGAGATTGCCGCCGCCTCCCGCATTACAGCTATCTCGAGATCTGACTTGATGAGCCTTTTCCAAGTGACCGCCTTAGTAGCATCGACGATCGTGGCACCAGGCAGGCGCATCCTAAACTTTTTCGCCGATTGCGATGGAAGGCAGCATAGCTCGATTCCTATGCCGCGACTCGCGAGGCCGACGTCCTCCAAGTAATCGACTACCGCGTCATAGCCATCCTTGTCAGGATTTCCAATATACGCTTCGGGGTATGCGACGATTTTGTCGCGCTCCATAAAACATTGATGAATGGCTGCCGGCGCATCACAGCGGCGCAGAATGAACGTCGGTTCCTCTTCTCGTATCGAAACCACAACGGCCTGAGGAACATAGGCTGATAGCGCGGTGTACCCCGTGAGATAGGTAATGTTATGTTGGTCGGAAACGACGAGCGCGTCGATATCGCACCGACCCATTTCGAACTTCACCGAGCCGAGCCGGCGAAGGTATTCACTTCTAGGGAATGCCTGGGGTCCCTTGGATATATTCATAAGTTTGAACTCCAGCTATGCTTTTGACAACAAGGCGAGCTATTGCGGGTAAGAGTTCTTATGCTGGCGACGGATCACCTCTCAGTTGGGGGGGAGTCGTGGGGCTGCAGATCGCTCCTGTTCGCCCGACGGCGGTGTGATAGACCAAGCGATTAAGTCGACAGCTCGTTGGAGTATCGCTTCGGTCTGAGCAAGGCTGGGTGAAACGGCGACGACATGTCCTATCCAGTCTCGAAAATCGCCTTTCCTGAAGATCGGCGCGTTGGGTTCAACATACAATTTGATTTCAGCGACACCTGGTACCGCGATCGCCTGACTGCCGCCATCGATCCAATCGAGGGTGCCGTCGCAATCAGCAACTAGGAACCGCGCGGCTGCGGTCTGCAAATGCCTTCTGCGCAAATCCCATTCCTCGCCGACGACAAGCTTGATGTGCTCGGTGACCAGATCGACACCGCTCGCCAGTTGGACCAGTTCAGGCTCAAGCGCACCAGCAAGACGCGGATTCACTTCGATTACAACCGGGCCATGATTAGTCAACCGGAGCTCGATGTTCGTTGGCCCCCAATTAAGGCCAAGAGCTTGCAAGCACCTCAGCGAAACATCAACGATACGGTCATGATCGTCTTCCGCAAGCGGGGCCGGGAAGGTCGTTTCACGGAAGACGAAATGCGGTGGGGGGCCGAAATCAACGGCGACAATCCCAATAACCTCATTGCCCATTATCTCCACGCTATAAAAAGGGCCGCGCGCGAATTCCTCAACCAATATCCTCGGCGAAGACGGCCAGATGTGCTTCCCACCCAACAGATAGGTCGTGTGGTCAGCTAACTCATCGGCGTTGCGGCACAATCGGACACCGATGCTACCGCTGCCGATTGCCGGCTTAACAATTACGGGAAAGCCGATCTCCGCGACAGCGCTTTCTACTTCTGCCACATTCAGCGCCATGCGATAAGCGGGTATCGGAACTCCGGCTTCCGCAAGTAGCTGGCGCTGAGAGAATTTGTCACAGCATCGTTCAATCAATTCGGGGTTGGGTCCCGGTAAGTCGAAATGCCGACATAGTTTGCCAACGGTTGCATAGACCGACTCGTCGATGCCCGAGAAGCCCGTGATACCAGCGATGTCATTGGTCTCACGCAGCCTGGAACATTCGCGAATCAAGGTATCAAGATTGGTTGTATCGACACGGATTGCCTCGCTTCTTTCCGCCGCAAGATACTCGTACTGTGTTGGATCAACTGATAGTGTAATTGGATGAAAGCCAAGACGCCGGGCCGCGTGGATGTATCGTATTCCATTACCTCTTGCATGGCCTTCAACCAGGATGAGAGCTTTCCTTGACATTGGCTGTTCTCCACTCTGCGTTTTTGTCGATAGGTCGTTTTGCCATCGTGGACCTCAGACTTAAAGACAACGATCCAAGGCCAAACATTCCGTGAAATTGGTCGCCCTCTACCCGCAGCCGCTGGCTGAAGCTGAAGTTGCCTTTGGCGCAGCAAAATCGTCTTCCCAGATCTGGGCAGAACCGATTGGGCTTGATGGCAACTGACCGAATAGTGGCCGAGTGGGATAATGCACTGTATCGCGTACCAGAGTACTGGGGACGAGTACGCCCTTGACCGGGACCCGGCGCCACGAGCTGTCACCGAAAGGCCCTACTAGGGAGTGAGTTTTAGCGCGTTATCGCCGGGAGAGCCCTCGCGAATCGAGAACGTTATCCTTCCATCGTCGTCTATTGCACCCTCGTAGAACATGTGGTCGCAGATAGAATTATCCCGGTGGAAAGTCAGCACTCGCGGCTTGATCTCCACCATCTGATGCTCCTCGATGTATGCGGAGGAGCAAACGATTATTTCGTCCCCGACCTGACAGGTGCGAGCAGCGGCTCCGTTCAGCACGCAGCAACGAGAACCCCGCTCTCCATAAATCACGTAAGTGCTGATTCGAGCGCCCGATGATTTATTCCAGATTTCAACGAATTCCATTGGAAGGATGCCGGCTTCGTCGCAGTGATCTGGATCCAAAGTTATTGAGCCCCGGTAGTTCAAATTCGCGTCGGTCACAGTTATTCCATGAAGCTTGGCGGCAACAAATTTTCTCATCTACATTTCCTCTCGGCGGTGGGACACTGCGTCGACAAGCGATTGCTGTGTCTTGGTTTCAGGATGGATGGATGGACGTTCTGCGATTTGTCGTATTGTGGTTCTTAGGACAAAATTGATTACTCTGGCGTGGCCAGCACGAGACAGTCAGGCGAAGGCTGGTTGTGGTGGGCGGAGGCATTGCCGGCCGGCTGTCCCCCATTGGTAATGCCATCCGATACAGTTCCGACATGTTCCGTTCCTTTAATTAGTTGTGATTTCAGGTGACTGTGCCAATCGGCCCGTTCAACTGGATCGCACACAAAGTTGCAAACCTCGTGCCAAACTGGCTAATCAGGCCGGAAACAGAAATGCGTGATCTCTTTCAGCTATTTAGGTGAGCAGACCACGGATCGGATCAAGAAGGCACGTCGCGGACGCGACAAAATGTTGAGTGTAGGACGGGTTGAGGTGGCGCCCTTCTGCTGGTGGTCGTGCGGCCGATCTGGGCATCGTTGACTTCTGGCGGCGGGGATGTCGAGGACGCTCGGGTATTGGCTGTTCGGATCTTAGACGCGTGCAGCCTCATGCCTCGAATGCGGCCGTTTTACTTGTCCCAGTCGAGGCCTGCCTAAATGTTTGATCTCAGGTTTTGATGGGGCATCCTTATCTTCCGAATCAAAGGATGCACTATGGGCCAGGTTCTTCATGGGAGCGCCACGACGACAGAGGCGGTCCGTCGGGCGCCCGCTGATCAAGGGTTTGTTTTCAGCGATGGGATGGTCGCGGGGCTTACGCTCCTAAGGACGACCTTAAGAGCCCAGCCTCGCTACCGTGCCATGATCGCGCAAGGCGGCCCTCGCCGGAGGCGTACCCGAGGATCGCCCCTGACCAACAAGGAAAAGCCGGATCGACGCGGTCATGTATCCTCTAAGAGTTGTCATGACGCTTACCTCCTTCAGGTTGTGTGCGTCAAGTTCTGCAAAATGGGGCGGCCACGATGCTGGTCATGCGGCTTGGCGTAGAGCGAGCTTCTTGTGCTCGCGCAGATCGTCCATGTTGATGTAGCGGTTGGCCTCCATCCAGTTCTCGTTGGTCTCGCAGCCAGCGCCCTGACGAGGCGCAGGCAGCTTTCATTGGGGAAGATGCGCATGACATTGGTGCGCCGGCGGATTTCCTCATTGTGCCGTTCAAGCATGTTGGTGCTCTTGAGATGCTTGTGATGCTGGCGCGGCAGGCAAAAGAAGGTCAGCGTGCGCTCGATGGTCTCCTCCACCCAACTCGTCAGTCGCGGATAGCGGCCCGACCATTTGGACAGCCATGCGGCGAGATCGGCCTTGGCCTCGGCGAGATCGCGCCGGTCATTAGAGCCAGCGCAAGTCCTGCAGGCAGTCGGCGCCGTGCTTTCTCGGCAGGTGATCGAGCGCGTTCCTGAGGAAGTGGACGTAGCAGCGCTGCCAGGCGGCTTCGGGGATCACCTCGCCGATCGCCGCGACCAGGCCGGCATGATTGGCGGAGACAACCAGCTCGACGCCCTTGGGGCTGCGCGCCTTCAGCGCGACGAGGAAATCCCTCCAGGCCGAGCGGCTTTCGCGATTGGCCATCTCGACGGCCAGGATCTGGCGCCGGCCGTCCCAGTCGATGCCGACAGCGATCAGCACCGCCTGGCTCATGACGACGCCGGCCTCACGCACCTTCTCTTAGCGCGCATCGAGGATGAGGTAAGGAAACGGCTCTTGAAGGGGGCGCCTGGCAAAGGCAGCGAGGCTCTCGTCCAGCCGCTTGTTGATGGCCGAGATCGACGAGGCCGAGAACGCATGGCCGCACAGCTCTTCCGTGATCGCCTTGACCTTGCGGGTCGACACGCCCTGCACATACATCTCCGCAAGCGTCGCCACCAAGGCCCGCTCCGAACGCTGGTAACGCTCGAGAAGCTCGGTCGAGAAGCGGCCGGCCCGGTCCTGCGGAACCCGCAGCTCAAGCTTGCCGACCCGCGTGACAAGGGTGCGGCCGTAATAACCCGAGCGGTAGCCGAGCCGCTCAGGTGTGCGCTCGCTCTTCGAAGCCCCCAGCGCCTCGTCCATCTCGGCCTCGAGTACCTCCTGCATCACCGCACGGATCACTTCGTGAAGTCCGTCCGGGTCCGAAAGCAGAATGTCTTTGATGGCAGCGCTGCCGGTCTTACTTTCAATCTTGGTCATGGTGGCGTTCCTTCGCGGGAATCGGTGACGTGAACAATCACCAGCCTGCCATGACCGCCCTCTCTCAGCGAATTTGCAGAACTGTCAGCACACACCCTCCTTCATCACAAACCCAACCGAACAACTGGGCAGGTGTTCCAAAAAACGCCGAGTTCCAATAAGGACTCAGGTCCTGGTCCGCTATTGTCACCCCTTCCAAGTCGATGTGTTCGTCACAAATCTTGCGCAATTGAGAAAGGTCGCCCGGGCGTACAACTCTGATTTCCACAGTATTCTCCTGCTTCTCGTTCCGGCACACGTCAGGGGATTTGCTTGCGCAGTTGCCTGATGTGGCAGGTGAGCCAGCCCGCATATTGGCCGTCGTATTGTGGGCCGCGACGCTCACATGTGCGCACCCGATGAAGTGTAGATGTGTTTGTTTCAGGCAATGAGGCGCGTCTTGTGAGCACCGCCACGGTGGACCTGAAATCGCCTCACAGACGCTTGCCCACTGAACACGTCCCCGCCATGACCGGGGACGTGTTAAGGCACATTGCCTTCAGCCTCTGCAGAGGTCAGCGGTCTTGCTGCCGTCCGCAGGTTGTCTTTGCCGTAGCCGTATTTGCCGAATACTGCCATCATTTCGCCAGAGCCAACATAGTCCTGCATACGGCATTGAACGCGTCGACCGCAGCCTGCTCGTTGAGCTCGAAGGCGATAGCAGGATAGTTGGCTGGCGCGATGAACGAATCGGCCAGCTCAAGGCTGTGGTCCTTCTTAACAAGTCCAGTCGCTGTAAAGTAGTCGAGGGCACCGGCGGCGGCGCGACAGCCTGTCCGCCGGCGGTCCGGCGACCTGCATGATTTTGTCGTCGGCGATGCCTGACTTTTTCGCGTCCTGGACCGCGGTGTAGCCTGTATCACTGACGAAGGTGAGTCCCTTGTCACGCACATCCTCATAAGAATGCAGCCCTTCCGGGTTGCCCTTAGGCACCAGCAGTGCGCCTCTCTCCGTAGCGATCGGTTCGCTGAACAGCACGTTGCGGCAGCGCTCCGGCTTGATCCACATGCCGGCCGTGATGAAGTCGAAGCGGCTAGCCTGCAGGCCGGGGACAAGTGAGCCCCATTCGGTTACGACCGGCTCGATTCTATTCTCGTGTTTTTGCGCGACGCACGCAAATGCCAGACAATCCGATCCCCAAATTAATTCCCAGCACCGCAGGTTATTTGGTGTCCGCTTTTTCAACGAGACGCTCCATGAGCGTGCTGTAGGCGACAAAACCGGTGTGAGACCAGAAGGTCTTGCGGCCAGGATTGGTCTCCAGCACGTCGAGGAAAATCCTTGATTTGTTGTGGAAACGAGACCGAATAAGCAGCTCAAGGGTCCTGCAGCCAATCTCCGAACGTCGGTGTTGGCAGCTGACGTAGAATTGCCTCAAAAAGACGCGTTGCCCACTCGGCTCCGCATTGTCTGGCTCCAAACGATGAGTGGCGAGGCCCACAATCTCGCCGTTCTGGCTGAAGAGGTCGACCATCCAAATTTCGCGATTCACCAACTGAATAAACCGCTCCTTGAGTTCTGAAACCGTCATCGGGGTTTCGATGCTTCTCGGCCTCGATCAACTCGCGGTTCAACATTGCCAACTTGTCGAAATCTTCGGCGGCAGCTCTGCGAATCTCAATTGTCTCTGAAGCACTGTGATCCTCTCCTGACCCATGCGACCCACGCAGCGGGCTAGGCAATGCGCTCCTACATGTCCGTGGTGGGTAAAGCCCGTCCGCAGCCAAAAATCCTATGATTAGAGTTGTTCTCGATGACCTCCGATACGGATTCTCTCGCCGGGCTTATTTCGATTTGGTCGAGGTCATTGAATCCTGCATCGCCCGACAGCCGCGCCGTCGGTAGGGATCAGCAAGCGTTCAATTTCCAGATGGTGGCTGCGAGAGGCGGATACCAACGTTTCTCGTCTGAACGTAGCCGTCCAGCGCTTCCTGACCCTTCTCCCTGCCGTAGCCGGACTGGTTTATCCCACCGAACGGTGTTTCCACCCCGCCCACATACCACCCATTCACGTACACTTGACCGGCCCAAAGGCGGTCGGCGGTCCAGAGGGCCCGGTCAATATCCCGCGTGAACACGCCCGCTGCCAGACCGTGAACGGTGTCGTTCGCGAGATTGACGGCCATTCCCGGATTATCGAACGTGGTAACGGCAAGAACAGGACCGAATACTTCTTGCTGGAAGAGATTGCTGTCTCGCGCGACATCGGCAAACACCGTGGCCGCCATAAAGTAACCGCTCCGCTCCGAAAGCGCAGTCCCGCCGGTTACGAGTCGCGCGCCCTGCGAGAGGGCCGTCTGGCAGGCCCGCTCAACTCCTTGTCGTTGGTTTCGGGAGATCAACGGGGTGATGTCGCAGTTTTCGCGTCCTGGACCGACCGACAGTCCTTCGACGCAGACCCTCACTCTTTCCACCAGTTTGTCTGCAATAGAACGTTCCACAATAAGACGTGTAAGGTTGTTGCAATTCTGGCCTGCATTCAGAAAGGTCCCGACGCGTACCGCTTCCACAACGCAGTCGAGGTCGGCATCGGAATACACAACTGCAGCCGACTTTCCGCCCAGTTCCATTATGCAGGGCACGATCCGATCCGCTGCCGTCTTGAGCACCGTCCGCCCAGTAGTAATCGAGCCCGTGAAGACGATGTGGCGAACGTCGGGATGTTCGATCAGCGCCTGGCCTGCCGTTTGGCCGTATCCAGTGAGCACGTTGACCGCTCCGGCAGGCAGCCCCGCTGTCTCACAGGCACGCGCAAGTTCAACTCCGGAAAGGGGAGCTAGTTCCGGCGACTTCACCACGACTGAGTTGCCGGTTGCGATGGCGCAGGCCAGCGAGCGGGCCGTCAGTTCAAGTGGACCATTCCACGGAACGATCTGGGCGGACACGCCGAAGGGACTTCTGACTGTGTAGTTGACCAGGTTGGCCCCGCGCGGGATCGAGCGCCCTTCAAGTTTGTCGGCCAAGCCACCATAGTATCGCAGGTATCTGATGGCGGTCTGAACCTCGCCATCGGCAAGTTCCAATGCCTTCCCCGTCTCCGCGCAGTTAATGGCTGCGATCTCGTCGAAACGCGCTTCAAGGGCGTCGGCAACGCGAAACAACATGCGACCGCGATCATACGGATGCATGTCTATCAGCACGCGGTCGCGAAAAACGCGGTGAGCAGCAGTAACGGCAAGCTCGATGTCTTGGGGTCCTGCTTCAGCTACGACAGCAATCGTTTCGGCGCTCGCCGGGTCATCGACCTCGATGCGTGTGCCGGACACAGAATCCCGCCACTCGCCATCGATATAATTTTTGACTACGTCGTTGCTGGCCATCCAGTCCTCTTTCTTATCGCTCGATTTTCTTCGAATTGGCGCAGCGACAGTGGTCGGCGCCGCAGGAAGAACGGCAACCGTGGTATCGGTCCGGCAGTGAAAGCCCTAGTCTGCCGTTCAGCCGCTCCGAGTTCGCCCACTGCCACATGCCACGGAACGGCCTTCCCGTTCCGTGACTGCGAGCGGCCCGATTTTGGACCTGCTAGTGGCCCGGTGCTTTGTCGGCTAGCGAGCCGCGCCTCCACCGTCGAGGGTAGTCGCTACTGCGCCAATGCTGTCGCGAATGATGGACAGACCACGCCGAAGGTCAGCCTCGGCGATGGTGAGGGCAGTCATGAACTTAAGCACCTCACCGTATGAGCCGGCGATCTCGATCACCAAGCCCCGACGAAAAGCCTCCTGGGAGACCAGACCTGGCAAGGAGTGGTGCTTCGGTGAAACGAGTCCGTACATCAGACCGCGGCCTCGCACGCTCAGGCCGAGGGTGGGGAATTCCTCGGTAATCGCGTTGAGTTCTTGGACCAAGATCGCAGACTTGCGAGCGATCTCATCCTCGAACTTGGAGTCGGACCAGTAAGCTTCGAGGGCCGCACGAGCAGTGACGAAAGCATAGTTGTTGCCTCTGAAGGTCCCGGTGTGTGCGCCCGGGGCCCAGACATCAAGTTCAGGCTTGATGAGAATAAGGGCCATTGGGGTTCCGATCGCCGACAAAGATTTGGACAGGGTAACGATGTCCGGCACAATTGCAGCCGCTTCGAAACTGAAGAAACTGCCCGCGCGACCGACCCCGGCCTGGATGTCATCGAGGATCATCAAGATTCCGTGCCGCGACGTTAGCTCGCGCAGCCGTTGCAGCCAAGTAACGCTCGCAGCATTGATGCCGCCTTCACCTTGGATCCCTTCCAGGATCACCGCGGCAGGTTTGTCGAGGCCACTGTTGGGGTCATTGAGAAGCTTTTCGAAGTAATCGATTGTGTCAACTGACGCCCCCAGGTAGCCTTCGTATGGCAACGATGTCACATGGGCGAGGGGAAACCCGGCAGCGGCCCGGTGCTCCTTGTTTCCCATCGCTGCCAATGCTCCAGCGCTTTCCCCATGGAACGAGTTGGTAAACGAGACGATGTTCGATCTCCCGGTCACCTGGCGAGCCAGTTTTAGACTCGCTTCGACCGCGTTCGTACCTGTGGGGCCGGGAAACTGTAATTTGTATGTCAGACCACGAGGCTTGAGAATGTATCGCTCGAAAGCTTCGATGAAGGCTTTCTTGGCCGTCGTGGCAAGGTCCAGCCCATGCACAATTCCGTCGCGCTCGATATAATCCAGCAGCGCCTTCTTGATGACGGGGTTGTTGTGCCCATAATTCAAAACGCCTGCACCGGCGAAAAAGTCGAGATATTCCCGACCGTCTGCAGCGATGAGAGTGGTCCCGACTCCGCGATCGAATAGGGCGGGGAAGGCGCGGACGTAGCTGCGCACCTCAGACTCCAGGCGATTGAAAACCGCGAGACCTGCATCCATTTCAGGTGCGAATTGCTTGCTCATAGGCGAACTCCTCAATCTGAAGCCTGCAAAGCCAGGCCTCTTCTGCTTTATGAAGTGGCGTGTAGGTGCCGTTGTGAGACAATAGCGCGCTACATTGGGCGCCTTGCGCAAATTCTGAGCGGCGGGATGCAGTAATTATGCGAAATTGCCGGCAGGTTGCATAAGGCCGGCGGTTTGTGTGGCTGCGGTGACGATTTTTCCCAACCACCTCAAGACGGCTGCATTTGATGCAGCAACCGGGGCAGGCGAACCTAGCGCTCGATTCCCTATACACAGATGAGACTCTTGGCAGCGTGAGCCAACGAATGGAAGCCGAAGCGCGGAAATAGAGGTCCCCCCTATCATCATCGTCCAGTCGGCTTAGCGTTTAAGTTCCGAGACGTTTCCTCGGCCGAACTGGGCGCAAGGCCTCGGCTTTTGACCGTCGGCTGCCATTGTCAGTTGGGCGATGGTGGACAGCACTCTTCGGCCAATGGCTATAACTGACGTCGAGGACGATAGCCGACTTTGGTCCCATGCCTGGCCTGATCGTTTGGGCTTCCGTCTGCGCGGGGTTGAGGCTACAGTCGAGTGCATATCGCAGTTTTTCTGCGCAAATTGCAGCTATTCCGGAGAATGACCATGGAATTGGATCGGATAGATCTGAAAATCTTAAGCGCTGTTCAGCGCAACAATCGCCAAACAACGGAAGAATTGGGCCAACTGGCCGGTATATCGCCCACGGCCTGTCAGCGGCGATTGAAGCAGTTGCGACAAATTGGCGTAATTGAGGCTGATGTTGCAATCGTGTCGCCTGAGGCGGTGGGCAGGTCCCTGATGATGCTGGTCTTGGTCGACATTGAGCGCTATCGTTCCGACGTCATCGATCGCTTCAAGCAGTCTCTACAGAAGGCGCCTGAAGTAATGAGCGCGTATGCGGTCACCGGTAACGCCGATTTCGTTCTCCTTCTCTCCGTGCGTGACTTGGCAGAGTACGACGCATTCTCGAGGCGTTTCTTCTTTGATAGCCCGGCTGTTAGAAATTACAGCACGATGATTGTGATGGATCGCACGAAGGTAACCTTGGCGGTGCCAATCGATGTATAGAACGCGCAATCTTACGCGCATTCAACAACTGGTTGATCCGATTCACCGATGACTGGCGCAAGGGTCAGCCGCCTTGCCCGCCGGCCATGATTGGGACGGGAGTTTTCGTACCGCTAAAGCGGCGATGGAGCGCAAGGCGAAGCATCATTCTGCTCCTTACAACGGCCTCGTCAGCGCGATGCTGCAAAAGCACTTCTGGACCTACCGGGCTGCATTCTGATGTATCTCGCGATAGGTTTGTCCCCTTCAGTCGCGATGCGCTTTGTCCACTTAAGTCACGACGCTCCGGCATCGCCTTCAGCCCTGATGGACTGCTGGCAAGGTCATGTTTAAACGTTCCGCCCCGTTGGGAGGCCGCCATAATGCGAATCTCTTAAGAATGCGCTGATTTCCTGCGTCCTGCAAGATAATTGCGCGTTTTTGCTTGCTCGCCGTCTGCTAGATTTTTGCCCGACTCAGACATTTGCGAGTTTGCGTGGTTTTCGATTATATCGTCGTGGGTGGTGGCTCCTCTGGATGCGTGATGGCGAGCAGGCTCTCCGCCTATGGCGCTCGCGTGCTGCTCATTGAAGCTGGCCCTGATACGCCGCCGAATGCCATTCCTGACGACATCCAGGATGGCGACCCAACGCGTGCTTACCTTAATCCCGGTTATCGATGGCAGTCACTCCACGCGACAACGGTGCGAGGTGGCCGCAAGCCTGTCCATTACGAACAGGCGCGCGTCATGGGTGGCGGCTCCAGCATCAATGCCCAAGTCGCCAACCGCGGCGGGCCCGGAGATTACGATGAGTGGGCCTCAAGCGGTGCAACGGGCTGGGGTTGGGAAGACGTGCTGCCCTACTTCCGTCGTCTAGAATGCGATTTGGATTTCGGCGGGGAATTTCATGGCACGAACGGCCCCTTGCCAATCAAACGTGTGCGCCAATCAGACTGGTCGGGCTTCATCCGGGCAATCTCCGATGCTTACGATGCTTTGGGGCTTCATTTCAGGCCAGACTTCAATGGTGCATTCGGTGATGGCTATTCAGTTGTCCCATTGACCAACCGCAATGGTCATCGGGTCTCCTCCGCGATGGCGTACTTACCCGAAACCGTCCGCTCTCGCCGCAATCTAACGATTTTATCCGAAACGACAGTTGCGCGGCTGACCTTTTTGGGAACAACGGTAACGGGGGTCGAGACGGAGAACAAATCGGGCGTGCAATCGTATAGCGCTTCTTGCGTTATCCTGTGCGCAGGAGCACTCCATTCACCCGCCATATTGATGCGCTCCGGGATCGGCCCCGCGAAGGAATTAGTACAATTCGGAATCCCTATCGTTGCAGATTTGAAAGGTGTGGGCCAGAATCTTCAGGAACACCCCACGATTTGCGTTTCGGCCTATTTGAAGCCGGCCGATCGCTTGTCACCCGGCGTGAGCGAATATATTCAGATGCACGCCCGCTACTCGTCGGGTTACGAAGGCTGCCCGTCGACCGATATGGCAATATCGACTGTTGCCAAATCATCCTGGCACCCGCTGGGGAGGCGCCTCGGCACTCTCGCCGTGTGGGTCAATCGCAGCTACTCGACGGGAACTGTGGCGCTCAAGGGTAGTTCGCATAAAATAGAGCCGGAGGTCGATTTCAACTGGTTGAGCGACAAGCGGGACGCCGAGCGCCTCAAGCAGGGCTTTCGCTTCATAGTCCGCCTGCTGCAGCAAGATTCGCTGTCCTCTGTGGCGCTGGACCCGTTTCCGTCAGCGTTGAATGCGCGAGCGAAGCTGGTGAGCAAGGTCACAAGCACAAACTATGCACTCACGTCATTTCTGGCGCTGCTCATGGACGCGTCGCCGCGGCTGCGCCGTGGGCTGATTAGGCGCGTCATAACGGATGGGGATAGCATTTCCGATCTCGTCAACGACGAGAAACATCTGGATCGGTATATTCGCCAGAACGTCATCCCAAGTTGGCATCCGACGTCGACCTGCAGGATGGGGGCAGCCGCGGATCCTGGCGCTGTGACCGATCCGTCGGGACGCGTTCATGGTATTTTGGGTTTGAGGATCGCCGACGCTTCCGTCATGCCATTTTGCCCTCGGGCGAACACAAACATTCCGACGATTATGGTGGCTGAGAAATTGGCCGACACAACCTTGAGAGACGGCAGACGGAGCTAGGCCAGGCGGCATGTACATTCTGCCGGAGCGCTGCCGCAATGTGGTGTTCACCGAGCCGCTTGCTAAGTTCACCGAAGCCCTGCTCATGCCGAATGGCAATCCCAAAAGACCTGCACTCCTTTGACGATATTCGTGATAAGGGCCTAACGCTGGTCACCACCGCCGGTTCCGACACGGTCACGACCGCCAAAGACGCGGGCATTCCGGAGGATCGTGTCATGCAGGTCGCCGGCCAGGCCGAATTCTTGCAGGCAGTGAAGGTCGGCCGCGCGGCGGCGGGGTCGCTAAACTACTTCACGGTAAGGAGCTCGCTGACAAGGACGACAGCGTTGAAATGGCAGATCCGTTCACCCCGCCGGCTGGGAAGGCCGGCTACCCAAGTCTCGCCTTCCTGCCCAATCAGCAGGCGGTCGATGCCTTCAACGAGGTATTGAATACTTATATCGGCTCCGACCAAATGATGCAGTCGGTCAAAATACGGCTACACCAAAATCAATCTGCCGGACGGCACCAAGACCGGCGACCTGTGCAAGGGTTGAAATCTTGCGGGGAATGCCACCCATGCACCTAAAAGGCTCCCGGCCGCAGTGGCTGGGCGACGACAGAGCAAAGTGACAAGACGCGAGGCTCCGGGGTGCCGATTTCCGGTATTCAGACGAGATAGTTCGGCAACGTGGCATGTGAGGCTGCTACGCTCAGGAGTGAGCAATGGCAGTCCATCTCGCATGTCGCAATGCCGACCTGATGCCCCTCCTTTTGCCGAGGAACCGATGATCACCAAGCATCGCGTATCGGTTGATGGTGTCGAGACATCGTACTGCGAGAACGGAGCTGGTAGGCCGATTGTTTTCCTGCACGGGGCGGGCTTCCGTGCAGAGGCTAAGAGTTCCTTTGTTCGGCAGCTGAACGGGCTATCCGATCAATTTACGGTAGTAGCGATTGATCAACTCCATTTTGGGGGAACGGATTATCCTGCTGACTGCAAATACATTAACCGGCTCGGTCGTGTGAATCATGTAATTAGCTTCCTCCAACAACTGGGTTTGAAGCAGATCACGCTAGTCGGCCATTCAGAAGGATCATTCGTCGACGCGCGGGTCGCGATCGTGCGTCCCGATCTTGTTTCTAAGCTTGTCCTGCTGACCGCTAACTCCGTGTCGCCGGCGTTCGGAGATGACCGTGACGAAGCTTGGCTGGAGGCCTGCCGGCAGGCTTACGGCTGTTCCGGCCCGATGCCGAGCGAAGAGGAATACATCACCGCACGGCGGAAAAGCTGCCGCGCCCACGGGCAGGATGTGGAATGCGCCGAGCGAGAAGCCTATCGGCGGGCCGCGGCTCGGGGACAATGGGAGATCTGGCAGAGATTGCCGGAAGACGAGACAAACCTGCATCGTTATCCACTGCTGCAGCAGAAGTATATCTTCCCCTACCTTGATCAGCTTCAGGCCCAGACGTTGATCATCTGGTCCAAGAACGACCCTACCGCGACGCCGGAGCAAGGGATCAACCTGGCGAAGCTGATCAGGAATTCAGATTTCCATCTGCTCAATAATGCCGGCGATTCCGTCCAGGTTGATCCGGAGCGAAGCCGTGAACAGACTCATCCGTCAATGGCACGAATGATCAACTGTGACGGGAACAATGCTCGGGCCAGCGTCTCCGAGGCGAATCTCTCAGCGGCGTGTCGCATACGACGAACTTGTGCCCTGCCATGGCAACAAGGGCATAGCCCAGGCGGTGGCGCCCATCCAACCGGGCAGGGCAGGAGTCATGCAAGACGTGGTGTGCCTCAGTTGGCCATACCACAGCTCGCGATTGTTCACTTCCAACGAACCACGGGGATGACGGAAATGTGCGTATGCACCCAAAAATCACCGAATTTCTGCGAATAACTTGCATTTCTCGCACAAAGCACCACAGCTGCGCTGCTACGCTCACGAAGCATGCACAAGTGGCGTAGCAAAGGATCGACTGGAGGAATCTATACCTAAGTGGGGACCCTGCAGCTCACACGATGATGGGAACCGCCGGACTACAAGCTCAACAAATGATGCAATGGTCTTTTCCCGAGGCATATCGGGAGACCATCGGCGATGCGAAAACGGAGGACTAACCAGTGGTCAAGTGGAAACTCGACGAATGCTTTAAGGCTGCAATCTTGAAGAGGATTGCCGCGCTCGGCCTGGCGGCGATGACAATCTCGTCCTTTGCCGGTTCGGCCTCGGCGGAGTCGCTGCTCGATAAGATTAAGAACGGAGAAACGATCCGTCTTGGCTTCACCAATGAGCCTCCCAGTGCCTATCCTGGTGCGAACAACGAGCCGCTTGGCCTGGTCAATGTGATGACACTGGACGTTCTGAGAAAGATGGGAACGACCAAAATCGAGCCGGTCGTAACCGATTGGGGTTCCCTTGTCCCGGGCCTCCAGGCTGGTCGCTTTGACATCATCACGGGCGGCATGTGGATTAAGCCGGAGCGGTGCCGCAACGTCCTGTTCAGCGAACCGATCGCATCGAGCAATGATTCGATGATCGTGCCGAAGGGCAATCCGGAAGCGCTGCATTCCCTCCATGACGCTCAGAAGAAGGGGCTTACCCTGGCCATCATGACGGGTACCACCGCAGTCGAGCAGGCGAAGAAATTAGGTTTCCCTGACGACAAGGTTATGCAGGTCGCCGGACCGCCCGAGGTCGTACAGGCTGTAAAGGCCGGCCGCGCCGCTGCCGGCTCGCTCTATAGTCTGAACGCGACGACTCTTGCCGAGCAGGATCCCAGCATTGAGGTGGCTGACCCGTATACCCCGCCGGGACCGAATGAACATCCCGCCATAGCCTTCCCGCTCAGCGAACAGGCTGCGGTAGACGCGTTCAATGCTGTGTTGAAAGACTATATTGGCTCTGACGAAATGATGGCCGCGGTCGGCAAATATGGTTACACCAAACGCGATCTCCCGGATGGCAGCAAGACCGCTGATCTTTGCAAGGGCTGAAGCTATGCGTCTGACCGCTCCCCGGCCCTTGGCCGGTAGGCGGTCAGTGGGGAGGGCATATGAGTAAGGTCGATCTCAGCTTTATCTTTGCCGTGCTCACCAAGGGCGTCATGACTACGGTCATCGTCACTCTTGGCGCCTGCGTCGTAGCGATCGTCCTTGGGCTTTTCGTGGGCCTGACCCGAGTCTCTCCCCGTCGGCAGTTGCGCTGGTTCAGTATCGCCTACATCGAATTCTTCCGCGGGACGTCCATGCTGGTTCAGCTCTACTGGTGGTTCTTTGTATTGCCGATTTTCGGTATTTTCCTGTCGCCGTGGACTGTCGGAATTTTGGGGATCGGAATGAATGCCTCTGGCTACGCAGCCGAGTATGTCCGCGCCGCCATTCAGGCCGTTGATAGGGGCCAGTATGAGGCATCTACAGCGCTCAATTTTTCGCGGCTCACCATGATGCGGCGTATTATCCTCCCACAGGCAATGCGCGCCATGCTGCCGACCTGGGGTAACATGCTCATCGATGTGCTTAAGGGTAGCTCGCTCGTCTTCTTCATCACCATTCCCGAATTTACTAGCGCCGCCAAGCAGGCGGCCGACGCAACTGGCGATTATATGCTGTTCTTTGCGGTTGCACTATTCGGTTATTACATCATCGCGCGCGCCCTCATCACTCCTTTCGTGCGCTGGCTCGAACGCCGCGTCTCGCGCGGTTTCGTTCGGGAGCAGGTGGCTTGAAGATCTGGGATTGGTCTTACGTATGGGAGGCTTTCCCATATCTCTATCAGGGAGCGATCGTCACCATTGAGGCTACGCTGCTCGGGTTTGCGATCGCGCTGATATTGGGTCTTGTCTTCGCGATGATTCGCCAGTCGCCAAACCGCTACGTCTCGACCACCATGGCGGAGATCGTGGAGTTTATCCGTTCAACGCCCTTGCTGCTGCAGTTGTTCTTTGTCTATTTCGTTGGTCCGCAGATCGGAATCTTCATTCCTGCCTGGACGGCGGGAGTTGGCGTGCTGGGGATCCACTATGCAGCCTATTGTTCCGAAGTCTTCCGCGGCGGCATCGAGAATGTGGATGGCGGCCAGTGGGAGGCCTGTACGGCACTAAACCTTTCGCGAACGCGGACCTGGCGAACAATCATTCTGCCGCAGGCGATCCCGCCCATGGTGCCAGCTCTGGGCAATTACTTCATCGGCATGTTCAAGGACACGCCGGTCCTGGCGGCAATCTCGATCTTCGAGATGCTGCAGCAGGCGAAAAATTTCGGGGGCAATAACTATCGATACATAGAAGCGATCACTATGTGCGGCTTCTTCTACTACGTGTTCAGCTTGGTTGCTTCCGCTATCGTGCAGTCGGTCCGCGTCTGGCTCAACCGCCGCTACCATCTGCAATAGGGAGGCCTTATACTATGAGCGAATTTGTGCTTCGCTTCGAGGACGATCTCACGAAGCGCCCTAGGGCATCAGCCAGGCGGGACGAGCTTGACCTCGATATCAGGCGCAGCGAAAAAGTCATGAACGAACCCATAGTTCGCTTCGAGAACGTCACAAAGCGCTACGGCGCGTTGACGGTGCTGGACGAACTCAATCTCGAGATCGCACGCAACGAGAAGGTGTCCATCATTGGTCCGTCCGGCTCGGGCAAGACCACCGTTCTGCGCATGCTGATGACGCTTGAGCACATCAACGGGGGGGTGATATGGGTCGACGGTGAACCGTTGACGCATACGCAGAAGAACGGCCAAATAGTGCCGGCGAGCGAGCGTCATCTCCGTCGCGTGCGTGCCAAGATCGGTATGGTGTTCCAGCACTTTAACCTGTTCCCGCATATGACTGCTCTGCAGAACTGCATGGAGGCGCCGATCTCCGTCCTTGGGCTCTCGAAGAAGGAGGCGGAGGCCCGAGCGGCAGAGCTGCTCGACTTGGTGGGCCTCGGCGACAAGAAGAACCATTTCCCGATCCAGCTTTCCGGGGGCCAGAAGCAACGCGTGGCGATCGCTCGGGCGTTGGCCATGCGGCCCAAGGTGATGCTGTTTGACGAGGTGACATCAGCGCTTGACCCGGAACTGGTTGGAGAGGTGCTCAACGTCATCCGCAAGCTCAGCGCCGAACATGACCTCACAATGCTGATGGTCACGCACCAGATGGGCTTTGCCAAGGAGTTCTCCGATCGCGTGTGCTTCTTTTCTGGCGGTAAGATTGTCGAGCAAGGCCCGCCCAGCCAGCTTTTAGGCAATCCGCAAAACGAGCGAACGCAGCAGTTTCTCAATGCGGTGCTGGAGACGAGGTGAGTTGCGGGTTGTGCCGCTAGTTGAGTTATCCCGTGGGTGGCTTCCGGGCAGGAACTGGTCCGTTCGGAGCAGGCTGCCCTGCGACGAACCTACGCGCGGTTTTTCAGGGCCGGGTTGATGTCGAGGTTACTGCCCCAGTTCATTCAGGACTGCATAACTAGGATCGTCCGGTCCAAGCCCCAGATTGGTCGAGTTAGGTAAATAGCGCTGCCCGTTCGGCAGTTGCGAGCTTGAAGATCTGATGTGCGTTCAATCTGCCATTCAGGGCATCTGGGCTCTGGAAAGTGCCCTAACACGATTGTCTGACGGCGGACGCAAACCCGGTATCCTACAGGCCCGGGGAGGGTCGCACAAGCGTTCTGCGGTTTCCCAGTTTTTACGGCTTTCATGCGAATGCACCAAAACAATGCCGACTTACTGCGCCTGGAAAGGCATGTTTCTCTGAAACAGCCGTTTCGACGCTGTTAAATTCGTGCATTCAGAGAGAACCTGTATCGCGCAGGTGATGGGCATTTGCTGCCGAAATCACCATCTTAGCTGCTTCCAGAAGAAGGATGCTTCCGTGACAACTCAACAAAGGGCCCTCGGAATTATTGGGCTGGAGATCGGACTTCCGCCTCGTGAATTTCCGCCACCGCAACCGGAGTCGGTCTTCAACCCGGCAACTTTCGACTTCCCAATTATAATAGAGACCGCGGCCGGGGCTTTGGAGGAGAGGGTCATTCCCGGTGATGCTTCTCTCGAGCCGGCCTACATTGCAGCTGCCAGGCGGTTGGTCGAGCGCGGAGCAGTCGCGATAACCGGGGACTGCGGGTTCAGTATCCGGTACCAGGCTGCAGTGGCCGCGTCTGTCGAAGTCCCGGTGGCCATGTCGAGCCTGCTACTGGCGCCCACGCTACTCCGGCAGCTTCCAGCTGACGCAAAGCTCGCCGTTGTGGCCGCAGACTCAAGACACTGCGGCAAAGAGCTGCTGGGCATAGATTCATCCGCAGAGGCAAGAGTAGTCATCGGCGGCATTGAAGGTGACGCGTGGCCGGCTGGTGTTGTTGAAATGGAGTCGGAGGTTGCAGCCTGTGTCGCGCGACTTGGCGCCGCACATCCGGGGATTGCCGCCCTCCTATTTGAATGTACATTGTTCCCGATGGTGACGTCAGCAATCCGTCGTAGGACAGGACTGCCCATCTATGACGCCGCGACCCTTTATCGGATGACATTCGCGTCCGTGGCTTGACCGCTTGGAGGCCACTATCCCAAAATATGAGCTCATGTCTGGTATGAGTTGCGGCTCGTTATTGTAACACACGTCCGCATCTTGTCGAATACTCTGTCGAGACTGGATCCTCGATTTCCGAGGTCAGGACGCGGTGCCTGAGATGCAGGTTGGATTTTTGGAACTCGTGCTGGTCGACCGTGATCCAGACGCTAAGCGGCGACCGACTTCGGCCGGAGTTGAAGCAGGGCGATCAAGGGCCACAAAAATCACTTCAGCCACCTGAGCAGGAGGGAGAAGTTGTATCCGGCGGCGGCCAGGACGGCGTTGAGGGCGTCGCCCTGCTGGCCGGCGAGGTAGTTGCGGCCCATGCGGTGTTCGTTCTTGATGTGGCCGATATGACGCTTGCCAGCGTGTGGCCGTCATAGGGATTGCCGGGCAGCGCTTTTGCATGCAGGGCGAACTGGCCGCCCTTGGAGCGCTTCAGCGTGGTGGCCACCGACACCTTCACACCGAACTCGTAGGGCATATGCGCCTTGCCCTTGCCAATGCATTCCACCTCGTGCGCGTGCAGGCTGTAGATCTTGCGGCCGCGCTGGCGCTGGCGTTGCTAGAGAACGGTGGCGGCCTGGTAGAACGGCCATTTGAAGAGCGCGTCCAGCCCCGCATCGCCGGCGATCTGGCGAGAAATGTCGCGAATGGTCCGGCCGAGATAGGTCTTGAGCCTGCGCAGCGCCTTGTTGGCCCGCTTGAACTGCTTGGCGTGGGCATAGCGCTGGTGGCTGATCAGCGCCAGCTGATAGCTCTGGCGCAAATGGAGCTCCTTCCCTCTTGGCCAGCCGCACCAGCCGTTCGCGCGCCCGGTTGATGAGCTTGGCGTCGGTCGGGAACATGACGTTCTTCGGCTGCACGGTTGTGTCGACGATCACCTGGCGCGTGTCGGCCGGCTTCATCGCCCCGGTCTTGACCGCAAGGCTGAGGCTCTCCTGCAACAGCGCCACGATCCGCTCCTCGCCCATGCGGCTGCGCCAGCGCGTCATCGACGAGAGGTCGAACGGCAGCGTATGGCAAAAGAACGTCTCGCCGGTGAGATACTGGAAGTAAGGGTTCTCCACCCAGCGCTCGCACAGCACCTCATCCGACAGGTTGAAGGTGTGCTTGAGGATCGCCAGCCCCGCCATCAGCCGGGTCGGCAGCGGCGGCATGCCGGGGCCGTCCGAATAGACGGCGCCGAAACGCTCCTCCAGCACCGGCCGGTCGATCGCCTGCTTCATGTTGATGATCTGATCGAGCCTGGAGCGGAACAGGTCCTGCTCTCCCGTCTCGCGTGGCTTGGACATTCGCCGTCCCCTCGATTCGCCGCCGCCGAACCGAGTGAATCACGCTCCGCAGCACAAGGGAATCGCAAAACCGAATTGCAGGAAAACAGCGTCCAAATACCGCTAATCCTGCAATTCAAAAGACGCTATCCGCCTCAATCAAAAGGCCAGATCAATGGCTTGCGGATAGTTCACGGTCGACGAGCTGGCGGCCACGCATCAGGCTGGAGATCCATCAGCGTTTACATCGTTTTTCAACGGGCGGCTCAAGCTCCGTGTTGTTGCGCGGCGCGCAGCTTGTCGAACGCCTCTTAGACCGTCGTGTGCCGGAAGAGGATATCCTCTGGAATTTCGGCATCGACATTCCGACATCACACATCCGTGATAAAGGCGTTTGCGGCTCGACGGGACCCTCCAACCCGAGGTCGCGAACAGAACCTGAATGACTGCCTCGTTTGCTATATGCGAATTGTCCGTGGGCGCCGCCAGGAGCTGGAACCGGCCAATCGACTTTAATTCTGGCTAGCTGTGCCCAGAATCGAGAAAAACGCCGGATTCATGCAGGCACAGCGGCCAATTTGCAGGAACCACCCCCCTGGGCACTGCTACTTATCTGGAATGAGGGGACTGTGGAGCTTCCGTCAAAAGGAAGCCAGATGTTCCGGGTTGAGGCCGTAGATCATCGTGGTCGTGTGAACATGAAGTGATGATAAAGCCGGCAAACAGGGAGGATAAAATGAGCCAATACTCATATAATCGTCGTGCGCTTATGAAGGCAATGCTGGCGATTTCGGCGACCCCTTGGGGGATTAACTCGAGGGCGTTCGCCTCGTCGTGCGACGATCGCATCCTGCGAATCGGCGGACTGGGTGGAGGCCCTGATTCGATGAACCCCTTCGCCACTTGGGGCTCCTTTTGGCCCTTGGCTATTTGCTATGATTTCTTGGTCTGCATAGACGCCCAGCGATACGACGATCGAAAGGGCTTTGCCCAATCTTGGTCCGTCGCCGACGACAACCTCACTTGGACCTTCAAGATCTGGCCCGGCATGAAGTGGTCGGACGGCCAGCCTGCTACCGCTAGGGACGCGGCGTTCACTTATAGTTATTTGCACGATTCCATAGGCAAGCCCGACGAGCTAAACGTCGGGTGGAACAGCACCAGCGGTCTTGAGAACGTCGAGTCCATCAAAGCGTTCGACGACGAGACTTTGCAGATCGTGACCAAGTTCCCCGCGACCTGGCCAATAGACAATATCATAATGATCGTTCCCGAGCACATTTGGAAGGACATCAGCTATGCTGACGCACGCGTAACCTTCCGCAACGATCCGCCTTTGGTGGGTACGGGACCTATGATCGTTTCGGAGTTTCACCAGGGCCAGTTTACACGCCTGACGCCGAACCCCTATTTCCGTACGGGGAAGCCCCAAATCGCGGGGGTGATCCTGCGGTCCTTCGATGCCGCCGATCCGATTGCGCAAGGTCTTAAGAGCGGGGAACTCGATTATGGCAACTACCTGACGTCCGCCCAGTGGGCTGATCTCTCGAAGGATCCCGACATTGTAGTCGGTGAATCCCGCATAGCTCAGAAAACCTATCTCGCCTTCAACACCGCTTCGGGAGATGGCGCAGGTAGCACCAAGGCTCTGCAGGATCCGGCGTTTCGCGATGCGCTCGGCTACGCGATCGATCAGAAGGCCATCGTCGATCGAGCCATGCGCGGACACGCCGACCCTGGTGTCGGACTCGCAATGCCGGTGGCGGCCGATTACTATTCAGATCTGAACGACATCAGGCGCCACTTCGATCTCGCCGAAGCCAACCGCCGGCTTGACGCCGCAGGGTACCGGGACACGAACGGCGATGGCATTCGGGAGGACAAGGACGGGAAGAGTTTCCAGCTAGAGCTGGTGTCTGGACCTTCAGCAAATATAGAGATGCCGGTCGCGGCAGTGCAGTTTATCGCTGGCTGGTTGGAGCAAATCGGTATCCCTGTATCGGTGACTCGGCTCGACTCCGGTGCGCTGAGCGCCCGCGCCGCAGCTCCGGCGAAAGGCGGCGGAGGGTGGGATCTGCTCATTTCCGATACCTGGCAAGGCCCAACACCTAAAGACCTGCTCATCTTCGGCAGCAGCAATTCCATCGGCATCAAGAACAAGGCGTACTGGACGAATGCGGAGTTCGACAAACTGTTCGCGGAGGTGCAGGTCACCGTTGACCTCAAGAAAAACCAAAAGCTGGTCGACCAGGCAGCGCGACTAATTTATACTGAAGCGCCTTACATCGTACTATGTTACCCCACCCTGCTCGAAGCCCACCGGAGGGATTGCTTCGAGGGTTGGGGAAAGCAAGGCATCATGTCGATGGACAGCTACTTCCCATTCGATCGCTTGAAGCCGGTGCCCGCGCCGTGAACGGAGGGGGAGGGAGCCGTCACATCCTGCGCATCATCGTCAGGGCCTCTATAACCCTCCTGATGGTGGCAGTCCTGAACTTCATCCTATTCCGAGTTATTCCAGGTGACCCTGCATCTCTTTTGCTTGGCGGGGCGCGCGTCAGCGTCACCGCCGAGCAGATTGAGGCGCAGAACCAACGTTGGGGCCTTGACCGGCCGCTGTTCCCGGACCAGGCGGTCGACTACCTGTCGGCAACACTCCGCGGCGATTTCGGCTACAGCTTCAAGTTCAGGGGCAGGCATGTCGCAGACCTGATAGCGGAACGCCTGCCGGACACCATAGTCCTAGTCGGGGTTGCTCAGATAATGGCAATCGTTATTGGGGTGATGCTTGGGATCTACGCAGGCTGGCGCCGGGGAGGAGCCGGCGACCGTATCGCAACCGGAGCCTCTCTGGCGCTCTATTCTACGCCGGCTTTCTGGCTCGGCATGATCCTGGTGGTAATCTTCAGCACGGCATTGGGTTGGCTCCCGGGCTATGGTGCATACTCGCCCGGCCTGATCACGGGCTCTCTTGGTTCGTTCCTCGACTACCTGCGACATCTCACGCTTCCCGCCACTGCGGTGGCGCTTGGGCTAATCGGCCAGTACGTCGTCGTCGCTCGTGCCGCAATGAGTGACGTACTCACCGAGGATTACATGGTAACCGCACGGGCGAAAGGGCTGACCAACGGTCAAATGCTGATGCGTCATGCATTTCGCAATGCAATGCTACCGGTCGTGACCTTGATCACCCTCAATATTGGCTATGTGGTCGCCGGGGCCATCACTGTCGAAGCCGTTTTCGCCTGGCCGGGTATCGGCGGGCTGACGGTGGAAGCACTCAACGCACGGGACTACCCAGTCCTTCAAGGCATATTCCTGTTGCTTGGCGTTTCAATTGTTCTCGCAAACCTCGTAGCCGATCTTGCCTACAGCCTTCTAGATCCGAGGGTCCGACAATGAGCGACAATATTGTTCGATATTGCCCGCGAGGCCGGGCGCGCGCAATAAAAGGCTTTCTGCGTCAATTTCTCAGCTATGGCGGTGCTCAGGTGGGCCTCGTATGTCTGGTATTCTTTCTTGTTGTGGGAGCGGTCCCCAATATTCTGGCGGGACCGCTCCAGACTGCGATCAATGCAACTGGCGATTTCCTCGCACCCCCATCAGGCGAGCATCTGCTCGGCACGGACGAAATCGGGCGGGACGTGCTCAATCTGGTCCTCCATGGTGCCCGGATCTCGCTTACGATTGCGCTACTCGCGACTGTGATCAGCCTCGTCGTTGGGACTACAATCGGTACGACCGCTGGCTACTATGGTGGCAGGGTCGACGTCTGGCTGATGCGCTTGACAGACTTCTTTTTTGTCATGCCGTCCTTCGTGCTGGCGCTGGTCATTACACCCGTGGTTCTCGAGGTGATGGGGCGCGGTGGAGAAATCCTGGGCTTCCGTCCTTCTCTTTTCGTGATCATTGTCGTTATAGGCATGACAAGCTGGTCCTTTGTTGCACGTATCGTCCGGAGTCAGACACTGTCGCTTAAGGAGCGACCATTCATTGATCGTGCGCGCGTTGCGGGTAGCAGTAATTTCGGCATCATGGTGCGGCACATCCTCCCCAATCTCGTGCCGCAAATCGCAGCCAATGGTGCGCTGGTGGTCGCCAGCGCAATCTATGTCGAGACATCGCTCTCATTCCTTGGACTCGGGGACCCGTTGCAGCCTTCATGGGGCACTTTGCTTTCGCTCGCTCAGCGCGCCGGCGCGGCCAGTGCTGGAGCCTGGTGGTACCTCGGCGCCCCAGGACTGTGCGTACTCACGGTTTCGCTTAGCTTCGTCCTGATTGGCAGTGCCCTTGACGACACGTTCAATCCACGGCGGAGGGTGATCCCATGACCAGCTCCTCCCAGGACAAAACACCGCTTCTGGAAATAGACCGGCTCTCTGTCGATTATGGGCTCAAGGGCGTTTCATTGCGAGCAATCGACGGCGTAAGCTTCGCGCTCCGAGCCGGAGAGGCCGTGGGCCTCGTCGGAGAATCGGGCAGTGGCAAGACCACGACCGCGATGGCGATCGCTGGTCTACTATCACCCAACGCGCGGGTCAGCGGCGGCCAAGTGCGCTATCGTGGCAACCGACTGCCGATCGACGATGATGCGGCGATGCGGCCACATCGCTGGAGCGAAACGTCCGTTGTCTTCCAGGGCGCGATGAACGCACTTAATCCTGTTCACCGCATTATCAAGCAGATCGCCGAGCCATGCATGCTGAAGCTCGGCATGTCGCGGGGCGAGGCGACCAAGCGGGGAAGTGAGTTGCTTCAACTGGTCGGCATCCCGGCGGATCGTGGTTCCGCCTACCCTCACGAGTTGTCGGGCGGAATGCGACAAAGGGTGATGATTGCCATGGCGCTCGCGTGTCGACCTTCGATTATCATTGGTGACGAGCCCACCACAGCGCTCGACGTCATCACTCAGGCTCAGATCCTTAACCTGCTAGGCGACTTGCGATCGCAGTTGAGCCTCGCCCTGATTTTGATCACCCACGACCTTTCTGTGGTGGCTAAGTGTTGTGATCGCGTAATGATCATGTACGCGGGCCGCATCGTCGAGGATGGCACTGTCGCCGAGATTTTCGCCCAGCCCAAACATCCCTACACCCGACTGCTGATCGAATCGATCCCGAACCCAGCGAGCGGCAAAAAGATGATCCGGCCAATACCGGGTGATCCTCCCAACTTGGTGAATCGACCCTCGGGCTGCGCTTTCCATCCGCGTTGCCCGTCGGTCATGGGGGGGTGCGCGACCGAAGTCCCCAGCCTCAATAAGTTCGGGCGGGGACGTGTCGCCTGTCACCTTCACCGGTCCTTGACGCAAGAAGACAAGGTCGCTGTTCATGCCTGACACTGCCGGCATCCTGCGTCTCGAGAGCCTGCAAGTTCATTTTCCTATCCAGGGCGGTCTGTTCGACCGTGTCCTGGGCCGATCTGTCGGCGCCATGCGCGCGGTAGACGGGATCGACCTCAACGTCGGGCGGGGCGAGATCGTCGCCCTGGTCGGCGAATCGGGAAGCGGCAAGACCACTGTGGGCCGCGTCATCACCAAGCTTGCCAAGCCGACTGGCGGCAGAATGCTGTTCGAAGGCCGCGACATGAGGTCGGTAGAGGGCTTCTCGGCTCTACGTCCGTACCGGCGTCGCGTGCAAATGATCTTCCAGGACGCTTATCAGGCCCTCAATCCGCGACACACCGTGTTCGACATCGTGGCGGAGCCGTTGCAGTCCCTGCGGCTGGTCGGTAACGCCACTCAACTCGCCGACCGGGTGAGTGAAGCGCTTGCGGCCGCTGGGCTCAATCCTCCCGGCGATTTCTTCGCCCGCTTCCCGCACGAGCTATCCGGCGGGCAGCGCCAGCGCGTCGTGATTGCAGGAGCGCTTGCCGTCCGGCCGGAACTCATCGTTGCTGATGAACCTGTATCGATGCTCGATGTCTCGATACGCGCTCAGATTCTTCAGGTCCTGGTTGACTTGCGCGACAGGCACAACATGGCGCTGCTGTTCATCACCCACGATTTGCCCCTTGCCTGGCTGATCGCCGACCGGATTGCGGTCTTGTATCTTGGAAAATTGGTCGAGATTGGTAGCGCCGACGAGATCACATTCAACCCTCGCCATCCGTATACCGTCGCCTTGCGCAACGCCACACCGCAGATTGGCGGCAACGCAGGTCGCGCCGAGTTGCCGGCCCTGCAGGGCGAGGTTCCAAGTGCCGCGCGCGTGCCGAAGGGCTGCCGTTTCCATCCTCGTTGCCCGCTTGCCTTCGACCGTTGCAAAGCTGAGGAGCCGCCGGCGATCGAAGTTGGACCACAGCACCTGTCAGCCTGCTGGCTCGCTAAGTGAAAGGCATGCAATCAGCGCCACCCCAATGAGCGTATTCCATCTGGTATTGCACAGGCAGGTGGGCTGGAACACCACCATGCAGATAGAATGCTGAGACCCGTCGAAATTGGCCACTCCATCTTGAATCAGTCTCAATGTCTGGGAGGCACTCTGAAGTGTGTAATGAACTAGGCCCGATTAAACCGCCAACGCCGCGATACGAAGTG